>NZ_CP130613.1:1954668-2606224 GCF_030623445.1 Pseudogemmatithrix spongiicola
GCCGCATCCGGCTCAAGCACTTCAGCCTGCGTGAGCTGGTCCTTCGTGTCCTTCGTGACTTCGTGGTGAACGCCGTTCTTCGAACGCCCGATGTTCAAGAGCGCGCGCACCGGATTCCAGCCGATGGTGACGGCAGCAAGCGCCGAGAACCCGATCGCGACGACGATCCAGGCTCCGGCGAAGCCAATCACCTGCGTGAGGTAGTAGGCCGCGAAAGAGCCCCAGAGGCCGGTGAGGATATCGGCCGTGCCCGGCGGCACGGCGTCGAGACGCGCGAGGCCAGCCGCCACGGGGATCAGTGCCGCGAGGCCAATCGTGAAGAAGAGAAAGCGTTGATCTTCGCTCTCTTCGAGCCGCCCGAGCAGGCGCAGGCCGTGCACGGCGGGAATCAGCGGAACGATGACCGCGGCCAGCGCGCCGACGAGGCCGAGCACGGACCAGCGGATGCAGCCGCCCACGGGGCCGAAGGCGCCACCGGCGACCGAGCAGGATTCGGAGTACGCGGGTGTGCGACCGAAGATCAGCGCGCCGGCAATGAACAGGGAGCCCAGGAGCAGGACGATGCCCGCGACTTCGGACTTGAGGCGCGAGCCCTTGGTCGGCTCGCCTGCGCCCGCGCCCGCGCCGGCATCGGATCCGGTGGGTACGTCGGCGCCACTACGCGTCGACGGCGAGGCGTCGGCGGTCGCGTCCGCGGCGTCCTTCCGCACGCGCGTGCGGCGCGCCTTGGGGGCGAGCGGGGAGTCCGCGGGGGGCAGTTCGTCGAGGGCCGGCTTGCGGGGCATCGTCTCTCTGGGTCGGATACCTCAAGACGATTGGGGGTTCGGCTTCGTTACGGGCGCCCTAGCGGCAGCGCAGCGGGCGCATCCCGAGGCGGTGGTTGCTGCCCGCGACGACGGTGAAGGTCGTGTCCCAGCGCGCGCCGGCGACCGTGCCGACGACGAAGCGCGTCTCTCCCGCCAGAACTTCCAGCGCGACGGTCGTCCCGGGCGGGATTCGCCGCGGCGGGGCGTTCGCGACGACCACGGCGGCGCCGCGGCAGTTGCTCCCGACGTAAATCTTGCCGTACACCATCGAGCCGGGAATCGTCTGCGGCTCCCGCGGCGCGCGGACCGCCGTGTCGCGCGGCGCGTTCGCGCCGGCGCCCCGCTGATTCGCCGTCGCCGGTGATGCGCCCTCGCGAGCGGTCGGGACATTCGCCGACGCAGCGCCACTCGCGGCCGCGCCTTGGGCCTTCGTAGCGAGGCGCGGGTCCGACGCCGCCTTGCGCATGCTGTCGGCGCGGGTGATCGAGTCACGCGCGGCCTGCGCGGCGGATTGTTCGAGACTGTCGCGCGTGGCCTGTACTCCACGTTCCGCATTGGTCGGCAGCGCGAGCGTGTCCTCCGGCGCCGACTGCCCCGATTGGTTGCGGATAAACGTGGCGGTATCCGCCGCGTCGCCGCGCGCGCCGGCGAGTTGCTTGCGCCAGCGATTCACGAGATCCGGGCGCAGCAGCGCCGTCGCGGCGATGCCGCCTACGATCAAGGCCAGCGCCACCAAGAACATCGTGCGGCGCGGATGGGGAGCCGTCGCCGCGCCGGGAGGAGTCTGCGCGAGCTGACCAGAGGCCCCGCCGGATGCCGCCGCGCCAGATGCCGCAGCACCAAATGCCGCTGCGCCCGACGCCGCCGCGAGGCCCCCCGCCCCCGCGGCCCCACGCGTGTTCCCACGCACGGCCGGTGTGAGTGGCACGGAGAGCTGCGGCTGCCGCATGGCGCCGCTCTGCGCGAGATGCACGATCTGCGTGCGCACTTCCTGCTCGAGCGTCGAACTCACCTGCCCGAAGGCCTCGACTGCCGCCTCGAGCGTCGGGAAGCGATCGCCGGGCTCCTTCGCCAGCATGCGCGTGATGGCCGCGTCGATGTGCTCCGGCACATCGGGCCGCAGCGTGCGCACCGAGGGAATGGGATCCAGCAGGTGCCCCTTCATCACTTCGCCGATGGTATCGCCGGCGAAGGGCTGCTGCCCCGTCAGCAACTCAAAGGCGACGACGCCCAGCGCATACTGGTCCGCGGCGGGCGTGACGCTGCCGCCATTGAACTGCTCGGGCGACATGTAGTACGGCGTGCCGATGATCGAGCCGGTGAGCGTGAGCCCGTGCGTATCATCGCGCTTGGCGATGCCGAAGTCGGTGACGATGAGCCAGCCGTCGGTGTCGAGCATGAAGTTGGCCGGCTTCACGTCGCGATGCACGACGCCGCGCGTGTGCGCGTAATGCAGCGCCCGCCCCGCCGCCGCAACCACGCTGCGCACGAACGCCACCGACTGCCGTCCCGTCTCGCGCACGACGGAGTCGAGCGCGCGCCCTTCCACGTACTTCATCACGAAGTACGCCAGCTCCGGATCGTCCCCGACGGCGTAGATCCCGATGATGTTCGGATGGTTCAGCGAGGCCGCCACGCGCGCTTCGCGACGGAAGCGTTCGACGTTCTCCGCCGATGTCGCCAGCGCCGGATCCAGCACCTTGATGGCGACCTTGCGATCCAGCGCGAGGTCCAGGGCGAGGAACACCGTCGCCATGCCACCCTGGCCGAGCTCGGCGTAGATGTCGTAGCGGCCCAGAGTCGCGCTTCGGAGGCGCTCGAAGAGCGCGGAGGTGTTGGGTTGGCTCACGTGGTCAAAGATGCTGGGAAACGTGGGACGGGGGCAGGGGCGGAGATGGGGAGAGGGGAATGGGGGAGAGGGGGGGCAGACGTCTCACGAACCTCTCTCCTTTCCCTCCTCCCGCCCCTGGCCCTTCTCACATCTCTCCCCCTGCCACGTCTGCCTCGACCCTCCCGTCGCGACAGACCGCCACGAGCGGAATCGAATCAAGCGCCGCCGCAAGCTCCACGTCTCTCGTGTACCCCTGAGCCATGAGATGTGCCGCATGCGGCGCACGCCTGAAGACCGACAGCGGCGAGACCTCACAGGGTTCTCCACGCAGCAGGGCCGCCAACGCCTCGCCGCAAGCGCTGTCCTCCGGCGACGGCTTCCCTTCACTGCCCGCGCAGATGATCTCGACGCCGCGCGGCGCGAGCGCGCGAATGGCCTGCGCGGTCGCCGAGAGATTCACGAAGGCGGCGAGAAAGACCTGCGCTGCCCCCTGCGCCGCGAGCAGCGCGTTGGTGCCATTCGTGGTGGTCGCGCAGATCACGCGGCCCTGCACACGCTCACGCGTGAACTCCGTCGGCGAGTTGCCGAGGTCGAAGCCCGGGATGCGATGTGCGTTCCGCTCACCCGCCGTCAGGGCGCCGATCTCCTGTGCGCGGATGCGCGCCGCTTCTGGCGTCGCAAAAGCCTCGATGCCAGCGGCACCGTTCGAGAGGGCGATGATGCTGGTGGTTGTCCAGCGCAGGACGTCGATCACCACCGCCACCTCTTCCGTCGCGCGCTCGGGCGGAACGTGATGAACCGACAGTGGGAGACGTCGCACGGGGACAGGGGCGGAGATGGAGAGAGGAGAATGGGAGAGACGGGGGGAAGATGCCAGAGGGGGGAGAAGACCAGTCGAATGGTCCTCTCCCCCCTCTCTCATCGTCCCACCCTCTCCCCTATCCCCTCTCTCGTCTAGAACCCCCGCCCCTGCCCCCTTCCCACGTCTCTCAGCGTGCGAAAAGGTCTGCTCCTTCCTGCTCCAGGAACTTGGTATGCACATCCCCTTCCACAAACTTCGGATGGCTCATCAGGGTCGACAAAAAGGGAATCGTAGTAGTGACACCTTCGACGATAAACGTGTCGAGCGCCAGCCGCATCTTGGCCAACGCCTCCTCACGATCACGCCCATGCACGATGAGCTTGGCGATCATCGAGTCATAGAACGGCGGCACCGTGTACCCGGCATAGACGTGCGTATCGACGCGCACGCCGTTGCCGCCTGGCATGTGGAAGGTCTCCACCTTGCCGGGGCTGGGCTGGAAGTTGCGCTGCGGATCCTCGGCGTTCACACGGCACTCGATGACGTGGCCGCGCAGTTCGGGCGTCTCCATCACCGACAGCGGCAGGCCCGCGGCGACGCGGATCTGTTCCTTCACGAGGTCCACGCCGGTGAGCATTTCCGTCACCGGATGCTCCACCTGGATGCGCGTGTTCATCTCCATGAAGTAGAACGAGCCGTCCTGGTCGAGCAACATCTCCACGGTGCCGGCGCCGACGTAATCGATGGCCTTGGCGCCCTTCACGGCGGCGTCGCCCATCGCCTTGCGCAGCGCCGGCGTCATCACCGGGCAGGGCGCTTCTTCGACAAGCTTCTGGTGCCGACGCTGCACGGAGCAGTCGCGCTCGCCGAGGTGGATGACGTTGCCGTGCTTGTCGCCGAAGACCTGGAACTCGACGTGGCGCGGGCGCTGCAGATACTTCTCGACGTACACGCTGCCGTTGCCGAAGGCCCCGAGCGCTTCAGAGCGGGCGAGCTGGAAGCTGCGCGCAAAGTCGTCGGCATCCTTGGCGACGCGCATGCCCTTGCCGCCGCCACCGGCAGCCGCCTTGATGATCACCGGGAAGCCCATCTTCTCGGCGATCGCCAGTGCTTCGTCGACGTCTTCCACCGGGCCCGGCGAGCCGGGCACGACGGGCACGTTGTTGGCGATCATCGCGGCACGTGCGGCCGCCTTGTCGCCCATGGTGCGGATCTGCGTGGGCGTGGGGCCGATGAAGGTGATGTTGCTCGCCGCGCAGGTCTCGGCGAACTCGGCGTTCTCCGCCAAGAAGCCGTAGCCCGGGTGGATCGCGTCGGCGCCGGTGATCTCGGCGGCGGCGATCAAGCGTGGGATGCGGAGGTACGATTCGCGGGAGTTGGCAGGACCGATGCAGACGTCGTCGTCGGCGAAGCGCACGTGCAGCGATTCGCGGTCGGCTTCCGAATACACGGCCACCGTCTCGATGCCGAGTTCGCGGCAGGCGCGGATGATGCGCAGCGCAATCTCGCCGCGGTTGGCGATGAGGACTCGCTTGAACATATGTCGGGTTACCGCGCGTCTTGGCTGAGGCCGCTGAAGCCAGCGTCAGAGGTTCCGGCGATGCCCTGCGTGCGCAGCGCGAACTCGGCCGGACTCGTCGATGCCGCCACGGCGGCTTCGTACGAGATGACGCCCTTCTGGTACCAGTTCATCAAGGATTGGTCGAACGACTGCATCCCGTACTGGACCGTACCTTCGCGGATGAGGTCGGGAATGTTGAGCGACTTGGAAGCGTCGCGGATGTTGTCCTGCACGGCCGCCGAGTTCACGAGGATCTCGCAGGCCGGAATGCGCCCGGGACGGTCGATGCGCGGCACGAGGCGCAGCGAAACCACGGCTTGGAGGGCGCTGGACAGCTGGAAGCGGATGTCCGCCTGTTCATTCGGCGGATAGAACGAGAGCACGCGGTTGATGGTCTGTGCGGCATCCATCGTGTGCAGCGTGGAGAAGACCATGTGGCCCGTGTCTGCGGCCTTGAGCGCGATCTCCAGCGTCTCGAGGTCGCGGATTTCGCCGATCATGATGATGTCGGGGTCCTGGCGCAGCACGCGACGCAGCGCCTGCGAGAACGACACAGTGTCCGTGCCGACTTCGCGCTGGTTGATGTGGCAGTTGATGTCGCGGTGCAGGAACTCGATCGGGTCTTCGATCGTGATGATGTTCGCGTGCTTGTGCTCGTTGACGTAGTGGATCATCGACGCCAACGCCGTGGACTTGCCGGATCCCGTGATGCCGGTGACGAGCACGAGGCCGCGATTCTTCATCGCGATGTCCTTGAGCACCGGCGGCAGGTTCAGCTCTTCCATCGTCATCGCCTGGAACGCGATGGCGCGGAAGGCGTAGGCGAGCGAGCCGCGCTGCTGGTACACGTTCACGCGGAAACGCCCGATGCCCGGCACGCCGATGGCGAAGTCGGCGTCCTTGGTCTCGTCGAATTCCTTGCGCTGCTTCGGCGGGATGATCTGCTCACCGACGGAGCGGAGGTCTTCCGGCTTCAGCGGCGGCAGCTCCATCGGCACCAGCTCGCCGTTGAGGCGCATCGTCGGCGGCCGGCCGATCTTGAGGTGCAAGTCCGAGCCGCCCTGCTGGACCATGGTCTGCAGGACGAGCTTGAAGTTGTAAGGCGCGGCGGCTGGGGCTGCAGCCGGCGCCGCAGCCGGGCTAGGCGGCTGCGGATTAGCCATTGGGATCGACGCGGAAGAGGACCTGGCCGTATTCGACCGGCTGCGCATCCGTCGCGAGGATCTCGACGACCTTGCCCGCGACTTCGGACTCGATCTCGTTCATGATCTTCATCGCTTCGATGATGCAGAGCACCTGGCCCTTCTTCACCGTCTGGCCGACCGAGACATACGGCTTGGCGCCGGGTTCCGGCGCACCGTAGAACGTGCCGACCATCGGCGACTTCACGTCCTGACCCTTGCTGGCCGGGGCCGCCGCAGCAGCCGGAGCCGCCGCCGGTGCGGCCGCCGCCACAGGAGCGGCAGGCGCGGGCGCGGGCGCCGGGGCCGCCGCCGGCGCGGCGTACTGCACCGTGCCGCGCGCGACCGGCGTCTTCTGCAGGCGGATGCGCATGCCCTTATCCGACGAGATCTCCATCGAATCCACCGTGGATTCATCGAGCATCTCGAGAAGCTTCTTGACGTAGCGGAGGTCAATCATTGAACGGCAGATGTGAGATGGAAGATGTGAGATGTAAGGGACGACAACGGCACCTTCGTGCGCGCCGCCGCTTACAGCTGATTCTCAACTCTTGGGCGCTATCCGACTTGCAACAGCGTGCGCTCGAACGTCGTGAGTCGCTCCGGACCGTCGGTCGTGAGCACCACGTCGTCCTCGATGCGGACGCCACCCCAGCCTTCGAGATAGATCCCCGGTTCGATCGTGACGACCGCGCCAGGGGCCAACGGGGCCTCGGCCGTCTTCGCCAACCGGGGAGCTTCGTGGATCTCCAGACCGATCCCGTGCCCCGTCGAGTGACCAAAGGCGGCGCCGAAGCCGCGGCGCTCAATGTAGTCTCTCGCGAGGGCGTCGGCATCCCTTCCGCGCATTCCCGCCCGAACAGCGGCCGAAGCGCTCCCGTTTGCCTCCCGAACCACATCGTGGATCTCCTGCTGCCGCGCGTCCGGCGCGCGCCCCACGATGAACGTGCGCGTGATGTCGCTCACGTAGCCGCCGCTGGTCGCGCCGAAGTCGAAGAGCAGGAGGTCGCCCTTCTCGATGACCTGGGCCGACGCGCGGGCATGCGGGAGCGCGGAGCGCGGGCCCGCCGCGACGATCGTCTCGAAGGCCGTCCGCTCGCTGCCGGCGAGCCGCATCTCGTACTCGAGTAGGCCGGCGACCGCGAGCTCGGTCATGCCGGCGCGCAGCTGCGGCAAGGTGCGCGCGAGCGCGTGTTCGGCGATCTGCACCGCGGCGCGGATGTGCGCGAGCTCGCTGGCGTCCTTCGACTCGCGCAGCACCTCCACGAGGTTGAGCGCGGGCCGCCACTTCCAGCCCGCGCCTTCCCCGCCCTCTGCCACGAAGCGCGCCGCATCCTGATGCGTCACGTGCGCGCTCTCGAAGGCGAGCACCTCGATCCGCGGCAGCAGCTTCAGCTCCTTCCACAGCCGCGTCCACAGCGACATCTGCTCGATGGCGACCCGCACCTCGGCGGCCACCTCGTGCTTCACCTGCGTCGCGTAGCGGAAATCCGTGAGCAGCAGCGCGTCATCGGCCGTGACCAGCACCAGCCCGTTCGAACCCGTGAAGCCGGTGAGGTAGCGCACGTTCGGCAGGGCGCTGACGAGCAGCGCATCGAGCTGACTCTGGGCCAGCGATGCGCGCAACCGCGCGAGACGCTCGGCGTAGGGGACGGACATCAGTCGTCCGACGCCAAGATTCGGCGGAGTTCCACGAGGAGCACCGGATTCTTGTGCTGCAGGACGTCCCACACGATATCGAGATCCACACCGAAGTAGTCGTGGATGAGACGGTCGCGCATCCCAGCCATGGCGCGCCACTCCACTGACGGATGCTCCTCACGGAGACTCATCGGCACCTTCTTCGTCGCCTCGCCGATCACCGCCAAGCTGCGAACCACCGCGCGCTGGAGTGTCGGGTCCTCGTCGAGCGTCGCGCGCGTCAGGCGTGGCTGAAGACTCGAGAGATACTCAACCTCGGCCAGGATGTGCCGCAGGAACTCACGCGGCTCGTACGACATCCACGGCGTCCGCAAGTACGTGCGGTCGGAGGTAGGGGGATAATGACTCCAGCGTCACGAGCTCCACCGGATGGCCGAGCACACGCTCCAACAGCTCCGCGAGCGCCATCAAGTGATCAAGGGACTTCTCTCCCGGCGCGAACTCGACGAGCAGGTCCACGTCACTGTCGGGCGTTGCCGCGTCCCTCCGAACCGAACCGAACAGCGCTAGACGCTGGACCCCGAACCCGCGAATGGCGGCCTCGACATCGGCGATTCGCGACTGCACGTCGCGGCGGGTCAGAGTACGGGTGGGCATGATTGAAATCTACCTCCGCACAGCCCCGTCGCGCTCCAAGCGCGCCAGCGCCGCCGGCTCGAAGCGGCCCGTGATGCGCATGACGCCCTCCTCCTCGTCCGCCTCGCTGGAGAGCACCTCCCCCATGCGATGCACCTCGGCGAGCAGCTTGCCGTGCGTCATCGGGATCATGAGTGCGACTTCCGGCCGCCGGGCACGCAGGGCGTCCCGCAGAACCGTGCGCATGGGCTCGAGGCCCGCGGCGCCGCGTTCCTCCTCCCGCGCCGAGACGAAAATGCTTCCGGGCGCGAGGTTCTCGATGCGCGCGCGCAGGGCCTCGCGCTGCTCGAGCGGCAAGGCGTCCATCTTGTTGAACACGTAGCGCGTCGGCGTCTCGGCCACGCCGAGGTCGGCGAGCACCTCGTCCACGACCAGGCGCTGCTCCTCCCACGAGGGGTGGGACGCGTCGATGACGTGGAACAGGAGGTCGGCCTCGCGCACTTCCTCGAGCGTGGCGCGGAAGCTGGCGACGAGGTGGTGCGGCAGTTTGCGGATGAAGCCGACCGTATCCGTGAGCAGCACGGACTGGTGCTCGCCGAGGTCGACTTCGCGCGTGAGCGGATCGAGCGTGGCGAAGAGGCGGTCCTCGACGAAGACCTCGCTGGACCGCGAGATCGCGCGCAGGATCGAGCTCTTGCCGGCGTTGGTATAGCCGACGAGCGCCGCCTTGAAGGCGCCGGTGCGTCCCCCGCGCTGCACCTCGCGCGACTTCGCGACGTCGGCGAGCCGCTCCTTCAACAGGCGGATGCGGTGGCCGACCAGCCGGCGGTCCGTCTCGAGCTGCGTTTCGCCCGGGCCGCGCACGCCGATGCCGCCGCGGAACTTCTCGAGGTGGGTCCACATGCGCACGAGGCGCGGCAGCGAGTACTCCAGCTGCGCCAACTCGACCTGCATGCGGGCTTCCGCCGAGCGCGCGCGCACGGCGAAGATGTCGAGAATCAGCTCCGCGCGGTCGATGGTGCGCTTGCCGAGCTCGCCTTCGAGGTTCTTGCCCTGCGCCGGCGACAGCTCATCGTCGAAGATGATGAGCGTCGCTTCCTTCTCCGTGATGAGCTGCTTGAGCTCCTCGACCTTGCCGCGCCCGATGTACGTCGAGGGATCGGGCCGGTCGAGCTGCTGCGTGAGCGTGCCGACGACCACGGCCCCCGCCGTGTCGGCGAGGCGCGCGAGTTCGTCGAGGTGCTCCTGCACGTGGTGCCGCGCATTGCTGCGCTTGACCGGCGCGCCGACGAGAATGGCGCGTTCCTGCGGTGGGGCGAGATCGATGAGCGAACGGCTCACGGCATTCCTTCGACGCGCCCGCGGCCCGAATAGGGGCGCGTGAGGCGTCCGACTGGTGTGACGAGCGTAAACATCCCTTCCACACGATAGTCGAGCGCGCCCCTCGCGAGGTAGTAGCGCATCGCGGTCTGCACGGCCGTGTAGTCGAAGGACACCGGGAGCGTGAGGGAGATGACGCCCTTTTCCTCCATCGTCAGGCGCTGCGTGACCTCGCCGCTGACGATGCGCGTGCTGTCGACGAAGAAGGTGTAGCTGACCTTCTCCGCGTCGATGCGGTACTCGTTGGGGTTCTGCACGTCGAGGTGGACGTCGAGCGTGGCGCCTTGGAGGCCGAGGCTTCTCACCTTGACGTCCTTGACTGTGACGATGGGCGATTGGAAGGCGGCTTTGGCGAGGGACGCGCAGGCGGTGAGGGCGAGGAGGGTGGCGAGGGCGAAGAGTTTTCGCATGCGATTCGAATGGGAGAGGGGAGAGGGATGTAGGGGCGGAGATGGAGAGAGGGGAATGGGGGAGATGGGGGGAAGAGGGGAGAGGCTGGGGAGACGTTAGACGTCTTCCCCCCTTCTCTCTGATTCCCGTCTCCCTGCCCCCGCCCGTACCTCCGTCTCCCGTCGTTCAGCGAGTTCACGCCACCACGTCATTCGCCGAGCAATATCCTTCTCGAACCCGAAGTCGGACGGCACGTAGAACGCCCGACCCGCGAGCGAATCCGGAAGGTACTCCTGCGGCACATACGCCTCCGGCGCATCGTGCGCGTACTGATACCCCTCCCCGTAGCCGAGGTCCTTCATCAGCGCCGTGGGTGCGTTGCGGATGTGTAGCGGGACGCCGGCGGCGGGGGTTTCCTGCGCGGCGGCGAGGGCGGCTTTCCAGGCGACGTAGATGCGATTGCTCTTGGGCGCAGTCGCGCAGTACACGGCCGCCTCGGCGAGGGCGAGTTCGCCCTCGGGAGACCCGAGGAAGTGATACGCGTCGCGCGCGGCGATGGCGAGCTGCAGGGCGCGCGGGTCCGCGAGGCCGATGTCTTCCGCGGCGAAGCGCACGGTGCGGCGGGCGATGTAGAGTGGGTCTTCCCCGCCCTCGATCATGCGGGCCAGCCAATACAGTGCGCCCTGCGGATCGCTGCCGCGCATCGCCTTGTGATACGCGCTGATCAGATTGAAATGCTGCTCACCCGACTTGTCGTAGCTCGGCATCCGCGTCTGCAGTGCCTGCGCCACGAGCGCGACCGTCAGCTCCTGCGTGTTGGCCGCGGCGGCGAGGACGGTGCAGGCCTCGAGCACCGTGAGGGCGCGCCGCGCATCGCCGTCGGATTCTGTCACCAGCAACTTGCGCGCGTCCGGCATCAACGTGAGCTGCTGCGCGCCAAGGCCGCGCTCGCGGTCGACGAGCGCGCGGTCGACGAGCGCGCCCAAGGCGTCGGTGTCGAGCGGCTGCAGCACGAAGACGCGCAGGCGGGAGAGCAACGCGCCGTTCAGTTCGAAGCTCGGATTCTCCGTCGTCGCGCCGATCAACGTGAGCAAGCCGCTTTCCACGTGCGGCAACAGCGCATCCTGCTGCCCCCGATTGAAGCGATGGATCTCGTCCACGAACAGCACGGTGCGCATGCCGAGCACGCGGCGCTTCTCCGCCTCGGCGACGATCTCGCGCAGGCGCGGCACGCCGTCGGTGACGGCGCTGAACGGCACGAACTCCGCCTTGACGTGGCGCGCGACGAGGCGGGCGATGGTCGTCTTGCCCGTGCCCGGTGGTCCCCAGAGGAGAATCGACCCCGTCTCGCCGCGCTCGATGGCCACGCGCAGCGGCATCTGCGGGCCGAGCAGGTGCGTCTGCCCCGCGACTTCGTCGAGCGAGCGCGGGCGCAGGCGCGCCGCGAGGGGCGCGCTCTGCGGCGAGGCGAAGAGGGAATCCTGCACGGGCGGACCGGGGACGCGAGGCCGACCGTCAGCCTTCGATGGCGTCCCCGAGCTCCTCGACCCGCGCGCCCGAACTGCGGCGCACGTGGATCGCCTTCACGAGGCCGCGGAGCGCGAGCTCGTAGCCATCGGCACCGAAGCCGGCCACGATGGCGATGGCGCCTGGCGCGAGCCAGCTGTGGCGGCGCTCCGGCTCGCGCGCGTAGATGTTGCTCAGGTGCACTTCCACATACGGGAGCTGCACGCCGGCGAAGGCATCGCGCAGCGCCAGCGAGGTGTGCGTCCACGCGCCCGCATTCACCAAACAGGCATCGACCACGCCGCGGCAGTTGTGGATGGCATCGAGCATGCGCCCTTCGTCATTGAACTGCGAGAAGAGCAGCGTGACGCCCAGCTCGGCGCCCACTTCCTCGAGCCGCGCTTCGATCTCGGCCAAGGTGGTGGTGCCGTAGATCTCCGGTTCGCGGATGCCGAGGAGATTCAGGTTCGGCCCATTGAAGACGGCAACTCTCATTTCTTGAGACCCTTGAGCCAGTCTTGGAACTGATCGAGGTCGTCGTCACCAGGCGCGGCGGCGCCGGCCTCGGGTGCCGCCGCGGCGGCCGTGCCCGGCTTCTGGAAGAACTGGTCGAACTTGAGCGTCTCGGACGCACGCGGAACCGCGCGCTTGGGCGCCGCCGTGGTCGAGAGCAGCTCACCGATGCCCGTGCCGCCATCAGGGCCCGTGAACGTCCCGAGGCCCGCGATGATCTCGGCGGCGTGCAGGTCGCGCACCTCACTGGCCGCCCCGAAGAGCGCATCCAGCGGCCAGCCCGAGACAGCCGCCGACGCGACGGTCGGCGGCTCGCTCGAATCGTCAGCGGGCATCGGCTCCGCCGCAGCCACGGCCACCGGTGCCGCCGCTGCGGCCGCGACGACCGCCGCACGACGTGCGAAGCCGCTGAAGAACTCGCGCGCGGTCGGACCCGCCGCGACGATCGGTGTCACGATCGGCGTGGCGCTGCCCTGGCCGCGCAGCCCAATACCGCCGAACGACACGTCGGCCATCGCGGCGTTCGCCGGCGCGGGCGTCGGTTCCATCTCGACGTCCGGCGCGTCGAACTCCGGCATCTCGTCGCGCGAGGCAGACGCTGGCTGCGACGCCTGCGCATGCATGCGCTCGAGCTCCGCGAGCTTGCCGCGCAGCGACGTGTCCAACGGCGAGGCCTCGACGAGTTGCTGGTAGACCCCGATCGCCTCGGCGAGCAGGCCTTGCTGCACGTACAGCGCGGCCATCGTCTCGTTCACGAACGTGGGCGTGGCCTTCGAGGCGCGAGACGGCGCCTCGACGGCGGGTGTCGGCACGACCGGCGTCGGCATCGACGAGGCCGGTACGGCAGCCGGCGCCACGGGCTCGGACTTCGAAGCCGGCTCGTCCTCGAGACCGAAATCGGCGAGCAGCGGCAGCGAGGCGAGATCGGCCTTCGTCATGCGCGGCTTCGGACGTGCGCTCGGCTGCTCCTCGACCGGAATGGTTGCGCTGGGGTCTTCGAGCAGCGGCAGGTCGGCGAGCCTCGAGAGCCCGGCGGGTTCTTCTTCGGCCGGCACGGCCATCGCCGTGTCGAGGCCCGTCACGGGCGCGACGTCGTCGAGTGTCACGTCGGGGCGATCGAGGTCCGCCAGCGGCGTGACCGAAGACGCCGACATCGAGACCGAGTCCACCTCGAGCTCCGCCATCGGCGCGACTTGCTCCGTCGTGAACTCGGTAGCCTCGAGGCCTGCCATCGGCGCGACCTCGCCGCTGTAGTCGGCAAGCTCGAAGTCGGCGGCCGGGAGCGCCGGCAGCGGCGCGGACGGGGCTTCGGCGATCGTCGGCTCAAGGCCCAGCGGTGCCACGTCGCCGGTGGTCTCGACGATCAGCGTATTGTCGGTGTCGACGAATCCATACTCGGCGGCCTCGGCGCCCATGACCGGCGCCTGCGGCACGGCCTTCGGCTCCTCGGCCTCGACGGTCTCGGAGAAATCGAACGCGATGTCGAGCAGCGACGCCCGCTTGCTCGGACGCGGCGGCGCGGCCTCGGCCACGGGCTCCGGTGGCCGAACCGCCGCCACGGGCTGCGTGACGGACGAGGCCCTCTCGGCATCCTTGCGATCGCGGTCGGCGAGGGCCTGTGCATTGATGACCACCGTGGCGCCCTTCCCCGCGGGCGGCTTCGGCGCGGCGGGTGCCGGTGCGGGCTCGCCGAGGTCGATCATGCCGAGATCTGGCCCGCCGCTCACGCTGACCGTCGGCGCGACACTGATGAGGCCCGCAGCGACCGTCGAAGGGCGCGCAGGCGCTTCGGTGGGCGCTGCATCGCCACCCAACTGCGCCATCAGGTCGAGCACTTCGTCGTTGCGGCGGTCGAGCTCGAGGACGCGCTCATACCAGCCCTTGGCGGCTGACACGTCCCCGAGGAGGCGGGCGATGTCGCCAAGATGGCGAAGCGCGATGAGGTTCTCGGGATCGAGCTTGAGCGCCTGCTCGAATGGCTCGCGGGCGGCCTCGGTCTGCTGCAGCTCGAACAGCGTCTGCCCATAGACCACGAGGCCGTTCATGTTCTCCGGCTGCTCGCGGACGTGCTTCTCGCAGAGCTGCAGCGCGCGGTCGAGCATTCCCGACTTGCGATACTCGTTGGCCAGCGGCGCAAAGAACCGGCGAGGGTTCTCGTGGTAGCGCTTGCGCAGGTCCTCGATCCGGGAGTTGTCGGCCATCCGAGGGGGTGAAGTGCGTGGAAAATTGACAGGCCTGGGCCCGTTGCTGAACATACCATCCCGCGAGGGACGCGGTCAATCAGAAGTCAGCGCGTAGCTTGATTTTACGTCTGTTCGGCGGGTAGCTTTCGGGGTTGTGTCGTTCCCCCCTGCGCTGGCTTGCCGCGCCGGACCTGCGGGTCCTGCGCCGCGCGAGAGCCTCGCCGGTTTCCATCCATCCCGTTTGCGTAAGGATTCTCCGCCGTGCTGCAACAGATGCGGGGCGCTGCCAAGTTCGTCTGGATCTTCTTGTTCGTCGCGTTCGTCGGCGGATTCCTGCTCGCCGACATGTCCGGCTTGATCGGGATGACGGGGGTGACCCCGAATACCGTCGTCGGTGAGGTGAACGGCAAGGAAATCCCGTACCTCACGTGGGAGAACCTGACGCGCCAGCTGGTCCAGCAGCAGGAGCAGCAGAGTGGCCGGCCGGTGACGGCCGACGAGCGTCTGCAGGCCGAGCAGGCCGCGTTCGACCAGCTCGTCCAGGAAATCCTCCTCCAGCAGGAGTACGACCGCCGCGGCATCCGCGTCACGGACGAGGAAGTCATCCAGGCCGCCCGCCTCTCGCCGCCGCCGCAGTTCATGCAGGCGCCGGAGCTGCAGACGGACGGCCGCTTCGATCCCGACAAGTACCAGCGCTTCCTCAGCTCGCCGGTGGCGCGCCAGCAGGGCCTGCTGCGGCAGCTCGAGGACTATTACCGCTCGGAGCTGCCCCGCACCAAGCTGTTCACGCAGGTCGCCGCCGAGACGTGGGTGAGCGACGACGCGCTGTTCGAGGCGTACAAGGACGAGCGCGATTCGGTGGAAGTGAGCTTCGTGGCGTTCCGCCCGACGCCGGCGCAGGTCGAGGCCGCCGCCGTGAGCACGGCCGACGCGCGCCGCTACTATCAGCAGTACCGCGACCGCTGGGAGCGTCCCGGCCGTGCCGTGGTGTCGGTGGTGAGTCTGAGCCGCACGCCGAGCGCGGCGGACACGGCCGCGACGGTGGCCAAGCTCCGCGAGCTGAAGCAGGAGATCCAGAGCGGCACGAGCAGCTTCGAGGACGTGGCACGCCGCGAGTCGGCCGACACGGTCTCGGGCAGCCAGGGTGGTGACCTCGGACGCGGTCCGCGCGGCCGCTTCGTGGCGGCGTTCGAGAATGCGGCGTTCGCGCTGCGCCCGAACCAGATCTCGGATCCGGTGCGCACGGACTTCGGCTGGCACCTGATCCAGGTGACGGAGCGCAAGGGCGACACGATTGCCGTGCGCCACATCCTCCTGCGCGTTCAGCAGGGTGACTCGGCCGCGACCGCGACGGACCGCCAGGCGGACCGGCTTGCCTCGCTCGCCGCGGCCAGCGATGACCCGACCAAGTTCGACGCGGCCGCCACGGAGCTCTCGCTGCTCATGACGCAGGTGCCGGTGGTCGAAGGCCAAACGGCGGCCTATCAGGGCCGCGGCGTGCGCGGTATCAGCGGCTTCGCCTTCTCCGGCGTGCGCGTCGGCGAGATCAGCGACCTGATCGACGACGAGGATGGCTACTACCTCGTCCGCCTCGACTCGCTCACCGAGGGCGGCATGCAGCCCTTCGAGCGCGTGCAGGAAGACATCGTGCAGGCCCTGAAGGAGCGGAAGGCCGTCGAGGCCATCCTGCCGCAGGCGGAGGCCTTCCTGGCCGATGCCCGCGCGACGACGCTCGAGGCCGCGGCCCAGAAGGCCGGCCTGGAGCTGCAGACGCCGGCCGCCTTCAACCGCCGCACGTTCGTCCCCGGCCTCGGCTTCAACAACGAAGCCATCGGCGCGGCCTTCGGCGCCCCGATGAACACGCCGGTGCTCGCCCGGACCTTCGACGCGGTGTTCGTGCTCCGCGCGAACATGCGCAGCCAGGCGGACCGCGCGGACTTCGAGCTCATCAAGGAGATCCTCCGCGCGCGGGAAGTGCCGGCGGCGCGAGAGGCGAGGATCCGCAGCTATCTCGAGGAGCTGCGGCGGAATGCGACGGTGAAGGATTTGCGGCGGGAAGTGAACGCGACCCTCCGGCGGCAAGTGATCGAGTAACTGACAACTGCAGTTACGAGTTGGGAGTTATAGGTTGAAAGAGAGCGGGGGGTGAGCACTGAGCTCACCCCCCGCATTCTTTCGACTCCCAACTCACAACCCACAACTGCAGTTGTGGGCCGTTGCCGCAACGCATCACAGCAGCCGCTTCGGCTCCTTCGCCTCGCTCTCCTCGCGCTGGGCCGTCCGCTCCTGCGCCGGCGGCAGCGACTCCCGCTCCGCGGGCTTGGCGATCTCCGCCTGCACTTCATTCATGTTCTTCTTGAATTCCTTGATGCCTTTGCCGAAGGAACCGGCGATCTCAGGGATCCGCTTCGCGCCGAAGAGCAGCAGCACGATGACGAGACCGATCATGAGCTCGGTTGGGCCGAGTCCGAACATAACTGCCTCCTAGAACAGCGAACGCGCGATGAGATAGGCGGCGAGGACCCCGACGAGGCTCAGCAACGACACGTCGAGCGCGATGGGTCCCACAGCGAACTTGATGATGATGAGGTCGATCGGCAACGCGCCGATGGACGGCGTGACGCCGGTGGTCAGGAACTCCTTCACCGCTCCCGCCGGCAGGAACATCCGGGCGAACTGCGTGAGGAACCCGCCCACCACGAATCCTACGCCCAACACGATGGCGTGATACCCCGGCCGGTGCTTCGCGGAACCCTTGAGCGCCGTCGGCCGCATCACGCCCTCCGGTCCATCACGTAGGCCAGGGCATCGGCCAACGACTGCTTTACGTCGCTCTCCGGCAGGTCCTTGAGTGCGCCCTCGGCGGCGGCGGCAAAGCGCTCACCTTCCGCCCGCGCGTAATCGAGGCCCCCGCACTCCGCCACGATGCCGACGACTTCCGCGATCGCGGCGTCACCGGGCGTGGCGTCGGCGAACAGCCGGTCGACGACCTGACGCTGGGTCTTGGACATCTTCCCCAGCGCGTGGATGAGCGGCAGCGTGACCTTGTGCTCCTTGAGGTCATTGCCGCTCGGCTTGCCGGTGACGGATTCCAGCTCGGTGTAGTCGAGGAGGTCGTCGGCGACCTGGAAGGCCATGCCGATGCTCTCCCCGAACGTGCGCATCTGCGCGCGGAAGCGCGGCGCACCGGCCAACGCCCCCATCTCGCAGGCGGCGCCAACGAGCGAGGCCGTCTTGGCACGGATCAACTTGTGATAATCGTCTTCGCTGAAGGCGAGCGCATCGAAGCTGGCCAGCTGGCGCAGCTCACCGACCGTCATCTCGCTGGAGGCCTGCGTGAACACGCGCAGCGGCTCCATGTCGCCCAAGCGCACCAGTTCGCCGACGGCCTTGGCGAAGAGGAAGTCGCCCATGAGCACGGCGACCTGGTGCGAGAAGACGGCGTTGATCGTCGGCTGGCCACGCCGCAGCACCGAGTGGTCCACCGAATCGTCGTGCACCACGCTCGTGAGGTGCACCAGCTCGGCGACGGCCGCGAGCGGCACGGCGCGCGCTTCCGGCTGCCCCTCGATGCTCGAGGCCAGCAGCAACAGCGTCGGGCGGAACAGCTTGCCGCGCATGCCCTTCAGGTGGGCGTTCGCGGCCTCGATGATCGCCACGTCCGCCTGGATGATGCGCCACATCTCATCCGGGACGCGCTCGAGGCGGTCCCGGATCGGGGCCTGGATCTCCCGCAGCGCTTCGGCGACGGGCATCTGGAGGCGAGCCTCGAGTGTCACGAGAGTTGCTGCTCCACGGTATTCAGTCGGTCGCCGATGTCGCGAAACTGGATGTCCACGGCGAACACACGTTCGTAATAACGCTTGGCATCGGCGAACTGTTGCTGCTCCTCGGCAATCGCACCGAGCAGGTACAGCACGCCGACCAACGATTCGTCGCGCACGGCGGGTTCAGCCAGGGCGCGCTGCAGGATTGTCGCGGCCACGGGCAATTGGCCCTTCTCGACAAAGCAGTTGCCGAGGGCCTCGAAGGTCCGCACCCGCTCCTTGGTCCCGCGCAGGGCCTTCTGGAACTCGGCGATGGCTTCGTCCACGAGCCCCATCTCCTTGTAGGCGACGCCGAGGTCGTAGTGCGCCTCGTGGTCTTCGTCGTCCACGTTCTCCGCGACGCCCTGCTTGAACTTGCGCAGCATGTCGGAGAAGTCCGCGGCCTCGTCGCCGGTCGGTTCCTGCTCCTCGACGACCATGCGCGTCGACTTGGGCTCGTCGTCCTCGCGGAGCCAGTCGCCGAGCGAGACATACTCATCGTCGTCCGACGCAGAGGCCGCGGCGGCGGGCTTCGCCGGCGCCGGTGCGGCAGGCTTGGGCTGCGCGACCGTGCTGCGACGCGGTGGCGGTGGCGGTGGGGCTTCCTCGGCCGGGATGCTCTCGATGGCCGCCTGCGCGCGCAGGTCGTCCGGCGTGATGTCGAGCACGCGCTGGTACACGGTGCGCGCCTTCGACGCCTGCCCGTCCGCCAGGAGCGCGTCGGCCAGCTCGAGATACGCGGTGGCGAGCTTGCTGCGATTGTTCGCGCGGAAGGCGTACTCGACGCGCTTCTGGTGCGAACGGATCGCGCGCGGGTCAATCCGCACGATTTCGTCCGCGACGCTGCCGGCGCTGTCCAAGTCGCCCGACGCCTCGAAGCCCGCCATCGCCTTCTCGAACGCAGCCATCGCCTCGTCGCGCTGGCCATGCTCGAGCAACGCCTCGGCAAGGGAGCGATGCGCGCCCCAGTCCTCGGGCGCAGCGGTCACGGCCTCGCGCAACGTGTCCAGCGAGACGACCTGCATCGCCGGGATCATGACTTCTTCGACTTCGCCGACGTCCATCAGCGGCAGGTCGGCGGCGGGACTCGGGGCGTCGACCTCGAGGAGGTCGAGTCCGTCCAGCGAGGGCGCCTCGAAGGGTACCGCGTCGGCCGGCATCTCGATGAGCGGCTCTGCGACGGCCGGCATCTCGCGGAGCGGCTCCGCGACGGTCGGCTCGACGTCGAGCAGCGGCAGGTCGTCGGCCGGCGATGGCTGCGCCGCCAACGTCGGAACCGGCGGCGGCTCGGTTTCGTCGTCGAGGTCCATCAAGGGCAGATCGGCCGCCGGAGACATGGCGACCGGCTCCTCCTCGACTGGCGCTTCTTCGCCGAGGTTCGTCACCTCGAGCCCGATGACCGATCCACGCGGCGGAGGCGGCGTGGCCGCGCCCAGGTCCGTCGTCTCGATCTCGAGGCCCGTGGTCTCGATGATCAACGCCGAATCGTCAGCCGCGGGCGGTGCGGGCACGTCGGGCGCGCTCGCCGCTGGCGCGGCGGGCGCCTTTGGCGCGACCACGGGCTCCAGCAGCTCGAGACCAGCGACTGCCTTGGACGCACGCTTGACATCGGCGGTGCTCACGCGCCCCGACGGACGGCGCGGCGGCGACTCGTCGCCGACGTCGAGGAATACCAAGCCACCGCCACCACCGGACGAGCTCGTGTCCTTGGCCTCCGGTTCGATGCTCGGGTCGATCTCCTTCATCTTCGACGCGATGCGATCGGCCGACTCATCGTCGCCGTCCGCCTTCGCCTGCGAGTACCCCAACTGCAACTGCTCGACGGCCTCGTCCTTGCGCTCGGCCTTCACCAACTGGTCCGCCAGCGTGATGCGGACGTCGTGCTGTCCCGGGACCAGGTCCGCAAACTCCTTCAGCGCGCGGAAGGCCTCATCGAGGTTGCCGGACTTCTGTTGGCGGCTCGCGTACTCGAGGAAGTTCTGTCGCGCGTCGGCCTTGAAGCCCTTCTCGGCGTGGATCTTCCCGAGCTTGTAGTAGATGACCGTACGCCCGGGCGACTGGCGCAGGATCTTGTTGCAGAGCGCGATGGCCGGGTTGTAGAACCCACCCTCGGTGTACCGATCGACCGCCTTCTCCCAGATCGAGACGGCCTCCGGCACCCGGCCGGCCTTCTGCAGCATGTCCCCGACGCGGTTGTACAGCGGGATGTCCGGCTGGTCCTCATCGCCGGCCTCATAGGCATCCACAATCTCGACGTAGACCTCCAAGGCCTTATCGAGCTGCTTCTTGGCCTCGAGGTCCGACGCCTTCTTCTTGAGCTTGAGGATGTCGGCCATAGATAGGGAAAGCTACGCGGCCAACCTGTGTGGGGACAAGCGTTTGCGTTCGATAGCTGGGAGAGGGGAGAGGGATGTACGGGCGGAGGGGGGACGACGTCTCACGCGAGGGGCGAGATGGTGGGGAGGGGTCGGACGTCCGTCTCCCAACTTCGTCCGTCTCCCCCCCGTCTCCCCCATTCCCATCTCTCCATCCCCGCCCCTACCGCCGTCTCACGTCTTCCACTGCCCAGCAGGCAAGACTTTCCGCCCCCTCACCCACGTCGCCACGCAACGATGGTCCCCGTACCAGTACGGAATCTCCCGATGGTCCTCGACATCAAAGAGCGCGACATCGGCGCTGAAGCCCGGGGCGAGCTGGCCGATTTCGTGCGCTAGCCCCAGCGCGGCCGCGCCGTTCACCGTCGCCGCGACAAACGCCTCGGCAACGCTCAGGCGGAGCTGGCTCACGCCCAGCGTGAGAATGAGCGGGAAGTTGACGGTCGGGCTCGTGCCGGGATTGAAGTCCGAGGCCAGCGCAATCGCGCAGCCGGCATCGAGCATGGCGCGCGCCGGGGCCTGCTTGCTGCGGCCCAAGAACAGCATCGTGCCGGGCAGCAGCGTGGCAACCGTGCCGGAGGCGGCGAGGGCCTTGATGCCGAGCTCCGAGACGGCGGCCAGGTGGTCCGCCGATGTCGCGCCGATCTCGGCGGCGAGTTCCGCGGCCCCCGCATGCTCCAGTTCGTCGGCGTGCAGCTTGAGCGCCATGCCGTGGCCGCGCGCGGCACCCAAGATGCGGCGCGCCTCGGCGGCGCTGTACACACCGGGTTCGCAGAAGATGTCACAGAAACGCGCGAGCGACTCGCGCGCCACGGCGGGCAGCATCTCCTCGACCAACAGCGCGATGTAGTCCTCGCGGGTGCGCGGCGCCTCGCGGTACTCGAGCGGGATCTCGTGCGCGCCGAGGAACGTGGGCACGAGGCGCACGGGCAGCTCCGCCGCCAGCCGACGGATGACGCGCAGCGTGCGCAGCTCGCTCTCGAGCGAGAGCCCGTAGCCCGACTTCACCTCGATGGTCGTGCTGCCGTGGGCCGCGAGCCGCGCGAGGCGCGAGGCGGCGAGGGCGACGAGTTCGTCCTCACTCCGCTCGCGAAGGTCACGCACCGAGGAGTGGATGCCCCCGCCCCGCTTCGCGATCTCCATGTAGCCGACACCGGCGGCCCGCAGCTCCTGCTCGGCGTGGCGCGAGCGCCCGAAGATGGCGTGCGTGTGCGAGTCGACGAAGCCGGGCGTGAGCACGCCGCGCGCGCAGTCGATCTCCGCGCTCCCGGGATACTGGGCGCGCAGCTCGCGGTCGGGCCCCACGGCGAGAATGCGCCCGTCGTCTCCCATCGCCACGGCTGCGTTGGCGCGCACACCCGCGTCGGTCATCTCCGGCGCGCGGCGGGCGCGCGGCGGGCCCTCGCAGGTGACGACTTCGCTGGCGTTGAGGAGGAGCGTGGGCATCCGGACAGGGGGAGACGGGAGAGGGCGGTACGGGCGGGGATGGAGAGAGGGGAATGCGGGAGATGGGGGGAAGACGGCACAGGTTTGGGAGATGGACGTGCGACCCCTCCCCACCGTCTCGCGTCTCACGTGAGACGTCGTCCCCCCTCCGCCCGTACCGCCGTCTCCCCTCTCCCACTCACGGCGAGGCAACCAGATCCAAGAACCGATTCGCCCTCAACGGCGCCTGCGCCTCCCCCCGGCAGGCATAGTAGCACAAATCGCACTTGATGGGCGCGTAGCCCTCGTACGTGCTCCAATGCCCATCCGCCGGAAAGTCCGGGCATCGCCGCACATGCCCGTACGGATCGATGTGAATCGTGTCTTGCCCGCTGAGACAGGGCTCGGTCATCTCCCCGCGGAGGTAGCGCGGGATATTCGCGATGTAGTGATCGGAATTGGAGATCGTCCCGCGCCGCCGACGCTTGAACGCCAGCAACTGCTGCACGAGGGCCTCCACGCGCGCCATGTGGTCGGGGCCGAGCAGATGCGCGCGATTGCCGTTCTTGGAGTCGGTGTAGACCGACAGGTTCATCCCGACGCGCAGGCGTTCGGCGGCCTGTACGAGCGGCAGGATGTCGTCGAGGTTGTCGTCCTTGATGACCGTGTTGAAGCGCACGGTCATGCCCTCCGCACGGATGCGCTCGGCAACGGCGAAGATCTTCTGCGTCAGGCCGGGGATGCCGCGCGCCGCATCGTGGCGCGCGTCCGGGTAGTCCAGCGAGATGTTGAACTGCGAGACACCGGCCTGCCACAGCGCGCGGGCGCGCTCGACGCTGAGCATCGCGCCGTGCGTGATGAGCGTGGTGTACTTGGTGCGCACGGCACGGTCGACGGCCGCGACGAGATCTTCCAGGTCGCTGCGCAACAGCGGCTCGCCACCGGTCCAGGTGACGAGCATGGGGTCGAAGTGCTTCGCGGCGTCCACGAAGCTCTTCAGCTCGTGTGCCTTGCGGTCGGCGGGCGTCTTCCAGTAGTCGCAGAAGCTGCACTTCGCGTTGCAGCGCATCGTGACCTCGAAATGCACGAGGACGGGGCGCTTCGCGAGGCGCAGCTTCGCGTACTTGTACGAAAACGGGACGAGGTCCCAGGGCTTGAAGCGGGTGCTGAGCACGCGTGGATTAGCCGAGCATCGGCAGCTTCAGCGCGTTCCGTCGGGCGGCGTCGATGGCGATGTCGTACCCCGCGTCCGCATGGCGCGCCACCCCGATGCCGGGGTCGTTGGTCAGCACGCGCTCGAGCCGCACCCGCATCTCCGGCGTACCGTCCGCGACGATCACCTGCCCCGCGTGCAGCGAGTTGCCGATGCCCACGCCGCCGCCGTGATGGAAGCTCACCCAGCTCGCTCCGCTGGCCACGTTGAGCATCGCGTTGAGGATCGCCCAGTCGGCGACGGCGTCCGTGCCGTCCTTCATCGCCTCGGTCTCGCGGAACGGCGAGGCCACGCTGCCGGTGTCGAGATGGTCGCGGCCGATGGCGATTGGCGCGCTCAGTTCGCCCTTCGCCACGAGGTCGTTCAGCGCCACGCCGAAGCGCGCGCGATCGCCTTGCCCCAGCCAGCAGATGCGCGCCGGCAAGCCTTGGAAGTGGATACGCTCACGCGCCATCGTGATCCAGCGCTTCAGGTGCGCGTCGTTCGGAAACATCTCGAGCACGAGGTCGTCGGTCCGCGCGATGTCCTGGGGATCGCCGCTGAGGGCCGCCCAACGGAAGGGGCCCTTTCCCTCGCAGAACAGCGGTCGGATGTACTCCGGCACGAATCCCGGGATGCGGAACGCGTCCTGCACGCCCGCGTCGAGGGCGACGGTGCGGATGTTGTTGCCGTAGTCGAAGGCGATCGCGCCCTTGTCCTGCATGGCGCGCATCGCCTTGACGTGTACCACGGCGCTGGCGGTGGAGCGCTTCACATACTCCTGCGGATCGCGCGTCCGCAGCGCAGCCGCCTCGGCGAGCGACATACCGTGCGGCACGTAGCCGTTGAGCATGTCGTGCGCGCTGGTCTGGTCGGTGACGACATCGGGGATGATGCCCTGCGCCACCATGCGCGGCAGGACGTCGGCGGCGTTGCCGACGAGCCCCACGCTCAAGCCGCGCTTGGCCGCCTGCGCCTCGCGGATCCAGCGCATCGCCTCGTCGAGGTCGGCGGTCATCTTGTCGCAGTAGCCCGTATCGAGCCGCTTCTGGATGCGCGTGGGATCCACGTCCACCCCGAGGATCGCCGCATCATTCATGGTCGCCGCCAGCGGCTGCGCGCCGCCCATGCCGCCGAGTCCGGCGGTGAGCACGAAGCGACCGGCCAGCGTGCCGCCGAAGTGCTTGCGCGCCACCGCCCCGAAGGTCTCGTAGGTGCCCTGCACGATGCCCTGCGAGCCGATGTAGATCCACGAGCCCGCCGTCATCTGGCCGTACATCATGAGCCCCTTCCGCTCCAACTCGCGGAAGTGATCCCAGGTCGCGAAGCGACCGACCAAGTTGCTGTTCGCAATGAGCACGCGCGGCGCCGTCGTGTGCGTGCGGAACACGGCCACGGGCTTGCCGCTCTGCACGAGCAGGGTCTCGTCGGCTTCCAGCGCGCGCAGGGCCTTCACGATGGCGTGGAAGGACGGCCAGTCGCGTGCGGCCTTGCCGGTGCCACCGTAGACCACGAGGTCCTCGGGCCGTTCGGCCACCTCGGGATCGAGGTTGTTCATCAGCATCCGGAGTGCGGCTTCCTGCTGCCAGCCTTTGCAGCTGATCTGCGCCCCGCGGGGGGCGCGCACGTCGATGGGCGTGGTCACGGTCATGGAGAGGACGGGGGGCGGAAAGCTGCGATGACTAGGCGAACTCGCCGAGCCGCAGGCCTTCGGCCAGCGACTCGATGTCGGGTCCGAGGACGCGGTCGTCGGACAATGCAGGCACGCGGGCACGCACGGCACCGAACACGCGCTCGACACCCGGACCGGACTTGAGTGGACGGCGGTACTCGAGGCCCTGCGCGGCGCACATCAGTTCCACAGCAAGCACGTGCCGCACGTTGTGCAGGATGCGGCGCAGCTTGAGCGCCGCCCCCATTGCCATCGGCACGACGTCCTCCTTGCTGCCGTCGGTGGGAATCGTATCCACGCTCGCCGGATGCGCGAGCACCTTGCACTCGCTCGTGAGCGCGGCCGCCGTGACCTGCGCCATCATGAAGCCGGAGCTCACGCCCGCCGTCGGGGTGAGGAACGGCGGCAATCCCTCGTTCAAGTCGGGATGCGTGAGGCGATCGGTCCGCCGTTCGCTCATCACGGCGAGGTTCGTCATCGCGATAGCGAGCACGTCGAGCGCCATCGCGGCCGCCTGTCCGTGGAAGTTGCCGCCGCTGAGCATCGTCCCGTCGTCGAACACCAGCGGGTTATCGGTCGCCGCGTTCAACTCCGGCGCAATCAGCGACTCGGCGAACTCGATCGCCTGCAGCACCGGGCCGTGCACCTGCGGCATGCAGCGCAGACCGTAGGCATCCTGCACGCGCGGGTCGTCCGAGCGATGCGACTCGCGGATCTCGCTGCCCTCCAGCAGGCCAAGGAAGCGCCGCGCACTCTCCTGCTGGCCGCGCTGGCCACGCACGTCGTGGATGCGCGCATCGAAGGCCGTCGGCGTGCCCAACAACGCCTCGAGCGTCATGGCGCCCGCGGTGTGCGCGGTCTCCCAGATGCGACGTGCCTCGAGGACGGCCAAGGCGGCGATCGCGCTATGGGCCTGCGTCCCGTTGATCAACGCGAGACCTTCCTTGGGCCCGAGCGCCACCGGCGCGAGGCCGTACTGGGCGAGCACCGCCTTCGCCTCGCCACGCCCCCCGGGGTGGTTCAGCATGCCTTCGCCGACCAACGCGAGCGCGAGGTGCGCCAGCGGCGCAAGGTCGCCGCTGGCGCCGACGCTGCCCTGCTCCGGCACATCGGGCCAGAGGCGCGCGTTGAGCATCGCGCAGAGCAACTCGACCAACTCAGGCCGTGCGCCGCTGAACCCCTTGGCGAGGCAGTTCGCGCGCAGCAGCATCATCGCGCGCACGAAGCGCTCCTCCAGCCGCGGCCCGACTCCCGCCGCGTGCGAGCGCACCAGGTTCAGCTGCAGCTGCGCCAGGCGTTCGGCAGGAATCGCGATGTCGCTCAGCTTGCCGAAGCCCGTGGTGACGCCGTACACGGCCTCACCCTTGGCGGCGAGCGCCTCCACGATCCCGCGGCTCTGCTGCATGCGCGCGCGCGCGGCCGGCGCGAGACTCACGGGAGCTGCATCATCGGCGACCGCGGCGACGTCGTGGAGCCGCAGCGCGTAGCCATCGAGCGAGACAGACATGGAACTCAGGGCAAAGGGGGGTGCCGCTGAATCTAGTTTAGCGGAGCGAGCCCGAGGCCGGCACGCGGTACGACCGCGACTCATACGGCAATCGCAGCTCCGGCTGGGCCTTCAGCGAGAGGAAGAACGTGAAGGAGAAGGCCCCGTTGGGGATGCGATTGAAGCCGAACACCGCGCGCCAGTCGTGCAGGTCGCGCTGCAAGGTGACCGTCTGAGCGGCGAAGTCGCGGTTCTCGACGTCGTAGCTGGTGCTCCACGACGCGGACCACTTTGGCGTGAGGTTGAACTGCGTCTGCAGCGCGACGTTCGTGCGCGGCGGATAGTTCACGACGCTACCGCCTACCGTGCCCGGATTCGTATTGGGATCCGTCGGGCGATTGCGTTCGGCCTGCAGCAAGCAGAAGTCGTAGATGGGCAGGCCGAGGAACCCTGCACACTCGCGCGCCGGGTCGAACTCGATCACCCGTCCGCCGCGCGCGGGACGGTTCCGCTGCTGGCTGACCGAGAAGTTGGCGCGGAAACCCGACCCCGTGATCTCCTGGATGGGGCTGCGGGACCTGGAGCCCGTGACGGCGCCCAACCCCTGTTGCCGCGCATCGCCACTCGAGACGAGGCCGCCGATCGCCTCCGTCGGCGCACCATCGTCGTCGGCCGGACCGGCGGGCGCGGCGCCCCCACCGAACAGCCGCGACACGCCGCGCACCACCGCGGACTGGTTCGTCAACTGGAATCCGAAGCGCACGCTCTCGCGGTACGGCTTGAACTCCGCGGTGTCGCTGAGCACGGAGCCCAAGAAGAGCGAGTAGTCCACGCCGAGGTCAAAGCCCGGCAACAAGTCCGAGCGGAACGTGTAGCCGAAGCGCTCCGTCGCGAAGCCCGTGCGCCCTGTTGCGCGCGCGAGCTCGAAGTCATAGACCAGCGGCGTGAACTGCAGCGACGCCAGGCGGACCTTGCGTCCCTCCGCATCGGCGCTCGCCGCACTCGCCGGGCTGGCGCCATCCGTCGAGTCGGCCGGAGCCGTCGACGGCGCTGGCGTGCCCAGCTTGGCCTCGAGGTTGGTCGACAGCGACAGCGAGAGCTGGTTCTGGGCCAATCCGCCGAGGTAGCCCTGCGGCGACTTCCCGAGGGCCTGCAGGAACTCCGGATTCACCCGCGCCGTCGGCGAGTAGCCCCAAGAAAGCGTCGGCGTGACGGCGTGCCGGAAGCGCTGCACCGCGCCCACGCCCGGGAGCAGCGCGAAGAACGTCGGCGTGACGCCGAGGCCGTAGCGCAGGCGCTTCGACTGCGAGACCCAGGCGCCGTTCGTGCGCTCGGAGCGCACGAAGGAGCCCGCCGGATCGACGTTCACGAGGGCAACCGTCGGCGCGAGGTTCCAGGACCCCTTCAGGAACTGCGGCAGGCCGGCGTTGAGGTTGTAGTCCACCGTCGTCAGGAAGGTCCGCGCGTACACCCGCTCGAAGAACTGCCCCGGGTTGTTCGGGTCCGGCACCGACTTGATCTCGGGGAAGTCATTCGCCACTTCGTTGGCGCGGACGTCCGCCTGGACCTGGAAATCGAAGAGCTTGAACGGCAGGCCGAACCCGAGATTGCGCGTGTACGAGTCCCGCCGCAGCCGCGTGGAATCCAATCCACCGGGCGTCTGCAGGTAGCGCCACGCGAAGTCCCCAGCGGCGTCGATATCCAGCTGCGCATTGCTCCCGTACGACAGGGTCGGCGTGACGACGAACCAGTCGCCGAGATTCAGCGGGCGCGACGAGACGTTCAGCGACGGGAAGCTGCGGTCCACCTGCTGGCGTCCGGGATACTGCCGCTGCGTGCCGCCGAGGTTGATCGTGAACGGCCCCTGCTGTCGCACGAGATTCGCCTGCGAGGCGATGGTCGCGAGCACCGTGTTCGGGTTCAGCGAGGTCTGCCGCTGCACGGTGGTGTTCGAGACGTAGTTGAGGTTCGTCGTGAACCGCGTGCGCGACGAGAACTCCTGCTGGTGCGACCAGCTTACCGCGAGGTTCCGCGTGCCGGTGGTCAGTCGGCGTTGCGAGACGCCGATCCCGCCGCTCAGGAAGCGGTCGAGCCAGCGGTAGTTGAGCATGCCCTCGAGGTTCGTCCACCCGGGATCGGCATCGGTCGCACGGGCGCCGGAGCGCCAGTCCATCGAGACCGACGCGTCCATGTAGTCGTTGATCGCGAAGTAGTAGCCCAGATCCTCGATCGTGCGACGGTACGTGGGCGAGTTGCGCACGACCTCGGCGACGCCGAGCCGAGGCGTCAGGATGCCCGAACGCCGCCCAGTGCGGATGTCCTGGAAGATGAACGGCAACCAGAACACGGGAACGTCGGCCACATACAGGATTGCCGGCCGCGCCACGAGCACGCTATTGGAGATCCGCTTGAGCTCGCGCGCCTGGAAATGGAAATGCGGCACGGAGTCCAAGCAGCTCGTGATGATGCCGTCGCGCCCCCAGAACGTGTTGCGGTCGCTCTCGGCGTCGCTGGCGAACGTCGCGCGGTGCGCCTCGACGCGCCACTGCGCGCCCGAGCTCGCGATCGTCGAGACGTCCTGCGTGCGGCCCACCTTGCGCTCGACGTCATAGGTCATCTCGCCCAGACCGATGATGTCCTCGCCACGGGCCGGGTCACGCAGGATGATGGTATCGCCGACCGCCGACAAGACGCTCGTGGAGTCGTTGTACGTCAGGCGACGCGAGACCATCACCGTGCCTTCGCGCTCCACGGCCGCGCGGCTGGAGTCGCGAGTGCCGAGCGTCATGGTGCGCGTGCGGGCGTCGAAGCCGACGGTGTCCGCTTGGTACCGCGTCGCGCGGTAGCCCTGGCGCTTGAGCAATGCGTCGATCGTCGAGTCGTTCGGGATCCAGGTGATCAGGTCGCGCTGCTGCGCCGTGGAATCGCGGCCGGCGCGGCCGGCCCGCGAGCTGTCCCGCGGGCTGCGGCGCAGCGTGTCGGCGCTGGCCGGGCGCTCGATGCGGCGTCCGCCGTCGCCACGCCCGGTCGGCGGCGCTTGCTGCGCCGCGGCGGCGGTCGGCCGCGCGAACAGCAGCGCCGCCGCAAGCGCGGCTCCCGTCGCCGCGGCGAGTCCACGCCACGGCCGTCGCATCAGGCCTGCGCCTTGCCGATGCGCGGTTCGTCTGTTCGTGCCCGTCGCTGCCGGGCCCGGTGCACGATCCAACTCAGCACGATGCTGACCTCGTACAGGCCGTAGAGCGGCACACCGAGCCACAGCGTCATGATGATCAGGTCACCCGGCGTGATCACCGACGCGACGATGAAGCTCAGCACCGCCGCATGCTTCCGGAACTTCGCCAGGGACGAGGGCGTGACGAGCCCGAGCATCGTGAGCGCGAGAATGACGATGGGCAGCTGGAAGGTGCCGCCGAATGCGAGGCACATCGTCACGGCGAAGCCCACGTACTCGCGCGCCGAGATCATCGGCGTGAGCGAGGCGCTCTGGAAACTGTAGAGCACGTCGAACATCGCCGGCATGGCGAAGCGCACCGCGAGGTACGCGCCCGTGAGGAAGAGCGCGAAGGCGCCGCCGATCACCGGCAGCACGACGCGCTTCTCGTGCGGGTGCAGCGCCGGCGACAGGAACGCCCAGAGCTGGTACACGATCACCGGCGACGCCGCCGCGAGGCCGAGCCCGAAGGCGACCTTCAGGACGATGGCGATCGGATCCGCCGGGTGCGTGAAGATCAGCTTCCCGTCGGGCAGGTAGGGCTTGATCGGCGTCGCGATGACGTCGACGACCGGATAGTTCCACACGATGGCGAACGCGAGCATCGTGCAGAGGCCGAGCGCGCCCACGCTCCAGAAGAGCCGCATACGCAGCTCTTCGAGGTGATCGAGGAATGGCATCTCCCCCGCGGGGGACTTGGTCGCCATTGTCGCGTCGGGCCCGACGGGCCCTCGCTTAGGGTCGACCGCGCAGGTATTCCTGCGCGAGCAGCGCCGCGTCGGAGCGCGGGTACTGCGCCACGATCTGCCGGTACAATGCGTTGGCCTGCTGCGTCTGGCCCGTGGCACGCGCGGCGCTGGCGCGCTTGTAGAGCGCGTTCGGCGCCTGGTCCGAGCGCGGGTAGCGCTCGACGACGAGCGCGTACACGGAGTCGGCGGCGCGGCCGTTGCCCTCGTCCGCCCAGGTCTCCGCCACGCCATACAGCGCCTGCGGCGCGAGATCGGAGTCCGGGTAGCGATCGAGCAACTGCGCGAAGACGGCCCGGGCGGCGCTGATGCTCCCGCGGCGGAGCTGGTCCTGGCCCATCTGGTAGAGCTGTGCCGGTCCCGGCGCCGGTGCGGCGGCGGGCGTCGACGCGGCCGTGGACGGCGGACGACGCGTCGTATCGGCCCCCGGACGCGGGCCCTGCCGCAGCGAATCGGCGGGCGGCAGCGGGGCCGGCACGGCGAGTTCGGCAGCGCGCTGCTCCATCTCGGCGCGCAGCTCCTGGATGCGCCGCTGGCTCTGGCCCGTGAGCTCCTGGATCATGATGAGCTGCTGCCGGATCGCCTGCAGGTCTTCGCGGGCGTCGTTGCGCAGCCGATTCAGGTTCGCGCCATTGGCACGCGAACTGTCGGCCAGGACCGCGAGGGCATCGCTCACCCGCGCCAGATCCTGGCTCACCTGCTGGACCATCTGCTGCACCGCCGAATCGGCGGCGATCCGCTCGGCCCGCATCGCCTGCAGATCGCCATGGACGATGCGCAGGTCGTTACGGGTCGCGAAGCACGCGCCGGTCGTCAGGATGACGACCGGCGCGAGCGCGAGACGGAAAGTCCGCATCCCGATCACGGGAGGCGGAGGCTCTCCCCGCCGACGATGATCTCGAACTCATCGCGACGGTTCTTCGACCACGCATCCTCGTTGCTGCCCATGGCGGCGGGACGATCCTCGCCGAAGGACACGACGTCGATGCGATCCGCGGCGATGCCGTTCGCGACGAGATAGCTCTTCGCGGCGGCGGCACGACGCTGACCGAGGGCGATGTTGTACTCGTCCGACCCGCGCTCGTCGGTGTGGCCGGCGATGCGGATGCGGACGTTGCCGTTGGCGCGGAGCAGCGGGAGCTTCGCGTCGAGCGCGGCGCGGGCTTCCGGCTTCAGGTCGGACTTGTCGTAGTCGAAGTAGATCATCGTGGCGAACGCGGCGCGGGCGGCGTTCAGCGCGGCCTCGCGCTCACGGGCGGCGCGGGCTTCGGCCTCGGCACGGGCGCGGGCAGCAGCCTCGGCCTCGGCACGGGCGCGAGCCTCAGCCTCGGAACGGGCACGGGCAGCGGCCTCGGCCTCCTGGCGGGCACGGTTCGCGGCGTCGATCGAATCCTGATTGACCGTCGGGGTCGGGTTGACCTGCGGCGTCTGCGACGGGCAGGCGGACATCACGACCGCGGCCACAGCCAGCGTCGCGAGCATCGGAATGCGCTTGTGCATAGTTACCTCGTGAAGGGTGTGCTGATGGGGTACGACAAGAGACTCTGCGAAACTACGCTCGTGCTACAGGACGACCCAGGACCTTACGGCGTCCCGACCATCCGGGGTGACCAGGCGCCCATGCGAGCCGCCGCGCCGCTGGTCAGCTGGCGCATCCGGCCCGACTCCGTATCGAGAACCCACAACTGCCGTGAGCCCCCGCGATTCGAGGTGAAGACCAAGTGCCGACCGTCCGGTGCCCAGGACGGCTGCTCATTGGCGCCCTCGATGGTGTGCTGCTTCACGCTGCGGTCGCGCAAGTTGATCGTCGCGACCTGGAACCGCCCTTCGATCTGCGTCTGGAACGCCACGCTGCGGCCATCCGGCGACCACGCGGGATCCGCGCGGTACGATTGGTCGCCGAACCCGGTCGTGGTGAGCCACTGCGGGTCCGCTCCGTCGGCGTCCATAATATATATCTCCGGACGCCCTAAACGCCCAGTGGCGAAGGCGATCCGACGGCCATCCGGCGAGAAGCTCGGCTGCACGTTCTCGGAGCCGCGGCCGACCGTGATGCGCACCGGCCCCTCCCCGCCCTGCAGCCGCACCTTCCAGAGGTCCGTGGCATCGCTGCCGTAGGCAAACACCAGGTCCTTGCCATCGGGCGAGAAGGCCGGCGTGATGTTGGTGCCGAGTGCGAAGGACATGCGGCGCGCCTGCTGCGTCGTGAGGTCGCGCACGATCACGTGGCTGCCGTCGTCGGCCCACTGTTGGTAGGCGATCATCCGGCCGCTCGGATGCCACTCCGGACTGATCGCGGCCCCGATGCCGGGCAGGGCGCGGGCATTCGCGCCATCGCTGTCTACCTGCCAGATCGTTCCCTCACGATTGAACAGGATGCGTGTGGCGGCGATGCCGCGCACACCCGTGACGATCTCCTCGATCTCGTCGCTCATGCGGTGCAGCGCGAGGCGCCATTCCGGAGAGAACGGCTCGGCGACGATGCGCGGCTCGAGCTTGCGCAGCATGCGCGAGGCACCCACCTCGTGCACCTCGGCGCTGATGACGCCGCCCATCGGCTGGTCGAGCCGAATGATCGCCGCCGCGCCCAATCGCGCGTAGAGTGGATAGTTGAGCGCGCCCGAGACCGGCGCGCCGGAATCCGGCGCGATGACGGAGATGCGGTCACCGAAATCGAGGTCCCGCGCGATGATGGCCCGCACGGAATCGCCGAGCGGACCGCGCATCGGCAAGAGGTACACACCGGGCCGCGTGCCCGCCGTGTAGGTGAGGCCGATGCGCACGCCTTGGTCCTGCGCGGCAAGCGAGATCGGCAACAGCGAGACCGCAACCAGCGCGAGTGCGGCGAGACGGACGATGCGCATCATCGCAGCCGCGCGGGATCGAAGGAGAACGTCACGGGGAGAATGTCGTCGGAGAAATCGGCGGGCAGCGGCCCGAAGCGACGGGCGGCGGCTTCCACCGCACCCTGCGCCTCGAGGTCGAACGCGAAGTTCCCGCTGCTCGTGATGAATCGGAATCCGGTCACCGAACCATCGCGCCGGATGAAGAAGAACACCTCAGCCTTCAGTGCCCCGGGGTTGCGCGGGCGGAAGTTGAGGGCCACCTGACGCACGATGTTGTCCAGGTACCCCGGAAACGGGAATTCGATCCCCTCCGTGCGGACGGTCGCGACATCGGTGCCGGTGTTGCCCGTCTCGCCGCCCCCGGCGGTCGGCGCCTTGCTGGCGTCGACGCGCGCCGTGGACTTGGTGGAGATGTTCGGCGTCGCGCGGGTCGGCTCCTTGCGGCGCGTGGGCGCGTTGATCGGCGCCGTTTTCACGGGTTCGTTCGTCGTCGCCTTCGGCGGCGCCTCGGCCGTGGGCTCGGCGGCCGGCGGCGATTCGCGCACGACACCCATTTGGCGCGGACCCGCCGGCGCGCCGACGAGGTCCACCTTGTACATCGGCGGCAGCGCGGCATCAGGAGCCGCCTTGAACACGACGAACGGCGCGATCACCGCCGCGTGCAACAGGACGGAGACCACGAACATCGCGCCGATCCCGTCGCCGGGTCTGCGCGCCGCACTCACCGCGGTACGTCCTCCGGCTCGGCCACCAAGCCGATGTTGCCGACACCGGCGCCGCGCATGATCGCGAGCACTTCGACGACGCGGCCGTAGGGCACGCCCTGGTCGGCGCGCAGGTACACGCCGCTGCGTCCCGACTGCTCGGCCAAGGTCCGGAACGTGCCGCGGAACTCGCTCAGCGAGAGCTGCACGTCATCGGCGAAGATGCGGCCGTCGCGCGTGACGCTGACGACCAGCGCACGGTCCGAATTCAGGGGGCGCGCCGCGGCGCGCGGCAGCTCCACGTCCACCCCGCCCTGCATCATCGGCGCGGTGATCATGAAGATGATCATCAGCAGCATCATCACGTCGATCAACGACACGACGTTGATCTCCGCCTGCAGCGGCGTACGCTCCCCGCGTCCGCGACGACGCATCTTAGAGGCGACCCTCGCGCGCCATCAGCGCGATGACCTCGGTGCCGAAGCCGTCGAGCTCGCCGTCGAAGCGATTGAGCCGCGCGGCGAAGATGTTGTAGCCGAAGTACGCGGGAATCGCGACCGCGAGCGCCGTCGCCGTCGCGATCAGTGCCTCGGCGACGCCCGGCGCAATGGCCGCGAGGTTTCCGGACCCGCCGCGGGCCACTCCCAAGAACGCCTCGATGATGCCCAGCACCGTGCCAAGCAGGCCGAGCAGCGGGCTCACCGACCCGATCATGGCCAGCGTCGGAATCCAGGTGCCCAAGCGTTCGCGCTCCGTGTTCGTCTCGGCGTCGAGCACGAGACGCAGCGCCTGGACCTGCGAGGCGCTGAGCTGCGCCGGCTGGCCGTCCTCGCCGCGCACGAGCCCCGTCTCCTGCAGGAACTGCAGCGCGCGCTGCAGCACGCGGGTGTAGGCGCTGGGCTTGGAGCGCTTGGCAAGCGACGCCACCGCCTCGAGGCGCCCGCCCTTGTGGAACTCCTCCATGAACGCGCGGCCTGCCGCCTCGGCGCGGCGGAAAGCCAGCCACTTGGTGAGCATCACCGACCACGAGAGCAGCGACAGCACGACGAGCACGACAAGCACGACCTTCGTCTCGTCGCTGGCATTGAGGACGAGCTCGAAGCGCGTCGAGGGAATCGCGGACTTGATCTGGAGGAGTAGCATCAGCGAGACGCGAACCATGCAAAGGTTTGGGCGAGACCCTGCTCGAGACCGACCTGAGGCGTCCACCCGAGGACTTGGCCTGCCTTGGCGATACTCACGACGGAACGCCGTTGTTCCCCGGGCCGGGCCGGCGCGTGCTGCAGCGGCGCGGAGCGGCCGGACGCGCGCATCAGCGCCTGCGCCAGCTCGATTACCGAGGTCTCACGACCGGTCCCGAGGTTGATGCCGCGTTCGTCGACGCGCCCCGCAGGAATCGTCGCACGCTTGGCCGCGAGGACGTGGGCGCGGGCGACATCGCCGACGTACACATAGTCACGCGTCTGGCCGCCGTCCCCGAACACGGTGAGCGGCTGCCCCGCGAGGATGCGCTGACAGAAGATGGCGACCACGCCGGCCTCGCCGTGCGGATCCTGTCGCGGCCCGAACACGTTGGCGAAGCGCAGCGCGATGTAATCGAGGCCGTGCACGCGGGCGTAGTAGGCGAGATACAGCTCCACGGCGAACTTCGCGATGCCGTAGGGGCTTTCGGGGTTCTTCTCGTACGTCTCGAGATTCGGCGGCTCGACGAAGTCGCCGTACACGGCACCGCCGGTCGAGGCGAAGAGCACGCGTGTGGGGTGTCCGCTGGCGCGCACGGCCTCGAGCAGGTTCAACGATCCGCGCACGTTCACGTCGGCGTCGAACGACGGGTCGCTCACGGAGCGGCGCACGTCCATCTGCGCGGCGAGGTGGCAGAGGAGGTCGAACTTGCCGTCGCGGACGAGCGCATGCGCGTCGGCAGAGCGGATATCCGCCTGCACGAACTGCGCAGCCGCGGGCACCTGCTCCCGCTTGCCGCTCGACAGGTCGTCGAGGACAGTGACGCTCCAGCCGTCGGCGAGGAGCGCATCAGACACATGGGAGCCGATGAAGCCGGCTCCGCCGGTGACGAGGGCGCGTTTGATGATCATCCCCCAAAGTTAGTGAGAGGGGGACGAACCACGCACCCGGTCAGGGCATCTTCCCCGTCACGCGTGCCGCCATGCCCGTGCGCACGCCACCATCGGTCTGCGAGATGATGATGGCGCTTGCGCCCCAGCGGGTCACGCGCGTGACCTGGGCCACGGCGACATCCTGCGGCGGCATCTGCGAACCATCGGCAGCCTTCGTCCCCGGGATTGAGAGCGTCAGCTGGTCGCCCGGCACGAGGCCGTCGGTCTCCGACGCGGCGAAGATGATCTGATGCCCCACGGGCGGCAGCACCGGTTCTCCGTACATGTAGGCGATCGTCGTCGCGAGCCCGAACTCCACGCGGGCCGGGTACACGCCAGGTTCCATGCGGAGCGTGTCCAACGCCATCACGAGATGGCCCGGGAACACGTCTTCGAACTTGGCGACGACGACGCCGCGCGCGCGACGTGCCTGCGACGCTTGCGTGACCTTCACGACGCCGGTGGGAATCACGACGCGTCCACGGCCCTCGAGCGTCGGGCCGTACCGGAACATCAGGAAGCGCTGGTCGACGGCTCCTTCAGCGCCTTCCGGCACCTGGAACCAGAGTTCCTCCATGTACTGGAGCGGCCGCTGCGTGTTGCGAATGCCGATGCCATCCGTGGACGCGCCTTCGATGACGCGCCCAGCGCCCGCCACACCGGTCCCGTCCCACATGAACGGCGCCTGCAGGAAGTCGCCGAGGCGGACGGCCGCCGGGGCTTCCTGGATGCGCAACGACTGGCGCTCGCCGCGGACCACGCGGAAGCGGTCGGGATTGAAGATTGTCATCGACGGCGGCGGACCCTGCGGTTGCTGCGGGACTTCGGCGCCGGAGGAATCCATCACGACCATGCTGTCAGTGCGCGTCTCCGCGGGGGCGGCGGGATCGGCAGGCGTGCCCGCCGACGCTGCGACGTCACCCGAGATGACGATGACCTGGTCGGGATAGATGAGGTTCGGATCCTGGATCGTGGACTGGTTCCGCCGGTAGATCTCCGGCCAACGGAACGGGTCGCCGAGATACTGCCGCGCGAGATCCCACAGGGTGTCGCCCGCCTTGACCGTATGCGTCCGCGTCTCTCCCTGGGCCGCGGCGCCGACAGGCGCCATCGCGAGGCCGGCAAGGACGGAAGTGAGCAGCAAGAGGTTACGCGTCATAAACGGGGCTCGACTCGTTGGGATAGTTACCCAAGGTGGACGAATGGCTGCGGAAAGTGCAACAGGTGGGAGAGGGGAGACGGAGGTACGGGCGGGGGGTGGGATGTGGGAATGGGGGAGACGGGGGGGAGACGTCTGACGTCTGCCCCCCGTCTCCCCCATCTGCGTCTCTCCATCTCCGCCCCTACCGCCGTCTCCCTTCTTCCAGCCAGTCGGGAGACGATGCTTCAGAACGGGAGATCGTCATCTCCGTCCATCGCCTCCGGGAAGTCCGAGAACCCGGCGTCCCCGCCCTTCCCCGAGGCCGCCTTGGCCGGCCGGGCGGACTCGAATCCGCCGTCGCCGCCCTTGCCGCCGCCGAGGAGCAGGATCTCGCGCACGTTGATCTCGGTCACGTAGCGGGTCTGCTTGTCCTTGTCCTCGTACTGGCGGTACTGGATCTCGCCTTCCACGTACAGCTTGTCGCCCTTCTTCACATAGCGCTCGATGACGTCCGCGAGGCCCGTGCCGCGGCCCTTGGCGTTCCACGCGACGCACTTGTGCCACTCGGTCTTCTCCTGCTTCTCGCCAGACGCCGACGTCCACTGGCGACCGGTGGCGAGGGAGAACTGGGCGACCTTGCTGCCATTCGGGGTGGTGCGGATCTCCGGATCGGCGCCAAGGTTGCCGATCAGGGTGACCTTGTTCAGACTGCGGCTCACGGGGCCTCCTGGTATGGGTCAGTCGGGAGCGGCAATCTGTGGGCCACGTCCGACAGGGCTGGTATCAGCGTTTGCTGCGTGCAATCTAATCGTCGCAGCTCAGGGTTGCGGGCGGTTCAGGGCGTCGCGGAGCGTCCGCCCCGCCCGAACGCCAGCGTGAATCCCGCGACCAGCCCTGCCCAGGTCGCGCGTCGCTCGGCGGCCGGAGCAGTGACGAGCCGAATCGCACGCGTGGCGAGGGTGTAGGTCATCGCCGTGACGAAGCGAAGCCCGCGAAAGTGCTTACGAATGAAGTACACGCGACTTCGATTCGCGTGAAACGCCGTGAACGGAGAGCGGGCACCAGCAGTCGATCCGCCGACCTTGTGCGCCACGCGACTACTCGGCACGACCACAATCTCGACACCGGCCGCGCCACAGCGCAGCGCGAAGTCGACATCGTCGTAATACACGAAGTAGGCCTCATCCATGTGGCCGACATGCGCGAACACTTCGGCGTGCACGAGCAGGAAGCAGGTCGAGGAGTACTGGGTGGGGATCGCTGCGGGCGCAGCCGCCGACGGCGACGTCTCGGCGTGCAGGACACGCGCCGTCCACGGGCGCACCTCGCCGCCGGCGTACCACGTCTCGCCCGAATCGGCGTACAGGATGTGGGGCGTCGCCGCACGGCGCCAATCGCGGACCTGGGCAAGCAGTGGCGCCAGCGTGTCCGCGGCGAATGCGACGTCGTTGTTCGCAAGCAGCACGTGCGAACAGGCGTCGCGCAGCGCGAGCACGATGCCTTGGTTGTTGCCTCGCGCAATTCCGACGTTCTCGGCGTTCGCCACGAACTCGCCGGGGATGCCATGCTCCGCTGCAAGCGCGCGGAGCCGCGTCAGTCCGTCCGCGGTTGGGCTGTTGTCGATGGCGTAGAGCCGCAGGCGGACATCGCGCTGCGCAGCCAATCCCGCGACGAAATCGTCGAGATACGCATCGCTGTTGTACAGGACCGTGACGACGCCGACGACCGGGGCGTTCGGCAGCGGCTCCTCACTCATGGTGCGCGCGGGCGCCCCGCAGCATTCCGCGAGCCCCGAGCTCCTCGAGGCTTCGCTCGTAGCCATCGGAGCCGGGCCCCTGCTCCCGTACCCATGCGACGAAGCGCCGCAAACCCTCCTCGAACGTCACCGTCGGGACGTAGCCGAGCGCCTGGCGTGCGCGGCTCAGGTCCGCGCAGTTGTGGCGGATGTCGCCCAAGCGGTACCGGCCGGAGATGCGCAGCTCAGGCTCACACCCCAGCGCCGCCGCGAGCCCGCGTGCGGCCTGCAAGACGCTGGTGCGCGTTCCGGAGCCGATCCCGATAACATGGTTGTTCGCCGCGTCGCGCTCGAGGGCTGCGGTTGTCGCCGCGACAACATCGTCGATGAACACGAAGTCACGACTCTCCTCGCCGTCCTCGAACACTTCGATGCCGCGCCCGGAGAGCAGGCGCGTCGAGAAGATCGAGAGCAATCCCGTGTACGGGTTGGAGAGCGATTGGCCCGGGCCGTAGACGTTTTGGTACCTCAGCGCGACGAACGCGCGCCCGAGCGCCGCGCAACCCGTCGTCACCAGCTGCTCCTGCGCTTGCTTCGTGATGCCGTACACCGATGTAGGCTGAAACGGCGCCGACTCGTCCGTCGGCACGGACTCAAGCTCCTCGCCAGTTGTCTCGCAGTACAATCCGAAGCGGCCTTGGGAGAGGTCGCGGTCCCGCCGGCTGGGCGGGAACACGATGCGACCGGCACCGTCGCGATAGGCGCCTTCCCCGATGACGGCGCGGGACGACGAGACGACGACTTTCGAGACCGAGTTCCGCAGCGTCCCGAGTGCGTCCAACATCAGGGCGGTTCCGCTGACATTGACCTGCACGTAGCGGTCGCTCTCGTACATCGACTGCCCGGTACCTGTCTCGGCCGCCAGGTGGACGACGGCGTCCTGCCCCGCAATCGCCTGCCGCCAAACCTCGGGATCGGTGACCGACCCGACCACCAGTTCCACCTCGGCGCGCAGTTGCTGCAGCGGTCCGGGGCGCGTCAGTGCGTCTGGCCCGTGGATCTGCGGGGACAGATTATCGAGGACTCGCACCGCGTGTCCGCGGCTGACGAGGTGCCGCGACAATCGCGCGCCGATGAATCCAGCGCCCCCAGTGACCAGGACTCGCATGCGTCGAAAGGTTCAGATCGAGTGAGCCCGGGCGCACCATCGGAAGTCCCCGGCGGGGCCAGGGGCGGGCAACTCCGGAATGATTGATAGCGCGGACGGGCCCCGCAAGCCCGCACTACGCGGACGCGGTCGCCGTCCCCGGCATCCGCCTCATGACCACCGCATCCTCCACCGGCTTCGAGTAGTACCCCTTTCGCCGCGCGATTTCCACGAAGCCAAAGGCCCGATACAACGCGATCGCCGGTGCATTCGACTCGCGCACCTCGAGGAAGACCTGGGTCCGCGCGTACCCGCCGACGGCCTTGATGAAATCGTCCAGCAGCAGTCGGCCGATACCCTGCCCACGGGCCTCTGGGGCGACCGCGAGGTTCGCGAGCTCCGCTTCGTCATCGATGCGACGTCCTACCCAGTAGCCGACGACGCTGCCGGCCCGCTCGGCCACCCAACAGTCCGGGCGCGACCCGTCACACAGCTCGACGAAGGAGTGCGTCGGCCATGGATCGGGAAAGCAGGCGCGCTCAATCTGGAAGAGGCGCCCTGCGTCGTCCCGCACAGGGGCGCGGATGACCACGGCAGCCGGGCCGCTCATCCCAGCGGCCTCCCGTGTGCGGCCTCCCACTTCACCTGCGCCTCGGCGAGCCGGCCGTACATCGGCTCCCACGTGGCGAGGTCCGCCGGCGCGGCGGCCGCGAGCGACAGACAGCGCCGCACCCCTCGGGCATGCGGATGAGCGCGATGCGCCGCAGTCGGGCCGATCGGCAGCGCCTCAAGCTCCGCGGCACGCTCGGCGACCGCGTCGGCGCGCACCAGGCCCAGATGCTCGACCCGCGTGGCCACGCCCTCGGCACCGACGCTCACCAGCGCGGCGTAGCACTCGCCGCGAAGGGCATCGAGCGTCGACAACCAGCGCGTCCCCGCCGCTGCCGTCGACGCATCCGCGGCTACCGTGAGCGCGAGCGACGAGACGCTGAACAGCGGGACTCCCCGCGCATGCGCGATACCCTTGGCCGTCGCTCCGACGACGCGCAGCGCGGTGAAGCTGCCTGGCCCGGCACCGACCACGAGGCTATCGATCGCGTGCATGGGCGTGGCACAGTCCGCCAGCAACCCGAGCAGCGCGGGAAAGAAGGTCTCGTCGCGGTCGCTTCGCATGATGACATCCCGCGAGTCCACGAGCGCGCCATCCCGCAGCAGCGCGATGGTCCCGTCGCCCATCGCGGCGTCCATGGCGAGCACGACGCCGCGGGCTGGCGTCGGCGGCGATCCGACGCTCATGCCTCGGCTCCCGTCCAATGCAAGCGCCGCTTCGCCACGTCCCCCGGCATGTGCTCAAGTCGCAGCGCGACGCGGCTCGGCGGCAGCGACGACTCCGCGACCTCCGGCCACTCGATCAAGACGACGCCCCCCGACCGCAGCGCATCGTCGAGCCCGACCTGCGGCAGTTCCGCGGCGCTGCGAAGACGATACAGATCGAAATGCCAGATCGGACCACGCGGTGACTCGTAGCGATGCGCGATGCCATACGTCGGGCTCGTCACATCGTCGCGCACACCGAGTCCCGCCGCGATGGCCTGCACGAGCGTGGTCTTCCCGGCTCCCAGGTCGCCGCTGAGCGTGATGACGGCGCCGCCCGTGGCCCTGCCGCCCAATGCACGGCCCCACGCGACCAACTCATCGCGCGTCAACTCAGCGACGGGCACGACCGGACTTTGCGGCGTTGTCCCCCATCGCCGCCTTGAGGTCGAACAGCTCATCGCGCAGCCGGGCGGCCGTCTCGAAATCGAGATTCTTCGCCGCCGCGCGCATCTCCTCCTCGAGCCGCTGCACGAGACCGGGCAGGTCATCCGTGCCGTAGGCCCGCTGTGCTTCCGCGACCTTCTTCTGCTTCTTGCCGCGCGTGCGCGCGTCCTCGCGCGCCTCGCTGCCCTCGCGCGCGTCCGCCACGCGGGTCGAGAACCGCACTTGGTCCAACGACTTGTGCACGCCCGCGGGCACGATGCCGTGTACGCGGTTGAAGGCCTCCTGCACCGTGCGGCGCCGCGAGGTCTCGTCGAGGCAGCGCTGCATCGAGCCGGTGACCCTGTCCGCGTAGAAGATCGCGCGGCCGTCCACGTGGCGCGCGGCGCGGCCCACCGTCTGGATCAGCGAGCGATCGGAACGCAGGAAGCCCTCTTGGTCCGCATCGAGGATCGCCACCAGCGACACCTCGGGCAGGTCGAGGCCTTCGCGGAGGAGGTTGATGCCGATCAAGACGTCGAACTCGCCCAGCCGCAGGCCGCGGACGATCTCCATGCGCTCGATGGCGTCGATGTCGGCGTGCATGTAGCGCACCCGCACGCCGACCTGCGAGAGATAGTCGGTGAGGTCCTCGGCCATGCGCTTCGTCAGCGTCGTGACCAGCACGCGCTCCCCCTTCTTCTCGCGCAGGCGGATCTCGTGCAGCAGGTCGTCCACCTGCCCCTTCACCGGCCGGATCTCGATCACCGGGTCGAGCAGTCCCGTGGGCCGGATCACCTGCTCCACCACCACGCCATCGGAGAGCTTGAGCTCGAGATCGCCCGGCGTCGCGCTCACGTTGATGGCCCGCGGCGTCAGCGCGAGGAACTCGTCGAACATCAACGGCCGGTTGTCGAGCGCGCTGGGCAGGCGGAATCCGTACTCGACCAAGGTCGTCTTGCGCGCGCGGTCGCCGTTGAACATGCCACCGATCTGCGGCAGCGTCACATGCGACTCGTCCACCACGACGAGGAAGTCGTCAGGGAAGTAGTCGAAGAGCACCGCCGGCCGCGACCCCGGTTCCCGTCCGGCGAGGATGCGCGAATAGTTCTCGATGCCCGGGCAGGTGCCGATCTCGAGCAGCATCTCGATGTCGAAGTTCGTGCGGCTCTCCAGCCGCTGGGCCTCGAGCAGCTTGCCCGCCTCCTTCAGGGCCCGCAACCGCTCCACGAGCTCGGCCCGAATCTCCTTGACGGCGCGCTCGATGGTCGGACGGTTGGTGACGAAGTGCTTGGCCGGATAGACGGCCGTGCGCTGCAACGGCGCGATGGTCTGGCCCGTGAGCGGATCGATCTTGCTGATCTTCTCGATCTCGTCACCGAACATCTCGATGCGCACGGCCTGCTCCTCGTAGGCCGGCAGCACCTCGACCGTGTCGCCGCGGACGCGGAAGGTGCCGCGCTCGAAGCTCACGTCGTTGCGGCCGTACTGGATGGCCACCAACGCCTTGAGGATCGCGTCGCGCGCGATCGTCTGTCCGACGTGCAGCTGCACCATGTTCGCGCGGTACTGCTCGGGATCGCCCAGGCCGTAGATGGCCGACACCGTCGCGACGATGATGACGTCGTCGCGTTCCATGAGCGACGAGGTCGCGCGCAGGCGCAGCCGGTCGATGTCCTCGTTGATCGAGGCGTCCTTCTCGATGTAGGTGTCCGACGAGGGGACGTACGCTTCCGGCTGGTAGTAGTCGTAGTACGAGATGAAGTACTCGACCGCATTGTTCGGGAAGAAGCCCTTCAGCTCGCCGTACAGCTGCGCGGCCAGCGTCTTGTTGTGCGAGAGGACCAACGCCGGCTTTCCCCAGGCTTGGATGACGTTGGCCATCGTCATCGTCTTGCCCGAACCCGTGACGCCGAGCAGCGTCTGGAAGCGATCGCCGCGCTTCAGGCCCGCGACCAGCTCCGCGATGGCGCGGGGCTGGTCGCCGGCGGGGGAGAAGGGAGCCTTGAGGTCGAAGGAAGACATTCAACTGCAGTGGTGAGTCGGGAGTCGGGAGTTGGGAGGGCGCGCCTCTTACCACTCACCACTACCGACTCGCAACTGCTCCTAGTTCATCCCGGGGAACAGCGCCCGCTGCCACGGGATCCCCGCGAGAATCACGACCATCGTGATCACCGCGAAGGTGAGCCCCAGCTTGTGCTTGGCGGCATCCGTCGCGCGGTTCTTGGCGACGATGCTGCCGACGGTGATGAGGATCGCCGCGAGCACCATCAGCGTGGGGTGCTCCACGACCACCTGGCGCAACGCGCGGTCGGCCATCGTCGCTTCCATGTCACGCATCGCGGCCTGGACGATCGGGCTGTTCATCAGCAGCAGCAGGCCGATCAGCAGCTGGAGGTGCACCGTGCCCATGAACATCGACAGGGACTTGCGCGCGGCGGCAAAGGGCGTGGCGCCGCCGAGTCCCTGCGCGGTGCGCACGATGGCGAGCACGCCGAGCACGAGGACGACCCAGCGGAGGAGATTGTGCGTGTGGAGGAGGGCGCTATGCATTGGCGGCGGAGGACGGGGGACGGACGCTTCGCGAGCGAGCCTACGCAATGTAGCAAAGGTGGGGCGCTGGCGGACTTGAGGAGTCGCGGATTGCGCGCGGTCGGGGGCAGGCCACGCCCTGCGGGACCTGACCGCTTCGCGCACGGTCCCTTCGGGCGTGGCCTTCCCCCTCCCAGCCCAGCTCAGGCGCGCCCCGGCATGCCGCCGCAGAGCCGTGCGCGACTATTCCTCGTCCGCCGACAGGCGCTCGCGCCGCGCCACCTCGCTCACGCCCTTCACGCGCCGCGCGGCCTTCACGATGCGCTCCAGATGCGCGAGGTTCTCGACCTCAACAAGGGCCGCGCCGCTCACACGGCCGTCGGTCGTCTTCAGCTCGAGCGAACGGATGTCGGTCCCCGTGCCGCTGACGGCGGCTGCCAGGTCGGCGTACAGCCCGCGCCGATCACTGCCTTCGATGGCCAGGCGCACGGTGAACCGCTCACCGGCGGTCTCCTGCCAATCGATCTCCAGCCGGCGCTCCGGCTCGTGCACCAGGAACAGCAGGTTCGGGCAGTCCCCACGATGGATGCTCACGCCGCGGCCGCGCGTGACGTACCCCACGACCTGGTCGCCCGGCACGGGCTGGCAGCACTGCGCGTAGCGCACCAGCAGTCCGTCGGCGCCCTGGATCTTGATGCCCTTCGACGTGCGCGGGCCGCGCATGCGGTCGATGAGTCGCTCGATCGGGCTGGGCTTGAGCGCCGCCGCGTCCGCTTCGTCGAGGTCCGGGTAGATCGCCTTCAGCAGCTGCGTCACCGTGATGTCGCCGCTGCCGATGCTCGCGAAGATGTGGTCGGGGCCGTTGAGCTTGAGTGCCTCCACGCCGCGCGCCAGCTCCGCGTCGGTGAGCCTCGCGTGCTTGCGCCGGCGCAGCTCGCGGTCGAGGATCTCCTGGCCGACCGTGATGAAGGTCTTCTGCTCCTCGAGCCGCAGCCACTGCCGGATCTTGTGTCGCGCGCGACCCGTGCGCACATGGGCCAACCAGTCGCGACTCGGGCGCGCACTCGGGGCCCGGATGATCTCCACGGTCTCCGAGTTCCGCAGCTCGCGTGAGAGCGGCACGATGCGCCCGTTCACGCGCGCGCCCTGCGTGTGCAGGCCCAGCTGCGTGTGCACGGCGAACGCGAAGTCGATCGGCGTCGCGCCCTTCGGCAACTGGATCACGTCGCCGTTGGGCGTGAAGACGAAGATCTCGTCCTGGTAGAGGTCGAGCTTGAGGAACTCGAGGAACTGATCCGGCGTCTCGGCGTCGAGCTGCAGCTCGAGGACCTGTCGGAACCACGCGAGGTGGCGGTCGAGGTCCTTGCCCCCCTTCCCTTCGGCCTTGTACACCCAGTGCGCCGCGATGCCGTACTCCGCCGTGCGATGCATCTCGCGCGTACGGATCTGGATCTCGAACAGCGTCCCGCGCGGCCCGAACACCGTCGTGTGCAGCGACTGGTAGCCGTTGCTCTTGGGCGACGCGATGTAGTCCTTGATGCGTTCCTGGAGCGGCGTCCAAGCCCCGTGGATCACGCCGAGTGCGTGGTAGCATTCGGGGATGTTCTCGACCAGCACGCGGATCGCGTACAGGTCGTAGATCTCGTCGTAGGGCTTGGCCCGCTTCTCCATCTTCTTCTGGATGGACCAGAGGTGCTTGGGCCGCCCGCTGACCTCGTGCACCACGACGCCCGCTTCACGCAGTCGCCGCTCCAGGGGCTCGGCCATCTCGCTGGTCAGCTTGTCGCGGTCGGCGCGCGTCTGCGCCACCATCCTCGCGAGCGCGCGGTACTCGTCCGGCTCCAGCCACTTGAACGCGAGATCTTCGAGCTCCGCCTTCACGGAGTTGAGGCCGAAACGGTGCGCCATCGGCGCGTACAGGTCGCGCGTCTCCATGGCGATGCGCTGCCGCTTCTCCTCCGGCATCCACTCCAGCGTGCGCATGTTGTGCAGCCGGTCCGCCAGCTTCACGAGGATCACGCGCACGTCCTTGGCGACCGAGAGCAGCAGCTTGCGGTAGCTCTCGACCTGCCGCTCCTCGCGGGAGGCCATCGGCAGGTGGCCGATCTTCGTGAGCCCGTCGACGATCTGCGCGACTTCGCGGCCGAACTCGCGCTCGACATCCTCCACGGAGTGCGCCGTATCCTCGACCACGTCGTGGATGAGCCCGCTCGCCACGGTGATCGAGTCGAGCTGCAGCTCGGCGAGGATCTTCGCCACCTGCACGCAGTGCGTGACGTAGGGATCGCCGTTGCGCCGCGTCTGCCCCGCGTGCGCGCGCTCGCTGAAGCGATACGCCTTCGCGAGCAGGTCCATGTCCAAGCGCCCCGACGCCTGTTCGGACGTCAGGTCCCAGCCGGGGATGAGGTCGGTGAGGACGGGGGCGGACACCCTCGGTATATCGCGGGTTCGCGCAGTCGGGTCAACTGCGGGGGAGAGGGGGGCACGGGCGGAGGGGGGACGAGGGGATACGGGATACGGGAGAGGAGGGGGAGACGTCTCACGGACGTCCCACATCTCCCCCCCGTCGCCCTCATCACTTCTACCCTCGTCCCAACCCCCGCCCCTGCCCCCGTCTCCCCTCTCCCACCGTCACAACAGTCCCATCTCCGCAAACGACACATACCGCCCCCGCCCAATCACCACATGGTCATGAATCGGAATATCGAGCAGCCGCCCCGCCGCCACGAGCTGGCTCGTGATCGCGCGGTCGTCCGCGCTCGGGGTCGGGTCGCCGCTGGGGTGGTTGTGGACCAGCACCACGCTGGCCGCGCGCTCGGCGATGGCCTCGCGGAAGACTTCGCGAGGATGCACCAGACTCGAGTTCAGGATGCCGCGGCTCACGAGGATGTCCCGTTCCAGGCGGTGCTGCGAATCCAGCACCGCCACGTGGAACTCCTCGACGGTGAGTCCCTCCATGCGGGGGCCGTAGAAGCGCCACACATCGCGCGGCCCGCGGAGGGGTTCGCCGTCATCGGCGGTCTCGAGCGCGAGCCGCCGGCCGAGCTCCAAGGCCGCGAAGATGGACAGCGCCTTGGCCTCGCCAAGGCCGTGCATGGCGGTCAGGGTGGCCACGGGCAACTGCGAGAGCCGCCGCAGGGAGCCGCCGGCCCGATGCAGGATGTGTTGGGCCGCCTCGGCGACTGGCACCCCAACCGTGCCGGTACCCAGCAGCAGGGCCAGCAACTCGGAGGTGGTGAGGGCAGACGCGCCCAAGGCGCGCAAGCGTTCCCGCGGGCGGTCAGCGGGGGGGAGGGAGAGAATGGTCGTCACGGAGCCATGCTAGCGCTGACGGCTCTCGAGGCGCGTACCGAATCTCTGCGGGAGCCTTTGGCTCGATGCGCTGGACGGCGGGGAGACGGGAGAGGGAGGTACGGGCGGAGATGGAGAGACGGGAATGGGGGAGATGGGGGGCAGACGTCTGACGAACCTCCGACGTCTCCCCCCCGTCTCTCCTATTGCCTCTCCCGTCGACCCAACCCCCGCCCCTACCGCCGTCTCCCTTCTTCCAGCCGAATCGAGAGACGAAAGGCGTGGTCACGCCCCATGGCATTTCTTGAACTTCTTGCCGCTCCCGCAGGGGCACGGATCATTCCGCCCGACATTGGCGTACTCCCCCTCTCCCGCGGCCCCACCCGTCCCCGCCCCCGTCACGGCCGGCGGCGGCGCCGCGTCGAGTGACCGGACGCCGCGCCCCGCGCCGACCACGCTCGGCTGCGGCGCTGCGACGGGAGAAAGACCGAACGGATCCACCCCCTCGCCCGGCGCCGCGCTGTCCGACGGCCCGCTGACCGACGTGATGACGGGCGGCAGCGGCTGCGGCGGCGGCTCGAACACCAGCTGCACCTTGAGGAAGCGCTCCGCGAAGGTGTGCTGGATATCGCGCATCAGGTCTTCGAACATCGTGAACGCGTCCTGCTTGTACTCCACGAGCGGGTCCTTCTGGCCCCACGAGCGATAGCCGATCGCGTTGCGCAGCTGGTCGAGGTCGTAGAGGTGATCCTTCCACTTCTCGTCCAGCACGTTGAGCATGACGAGGGACAGCAGGCGTCCCCCGAACTCGCCCAGCGACTTCACCTTCGCGTCGAACGCCTCCTGGGCGGCAACCGACGCCTCGTCCTGCGCCTCGCGCACGCTTGCCGCGCGACGGCCGTCGGGTTCGAAGCCCGGCACGCGTAGCAGATACTGCATCAGCAGGTCCTGCCGAACGAGTTCGACGTCCCAATCCTCGCTCGTCTCGTACTCGGCCAGCGCCGTCTCCACACGGCGCGTGACGGCCGCCTGCACCATCTTCGCCGCCTCGCCGCGCAGCTCCTCGCCGGCATCGAGGGCGAATGACCGCAGCGAGTAGATGACTTCACGCTGCTGGTTCATGACGTCGTCATAGTCCAGCAGGCGCTTGCGGCTCTGGAAGTTCTGGAGCTCGACGCGCTTCTGCGCCTGCTCGATCGCCCGCGTGATCAGCGAGTGCGTGAGCACCTCGCCTTCCTGCGCGCCGAGTCCGTCCATGAGGCGCGCGATGCGGTCCGAGCCGAAGAGCCGCATGAGGTCGTCTTCGAGCGACAGGAAGAACTGCGAGCTGCCCGGGTCGCCCTGGCGACCCGCACGCCCACGCAGCTGGCGGTCGATGCGCCGCGACTCGTGCCGCTCGGAGCCGATGATGTGCAGGCCGCCCGGCTCCTGCACGTTCACGTCCTTGCCCGACGCCGCATCCTTCACGGTCGAGGGCTTTGCCTCGCGTACGCCGGCGCCGAGTTTGATGTCGGTGCCGCGGCCGGCCATGTTGGTCGCGATCGTGATCGCCCCCGGCTGGCCCGCCAGCGAGACGATCTCGGCCTCGCGCTGGTGATACTTGGCGTTGAGCACGTTGTGCGGCAGGCCCGCGCGCTGGAACATGCGCGAGAGCGTCTCGGAGGCCTCGACGCTGGTCGTACCGACGAGCACCGGGAAGCCGAGCCCGTGCAGACGGCGCGTCTCCTCGACGATGCCGTTGTACTTCTCGCGGCGCGTCTTGTACACGAGGTCGTGACGGTCGTCGCGCTGGATCGGCTTGTTGGTCGGGATGACCGCGACTTCGAGCCCGTAGATCTGAAAGAACTCCGTCTCTTCGGTCTCGGCCGTACCGGTCATGCCGGCCAGCTTCTCGTAGAGTCGGAAGTAGTTCTGGATCGTGATGGTCGCGAGCGTCTGCGTCTCGCCCTTCACCTGCACGCCTTCCTTGGCCTCGACGGCCTGGTGCAGGCCTTCGCTCCAGCGACGCCCCGGCATCGTGCGGCCGGTGTACTCATCGACGATGAGCACCTGGCCTTCCTGCACGACGTAGTTCACGTCCTTCTCGTACAGGGCGTGCGCCTTGAGCAGCTGGTGGATGATGTTGAGCTTCTCGCTGCGCACGGCGTAGGCCGTCTCGACCGCGCGGCGCGCCTCGAGCTTGGCCTTGGCGTCGAGCGACTCATCGCGCTCGATCTTGCCCATCTCCATCGAGATGTCGGGCAGCACGAAATCCAGCGGCGACGTCGGCGAGAGGAAGTCGACGCCCGCATCCGTGAGGTGCACCGAGTGCCCCTTCTCGTCCAGCACGAACAGGAGATCGTCCTCGATGTCGCGGAACTGCTGCTTCACGGCCGACAGCTTGCGGTCGGCCAGGTGCGCGAGCTCCTGCTGCAGGATGAGCTGCTTGACGCCCGTCTCCTGCATGACCTTGAGGAGGCGCTTGTTCTTCGGGCTGCCCATGCGCGCCTTGTAGAAGCACAGGGCGGCCGTGTCCTTGTCGCCCGCCGCGAGGGCCTTCTCGCCCCTCGCCACGAGGTCGTTCACGAGCTCCGTCTGGCGGCGGACGAGGCGCGAGACCGTGGCATTGTGCTCGGCGTAGGCCTTGTCGCCGTCGTTGCCGACGGGCCCGGAGATGATGAGCGGCGTGCGCGCTTCGTCGATGAGCACGGAGTCGACTTCGTCGACGATCGCGTACACGTGCTGGCGCTGCACCCGCTGTTCCAGCGCGACCACCATGTTGTCACGCAGGTAATCGAAGCCGAACTCGTTGTTCGTGCCGTACGTGATGTCGCAGTTGTACGCGGCGCGGCGCGCCGGCGTGCCGGGCTCCGTGTCGTCGAGGCAGCCAACGGTGAGGCCCAAGTACTTGAAGAGGTGCCCCATCCACTGCGAGTCGCGGCGGGCGAGGTAAGAGTTCACCGTCACCAGGTGCGTGCCGCGGCCCGGCAGCGCATTCAGGTAGAGCGGCAGCGTTGCGACCAGCGTCTTGCCCTCGCCCGTCGCCATTTCCGCGATGCGCCCCAGGTGCAACTGGATGCCGCCGATCAGCTGCACGTCGTAGTGCACCATGTCCCACGGCAGGTCGTGGCCGGTCACCGACACGGTGCTGCCGACCAGGCGGCGCGCCGCCTCCCGGACCGTCGCGAATGCCTCGGGCAGCAGCTCGTCGAGCACTTCCCCCAGCTGCTCACGGTACTGCGCCTCGAGTCCGCCTTGCCCGTTCGGCCCCACCAGCTCGAGGTCGATCGCTTCGCGCTCGGCGGCGTCGGCCGCGTCGTGCTTGCGCTGCTTCAGGGCGGCGATCTTGCCGGACACCTCGGCGGTCCGCTCGGCGATGATCCCGCGGAACTTCTCCGTCTGGCGCTGCAGCTCGTTTTCCGTGAGCTGCTGCAGCCGCGCCCCTTGGGCGTTGATCTCGTCGACGATCGGCTGGACGCGCTTCTGTTCCCGTTCGTGGCGGGTGCCGAACACGGCCCCGATCAGCTTCTTGAGCATGCGAATGTCACTCGGTGGTGGTGCGGTACAACCCGTGGGCGGCGATGTAGTCCGCGACGGCATCCGGCACGAAGCCCCGGATGCTGCGCCCCTCCGCCACACGGGCGCGGATCTCCGTCGCGGAGATATCCACGCGCCGCATCGGGAACGGCTGGGCGCGGAACCCCGCCGGCAGTTGCATCGGCTCGGCCCCGCGCCCCGCGACTGCCACCTGTACCAGCAAGCCCAATGCCTCGGGTTCGCGCCACTGTGGCAGGGTCGCCGCCGTATCTGCTCCCATCAACAGGATCAGCTCGGCGTCAGGAAGTGCGGCCTTCAGGGCCCGCACGGTATCAACAGTGTAAGATAACCCCCCGCGGGCGACCTCCGAACCATCCACGGAGAATCGAAAATCCGCAGCCGCCAGGGCCTCCGTCATGGCGAGGCGGTGCTCGGCGGGTGTCATCGCGACCCCCTGCTTGAGCGGCTGGCGCGCCGCCGGCACGAAGATCAGGCGGTCGAGGGCGAGGTGGTCGAGCGCGTCCAACGCCAGGAGCAGGTGCCCGACGTGCGGCGGGTCGAACGTCCCGCCAAAAATGCCGACGCGTTGGCCCACGTCGGGCTAGCGCCCCGCGCTCGGCGCGCCGGCAGACGGCTGGCGGCAGGTCGCCTGCACCTCAGGATCCGCGGGGAACCCGCCGCGCAGCGCGGCGCAGATCTCCTCGGCGTCCTCTTGGTAGTTCATCACCGGAAGCCGGAACACGCGCACCATCTCCAGCATCGAGCGGCGCGCCATGTCCGTGTTCGGATACTCGGTCACCACGGCGCGCAGGTAGATGAGGGCCGAGTCGTAGGCCTTCCGGCGGACGTAGTGCATGCCCGTCTCGAAGTCCTTGGTGGCGAACCACTCGTCGAGCTCCTCGAGTTTGCGCTGCGCGGAATCCGCGAATGGCGAGTCGGGAAACACGCCCTGCACCAGCCGGAATTGCGATTGCGCGAGGATGCCATACTGCGGGTCCAGCGTCGGGCGGCGCCACATCTCGCGGTACGAGATGCCGGCCATGTACATGGCGTCGTCGGCCAAGGTGTCGTTCGGGAACTGCTCGGCGACGCGGCTGAAGCTCTGCGCGGCCAGCAGCCGCTCGTCATTCCTGCGGCGCGCCTGGCCGAGCCACCAATGGGCCCGCGGCAACAGCGTGTCGCGGGTCGGCAGGTCGAAGGTCAGCCGTTCGAACGCCGTGATGGCGTTGGAGTACTTCCCGCGCTCATACTCGGCCATCCCTGCCCGGTACAGCGCCACCGACGACGGGAAGTTCCGGACGTTGAAGGTCCGGAAGCACGCGGTCGTGGCAGCGAACAGGAGGACGAGGACAAGCGTCGGACGAAAACGGTGCATTTAGGTCGGTGGTTGCAGCCGCGGCGTGCCCTTCAAGCCGCGGAAGTACTCAATGGTACGCGCCAAACCCTCACGGAGTTGGACACGCGGTTCCCAGCCAAGGATGCTCTTGGCGCGGGTGATGTCCGGCTGCCTGACCTTGGGGTCGTCGGCCGGGAGCGGGTGCGAGACGATCTCACTCGTGCTACCCGTCAGCTCGAGCACAAGTTCAGCCAGCTGGCGGACGGTGAACTCGTTCGGATTGCCGATGTTCACGGGCATCGTCTCGGACGAGTTGAACAGCCTGTAAATACCCTCGACCTCGTCTTCGGCATAACAGAACGATCGCGTCTGCGATCCGTCGCCGTAGACCGTCAGTGGCGCGCCCTGCAGCGCCTGCACGATGAAGTTCGAGACCACGCGACCGTCGTGCGGCCGCATGCGCGGGCCGTAGGTGTTGAAGATGCGGACGATGCGCGTGTCCACGCCCTGCGCACGGTGGTAGGCCATGGTCATGGCCTCGGCGAAGCGCTTGGCCTCGTCGTAGCAGCCTCTTGGCCCCACGGGGTTGACATTGCCCCAATAGGATTCGGGCTGCGGATGCACGAGGGGGTCCCCGTACACTTCGCTGGTGCTCGCCAACAGGAACCGCGCGCCCTTCGCGAGGGCGATGCCCAGCGCATTATGGGTGCCGAGGGAGCCGACCTTGAGGGTCTGAATCGGCATCTCGAGATAGTCCACCGGGCTGGCCGGCGAGGCGAAGTGCAGCACGCCGTCGAGCGGACCCGCGACGTACGTGAACTCGGAGATGTTGTGGCGGAGGAACTTGAAGCGTTCGTGGCCGAACAGGTGGGCGATGTTGTCGGCGTGTCCCGTGAGGAAGTTGTCCAATCCGACAACCTCATGCCCCTCGGCGAGAAAACGGTCGCAGAGGTGCGACCCGAGAAACCCTGCAGCGCCGGTGATGAGCACTCTCATGCGCGGCCCCGCCCGATGGAGCGATAGGTGAAGCCCAACGATTCCATCTTCGTGGGATCGTACAGGTTCCGGCCGTCCACGACGACTGGCTGTTTGAGCACTGACTTCAGGCGTGCGAAGTCCGGGAAGCGGTACTCGTTCCAGTCGGTCACGACCACCATCGCGTCCGCACCCTGGGCCGCTTCGTAGGAGGTCTTCGCGTAGCCGATCGCATCGCCGATGCGCCGCCGCGTCTCGTGCATCGCGGCGGGATCGTGGGCCACCACGGTGGCGCCTGCCGTCAGCAACTCCTCGATGAGCACCAATGCCGGCGACTCGCGCATGTCGTCCGTGTTTGCCTTGAACGCCAATCCCCAGAGCGCGATGCGCCGGCCCTTGAGCTGCCCGCCGAAGACCTCGGTGATCTTCTGGAAGAGGCGATGCTTCTGCTTCTCGTTCGCGTCCTCGACGGCCTTGAGCACGCCCATCGGCGCTCCCCGCTCCTCCGACGTGCGCACGAGCGCCTTCACATCCTTGGGGAAGCAGCTCCCGCCGTAGCCGGGGCCGGGAAACAGGAAGGCCGGCCCGATGCGGGAGTCCGAGCCGATACCCTTGCGCACGAGATCGACGTTCGCGCCGACCTTCTCACAGAGGTTAGCGATCTCATTCATGAACGAGATGCGCGTCGCGAGCATGGCGTTCGCCGCGTACTTCGTCATCTCCGCGGACGGGATGTCCATGAAGATTATCGGCTTACCCGTCCGGACGAACGGCGCATAGAGCTCAGCCATGCGCTCTCGGGCGAACTCCGTCTCGACGCCGACCACCACACGATCCGGCTTCATGAAGTCGTCGAGTGCCGCCCCTTCCTTCAGGAACTCGGGGTTGGAGCTCATGTGGAAGGGGACCGTCGCGTGCGGGCGGATCGCCGCGGCGACCTTCTCCGCCGTGCCGACGGGCACGGTCGACTTCGTCACGACCACGACTTCGCGCGCCGCGTGCTTGCCGATGCTGTCGGCGACGGCGAGTACGTGTTTGAGGTCGGCAGAGCCGTCTTCGTCCGGCGGCGTCCCGACGGCAATGAAGATCACCTCGGCGTCACGGATTGCCGACGGCACGTCGGTGGTGAACACCAAGCGTCCGGCGGCCTGGTTCCGCTCGACATACTCCTCCAGACCCGGTTCATAGATCGGCAGGACGTTCTTCTTGAGCCCGTCGACCTTGCCTTGATCGACGTCCGCGCAGATAACGTCATTTCCGGTTTCGGCGAGGCAGGCACCGACCACGAGGCCGACGTAGCCCGTGCCAACGACTGTGATCTTCATGACGCGATCAGTGGGATGAGATGGGCAGGCGCTGGGCAGTCAGCGGGATGATGCGCGCCTTCGACGCCTTGACCTTCCCCAGCGCGTTCCGCGTATCCACCACCAGCGTGGCGTGATCGACGACGAACTGGTAATCGACCGCGGTGTGGTCCGTCACGACAACGACCGCGTCGGCCGTCGCCAGCGCGTCCTTGGTCAGCGCGACGCTGGACGCTTCGTGCCCGTCCTCGCGGAAGCTGGGAACGAACGGATCGTGATAGCTCACTACGGCACCGCGCGCCTCAAGCAGTCTCATGACGTCTAGCGCCGGCGACTCGCGCATGTCATCGATGTCCTTCTTGTACGCGATGCCAAGCACGAGCACGCGGCTGCCGTTGACCGCCTTGCGGTCCTCGTTGAGCGCATGGGCAATCTTCTCGACCACGAAATCCGGCATCGCCGAGTTGATCTCGCTGGCCAAGTCGATGAAGCGCGTCTTGTAGTTCAGCGACCGCATCTTCCACGCGAGGTAGTGCGGGTCGAGCGGGATGCAGTGGCCGCCGATGCCCGGCCCCGGCGTGAACTTCATGAACCCGAACGGCTTCGTCGCGGCGGCGTCGATCACTTCCCACACGTCCACGCCAAGTCGCTCACAGACGATCGCCATCTCGTTCACCAAGCCGATGTTCACCGAGCGGAAGGTGTTCTCGAGCAGCTTCACCAACTCCGCCGCTTCCGGCGACGACACCGGGACGACGGTATCGATCGTCGAGGAGTAGAACCGCGTCGCGACCTCGTTGCAGGCCGGCGTGATGCCGCCGACGACCTTCGGCGTGTTCTTGGTGTTGTACTTCGGATTGCCCGGATCCACGCGTTCCGGCGAAAACGCAAGGAATACGTCCCTGCCGACGGTGAGCCCTTTCGCTTCTAGCCGCGGCTGCAGAAGTTCGCGCGTCGTGCCAGGATACGTCGTGCTCTCGAGCACGATCAGTTGGCCCGGGCGCGTGTGCGCCGCGATCGTCTCGGCGGCTGACAGTACGTACGACATGTCCGGATCGCGGGTCTTCGCCAGCGGCGTCGGCACCGCGATCGAGATGGTGTCCGCGGCGTTCAGCTTCGCCGCGTCGGTCGTCGCCACGAACTTTCCGGACTTCACGTGCTTCGCCACCTGCGCCGCCGGCACGTCCTGGATATGCGACTCGCCGCGCATGAGCAGATCCACGACGCGCGTGCTCACGTCGTAGCCGATCACGTGAAAGCCGGCCTCGCAAAGCTCCATGGCAAGCGGAAGACCGACGTAACCCAGCCCAACCACCGCACTGACTGCTGAGCGATCGGCAATCCTGCTCAGCAGCGCGTCCTTCGTCGAGGGCATGCCTAGGATGGGAGACAGAGTCACTTGCCGAAGAACGACCGCACCGCCGCGACCACATCGTCGCGCTGGGCAGCCGTGAGCTCTGGGAACACGGGGAGCGATACGACTTCCTTCGCCGCCTTCTCGGCCTCGGGGCAGGCACCCTCCTTGTAGCCGAGGTGCGCGAAGCAGGGCTGCAGGTGCAACGGCAGCGGGTAGTACACCGAGTGCCCGATGCCCTTCGCCTTCAGATGGTCCTTGAGCGCATCACGTTGCGGCACCCGAATCGTGTACTGGTTGTAGATGCTCTCGTTGGCCGGATCGATGTACGGCGGCACGATGTCAGCGATGTCCGCGAACGCCTGGGTGTAGAACGCGGCGTTGTCGCGGCGCGCCTGGCTCCACGCCGCCAGGTGCGGCAGCTTGGCCAGCAGCACGGCCGCCTGCAACGCATCGAGCCGCGAGTTGTAGCCCACTTCCTCGTGGAAGTAGGTCTGCACCGAGCCATGCGTGCGCAGGCGCATCAGGCGCTTGAAGATCGCCTCGTCCTGCGTCACGATCATGCCGCCGTCGCCGTAGCCGCCGAGGTTTTTTGACGGGAAGAACGAGAAGGTGCCGATGGTCGCCACCTCCCCCGCCATTCTCCACTCGCCGCCGATCTTCCGGCGCGCGCCGATGCTCTGGGCGGCGTCCTCGATGATCGGCATGCTTGGCAGGAGGCGACGGATCTCCTCGAGTGCCGCCATCTGCCCGAAGAGGTCCACGGGGATCACGGCCTTGGTCTTCGACGTCACCGCCGCCGCCGCGAGGTCGGGGCGGATGTTGTACGTCTTCGGATCGATGTCCACGAACACCGGCGTCGCGCCGACGTTGTGGATCGTCCCCGCCGTGGCGAAGAACGTGAAGGGCGTCGTCACCACCTCGTCGCCGCGCCCGATGTCCAAGGCGCGCATGGCGATGAGAATCGCATCCGTCCCGTTCGCGCAGCCCACCGCGTACTTGGTTTTCGACAGCCCGGCCACTTCGCACTCGAGCTTCTGCACGGGCTCGCCGAGGATGAACGCCTGGTCATCGACGACCTTCATGAGCTGCCGGACGACTTCGTCGCGAATCGTCGCGTGCTGCGCCTTGAGATCGAGAAGCGGTACGGCCATTGGAACGGCACCTGAAAGGGCGAAAGAAAGGCCCGCACGGACACCCGTGCGAGCCTTGTAAGTTCGCTCCCTGACGCAACATAGTCAACGCACTAGAGGGCTCCCCGCAGCGGCAGCGGGACCTCCCGACCGGTCTTGGCCGACTCATATATCCCCAAGATCAGCTCAAGCGACTTCCGGCCGCCTCGACCGTCCGTATCGGGCACGGCCTCGCCCCGAATCACCCGCAAGACGTTGCGGTAATACGGCTCATGCCCGAAGCCGTAGACGGACGGCGGGTCGGTGTTAACCCGCTCCACGTCAGCATCGTCGGGGTCCGCATCGGCGAACGCCCAGTGCTCGATCCGGTTCACCGCCGTCCCACCCACCTTCACGGTCCCCTTCTCGCCGATGAGCGTGAACGACCCCTCGAGGTTCTTGGGATAGGTCAGCATCGTCACCTCGATCACGCCCAAGGCGCCGTTGCGGAACTTGAGCACCGCCGCGCCCGTGTCCTCCGCCTCGATCTTCCGGGCCATCGTCGCCGTCTTCGCGATCACGCTCTCCACCGGACCCACCAGCCATTGCATCAGGTCCACGTAGTGCGAAGCCTGGTTCATGAAGGCGCCGCCATCGAACTCCCAGGTCCCACGCCACGGCGCCTGGTCGTAGTACGACTGCGGTCGCGACCAGTGCACGGTCGTATTCGCCAAGAACAGCCGGCCAAAGCGTCCCTTGTCGAGCGCTCGCTTCACCATCTGCACCGTCGCGTTCAGGCGATTCTGCTTGACGACGAACAGGTGCACCCCCGCATCGTCGCAGGCCTTCACCAGGGCGTCGGCCGACGCCAGCGTGATGGCCATCGGCTTCTCGCTGATGACGTGCTTGCCGGCGCGCGCCGCGAGAATCCCGTGGGCCGGGTGCAGCCCGCTCGGCGTCGCAATCGCCACGGCATCGCAGTCCGCTTCGACCAGCATCTTCTCGTAGCTGGTGAACCACGGCACCTGCCAACGCTCGCCCGCCTCGCGCGCCCGCGCCTCGACGCTGTCGCAGACCGCGGAGAGCTCGAGCCCCTCGACCCTGTCGATGGCCTCGAAGTGGTTGGCGCTGATGCGGCCGCAGCCGACCAGTGCGATGCGCACCGGCGTGCTCACGCGCCCCCCACGGGCGCCAACGCGCCCGCGCGCACCTCGTACGCCGCACCGCACTCCGTACAGTGATAGCCCGGCCCGTCCCCGCGGAGGACCGCGCCGCAGGCGCAGACCCAGCCCGTGCGGCGCGCCGGCACGCCGGTCACCAACGCGTAGGCCGGCACGTCCTTCGTGACCACGGCGCCCGCGCCCACGAAGCAGTACTCACCCAGCGTCGCCCCGCAGACCACCGTCGCGTTCGCACCGATGCTCGCCCCGCGCTTCACCAAAGTCGGACGGTACTCGTCCTTCCGACTGACGTGGCTGCGCGGGTTGATGACGTTCGTGAAGACCATCGATGGGCCGCAGAACACGTCGTCCTCGAGCACCACGCCTTCATAGAGGGACACGTTGTTCTGGATTTTCACCCGATCCCCGACGCGGACGCCGTTCATGACCACGACGTTCTGGCCGATGTTGCAGTCGCGGCCGATCACCGCCCGCGGCATGATGTGGCAGAAATGCCAGACCTTCGTGCCGGCGCCGATCTTGGCGCCCGCATCCACGTACGACGATTCGTGGACGAAGGGCTCGCTCACGCGGGCTCCACCCCGACCATCGCCTGCCACTCCTGCAAGCTCTTCACCGCCGCCTTCGTCGTCCGCATCGTCTCGATCGCCTCACAGGCCGCGCTCGCCCCCGACAGCGTCGTCGTGTACGGCACGCGGTTCGCCACCGCCGCCTGCCGCAGCGAATAGTCGTCCTTCTGCGCCCGCTTGCCCAGCGGCGTGTTGATCAGCAGCTGCAGCTCGCCGTTCACCATCAGGTCGATGCCGTTGGGCCGCCCGCCGCTCACCTTGAACACGCTGCGCGCCTCGATCCCCCGCCCCGCGAGATGCTTGGCCGTGCCCTCCGTCGCCACGAGACCGAAGCCGAGCGTCGCGAACCGGGCGGCGATCTTGCTCGCCTTCGCCTTGTCGCGGTCGTTCACGGTCAACATCACCGTGCCCTCGCGCGGCAGTGGGTTGCCGGCGGAGATCTCGGCCTTGGCATAGGCCATCCCGAAGGTCTCGCTCACACCCATCACCTCGCCCGTGGACCGCATCTCGGGGCCGAGGATCGGGTCGAACTCACGGAACTTCGTGAACGGGAACACCGCTTCCTTCACGCTGACGAACGGCGCGACGATCTCCTCCGTGTACCCCAGTTGCTCCAGCGTCTCCCCGAGCATGACTCGCGCCGCCAACGACGCCAACGGCTTGCCGATGGTCTTCGACACAAACGGCACGGTGCGCGAGGCACGGGGATTGACCTCGAGCACGTAGACGACGCCATCCTTGAGCGCGTACTGCACGTTGATCAAGCCGACGACGCCGAGGGCCTTGGCGAACGCAACGGTGTGCGCCCGCATCTGGTCCTGATGCTCCTGCGAGATCAAGTACGGCGGCAGCGCGCAGGCCGAGTCGCCGGAGTGGATGCCGGCGTCCTCGATGTGCTCCATCACGCCGCCAATCACCACCGTCTCGCCGTCTGACAACGCGTCCACGTCTGCCTCGAACGCGTCCTCGAGGAACGCGTCGACAAGCACCGGGCGATCCTCGCTCACGCGCACCGCGCGCTGGAAGTAATCACGCAGCGACGGCTCGTCATAGACGATCTCCATCGCACGCCCGCCCAACACGTAGCTGGGCCGCAGCAGCACCGGGTACCCGATGCGCTCGGCGATCTTCACTGCCTCCTCGACGCTGGTCGCCGTGCCGTTCGGCGGCTGCTGCACACCCAGCTCGCGGGCCAGCTGCTCGAAGCGCTTACGGTCCTCGGCGATGTCGATCGCCTCGGGTGAGGTGCCGAGGATCTTCACGCCCGCGGCCTCCAAGGGCTTCACCAGCTTCAGCGGCGTCTGGCCGCCGAGCTGCACGATCACGCCCACCGGCTGCTCGCGGTCGACGATCTCCAGCACGTCCTCGAAGGTCAGCGGCTCGAAGTACAGCTTGTCGGAGGTGTCGTAGTCGGTCGAGACGGTCTCGGGGTTCGAGTTCACCATGATCGTCTCGTACCCGGCCTCGCGTAGCGCGAGCGCCGCGCGCACGCAGCAATAGTCGAACTCCACGCCCTGGCCGATGCGATTCGGCCCGGAGCCGAGGATGATCACGCTCTTCTTGCCCGTGCGCGGCGCCTCGCTCTCCTCGTCGTAGGAGGAATACAGGTACGGCGTGTTCGACGGGAACTCGCCGGCGCAGGTGTCGACCATCTTGTACGCCGGGCGCACGCCAAGCGCCCAGCGGCGCTCACGCGCCTGCTGCTCGGTCTCCTTGCGCAGCGCGGCCAGCTGGCGGTCGCTGAAGCCCATGCGCTTCATGCGGCGCACGAGACGCGCGTCCACCGTCGGGGCCGCGGCATACGCCTTCTCGGCCTCGAGCATCTCGGCGAACTGCTCGAGGAACCACGGATCCATCATCGTGCGCTGGCGGATCTCCTCGAGGCTCATGCCGAGGAGCATCGCGCGCTTGATCTGGAACATGCGCTCCGGCACCGGCACCGGGAGCGCGGCGCGCACGGCGTCGATCGAATCGTCCGCCACGCGGTCGTCCACCGGCCGCTCGCCCACCACCCAGCCGGCACGCCCCGTCTCGAGGGCGCGCAGGGCCTTCTGGAAGGCCTCCTTGAACGTACGCCCCATCGCCATCGACTCGCCCACCGACTTCATCTGCGTCGTGAGCGTGGTGTTCGCGCCGGGGAACTTCTCGAAGGCAAAGCGCGGCACCTTCACGACCACGTAGTCGAGGACCGGCTCGAAGCTTGCCGGCGTCGTCTTCGTGATGTCGTTCGGGATCTCGTCGAGCGAGTAGCCCACCGCCAGCTTCGTGCCGATGCGCGCGATCGCGAAGCCCGTCGCCTTCGACGCCAGCGCCGAGGACCGCGACACGCGGGGGTTCATCTCGATGACGACCATCTCGCCGTTCGCCGGGTTCACCGCGAACTGGATGTTGCAGCCACCAGCCGCCACGCCGATCTTGCGGATCACCTTCATCGCCGCGTCGCGCATCACCTGATACTCACGGTCCGACAGCGTCATCGCCGGCGCGCAGGTGATGGAGTCACCCGTGTGGATGCCCATCGGATCGAGGTTCTCGATCGAGCAGATGATCACGACGTTGTCCTGCGCGTCGCGCATCACCTCGAGCTCGTACTCCTTCCAGCCCAGCAGCGAGCGCTCGATCAGCACCTGGGAGATCGGCGATTCGTCGAGCCCGCGGCGCACGATGCGTTCGTACTCGTCGCGGTTGTACGCGATGCCGCCGCCCGAGCCGCCGAGCGTGAACGCCGGCCGGATGATCGCCGGGAAGCCCGTCCACTCGGCGATCTCCAGCGCCTCTTCCCAGGTCGTCGCGATCTTGCCTTCCGGGCACTTGAGCCCGATCTCGGCCATCGCCTCGGCGAACAGCTTGCGGTCCTCGGCCACGGCGATCGCCCGCGCGTTCGCGCCGATCAGCTCCACGCCGTGCTTCTCGAGCACGCCGCGCTCATGCAGGGCCATCGCCACGTTGAGGGCCGTCTGGCCGCCCATGGTGGGCAGCAGCGCGTCGGGCTTCTCGCGCTCGATGATCAGCTCCACGTACTCCGGCGTCACCGGCTCGATGTACGTGCGGTCGGCGACTTCCGGGTCAGTCATGATCGTCGCCGGGTTCGAGTTCACGAGGATGACCTCGTAGCCCTCTTCGCGCAGCGCCTTCGCCGCTTGCGTACCGGAGTAGTCGAACTCAGCGCCCTGCCCGATGACGATCGGGCCGGAGCCGATGAGGAGAATGCGATGGATATCGTTACGACGCGGCATCGAGCAGGTCTTGGATGATGTCGGAGCGGGACTTCACGGGGGTCCAACCGGTTGCCGCACGCAGCTTGGCGTTGTCGCCGACGAGCACGGGGACGTCCACCGCGCGCTGCAGTGCCGGGTCGACCTCGAGGGGCGAACGAACTCCCGCCGCGGCAAGCACTTCCGCCGCCAAGTCCCCCACGCGGACCCCGACTGCACTGCAGACGTTGTAGACCTCGCCCGGCTGCCCGCGCGAAACCAGTGAAATATACGCGGAGACGACGTCGGAAACGTGCAGGAAATCGCGCGTGACGTCGGTGTTGCCGATGCGCACGGGCTGCCCCGTGCGGCGGGCCTCGCGCGCGCGCTGCACGAGCGAGGGCAGCAGGAAGCTCGCGGCCTGGCCGGGGCCGGAATGGTTAAACGCGCGGGTGCAAATCACGCGCAGGCCGTCACGGGCATGTGCCTCGAGCGCAAGGCGCTCCTGCTCCACCTTGGTCGCGGCATAGAACGTGGCGGGGCGCAAAGCGGCCGTTTCCGGCAGCGGAAACTCGTCGGCCTCGTGTCGCCCGTACTCCTCACCGCTGCCGATGACGAGGATGGTCGGATCCCAGCCGGCGTCGGCAGCCCGACGGCGAGCGATCTCCGTCAATAGGCGCGCCGCGATACCGACATTGATGGCGCGAGTCCCGGCCTCATCCGCACCGGCCGCAGGCTGAAACGCGATCCCGGCGAGGTGCAGGATGGCGTCGGGGCGCCGGTCGAGCAGGCGCTCCAAAACAGTATCGTCGCGCAGGTCGCCGGCTATCCACTCGACGCGCGCGCGGTTGTCCGCCGAGAGCGTGCCACTCGACGGAATCCCCTCCAGCGCCGCGCCCGTTACCGCCCACCCATCACGGAGCAATGCCTGGGAGGTCCATTGTCCGACGAACCCAGCCGCTCCCGTGACGAGGGCGCGCATGGTCAGCCGACGCCCTTGGCGGCACGATGCCGCGCGAGGTCGGCATCGACCATCATCTGCACCAGGCCCTTGAACGGCACCGTCGGGCGCCACCCGAGCTCTCGTGCTGCCTTGGCGGGGTCCGAGACGAGCAGGTCCACCTCCGCAGGTCGCATGAAGCGCTCGTCCTGCTTCACGAACTCGCGCCAGTCCAGATCCACGTGGCCAAAAGCCTCCTCGAGGAACTGCCGCACCGAGAACGTCTCACCCGTCCCGATCACGTAGTCACCCGGGGTCTCCTGCTGCAACATGCGCCACATCGCGTCCACGTAGTCGCCGGCGAAGCCCCAGTCGCGCCGCGCTTCGAGGTTGCCGAGGCGCAGTTCGGTGGCGCGGCCAAGCTTGATGCGCGCCACACCGTCCGTGATCTTCCGCGTCACGAACTCCAAGCCGCGTCTCGGAGACTCGTGGTTGAAGAGGATGCCACTGACGGCGTAGAGCCCGAACGACTCGCGGTAGTTGACCGTGATCCAATGGCCATAGAGCTTCGCGACACCGTACGGCGAGCGCGGATAGAACGGCGTGGACTCCCGCTGCGGCGTCTCCTGTACGAGCCCGAACATCTCCGAGCTCGACGCCTGATAAAACCGAGACCTCGGCACCGTGCGCCGCATGGCTTCGAGCATGCGGGTGACGCCCGTTGCGGTGAACTCACCCGTGAGGACCGGCTGGGTCCACGATGTGGCCACGAAGGATTGCGCCGCGAGATTGTAGATCTCGTCAGGCTTCACCTCGGCCATCGCATCCATCAACGAGGTCTGGTCGAGCAGGTCCGCCGAGACCAGCTCTACCTTGTCCACGAGATGCGCGATGCGCTCGTAAGGAGTGGTGGAGGAGCGCCGGACGATGCCGACGACGCGGTAGCCCTTCGCGAGCAGCAGCTCGGCGAGGTAGGAACCGTCCTGACCCGTGATGCCGGTGATTAGCGCGGTACGCACGATGACTGTCTGGTGGAGGGTCTCAAGAGGATAACGAGATCGCGGGTGCGGGCACGCCGTCGTGGCCGAGCTCGCGGCACCTCAGCGGTCCTTCTCTAGCAAAACGGGAGGAGCGCCGAAACGCTCCCCCCGCCGAAGCTCTCTTCCGAGCGCCTCGAACTCAAACCGCCGCGACAGCCTTCCGCGGGGCCCGCTGGATCTTGCCGGCGTTGAGGCAACGGGTGCAGACCTTGATCTTCACCGTCTTGCCCTCGACGACGATGCGGGCGACCTGAAGGTTCGGCTTCCAGGTGCGACGCGTCTTGTTGTTCGCGTGCGAGACGTTGTTGCCGTGGGCGACGCCCTTCGAGCAGACGTAGCAGATATTGCGCTGGATGGCCACGGGTCAGTTCTCCACGAGTTCGATGCGCGCCATCTCAGCACCGTCGCCCTTGCGGAAGCCGGTCTTGAGGATGCGCGTGTAGCCACCGGCCCGCTTCGCGAACTTCGGCCCGACTTCCTGGAACAGCTTGTCGGCCGCTTCGCGCTTCTGGACGTGCTTGCCGGCGAGGCGACGCGCGTGCAGGGTGCCCGTGCGCGCCTTGGTGATCAGCTTCTCGACGAAGGGCCGGAGCTCCTTCGCCTTGGCTTCGGTGGTCTCGATCGCGCCCTGCTCGATGAGCGAGGTCGCGAGGTTGCGGAGCAGCGCGAGGCGCTGCTCAGAAGTACGGCGGAGGCTCCGCCCAGCCTTACGGTGACGCATCGTGCTTATTCCTCTTCGTCGTCGTCAGGCGCAGCAGCGGCCGCACGGCTCGGCGGCGTGCCCCAATCGGCCACGCGCACCCCATCCGTCGACTCCTCAAACCGCATCCCGAAATTGAGTCCTTCCTTCTCGAGGAGGTCGGCGATCTCCTGGAGGGACTTCTTGCCGAAATTCTTGACCTGCAGGATCTGCGCTTCCGTCTGGCGGACCAGGTCACCCAGCGAACGGATGCTCGAGTTCTTGAGCGAGTTCACCGAGCGCACGGACAGCGAGAGATCGTCGATCGGCGTGCGGAGCAACTCGGCGAGGCGCGCGGCATCGCTCGAGCCCTCGGCGCCCGGCACGGCCACCGCAGCGGCCGCGTGGGTCCCGAAGGACGCGAAGTACTGGAAGTGCGTCTGCGCCAGCGCAGCGGCGTAGCTGACCGCCTGCTCCGGCGAGATGGTGCCGTTGGTCTCGACCGTCATCGTGAGGCGGTCGTAGTCCGTGCGCTGTCCGACGCGCGTCTCGGCGACGGCGAAGTTCGTGCGCTTGACCGGCGAGTAGATCGAGTCGATGCGGACCAGGTCGACCGGCAGCGAACGATCCGTCGGGTGCTGCTCGGCCTCGATGTAGCCGCGGCCCTTGTTCACGTACAGCTCGATCGAGAGATCGCGATCGTCCTGCAGCGTGAGGATGTGGTGCGCGGCGTCGACGACGCGCACGCCGGCCGGCAGGTCGAGCTGACCCGCGGTCACGGCGCCGCTCTTGGTGACCTTCACGCGCAGGATCGCGTCCTCGACATCCTCGTCCAGCGCGAGCACGAGGGTCTTGAGGTTCGCGACGATCTGGTGGACGTCTTCGACGACGCCCGGGATGGTCTGGTGCTCATGGAGCACGCCGTCGATGCGGATGCCCCACACGGCGGCGCCGCGCAGGCTCGACAGGAGCATGCGACGCATGGCGTTGCCGAGGGTGTGGCCAAAGCCACGCTCGAGCGGCTGCAACCGGAACTCCGCGACATTCGGGTTGTCGTCGCGCTTCGTCATTTCGACGAGCTGCGGACGGACAAGGCCGCGGAGGTCAATCGTCTGAGACATCGTTGGGAATCCTTGAGGAGAGAAAATCACGATGGCGAATCGCGCCACCGACGCCGTACCCCGGCCCTGATCCGCGGTACGCTCGTAAGGCCATCAGGGGGCCAGACCGACAACTGCAGTTACGAGTTGGGAGTGGTGAGTTGAAAGACTTCCAACTTCCAACTCCCAACTTTCAACTGTAGTTCTACTACTTCGAGTACAGTTCGACGACGAGCTGTTCCTGCGCCGCGATCGGGATCATCGCCCGCTGCGGACGCTCGAGCATGCGGCCGGAGAACGTGTCCTTGTCCACGGCCAGCCACGTCGGGGCCTGGCCACGGGCGGCGATCTCGAGCGCTTCCTTCACGAGCACGAGCTCGCGCGAGGCCTGGCGCATCTTGATCTCCTGACCGGGCTGCACCGCGAACGACGGGATGTCCACCGACTTGCCGTCGACCTCGATGTGGCGGTGACGGATCAGCTGACGCGCGGCCTTGCGGCTCGGCGCGAAGCCCATGCGGTAGACCATGTTGTCCAGGCGGCTCTCGAGCGCGGCGAGGAGGTTGTGGCCCGTGACGCCCGGGAGCGACGCGACCTTCTCGAACGTGTTGCGGAACTGACGCTCCGACACGCCGTAGATGCGCTTGATCTTCTGCTTCTCACGGAGCTGCTTCGCGTACTCGCTCACCTTGCGGCGGCGGGCCGTATTCTGGCCGTGCTGGCCAGGGGCATACGGGCGACGCTCAACCGGGCACTTCTCGGTGAAGCACTTCGTGCCCTTCAGGAACAGCTTCGTGCCTTCACGCCGGCACTGCCGGCAGCTGGGACCAGTGTAACGCATCGGTTAGACCCTCCGGCGCTTCGGCGGCCGGCAGCCGTTATGCGGAATCGGGGTCACGTCCTTGATGGACTTGACCTGCAGGCCGGCGGCGGCGAGCGCCTGGATGGCCGACTCGCGGCCAGACCCCGGACCCTGAACCTTCACATGCACACGACGCACACCGAGCGACAGCGCTTCGCGCGCGCACTGCTCGGCGGCGACGGTCGCCGCGAAGGGCGTGGACTTCTTGGAACCCTTGAACCCGGCCTTGCCCGCCGTGCCCCAGGAGATCGCGTTGCCGTGGGCATCCGTGATCGTGATGAGCGTGTTGTTGAAGGTCGCGTTGACGTGCGCGACGCCTTCGGCGTCGACGACCTTCTTGGTCTTCTTTCCGATAGCCATTACTTCGTCACCTTCTTCTTACCCGCGATCGCGCGGCGCGGCCCCTTCTTCGTGCGGGCGTTCGTGTGCGTGCGCTGACCACGGACCGGCAGGCCACGACGGTGGCGCAAGCCACGGTACGAGCCGATGTCCATGAGGCGCTTGATGTTCATCGCGATCTCGGTGCGCAGGGCACCTTCGACGCGCAGCGTCTTCTCGATCTCCTGACGGAGCTTGTTCACGTCCGCGTCATTGAGGTCGCGGATCCGCTGCTCCGGGTTCACACCCGTCGCCTCGAGGATCTTGCGCGCCGTGACGCGGCCGATGCCGTAGATGTAGGTCAGGCCGATCTCGACCTTCTTGTCGCGCGGAAGATCCACGCCGGAAATACGAGCCATGTGTATTAACCCTGACGCTGCTTGTGCTTGGGATTGCGCTTGCAGATGATGCGCGTCACACCCGCACGCTTCACCACCTTGCAATGCTCGCAGATCGGCTTGACGCTGCTACGAACCTTCACGGGAACTCCGACAGGTACGGATGAACGGGAAATCGTTGCAATGCCCGGGTTTCGGGCAGACCCGTAGGATAGTCGGGGAAACCCCTTGACACAAGGGGCGTGATCGACGTGTACCGTCTCTCGTCTTCCGGCATCTTTCCTGCCCCAGGCTGGGAGAGGGGAGATGGGGGCAGGGGCGGAGATGGAGAGAAGGGAATGGGGGGAGACGTTGGGGGAGAAGGGAGGGGTTCGTGAGACGTCTGCCCCCCGTCTTTCCCATTCTCGTCTCGCACTCCCCGTCCCTGCCCCCTTCTCTCGCCCCGTCTATCCGGCGGCCAGCGTCATCCGTATCTCGCGCAGGACGTCTACGGGAGATGGGGCGGCGGTGACGGCCCGTCCGAGCACGAGGTACGCGGCTCCGTCGGCCGCGGCTGACTCCGGTGTCGCCACCCGGGCCTGATCGTGGGTCGCGCCTCCGCTGAGCCGGATCCCCGGCACCAGCGGCTTGAGGCGCGGGTAGCTGCCGCGCACCGCGCGCACCTCGTGTCCCGAGCACACGATGCCGTGCGCGCCCGCACGGTCGGCGAGCTGCGCCAGGCGCAGTACCTCACCGCCCATTTCGGGCGCCTCGCGGCCCAGCGCGATGCCCAGTGACGGCGCGTCGAAGCTCGTCAGCACCGTAACCACGAGGATTCCGGTCTCGGCCCCTGCCCCCTCCACCGCGGCATCCACCATCGCGGCGCCGCCGTAGCCGTGTACGGTCAGGAGCGAGGCGCCCATCGTGGCAGCGCTCCGGGCGGCACCGCGCACGGTGTTCGGGATGTCGTAGAGCTTGAGGTCCAAGAAGACGCGCTTGCCCTCGCCGCGCAGCCATTCGACCACCCGCGGACCCTCGGCCGTGAAGAGCTCGAGGCCGACTTTGTAGAAGTCGGCGTCGGGGCCGAGGCGCTGGACGAGCGCCTTGGCGTCGGCGAGCATGGGGACGTCGAGGGCGATGATGGGCTGCGAGCGCACGGACGGTGGGAGAGGGGAGACGGAGGTAGGGGCGGAGATGGAGAGACGGGAATGGGGGAGATGGGGGGGAGACGGGAGACGTCGTCGCCATCAACCCGTCTTCAAGGTCCCGATGAGGTCTGCCACCTTTGCGCCGTGGCGCTCGCACCAACGCTCGAGATCCCGGACGATCCGGCCCGGCAGCTTCGGGTCGGCGAGGGCGGCGGTGCCGATCGCGACGCAACTCGCACCCGCAAGAACGAACTGCAGCGCGTCCTCGACGCTCTGGACGCCGCCGGCGCCGATGATCGGGACGCTGACCGCTTGCTTCACGCGCCAAGTCGCGAGCACGCCCACCGCCAAGAGCCCGGGACCGCTCACGCCGCCCGAGCCGAAGCCGAGCAGCGGACGGCGGCGCTCGACATCGACGACCATGCCGGGCATCGTGTTGATCACGGTGATGCCGTCGGCGCCTGCGTCGACGGCGCGCTTCGCGACATCGCCGATCTGCGGCAGGGTCGGCGAGAGCTTCACGAAGAGCGGCTTCTTCGTGCGCGAGCGCGCACCCGCAATCACGGCGTGCAGCGCCTGCGGGTCGGCGCCGAACTCCATGCCGCCCTGCTTCACGTTGGGGCACGACACATTCAACTCGTAGCCCTGGAAGCCCGACGCGTCGTCGAGGTGCTCGACCACCGTGCCGAAATCCTCGGCCACCTTGCCGACGACGTTCACGAGGACGCGCGGTGCGCGTACATGCGTCGCGATCCACGGCAGATCTTCGCGCTTCACCGCTTCCATGCCAGGATTGGCGAGGCCGACCGCGTTGATCATGCCGCCGTCGAAGTCCCCCACGCGCGGCGCCGGCGCGCCGCTGCGCGGCTCAGGGCTCACGGCCTTGGTGACGAAGCCGCCGAGTGACTCCAGCGACATCACGTCGGCGAGCTCGCGACCGTACGCCGCGGTGCCTGCCGCCAAGAGGATGGGATTCGGAAACGTGAGCCCGCAGGCCTCGACGGCGAGCCGCGAGCTGCTGGCGGTGTGCGCTGCAGCGGCCATCAACGGCCCGCGGCGCGCGTGCGCCGCTCGTAGTGGCGCAGGTACTCGAACACGGCGTCGCTGATCGACTGCGCGATGTCGCGCTGGCCGGCGGTGCTGGCCATCCAGCGCGCGTCCTCGATGTTCGTGCCGAAGCCGACTTCGACGAGGATCGCCGGCATGAAGGCCTTCGACAGCACCATGAACCCAGCCTGCTTCACGCCGCGGCTCGGTCCCGGGTGCTTCGCCGCGAGTGCGTCCTGCACGAGCTGTGCGAGGTCTGCCGATTCCCGAAGGTGCTCGTTCTGGGCGATGTCATTGAGGATGAAACCGAGCGGGTCACCGGCGCCCGGATTGGTCTCGACCTCGAAGCGCACGACCTCGTTCTCCATCGCGGCCACGCGACGTTCGTCCTCGGTCCGTGCGGTCGCGAGGAAGTACGTCTCGACACCACGCACCGCGCTGCCGTTCCGCCAATTGGGGTTCGCCGCATTCGTGTGCAGCGAGAGGAAGAGGTCCGCGCGCCGGGCGTTTGCGATGGGGCCGCGCTGGTCGAGCGGCACGAGGCGGTCCTCGGGACGCGTCAGCACGACGTCGAGTCCGCGCGAGCGGAGTTCGCTCTCGAGCCGCTTCGCCATCTCCAGCGTGAGACGCGCCTCGTTGACGCGCCGGCCATTGAGCACGACGCCGTTGTTACCGGGATCGACGCCGCCATGGCCCGCATCGACCGCCACGGTATAGCGCCGCGACAGCCCGGGCGGGGCCGCCGGATCACGCCGCGGCGTTGCGGGCGCTGCCGCACCGGGAGTCGACGCGGGCGGAGTTGCAGGGGTCGTCGCCGGATTCGCCGGCGGCGCCGAGGGCGGCACGACCACGCGCGGCTCGGGCGTATTGCTCGCCGTGCGCGCAGGCGTCGTCGGCGCGGCAGGCGTCGTGGCGGGGACGGCCGGCGCCGCCTCACGGCGCGCTACCGCCTGGAACAACCGGACCTCCCAGCGACTCCGGTCCCACACGATGCCCACGCCGAAGCGCGGGACGATCTCACTGAACACCTGCAGCGGCACGAACACCACGCCGCTGGAGACGAGCACCGCCTCGTGCAAGGGCAACGCGAATCCATTGTACGCGGCGAACGGCACGCCGTCCTGCAGCTCGATGGCCGAGCCGGAGAAGCTGACCCGCCAGCGATCCGCCGCGAGGGAATCCATGGTCCCGCCCAGGAGGCGGACCATGACATCGAGGCGCACGCGTCCCCCGCCCTCGCTCGGCAGCAACTGCACGACCGTGTCGCCCGCGACGCCGCGCACGCGGATCGCGTCGCCCGGCGGCGCATGCGGCGGCGCGGCATGCGGCGGCGCGGCATGCGACGCTCCGACCGACGCGACAAGCAGCGCCGCCGCGAACACCGGCGCGAGGGCGCGCCGCAGCGCGGACACCTGGCGCGCCATCAGCGATTGCTCCGCAGCGCACGCTGCACTTCGCGCGCATCGTCGCGCTCCTTCAGGTCGGCGCGCTTGTCGTGCAGCTTCTTGCCGCGCGCCAAGCCCAGCTTGAGCTTTGCGCGTCCGTGCTTGAAGTACAGGTCGAGTGCCACCAAGGTCAGCCCCTTCCGTTCCACCGCGCCGATCAGCTGCCGGATCTCCTTCTGGTGCAGCAGCAGCTTGCGCGTGCGCGTGGGTTCGTGATTCCAGATGTTGCCGCGTTCATAGGGCGCGATGTGCGCGTTGAGCAGCCACACTTCGCCGTCCTTCACGATGCCGTAGGCGTCGGTGATCTGCGCCTTGCCGTCGCGCAACGCCTTCACTTCGGTACCGGTCAGCACGAGGCCGCACTCCCACGTGTCGAGTATCTCGTAGTCGTGGCGAGCGCGTTTGTTCCGCGCAATCGGGACGATTTCCTCGTCGGGGGCCGGCTTCGTGTTCACAGTCCAGAAGGATGACGATTCAGCGTTGACTTGGGTACCGGTCTCGCGTACGTTCCGTCTCCTCGCCGAAGTGGTGGAATTGGTAGACGCGCTGCGTTCAGGGCGCAGTGGGCGCAAGCCCGTGGGGGTTCGAGTCCCCCCTTCGGCACTGAGCGGCAGATGTAAGCTGTAAGATGTGAGACGAAAGAGGTCGCCTGCGGGCGGCCTCTTTTTGTTTCTCCCGCCGCTTAGCCGCCCTGTGACGCGCGCAGTACGCTCGGGGGGACGTCCTCAGGCAACTGCACCTCTCCATAAGCCTTGGCCAAGAGGGCGCTGGCCTCGGCGGCGTAGCGCTCCAGCAGCTCGATCGCGTAGGCCAGTGGGGCACCCGCGGTGCGGGCGCCGTCGCTGGCGAACGCCAACAGGCAGCGTCCGACGGCGTCGGCCGAGGTGATGGGGCCACTGCGCAGTTGGAACGCCTCGCGATACGCCAGCAGGCGCTCGTTGAACTGCGACGCGGCGAGGTCGCGGCGGTCCTCGGCGATGCGCGGGTCGCGGTCCAGCATCACGCCGATGGCCGCGGCCAGCTCCGCCGCCGTGCGATCGTCGAGGGCATCACGCTGCGCGAGGAGGAGACCGATCGCCGCCCGGGCATACCGCAGCTCCCAGCGCGCATGGTCCTCGTCGCCACCGGCGGCAGCCTCCGCCAGCCACGCGACATCTCCCGCATCGGGCTCACGTCCAAGCCCCTCGGCCACCAGCTTGGCACGGCGATCCCGCTCACGCGCCGCGCGCCAGGCCGCCGTGAAGGGGAGCGCCATCGTTTACGCCTGCAGGACGGGGAGGCCGACCTTCTGCCGCACTTCGGGCTCGGCGAACAACAGGTCGGAGAGGCGCACCGAATCGAGCACTTCGTCGATGCGCTTCTGCAGCATGACCCACACGGGCCGGATGCTGCAGTCGCAGGAGTTGGCGCAGCGCTCGGAGTCGAGCGGGTGCGTCTCGCAGTGCAGGTCGAAGGTCACCAGCTCAGCGGCCGCGATGATCTCCCGCACGGTGATCTCGCTCGCCGGCCGCGCCAGCGCATAGCCGCCCTTGGCACCACGCGTGCTTTGCACGATGCCCGCACGCCGCAGGCGCAGCAGGATCTGCTCGACGTAGTCGCCCGGCAGCCGCTCCTTGGCCGCCACGTCCCGCCCCGTCACCGGGCCTTCGTCGGTGCGGCGTGCAAGGTGCAACGCGCAGATGACGCCGTATTCGGCCCAGGTGGTGATTCGCATACCCGAAAGATGGCCCCGGCGGCCTAATGGGACAAGCGTTGTCGGTTACGCGTCCTGTCCCGGTACCCCCGGCTCCGTCATCCGCGCGAGGTCCAAGAGGCGATCGGCTTCCTCGGGCGTGAGCAGCCCTTCGCGGAGCACGAGCGTACGGATCGACTCCCCCGATTCGACTGAGCGCTTGGTCAGGGCAGCCGCCTCCGCGTAGCCGATGCGCGGCGCCAAGGCCGTCGCCAGCGCGGCCGAGCGTTCCACCCAGTACGAGAGCATGGTGCTGTTCGCCTGCATGCCGCGCACCGTACGCTCGTCGAGCACTGCAGCCGCATTGCCGAGGATGCGGATGGCGCTCAGCACGTTGTGCCCGATGACGGGCATCATCACGTTGAGCTCCAGCTGCCCCTGCTCCGCCGCCGCACTGACGGTCGCGTCGTGCCCGACGACTTGGAACACGACCTGATTCACCATTTCCGGAATGCTCGGATTCACCTTGCCTGGCATGATGCTCGAGCCAGGTTGCACGGCGGGGAGCCGCAGTTCGTCGAGACCGGTGCGCGGACCGGAGGCGAGGAGCCGGAGGTCACTGGCGATCTTGCCGAGGTCCAGCGCCAGGACGCGCCACGCCGCACTCACGGCGGCGACATCGCCCATGCTCTGCATGAGCTGCACGCGGTCGGCGCCCTCGCGCAGCGGAAAATCCGTGAGTCGAGTGAGCTCGACCACCATGCGCTCGGCGTACACGGGCTCCGCGTTCACGCCGGTGCCGACAGCGGTGCCACCGATGCCGAGGTCGAGCAAGTAGTCTGCCGCCTCGCGCACGCGGCGCGCACCGCGTTCGAGCGAGCCGGCCCAACCCGCGACCTCCTGACCGAGGCGGATGGGCATCGCATCCTGCAGATGCGTGCGACCCGCTTTCACCAATCCGTCGAATTCCACGGCCCGCTGGCGCAGCGTGGCGGCCAGCGCATCGACTGCGGCGAGCGCCGGCCGCAGGCGATCGAGCGTCGCGAGCCGGATGGCCGTCGGGATCACGTCGTTGGTGGACTGCGCCATGTTGACGTGATCGTTGGGATGCACTGCGTCGCCGAGCGCACGGGTCGCCAGCGTCGCGAGCACTTCGTTGACGTTCATGTTCAGCGACGTGCCCGCTCCCGCCTGGAATACGTCCACCACGAACTGATCGCGATGCGCGCCGCCGAGGACGGCGTCGGCGGCGGCAATGATCGCGTCCGCGCGTGCCGCGTCCAGGCGCCCGGTGCCGCGATGCACGGACGCCGCCGCACGCTTGATGCGTACGACGGCGTCGATGAACGCGGGATCGGGCCGCAGCCCGGAAATCGGGAAGTTGGCGACGGCCCGCGCGGTCTGTGCGCCGTAGAGGGCGTCCGCCGGCACCTCGACGATGCCAAGCGGGTCGCGCTCACGGCGCGTCGGCGCGCTCATGGCACGGCGTCCGCCAGCGCCCGGAGCGGGAACTCGTAGATCGAGCGCACCCGCGTGCGCGTGCGGTCATCGAACTCCACGAGGCGCTCGCGCACCCGGATGAAGGCGAACTCCTGCGTGCCCGGCTGCCCGGCGCCCCACCCGTTGGCGAGGGTGGACGAGATCGTGCCGGACCCGTCGTCCTCGAAGGCGCAGGCGATCTCGAGATCTGGCTGCGTCGCCCCAGGCGTCGAGTTGTACCGCAGGGAGACAACCATGACGGAGCCCGGCTCGGTGGCTGGCTGCCACGTCACCGTCATCGGCTGGTTCTCGACGTAGGCCGGCAGCGGATCCGCCGTGAACGGCTCCGCGAGCCGCGCACGGATGGCCATGGGCTCGAAGCCACCAGTCGCACCGGGGATGCTCACGAGGACCGAGTCCCCTGCCGTGAAGTCGAGATACGAGCCGGCCGGGAACGTGTAGATGGGAAAGGTCGCCAGCGGGTTCGGAATCGCATTCTCCGAGAACCCGGCGACGGTGAAACTCACCATCGAGCCGGCGCTGATGGTCTCACCGGCATTGTCGCTGGGCACGGGCGGGGTGTAGCCGTAGAGCCCGCATTCCTGCGGCACGGCCGGGAACAGTTGCAGCCCGGCGATGTTGTAGAAGACGCCGCGGGCGCGGATGACCGGCGTGCCGCCGTTGTTCCACGCGCGGATGTCCACCAGGCCGATGCGCTCGCGCGCCGGCAGGTTGGTGTCGAGGCACGCGGAGAGCGCGAGGACGAGAGGTGCTGCGAGGAGAAGCGCACGCATTGGAGTTCGGAAAGTCGGGGAATCGTCGGGTGGGCACAGGCCCTGTTCCAATACTACACCGCAGCCCGCCGCCGTCACACCGGACGCGGTTCAGCCTTTGCGAAGGCGGGCGGTACCGTTCATGAAGGGGTTCGACACGCGCTCTTGGCCGATGGTCGTGCGGGGCCCATGGCCTGGATGCACGATCACGCCGTCCTCGAGCGTCAACAGGCGCTCGAGCGATCGCTCCAAGGCCGCCGCATCGCAGAGCGGCAGGTCGACGCGTCCGACCGAGCCCGCGAAGAGCACGTCCCCGCTGAAGCACAGCGTCTCGGACACGAAGGCCACATGCCCCGGCGCATGCCCCGGGAGGTGCCACACGGCGAAGCGTTCGCCGCCAAACTCGAGGATGTCACCCTCGGCGAGCGCGCGATCCGGCGGCGCTGGCGCCTCGAAGGGGAGCCCGTACCCGGCGGCGATGCGCGGCGCATGCTCCCACAGCGGCGCATCGAGCGGGTGCGCGTACACCGGCACCTCCGGCCACAGGGTCTTCAGGCCCGCGACGCCGCCGATGTGATCGAGGTGCCCGTGCGTGATCCAGATGGCCGAGAGCCGCGCGTCCATCCGCTCGATCTCGGCGGCGAGACGGCGCGGCTCCGCGCCCGGATCGATGACCACGACCTCGCGCGCCGACTCGTCATGCAGGAACCAGGTGTTCTCCTGGAACGCACCGACCGTGAGCGCGTGGACGCGCATCAGGCCGAGGGGATGAGCATCGGCACAGGGGCCGGCGTCGGCTCGCCGTTCTTGCGCGCCGTCAGGAACTTCTCGACGGCAATCGCCGCCGTGGTCGCGTCGCCGACCGCGGTCGTCACCTGACGCGTCAGCTGCGCGCGCACGTCGCCGGCCGCATAGAGGCCCGGGACCGAGGTCTGCATGTTGGCGTCGGTGATGAGGTAGCCCGCGCTGTCATGCTGCACGTGCTCCTTGATCATGCCGGTGTTCGGCGTGAACCCGATGAAGATGAAGATGCCCGTCGCGACGAGGTCCGACGCGACGCCGGTCTTCGTGTTGCGGATCTTCGCATGCGTCATGAGGCCGCCCGCGCCGACGATCTCGTCCACCACGGTGTCCGTGATGACCTGGATCTTCGGGTTCGCGAAGGCGCGCTGTTGCACGATCTTCGAGGCGCGGAACGTGTCACGGCGGTGCACGAGGTACACCTTCTCGGCGTAGCGCGTGAGGAAGTCCGCTTCCTCGAGCGCGGCGTCGCCGCCGCCGACGACCATGATGGTGTGGCCTTTGTAAAACGCCCCATCGCAGATGGCGCAGTAGCTGACGCCCTTGCCGGCGTACTCGACCTCACCGGGGACGTCGAGCTTGACCGGCGTACCGCCGGCCGTCACGACCACGGCGGGCGCCCGATAGATGTCACCGTTCTCGACGACGACGTCAAAGAGACCGTCCGCCGCCTTCTTCACCGACTCCACCGGCGTGGACGTGAGGATCTGCGCGCCGAACTTCTCGGCGTGGTTCTGGAACTTCGTGGCCAGCTCGTGACCCAGCACGTGCTCGAAGCCGATGTAGTCCTCGATGACCTCGGTATTGAGCAGCTCACCGCCGGGAAACCCGCGCTCCAGCACGACGCTCTTCAGCATCGAGCGTCCCGCGTAGAGCCCCGCGCACATGCCGGCCGGGCCGGCTCCGATGATCACCACTTCGTACTCGTGCGTCGCCACAGTGCGTCCTCGTCCTCGCGTTGGGAATCCGGAAATCTATCAGGCAATCCTGCTACGGTGCGGCGAGTTCCAGTACGGCGAGCGCCCCATGGCAATGTGACACGCTGCCGATCAGTACCTCGGCGGCTCGGCCCGCGGCGACCTGGGCCACGAGTGCGTCGGCGGCGAGCACCTCGTCGACGCTGAACATGCCGACGCCGTACGCACGGTGCACGCAGTGGAACACCGCCGGTCCGTCGATGCGGCGCCCGCGCAGCCGCTCCGTCTCGACGAATGCCCGTAGGGTCGGTGGCATGCTCCACGCGCGCGCCCCGCGCGTGTGCGGGCAGCGCGCAGGCTCGATGCAGTTGATCGGGCACAGCCATGTCGCGAAGCTGACGTAGTGCGTGCCGTCGTCACCGCTGCGCTGCCAGGGCACGTCCACCGCCCCCTCGAGCGGCGCAAAGCGCATCATGCGACCCGGCCAACGCGCGCGGGCTCGACGCATCACCCACTGCGCCATGAGGTGCGGCATCAACGGCGAGGGGACGATTGCGTGCTCGGCGGCCTGGTTCGGCGACGGCGCCTGAGCCTTGCCATCCAGATACTCCGCGAAGAACGAGCCCCATTCGCGCGCGACGAGCGTCACCGACGCGGCCGGCGGATCGCGCTCAAGCTCCGCGGCCACCCGGCAGTCGGCGTCGCGGTCGATCACCAGGAGCCGCTCCCAGCGCAACGCTCCCGCTGCATGGGCGCGCTGCAACTGGCGCAGATAGTAGCTGCCGTAGCAGCCCCCACCTACCACGATGATGTCGCCGTAGCGCTGCGGGTCGGCGGACCGCTCCGTCGTCGTCGCGCTAAGGTCGGACACGGCGACCACCGTCCACGAACAGCGTCTCGCCGGTCACGAAACCTGCGGTCGCGAGGTAGCGCACCGCCGCCGCGACATCCTCGGGCGCGCCGATGCGCTGCAGTGGCGTGTCCTTCGCGAAGGCCTCGATGCGATCGGCCGGCATCCCGGGCGGGGCGAGCACGAAGCCCGGGGCGACGGCGTTCACGCGGATATCGGGCGCGAGCGCGGCGGCGAGGTGCCGCGTCATCGCCATCACGCCGGCCTTGGCGATGCCGTGTACGCTGTAGTCTGGCCAGGGCTCCTCGGCCATGTGATCGGCGATGTTCACGATCGCGCTGCCGGCCGGCATGAGCCGCGCGGCCGCTTGGGCGAGCAGGAATGGCGCCCGCAGGTTGAGCGCGATGATGGCATCGAACTGCGCCGCGGTCGTGTGCCCCAGCCGCGTCTTCTCCATGCCGGCCGCACTATTGACCAACAAGTCGAGTCCGTCGAAGTGCGTGTAGACGTCGTCGACGAGGCGCTCACAGGCGGCGGCGTCGCTGAGGTCCGCGGCGAAGGCTTGCGCGTCCCCGCCCTGTGCGCGAATGGCCGCAACGACCTCGTCCGCGCCATCGCGTGAGGCGCGGTAGTGCACGCCGACGCGGTACGCCTCGGCGGCGAGGGCTTCGGCGATCGCGCGCCCGACGCGCTGGCCGGCACCCGTGACGAGCGCGACCTTGCCGGCCGTCATGCGCCTACGCGCCGATGCCGCGGCGCTCGCGCACGCGGCGATCCTGCAGCTCCAGCCAGCTGGCCGGCACCTGCATGGCGCCGAGCACGCGGCCGCCCTGCATGGCGCCGTGCCAATCGGAACCGCCGCTCACGACCAGCCCGAAGAACGCCGCGAGCGAGGCGAGCCGCAGCTCATCCTCGCGCGAGTGGCTCGGATGGCGCACCTCGATGCCGTCGAGCCCAGCCGCCACCAACGGCTCGATCGACTCGCGCCGGCCGTCGCCACCGGGATGCGCATACACGGCGATGCCACCGGCCTCGTGGATCATCGCGATGCCGTCGGCGATCTCGAGCCGCTCCTTGTCGACGTACGCGGGCTTGCCAGCGCCGAGCCACCGGTCGAACGCTTCGCGCAGGTCCTTCACCCATCCGCCCGCGACGAGGGCACGCGCCACGTGCGGACGGCCGATTGCGCCGCCCGCCGCTTGTTCGAGCACCGAGTCGAAGGTCACGGGAACGCTGGCCGCGTTGAGCCGCTCGACCATCTGTTCGGCGCGGCGCCGGCGGAATCCCCGGAACGCCTCGAGACGATCCTGCAACGCGTTGACGTCGCGAATGTGCAGGCCGAGCAGATGCACTTCGTCGCCGCCCTGGTGCACGCTGAGTTCAACGCCGGGTATCAAGCGCAGGCCCAACGCGTCGGCCTGCGCCTGGGCCTCGGCGATGCCGGCCAAGGTGTCGTGGTCGGTCAGCGCGAACGCGCTCAGGCCCGCGGCGTGCGCGGCCTGCACGGCAGCCGCCGGCGGCAGCGACCCGTCGGAAGCCGTCGAGTGCGCGTGCAGGTCGACGTAGGACGCGGGCGCGCCCGCGTCCGTCGGGTTCGTCACCGGGAGTACCCGGCCTCGGGCGACGTGTCGCTGGGCTGCGAGAGCGCGAACAGCCGCTCGAGCTCGGCGTCGCTGAGCTCGGCGAGCGAGGTCTCGCGCGAACGCGTGGCGGTCGGCGAGTAGCGGGTCAGGCGCACTTCGCGCTCATCGGCCGCGCCATGCACGAAGATCAGGCCGAACTCGTCGGCGTCGTACTGCGTGATGTAGCCGGAGGGATACACCTGCCACTGCTTGCCGGCGATGGAGATGCGGCGGGTCGGCATCAGGAAAGCTCCACCTGCGTGTAAATGCGCGACGGATCACGGGGGGTCTCCGGCGCGGCCGCGTGCGCGGCTGAAAGGGATTGGGCGCTGTCCGCCTCGCAGAACTCGACGAACGCACCCGCCAGCTGCTGCTCCTCGAAGACCCAGTATCGACAGCCCATCGCCGTGTAGTGCCGTTCCTTCTCGCGGAGCCGCTCGAAGAACTTTGCGCGGTCGGCCGGCGGCACCACGATGCGATGGATGGTCAGGGCCCGAGGCATCAGTTGGTCACGGACTCCAGCGTCTTCTTGAGGTCGGCCATGAAGCGGTCGGCGTCGGCGCCGTCCACCACGCGGTGGTCGAAGGACAGCGAGAAGTACGCGCAGGTGCGGATGGCGATGGTGTCTTCTCCATCGGCGCCGGTGATGACCTTCGGGCGCTTCTCGATGGCGCCGAGGCCGAGGATGGCCGTCGTGCCCACCGGGATGATCGGCGTGCCGAAGAGCGAGCCGAACACGCCAGGGTTCGTGATGGTGAACGTCGCGTCCTGCACGTCCATCGGCGAGAGCTTCTTGCTGCGGGCGCGCTGCGCCAGGTCGTTGGTGCCGCGCGTGAGACCCGTGAGGTTGAGGCCGTCGGCGTCCTTGAGCACCGGGACGATGAGGCCCGTGGGCTCCAGCGCCACGGCGATGCCGATGTTGTAGCGCTTGCGCAGGATGACGTCCGTGCCGCTCACCGTGGCGTTGAGCACCGGGTGCCGCCGCAGGTTCTCGACGACGCTGCGGATGATGAACGGCAGGTAGGTCAGCTTCTGTCCGCTCTCGCGCTCGAAGTCGGCCTTCATCTGCGCGCGCAGCTTGGCGACGCGCGTGAGGTCGATCTCGAAGAAGCTCGTGACGTGCGCCGCGACCTGCCTGGCCTGGCGCATGTGGTCGGCCGTGAGCTTGCGGATCTTGTTCATCGGCTCGACGACGTCGCCCGGCCAGGGGTTGAACGTCGGCTCGCTGACGTGGCCAGCCGGGACCGCGATCTGCGAGGGCAGGCCGGCCGGCATCGCGCCCGTCACCGGCGAGGGCGCCGCGGCCGGCTTCGCGCCGCTGGCCAGATACGCCTCGAAGTCCTTGCGCGTCACGCGGCCGGCGATGCCGCTGCCGTTGAGCGTGCTGATGTCCACGCCGGCATCGGCGGCCATGCGACGGACCAACGGCGAGCTCTTGGTGCGCACGCGCTCTTCGAACGAGCCTGCGGGAGCGGACGGCTTGGCCGCTGCGGCAGGCGCACTCGGGGCGGCAGCGACGGCGGCGGGGGCCGACGGAGCTGCAGCGGCAGGCGCGGGAGCCGGAGCCGCCGGCGCCGCCGGCGCCGCAACCGCCGCGCCCTTCTCCGTTTCGATGCGCGCCACCACGGCGTTCACCGGCACCGTCGTGCCTTCGTGCACGATGATCTCGACGATCGTGCCGGCGCTCGGCGCCGGGATCTCCGCGTCCACCTTGTCGGTGGAGATCTCGAAGATCGGCTCGTCGCGCTTCACTTCGTCGCCCACCTTCTTGAGCCAGCGCGAAAGGGTGCCTTCCGCAATGGACTCGCCCATCTGGGGCATGATCACGTCAACACGGGCCATTATCGCTCAACCTCAGGTCAGTTCGTACGGTCAGTTCTTGCGGTCTGTCGGCTCGTCCTTGGCCGGCGGCGCGGGCTGCCGCATCGCCGAGACCACGAGCCAGGGAAGCGTCAGGGCACCGATGGCGCCGCCGACGAACATATAAATGTACCAATCGCAGGTCGGGATGCCGTCGCACTTCGGGGCTTTGGTGAAAAACGCCACCGCCTTGCTCACCAGCACGGCGATCATCCCGCCCGAGAAGAATCCGACGACAGACATGAAACAGCCGATGGCGGCCTGACGGCCCACCGACGGCTTCTCGAAGTTCGCGGGCGTGGTCACCAGCCCACCAAGCGGCGCACCGCGGTCACGATGTCATCGACCTGCGGCAGCACGAAGTCCTCGAGCTGCGGCGCGTACGGCAGCGGGATGTCATGCGCTGTCACGCGCAGCACCGGTGCATCGAGGTACGCAAAGCAGCTCTCGTTGATGCGCGCCGTGATCTCGCCGGCGATGCCGCCCGTGCGCGTGTCCTCGTGCACGATGAGCACGCGGTTCGTCTTGCGCACCGTGTTGAAGATCGCCTCGTCGTCCAGCGGCGCGAGCGAGCGCAGGTCGATCACTTCGACGTCGATGCCCTCCGCGGCCAACTTCTCCGCCGCCTCGAGCGACTTATGCACCGTCGCCGCGTAGGTGATGATCGAGACGTCACGGCCCTCGCGAGCCGTGCGCGCCTTGCCGATCGGCACCACGTGGTCGCCGGCCGGCATCACGCCCTTGATGCGACGATACAGATACTTGTGCTCGAAGAAGAGCACGCAGTCGTCGTCGCGGATGGCGGCCTTCATCAGCCCCTTCGCATCCTCGGCCGTGGCCGGATACACCACCTTGAGGCCGGGCGTGTGGATGAAGCCCGCCTCGGGATTCTGCGAGTGGAACGGACCGCCGCGCACGTAGCCGCCCGAGGGTCCACGCACGACCATCGGCGTCGGCAAGAACGCGCGGTAGCGTGCCGTCGCGACGTAGTTGGTGAGCATGTCGTAGGCATTGGCGATGAAGTCGATGAACTGCATCTCCACCACCGGCCGCATGCCCATGTGGGCCGCGCCCGCGGCCGCGCCGACGATGCCGATCTCGCTGATCGGCGAGTCGATCACGCGCTGCTCGCCGTACTTTTTCATCAGGCCTTCGGTGACCTTGAACGCGCCGCCGAAGGCGCCGATGTCCTCGCCCAGCAGGAAGACGTTGTGGTCCCGCGCCATCTCTTCGTCGAGGGCCTCGCGGATGGCCTCGAGATACGTGATCTCGGCCATCGTCACTTCCCTCCCTTGGCGTCGAAGGTGCCCCAGCCTTCGGCGCGCTCCTTGCCGAGCTTCGACACATCCGCGCCTTCGCGGAACCACAGCGGCTTCTCGACCGGCGGATCGGCGTAGACACCAATCATCGCGTCGAGCGGCTCGGGGAACGGCGAGGCCTCGGCGATGTCCGTCGCGGCATCGACTTCCTTCGCAACGCGCGCATCGATCTCATCGAGCGTCGCCTGGGCGACCTTCTCGCGGTCGAGCAGCACCCGCACGAACCGGTCGATGGGGTCGTTCTCCGCCGCCCAGCGCTCGATCTCGCCGTCCGGCACGTACGACTGATTGTCGTGCTCGGCGTGACCCTTGCGCCGGTACGTCATGAACTCGAGCAGCTGTACGCCTTCGCCGGCGCGCGCGCGGTCCACCGCTCGCTTGGTGCAGTCATAGACCGCCAGCACGTCGTTGCCGTCGCATTGTTCGCCCGTGACGCCGTAGCCGATCGCCTTGTCCACGAATTGCGCGGCGGCCGTCTGCTTGGACGTCGGCGTCGAGTAGGCGTAGCCGTTGTTCTCGATGACCACGACCAGCGGCAGCTGCTGCACCGCCGCGAAGTTGATGCCCTCGTGGAACGCGCCGGTGCTCGTCGCGCCGTCACCGACGTAGACCAAGCCGACGCGATCCTCGCCGCGCATCTTGAAGGTCATGGTCACGCCCGTCATCACCGGCACCATGTCGCCGAGCGGCGAGATCTGGCCGAGGAATCCGCGCGTCTTGCCGGCCTCGCCGATGTCGCCGAAGTGGATGTTGAGCTCGCGGCCGCGCGTCGGCGAGTCGCCCTTGGCCATGTACTGCTTGAGCACTTCGACCGGCGTCGCGCCCTTCACGAGCATCGCGCCGAGGTTGCGGATGAGCGGCGACATGACGTCGCGCTGCTCGAGCGCGTAGCAGGACCCGACCGCGTCCGCTTCCTGGCCCAACGAACGGAACAGGCCGCCGACGACCTTGGTCTGCCGATACAGCGCCACGAGCCGCTCCTCGAGCGTGCGCGTGAGCCGCATCCAGTAGTAGAGCTCCAGCTTGCGCTCGATCGGCAGCGCCTCGCCCAGGTGGGGCTGCGCGCCGCGCGAGGCGGCGCGCCCGGACTTGGGAGGCATTCAGTAGGCCGGGGCGAACGTGTGCTTGGCGTCGACCTGCGTATGCAGCGAGACGAAGAACTTCTTCACGTTGCGGTCGAGACGGCTCTCACCCATCTGGTCCGTGTCGGCTTCCACGAACACGTAGTGGCCGCCTTCCATCTTCACGCTGATGGTCAGGCTGGACGGAACCTCGGGCGTGCCGACGCTGCCTTTGAACGTGCGGGAGCGCGCGGTCTGACCGGCCGGCATCATCCCGATCGTGGGGAAGAAGGCGTCGGCGGTGGCGAGGACGGCGTCGGGATGCAGGCTGGTGCGATGGAAGTGCTTCATGGGGGGCTGAAGACGGAAGGTTCGAATCAGTTGCTGCCGGTCGGCACCACTTCATTCCGGACCTGCTGGCGCCAATCGTCGGTGCGCTGCAGGGCCTGCGTGCTGTCGCGGCGGAAGCGGAATCCCATGGCCCACTCGCCCGCCGTGATGAACATGATCTTGGCGCGATACGTGCCCGGCTCGGGGCCGTATTCGAGGCCGTTGTAGACGGTCTTGCGGTCGGCGTTCGTCGCGAAGAGCTGGCCCTCGCCGTTCACGATCGGCTCCCGCGTCTCCTTGTCGTAGACGGTGATCGTGTACGTGATCTGCTCGAGCGCGCGCGGCGGGATGACATCCGGCTTGAGGCGGATCTCGAAGCTGTCCGTCCACAGGCGCACCACCCCGATATCATCGGGATTGGGACCACAGGCCTGCACCGCCCCGGCGAGCGCCGCGACGAACAGGAACGACAGCAGGGGACGGAGGCGAGCCATCGGATGCTCCAAGGTGGCGGGACGACCGGGAACCCTTGGAAAATAGCGAGGTTACGCGCTCCGGGCGACGTGCCGGACCCGCTGGACCACGGTCCAGACGGCCGTCACCGCCAGCAACGTCACCACCCCCCGCAGGACCGCGCCGTTCCAGAGCAGGCCGAAGAAGGCCTGCGGGGCCGCCAGGATGGTGATGCGTTCAGGGCGCTCCAGGGCACCCACCCCCTTCAGGCTGATTCCGAGCGCGTCGGCCTTGGCGCGGGTGTAGCTCGTGACCTGCACCGCGCTGAGGGCCAGCAACGAGACACCGACCATGGGCCACGAGCGGTGCGGGCCGTCCGCCGCGAAGAACAGGGCGATGCCCCCGAAGAGCATCGCGTCGGCCACCCGGTCCAGCGTCGAATCGAAGAACGACCCGAAGACCGTGGCCTTCCCGCTGGCGCGCGCGACGGCACCATCGATCACGTCGAAGAACGCGGTCAGCCCCAGCGTCCAGCCAGCCGCGTGGATCCAGCCGGCCGCGAACATCGCGCCGGCCACACCGCAGCAGAGCGTGCCCAACACGGTGAGGGCGTTCGGCGAAATGCCCACCCGCACACACCACGCGACGAGCGGCTGCGTACCGCGCAGGTAGCCGTCGCGGATCGCGTGCCAGAGGGAAAGCGGAAGCGCCGCCATCAGCGGTAGATCAAGTACTGCCGCGTGGCCTGCTGCCACGCCACCACGCTCGGCAACTGTGCATCGATCAGTTCGTCAGGATCGCCGCGGCCGAGCAGGCCCTCGCGTACCGACGGCATGCCGAAGCGCTCGTCCCACCCGCGCGCGTTCACCTCGAGCGAGTCCGGGTGCACCTTGGCGATCGCCCAGAGCACGGCGGCGCCGACGCGCGCCATCTGCGCCCGGTCGCGGTCCACGAGCACGATGCGCACACCGGGAATCGCGCGGTTGCCGTACTTCGCGTCGGTGGGATTCCGCGGCGTGAAGCGTTCGGCTTCGAAGCGCACGCCGCTCAACCCGCGCGTATTCAGCGAGTCCACCACCTGCTGCGCATCGAGCCACGGGGCGCCGACGCGCTGGAATGGCAGGTCGGTGCCCCGCCCGACGGACAGATTGCTGCGTTCGAAGGCGACGAGCGCGGGATACAACGTGGCGCTGGTCAACGTGACCATGGCCGGCGACGGGACGATCCACGGCAGCTTGGTGTCGTCCCAGTACATGCTCCGGCGCCAGCCGCGCATCGGGACCACGTGCAGCGTGACGGGCATGGCCAACTCCGCGGCGAACCAGCGGGCGAGCTCGCCCATCGTCATACCATGCCGTAGCGGCGCCGGGTATAATGCGTAGGCACGGCCGCGCCGCTCCGGCGTCGGGTCTTCGGGATTCGCCAGCGCAGCATCGAGCAGCGGCCCCTCGACGCGACCGGAAATCGGATTGGGGCGGTCGAGTACAACGAAGGGAATGCCCGCGCGCGCCGCGGCGCGCATCGCGTACACCATCACGCCCACATACGTCCACGTGCGCGTCCCGATGTCCTGCAGGTCGAAGACCACCGCGTCGAGGTCGCGCAGCAGCGAGTCCGGCGGCGGGATCGTTTCGCGCGTGTACAGCGAGTGCACGGTGAGGCCGGTCGCGCGGTCGATCTCATCGGGTAGGTCGGGCCGGTCGGCGACCCCGCGAATGCCGTGCTCCGGCGAGAACAGCCGCACCACGGTGATGTTGGCCGCGCGCGCTCGCGGATCGCGGTGCAGCAAATCCACCACACTGCGCCCCTCGGCGTCCACCCCCGTCTGGTTCGTGATGACCGCGATGCGCTTGCCCGCCAGCAACGCCAGCGAATCCTCCATGAGCACGGTCAGCCCCGGCGCGACCGCTACGTCACGGCGCGCCGGACGAGGCTCCTGCGCCCGCGGGCGCGGCGCGCAGGCCAACAGCCCGACACAGAGCCAGAGTCCCTTCATGCCCACGCCATTCCACGCCTGATGCGACACCCGCGCCTCCGTGCGGCCCTGCTGGGCCTCGTCCTGGTCTCCTGCGCGCCGGTCAGCGCGCCTGCACCCGCGCCCACCGTCGTCGACCGCGTCACCGTCCCCGACGTCGAGCCCGTCGAGGTGCCATGGTCCGTGCAAACGCTCCCGCCGTCCCTGCATGACCCGCTGCCCGAGGCGGCGCAGCAGTGGATCGACACCACCATCGCCGGCCTCACGCTCCGCGAACGCGTCGCACAGATGGTGATGATCTGGGTCCTCGGGGATTATACCAGCACGAGCGATTCCTCGTTCATCCTTGCCGTCGAGCGCATCCGTCGCGACAAGGTCGGGGGCGTGGTGATGTCGCTCGGCTCGCCGATCGAAGTGGCGGAGAAGGTGAACGCGCTGCAGCGTCGCGCCGAAATCCCGTTGCTGGTGTCGTCGGATGTGGAACCGGGACTCGGGCGCCTGGAAGGCGGCGTATTCTCACCGGGCACCCTCGCTGCCGGCAGCGCGACGGTGCTGCCGAGCAACATGGCCATCGGTGCCACACGCCGCATCGAGCACGCCCGCGAGGCCGGCCGCATCACCGGCGAAGAGTCGCGGGCCGTGGGCATCCACCTCGCCTTCGCCCCGACGGTAGACGTCAACAACAACCCGGCGAACCCGGTCATCAACGTCCGCTCGTTCGGGGAGGACCCGCTGCTCGTCTCGGCCATGGGCACGGCGTTCGTCGAAGGCATGCAAGAGTCGGGCGTGGCGGCAACTGTGAAGCACTTTCCGGGGCACGGCGACACGGACACCGACTCGCACAACGCGCTGCCGGTCGTCACCGCCTCGCCCGAGCGGCTCTACGCACTCGAACTCGTGCCCTTCCGTGCGGCCATCGACGCCGGCGTCGCCGCCGTGATGAGCGCGCACATCGCGCTGCCGGCCGTCACGAATGACCGCACGCCGGCGACGCTCGCGCCCGAGATCATGACGGGACTGCTGCGCGATTCACTCGGCTTCCGTGGCCTCGTCGTCACGGATGCCATGGACATGCGCGGCGTCGGCCAAGGCTACGACAACGCCACGAGCGCCGTCCGCGCCGTGCAAGCGGGCACCGATATCCTGCTGATGCCGCCCGACGTGCCGCTCGCCATCGACGCGGTCGTGGCGGCCGTCGAAGCCGGCACCATCACGCGGGAGCGGATTGACGCCAGCGTACGCCGCATCCTCGAGCTCAAGCTGCGCACCGGCGCCATCCAGCGCCCGCTCGTCTCGCTGGACTCGCTGCGCGAAGTCGTCGGGCGGCGCGAGCACCGCGAGAAGGCCCTCGAGATCGCGGCCGACGCCATCACGCTGCTGCGCGACACGCTCGCCGAGCTGCCCCTCGCCGCGAATCGCCCCGCGCTGGTGCTGACGTACGCGGGTGAGAACGACGTCCTCGCGGGTCGGCCGTTCGTCGCGGAGTTGCGGGCCGCGATTCCGGTGACGCGCAGCGTCCGCATCACGCCGGCGACGCCGCGCGCGCGGCTCGACTCGCTCCTCACTGCCAATGGGGCCGGCGAGCAACTGGTGGTCGCGACCTTTGTCCGGACCATCGAAGGCGAGGGTCGCTTCGCCATCGCCGAGCCGGTGGCGAAGTGGATCGACTCCGTCGCCGCGCAGCGCGCTGTCCACGTGGTGGCGTTCTCGAGTCCGTATGTGCTGCGCGAGATTCCGCGCGTGAGCGGTTTCGTCGCCGCCTACGGACGCGGCGAGGCGATGGAGCGCGCGGCGGCGCGCGCCATCACCGGACGCAGCCCCATGCGCGGCGTACCGCCGACGTCCCTGCCCGGCTTCTTTGCCGCCGGTGTGCCGTATCGCCGTCCCTTGCCCGCGTGGGCCGCGGCCGTCACAGACTCGGTGCGCCGTGTGCTCGAGCAGGGCTTCCGCGATTCCGTGTTCCCCGGCGCCATCGCCGTCATCGGGACGCGCACGCAGCTCGTGAGTGAGGTGACGGTCGGCCGCATCGACTGGCCGGACAGCGCCGCCGCTCCCGACGCGCACACCATCTGGGACATCGCCTCGCTCACGAAGGTCGTCGGCATGACGACGGCGATGATGCAGCAAGTCGAACGCCGCGCCATCGAGCTCGACGCGCCGGTGCAGCGCTACCTCCCCGAGTTCACCGGCCCCGGGAAAGCCGCGGTCACCGTCCGTCACCTGCTCACGCACACGAGCGGACTGCCCGCCCATCGCACGCTCTGGACGGAGACGGAGACCGCCGAGGAGGCGCGCCGGCTGGTGCTGGCGACGCCGCTCGACACCCTGCCCGGCACGCGCTACGTGTACTCCGACCTCGGCGCGATGATCGCCGGCTGGATCCTCGAGCGCGTGACCGGCCAGTCGCTCGACCTCTACCTCCAGGCGCAGGTGTTCGGACCGCTGGGCATGGTGGACACGCGCTATCACCCGCGCGTCGAGGACGTGGCCCGCATCGCCCCCACCGAGGTCGACCCGTGGCGTGGCCGGCATCTGCGCGGCGAAGTGCATGACGAGAACGCGTTCCGCCTGGGCGGCGTCTCGGCGCACGCCGGACTCTTCAGCACCGCCGCAGACCTCTCGCGCTTCGCGCAGATGATGCTTAACGGCGGGACGCTCGGTGGTGCCCGCATCGTGCGGCCGCAGACCATCGCCGACTTCACGCGGGTCCAGGATCTCGCCATCTCGCACCGCGCGCTGGGCTGGGAAACGCCCAACGGCACGAACTCCGCCGGCCGGGTGCTGCGCTGCCCGGCGTTCGGGCATACCGGCTTCACCGGCACCTCGTTCTGGGTGGATCCGGCCCGCGATCTGTTCGTCATCATCCTCACGAATCGCGTGAACCCAAGCCGGGCGAACTCGCGCATCGGCCCCGTCCGGACGACCATCGCCGACCTCGCCGCGACCCGGGCTGGGCGCGGCGGACCGGCCGCTCGGGGCTGTCCCTGACTTGTCAGCGGAACCCCGAACCCTATATTCAGGATTAGTTGGTCGCTGCGGCGGATGCCGCGGGACATCGGAACCCTAGGAGGGATCCCCATGAGCACGATGAATGCCCCGGAAGTCCTGGTCACCATCACCCCGGCCGCTGGCGCCGAGGTGCAGAAGTTCATGCAGGCCGAGAACGTGACGCCGGAAGTCGGCGGCCTGCGCGTGGCCGTGCAGCCTGGCGGGTGCTCGGGCTTCAAGTACAGCCTGCTGATCGAAGACAAGCCGGCCGATGACGACACGGTGCTGCCGCAGGGCGGCTTCAACCTGTTCGTCGATCCGTTCTCGATGCAGTACCTGGGCGGCGTGACGATCGATTACGTGACCTCGATGCAGGGCTCGGGCTTCACGTTCAAGAACCCGAACGCGACTGGCGGCTGCGGCTGCGGCTCCAGCTTCTCCGCGTAAGCCTCGCACCCTGAGGCCTCGACGGGCGCCCCCCAACCGGGGGCGCCCGTTTGCGTTTTTGCGCATCTTTCCGCGATGCCGACGTCCGTACCCTCCACTGCCGCCGCGTTCACCGCGCTCGACTGGCTCGTGCTCGTGCTGTACCTCGTCGCCACCAGCGCCATCGGCGTCTGGCTCGGCCGCGGGCAGAAGGACGCCAAGGATTATTTCGTGGCCGGCGGCGAGATCCCGTGGTGGGCGGTGCTGTTCTCCATCGTGGCGACCGAGACCAGCGCCCTCACCTTCATCTCGATCCCCGGGCTCGCCTATCTCGGCGACTTCACCTTCCTGCAGGTCGCGACCGGCTACCTGCTCGGCCGCATCGTCGTCGCGTACACGCTGCTGCCGCGCTACTTCGAGGGGAACCTCGTCACGGCATACGCGCTGCTCGAGCGACGCTTCGGCCTTGCGACGCGTCGGCTGGCCAGCGTGACGTTCATGGTGACCCGCGCGTTCGGCGATTCGGTCAGGCTCTTCGCGACCTCGATTCCCGTCGCGCTGATCCTCGGCGGCGTGCTGCCGCCCGAGTGGACGGCGCCGGGCGCGATTCTCGTCCTGAGTGTGTTCACGCTGTACTACACGTATCACGGCGGCATTCGCGCCGTGGTGTGGACCGACGTGATCCAGACGGGCGTGTACTTGCTCGGCGGCGTCGGCGCGCTGTACCTGATCGGCCGCGGCGTGGACGGCGGCTGGGCGCGCATCGTTGCCGATGCGGACGCGGCGGGCAAGCTGCGCCTGTTCGATCTCTCGCTCGGGCTCGACAAGCCGCACACGCTGGCGGCGGGCCTGCTCGGCGGGGCTTTCTTGGCGATGGCCTCGCATGGCGCGGACCAGATCATCGTGCAGCGGTTGCTCACGGCGAATTCGTTGCGCGACGCGCGCCGCGCGCTGATTGGCAGCGGCGTCGCGGTCATCCTGCAGTTCGCGATGTTCCTCACGATCGGGCTCGGGCTCTGGGCGCTTTACGAGGCACGCACGTTCAGTGCGCCGGACCGCATCTTCCCGACCTTCATCATCGAGGGCATGCCGCCCGGGATGACGGGCGTCGTGATTGCGGCAATCCTCGCAGCGGCGATGAGCACCGTGTCGGGCTCGCTGAATGCACTGGCCGCCGCGACCTTGCACGACATCTGGACTCCGCTCAAGGGCGTCCCCGATGACCGCACGGCCCTCCGCCTGTCGCGCCGCTTCACGCTGCTCTGGGGCGCCATCCTCGTCGGCGGCGCCCTGCTCTACCGCGCCGAAGGCACGCCGGTGGTCGTCATTGCGCTGTCGATCGCCTCGTTCACCTACGGTGGCCTGCTCGGGGGATTCTTCCTCGCCCTGCTCTGGCCGCGCGCCATCCAGCGGGATGCCATCACAGGGATGGGTGTAGGTATCTTTGTCATGAGCATCGTCGTGTTTGCGGGCCGATTGAGCGCCGCGTTCCCGGCGCTCGCCGGTCCGCTGGCTCCCGTCACGGGCATCGCCTGGCCGTGGTTCGTGCTGATCGGCACGGCCGTCACGCTCGGCACCGGAATCCTCTCGTCGTTCACGCACGCGGCCGCGCCGCGCGCGTCCTGACCCTCTTTCGCTCTCTCTCGCAATGGCTCAGCAGATCGTCGTCGGCGTCGATGGTGGCGGCAGCAAGACTCATGTGATCGTCGCGACTCCGCGCGGCAAGGTCCTCGCCGAAGTCACCGGCGACTCCTCGGCGGTGGCGCCAGGCGAGGCGTTGTCGTCGGCCGAGGTGATCGGCGCGCTGGTGCGCGACGCGCTGGCGCAGGCCGAGATCACGGAGCGCCCGGCGGCCGTGGTCGCAGGCGTGGCGGGCACGGGCCGCGAGAAGGAGCAGAAGGCGCTGCTGCGCGCCCTCCGCAACGAGTCGCTGGCCGAGGACGTGAAGGTCGTCCCTGATGCGGAGATCGCGCTCACCGATGCCTTCGGCCGCGAAGGCGCGGGCATCCTGCTGATCGCCGGCACGGGTTCGGTGGCCTTCGGCCGCGGCCCGGCCGGCGCGTTTCGCCGTTGCGGCGGCTGGGGCCCGGTGGCGGGCGACGAAGGCAGCGGCGCGTGGATCGGCCGTCGCGCGTTGAGCGTGGTGACGTCGAGCGCCGACGAGCGCGAGCCGGAGTCGCGGCTCACGGGCGCGCTGATGACCGCGCTCGAACTCGAGACGATCGACGACATCATCCCCTGGGCGGCCAAGGCCACGCCGAAGGATCTCGCGGCGCTTGCCGTGCACGTGACGACCCTCGCGGCGGACCGCGACCTGCGCGCCAACTCGATCTGCACGCTGGCGGCCGAAGAACTCGTGCTCCACGTGCGGACGCTGGCGCGTCAGCTCTTTGTCGATGAGCGTGCGGCCGTGCCGGTGGCGCTGGCCGGCGGCATGCTGCAGCGCGGAAGCTTCCTGCGCCGGCTGGTGGAGCACCGGCTCAAGACCGCGGTGCCGGGCTGCGTGCTGCACGCGGAAGAAGTCGTGCCGGCGCGCGGCGCGGTGAAGATGGCGGCGGCGCTGCTCAAGGTGTCGGCGACAGCCTAGCTACAGCGGCTGTCACCACGAAGGCACGAAGGCACGAAGCAAGTCGCTTCGTGCCTTCGTGTCTTCGTAGCCTCTTCGCGAACAGCCGTTACGCCGCCGTCGGGGCTTCCTTCGGCACCATCGACGCATCCCACACGCCTTCGCTCTTCGCCACGAAGGTCGTCGACGAGATATCCGACGAGACATTCACCACCGTGCGCGTCATGTCGAGGATGCGGTCCACGCCGAGCACGATGGCGATGCCCTCTCCGGGCACGCCCATCATCGTGAGGATGCCGACCAGCAGCGGGATTGAGCCGCCCGGCACGCCGGCCGCGCCCACCGCCGTGATCACCGACATCACGATGACGATCGCCATCCCCCCCAGCGAGAGGTCCACGCCAAAGACCTGGCAGAGGAAGATCACCGTGATGCCTTCGAAAATGCTCGTGCCGTTCATGCACATCGTCGAGCCCAGCGGCAGCACGAAGCCGGCGATCTTCGGCGGCACCCCGAGGCCGTCCTCGGCGGCGCGCAGCGCGGTGGGCAAGGTGGCCGAGCTCGAGCTGGTCGAGAACGCCGTCACCATCGCGCCCTTGATGCGCGAGAAGTAGAGCAGCGGGTTGATCCCGATGACGAACTTCAGGATCAGCGAGAGGTTCACGAACAGGTGGAAGAGCAGCGCGCCCATCACGACGAGCACGTAGGCGCTCAACGGCTTGAGCAGCGCGAAGCCGAAACGGCTGGTCACGCCGAAGATGAGGCCCGCGACGCCGTAGGGCGCGATCTTCATCGCCATCCCGACGATTTTGATGACCACGTCCTCGAGTGCCTGGAGGAACTTGATCATCGGCTCGGCCCGCTCCGGCTTGATCTGCGTCAGCGCCGCGCCGAAGACCAGCGCGAAGAAGATGATGCCCAGCATGTCGGTGTCCACCGCCGACTTCACCGGATTGCGCGTGACGATCTCGACGAAGGTATTGATGCCGAAGTTGCCCGTCGCCTGCGCCTCGATCTTGCCGGCGGCGTCCTCGGCGTAGGTCGCCATCAACTCGGTCTTCACCTCGGGCGACAGGCCTTCACCGGGGCGGAAGGTGTTGACCACGAACAGCCCGAAGCTGGCCGCGAGGAAGGTGGTCGCCAGGAAGTAGCCGATCGCCTTGCCGCCGACCTTCCCGACCTTCTTGAGGTCGCCGAGTCCCGCGACGCCCAGCGTGATGCTCGCGAACACCAGCGGCATCACGATCATGAACAGCATGCGCAGGAAGATCTGCCCGATCGGGCCCGCCAGATACGTGTTCACGAAGACCACGGTCGGGTCGTCGCCGCCCATCGTGAGATTCGCCGCGATGCCCGCCGTCGCGCCCACCACCAGCGCGATGAGGATCTTCGTGTGCAGCTTCATGCCCGGGCCGGACCCGCCGATCGATTCGCTCATACCTGTGGTCTCAATCCTCGAAGGAGCGCGGCGGGAGGCCGCGGCGCAGCGTGGAATTCCTGTATCCGTATACGGCGTAGATGGCCAAACCGATGAGCAGCCAGATGCCGAAGCCCTTCCAGGCGGCCGCCGGCAGCCCCTTCATCACGAAGAGGCAGGCTGCGGCGCCGCCGCCGCCCACCAGCCACACGAAGGGCACCTTGAAGGGCCGCGGGCGGTCAGGGTCGACCACTCGCAGCACCATCACGCCCACGCAAACGAGCACGAACGCGAAGAGCGTCCCGATGTTCGTCAGGTCGTAGGTCGCCGCGTCGTCCGCCACGAGGGCCGCCAGGGCGACCAAGACGCCCGTGATGATCGTCGTCACATGCGGCGTGCGGTACTTTTTGTGCAGCTTCGCCGCACCCTTGGGCAACAGGCCGTCGCGCGCCATCGCGTAGAAGATGCGCGGCTGGCCGTACTGGAACACCAGCAGCACCGCGCTCATCGAGACCACGGCGCCGTCGGCGATGATCCAGCTGAACTGCGTCAGGCCGGCCACTTCGAAGGCGTGGGCCAGCGGGTCGGAACTCTTGAGCTGCTCGTAGGGCACGAGGCCCGTCGCCACCGCGCCGACGATCACGTAGATCAACGTGCAGATCGCCAGGCCGATCAGGATGCCGCGCGGCATCGTCCGCTGCGGGTCCTTCGTCTCCTCGGCGGCCGTCGAGATGGCGTCGAAGCCGATGTAGGCGAAGAACACGATCGCCGCACCTTGGTGGATGCCGCGGAAACCGTTCGGCGCGAAGGGCGTGTAGTTCTCAGGGTTGATGTGCATCGCGCCCACGATCACGAACAGCGCCAGCACCGCAAGCTTGAGGATCACCATCCAGTTGTTGACCCGCGTGCTCTCCTTCACGCCGATCACCAGCAACCAGGTGATGGCCATGACGATCAGGAACGCCGGCAGGTTGATCAGGATGGGGATTCCCGCGAGACTCGGCGCCGAGTCGAGTAAGGCGAGGATCTCCGGGTTGCTGCTCGCCTTCACCTGGAAGTAGCCATGCGTGAGCCAGCCCGGGATGTCGAACCACGGCGACATCAGCGACTCGAAGTATCCGCCCCACGCGATGGCCACCGCCACGTTGCCGACGGCGTACTCGAGGATCAGGTCCCAGCCGATGATCCACGCCACGAGCTCGCCCAGCGAGGCGTACGAATACGCGTACGCCGAACCGGCCTGGGGAATCATCGAGGCGAGTTCGGCGTAGCAGAGGGCGGCCAGCGCACAGACCGCCCCGAGCAGGACGAAGGAGAGGACTAGCGCCGGACCGGCGCCGTAGCGGACCACTTCACCCGCCGCATTGATCTCGCCCGCGGCCGCGGTACCGAGCGTCGAAAAGATGCCGGCGCCGATCACGGCACCGATCGAGAGGCTTACCAGGTCTTTCGTGCCGAGGGCCCGCTTCATCCCGTGCCCTTCACCTTCAGGAACGAGGGCGGCGATCGGTTTGCGGGCCCAGAGGGAACGGAGGCCGGACACGGCTCCGCCGGAGGCTGCCGGTTGGGGGGAACTGGTCATCGGCGGAAGGTATCCCCGGAGGTAGCCGAGGACCAGTGAGAAACGACGTTACGGCGCTTCGGCGGTGATGACGGCGGTGTCCCGCACCGGTGTGCCGTCGGCCCGCGTCGCGGGCCGGAACCGCACCTCCGCGAGCATTTCGCGAATCTTGTTGTTGTAACTGCGGTCGCGCGAGGGGTTGAACCCGATCAGCCGCGCATTGCCCTTCTCGTCCACGTCGAAGTGCGCCACCAGCCGATACGGGCGCACGCGTGAGGGAACGGGCAGCGGCAGGATGGCGAGGTTGGTCACGGTGGGCGGGAAGATCTGGTCGTTGCCGCCGCCTGTGCCGGGCCCCACGCCGGAGCCGCGCCCCGTGCCGATGCCACTGCCGATCCCACCCCCGCTGCCCGGCCCGTTGCCGCCCGAACCGTCGTTGCCGCTGCCGCCGCCGGAACCAGGTGTCGGGACGGTCGTGCCGTTGGATGCCGGGGCCGCTGGGGCCTGCTGCACCTGCGCCGCCTGAGGCACCGGTTCGGGCTCAGGCGGCGGCGGGGGAACCGGCGTCGGGGTCGGGGTTGGGCGCTCGACTGGAGGGGGTGTCGGCGCCGCGGCGGCCGGCGGAGCGACATCGAGGTAGCGAATGCGCTCGGGGGTGATCGCTCCACCCGTCCCGCCGCTGCCGCCTCCACCGCCGCCGGCGGGGCCGGGGCCACCCGCGCCACCCGGCGTCTGCTCCTCAAGAATCCGCCCCACGAGCGGCGGCAGGAGCAGGGCCGTGATGATCAACGCGTGCAGCAGCCCCGAGACGATCCAGCCCGAGCGCGACCGCCGCTCCGGCTCCGGAATCCCATGCAAGGGACGGAGCGGGCGCTTGGGCTTCTCGGCCGGCGGCTCGGGGAGGGAGGACATATGCACCAGGGTCACATAAATGATACGGCGGGCGAGCCCGAAAAGGTTCGCCCGCCGTCGACAAACTCCGAGAGGACTTACTTCGTGTCCTTCGGCGGAATTCCGATGACCTTCACCCCGGCGCCACGCGCGACGTCCATCGCGTGGATGACGTCCTGATAGATCACGGACGGCTCGCCCTTGATGAAGATGATCTTGTCCGGACGCGGGTCGTAGATCTCGCGGAGACGGTTCCCGAGGTTCTCCTTGGTCACCGGCTCCTTGTTCACCGCGAACGATCCATCCGCCAACACTTCCAGCACGATCTGGTCGCTGGCCTGGTTCGCCGTCACCACCGCGGGGGTGGGGTCCGGCAGCTGCAGGTCCACGGCCTTCCGCATCATCGGCTGCATGATCATGAAGATGATCAGCAGCACGAGCATGATGTCGATCATCGGCACGACGTTGGGCTCGTTGTTCAGCCCGCCGCTGCTCCCACCGACGCTCATTCCCATGGTACGCTCCGGTGAAAGGTGGTTACGGGTTCTTGGCTTCGTCGCCTTCGACGGTCGAGACCGTGCCCGGCACCTGGTCCGTGATGGCGCCGACCATGCGCACGCCGTTCTTCGCGGCGATGTCCATGGCCTCGAGGATGCGACCATACTCGAGGTTCTTATCGGCCTTCACGTACAGGATCTGGTCGATGGTCCGCACCGAGTAGATGGCCTGCAGACGCTGACCAAGCTCGGGATTCGGAATCTGCTGCTTGTTCAGGAAGTAGTTCCCGAACTTGTCGATGCCCAGCACCTGGTCCTCATCCGCTTCCGGATGCGACTTGAGGTTGATGCCGCTCGGGGGCTCGGCCGTGAAGCCGGCGGCAATCGCCGGCGTCACGACCATGAAGATGATGAGCAGCACCAGCATGACGTCGATCATGGGGACGACGTTCGGCTCGGCCTTGACGCCGCCCCCCGTGCTCACTGACATACCCATTCGCGTGCCCTCCTGTGGGGGTCAGCGAGTTACTGCGAGATCGGCGCGGAGCCCTTCTGGGCGGCCGTGTTGAACTCGCGGGTGAAGCGGCTGCGGCCGAACTCGCCCGAGACGCCCTTGATGAGGTAATCGATCATCTCCTTCGAGACGTAGGTCATCTCGGAGGTGAGGTTGTCGATCTTCGTCTGGAAGTAGTTGTAGAACCACACCGCCGGGATGGCGACGAGGAGGCCGAAGCCCGTGGCGATGAGCGCCTCGGCGATACCGACCGTGATGGCCGCGATGCCGGTGGAGCCCGCCGATCCCATGGCGGCGAAGGCGTTGATGATGCCGAACACCGTGCCGAGGAGGCCGACGAACGGCGAGGTCGAACCGACCGTCGCGAGGATCGCGAGGCCGCGCTTCAGCGAGACGATCTCGACGAGCACGTTACGCTCGACGGCGCGCTCGGCCGAGTTGATGTCGGACACCGTCACCGAGCCGTCCATGATGAGCGGCTTGACTTCGTTGAGGGCGCCACCGAGCACGCGCGCGACGTGCGACTTCTTGTACGTCAGCGCCAGGTCGATCGCGGCCGTGAGGTTGTCCTCCTCAAGGAACTGCGAGAACTCCGGGGCGAACTTCAGCGTCTCCTTCTGCGCCTTGCGGAGGTTCCACCACTTGCCGAAGGCCGTCGAGAGCGACCAGAGGGACATGATCGCGAGGACGATCCAGATGCCCTTCGCGAAGACGGGGCTGTGCTCCCAGATGTAGCCGATGGACATATTCATCGTTGCGTTCTCCTAGAATCCGATGATGTGGTGGGATTAGCGCTGCAGATTGAACACGAAGGGCTGCTGCACGAGCTGCTTCACCTTGCGCCCGCCGACCTCGGCCGGGAGGAAGCGCATGTTGGGAAGCGAGCTGCGGACGGCCTGCTCGAACAAGGCGTGCGTGGAGCGCAGCACGCGGAAGGTGGAGACGTCCACGCGGCCGGTCGTATCGACGACGAACTGCGCGAGCACCTCGCCTTCGACGCCGCCGGAGCGGAGGATGTCCGGGTAGCGGGGACCGGCCGAGCCCGGCGCCGAGGCGGCCGGCTTCTCGACCTGGAAGTCGAAGTAGGGCTGGTCCTGCACGACGGGGGCGACACCGCCGACGACGCCGGCGGCGACACCGCCGGCCACACCCTTACCCGAGAAGTCCGCTTCGTTGGTGATGGCCTTCGACAGGTCGATTTCCGGGATCACATCCGGGATGCTGACCGGCGCGGCGAGCACCTGGAAGCCCTTCGGCGGCGGCGGGGCCGCGACGGCGTCCGGCGGCGGCGGCGGAGCGTCAGGCTCCGGCGGCGGCGGCTCGTCCTGCTTGACCTCGACGAAGTCGACCTTCTGGACGACCTCTTCCTCTTCTTCCATGCCCGCATTCGCCGTCGCGATGATCGAACCCGCGATGATGAGGACGTGGAAGGTAGTCGACACCACCGACGCGCCAAACGAGCGCTGCTTGACCGGTCTCGACTCGATCAGGTTGTTGAACACGCGTGCACTCCGTGGGACGTGGACACTTCGCGTGACGATGCCCAGGGAGTCCGGGCATCCACCGTGCCTGAACGTACCCGCGCCCGATGAGGACAGAAGTGGGGGAAGATTAAGTTTCGCTTAACCGACCGTGAGGATTCGCTTGGCCGCCGGGCGCGTGGCCCGGCGCATGACCGAGCGCCTGACTCGGTGCCCCACGCAGCGGCAGCTGCACGGTGAAGGTGCTGCCCCGCCCGAGTCGCGAGCCGACGGAGATGAAGCCGCCGTGCGCATGGGCAATCCACTGCGCGATGGCGAGCCCCAGGCCCGCCCCGCCCCGCTCGCCGGTGCGCGAGCGCACGCGATCGGCCCGCCAGAATCGGTCGAAGATGTACGGCAGGTCCGCCGCCGCGATGCCGACGCCGGTGTCCTGCACCACGAACGCGACGTGGTCGCCGCGGTCCTCGAGCGAGATCGTCACGAGGCCGTCGCGCGGGGTGTACTTCGCGGCGTTGGTGACCAGGTTGAGGAAGAGCTGGCGCAGGCGCACCGGATCCCCGTCGACGTGCACGGTGTCGGCCGTCTCCAACCGGACGCGGACCCCGCTCGCCTCCCCGAGGATCATCGCGGTCTCGACGACCTCGCGCACGATCGGCTCCAGGGCCACATCCTCACGGTGCAGGTCGAAGCGGCCTTCGTCGGCGCGGGCCAGCGTGAGGAGCGACTCCACTAAGTCGGCCATCCGCGCCGTCTCGGCGAGGGCCTCCTCCAGCGCCGGCAATTGGTCGTCGGCCACGTGCGGCGACTGCATCGCGCGTTCGATGTCGGCGCGCAGCACCGTGAGCGGGGTCTTGAGTTCGTGGCTCGCGTCCGCCGTGAAGCGGCGCAGCGCGGCGAACGAAGTCTCGAGACGCGACATCATCGCGTTCAGCGTCTGCGACAACCGATCGATCTCGTTCTCGTCCGACTCCACCGGCAGCCGTCGATGCAGCGAACGCCCGTCCTGGATGGCTTCGAGGTCGCTGATCAGCCGCCCGACGGGCATTAGCGCGTGCCCGGCCAACAGGAAACTCACCGCCGAGCTCAGCAGCAGGATCAGCGGCAGGATGACGAGGATCGGATAGTAGAGCGCGCTGTCGCGCAGCGACAATCCCGCCACCGGCTCGCCGGCCACCACGCGATGCACCGGGATGCGCCGGGACGGCGTCTCGAAGTGCGCGATGACGAAGATGTTGGCCGTCGAGTCCATGCGCACCTCGGCCGCCGGTTGCTCACGGGTGCGCCGGAACGCGGCGTTCACGAGCCGCTGGCGGTCATCCAACTTGAGGCGGTCCACGGCCGGGCTGGAGTAGAGCACGCGCGTCGAGTCCGTGATGATCACGTAGCCCGGCAGCATGTCCAGCGAACGCCGCACGCCCTGCTCGATCTTCTGGCCCACCAGCGAGTCTTCCGTGACCAGCAGGGAGATGCTCGCCGGGCTCGTCTGCAGGATGATCGCCGCGAGGTCCGCCACGAGGTCGGTGCGCCGCTGCAGCGTACGCGTCGCCTCCGTCTGCGTGGCCGACCACACGATCGCGGCGAACACCACGAGGGTGGCCGTCAGCGCCGCCACGTACGAGACCGTGAGCCGCGCGCGGATCGACGTCACGGGCGCCTCACGGCTTCAGCACGTACCCGACGCCGCGCACCGTATGGATGAGCTTCTTCTCGTGCGGCGCGTCGATCTTCTTGCGCAGGTGGTTGATCACGACGTCCACGATGTTCGTGCCGGGATCGAAGTGATAGCCCCAGGCATACTCGGTGATCAGCGTGCGGCTCAGCACCCGGCCCACGTGGCGCGCGAGGTACTCGAGCACCAGGAACTCCTTCGGGGTGAGCTCGATCGGCTCACCCGCGCGCTTCACCTCGCGGGCATCGAGGTCGACCTCGAGGTCGGCCACGGTCAGCTTCGGCGAGACGATGGCCCGCGGGCGACGCGCCAGCGCCTCGACGCGCGCCAGCAGCTCCTCGAAGGCGAAGGGCTTCGTCACGTAATCATCGGCCCCGGCGCGCAGCGTCTCGACCTTCGCGTCCACCGCATCCTGCGCCGTGAGCACGAGCACGGGCTTCTCGAAGCCGCGGGCCCGCAGGTTGCGCAGCACCTGCTGCCCCGAACGGCCCGGCAGGCGCAGGTCGAGCACGACGAGGTCATAGGGCTGGTTCTTCGCCAGCTGCTCGCCCTCCTCGCCGTCGGCCACGAGATCCACGGTCCAGCGTGCCTCCTCGAGCCCGCGCTTCACGAACTGCCCGACCGTCGGGTCGTCCTCGATCACCAGCACCTTCATTGCGCCACCACCGGCAGGACCACGCGGAAGGTGCTGCCCTGCCCCAGGGTGCTATCCACTTCGATCACGCCTCCGTGCTCCTGCACGATGCCGTAGCAGATGGAGAGGCCCAGCCCCGTCCCCTGCCCCGGCGCCTTGGTGGTATAGAACGGCTCGAAGATCTTCGCGATTTCGCTCTTGGCGATCCCGTGCCCGGAATCGATCACCTCGAGGATGGCCCCGCGCTTGGGGTCCGGGCCCGCCTGCGTCACGATGCGCACCATGCCCTTCTCGCCCATCGCGTCCATGGCGTTGATCAACAATGCCATCAACACCTGCACCAGCTGCTCCGAGTTGGCCTGCGGCACGCGCCCGATCGTGGGGTCGAGATCCGTCTGCACCGTGAGCTTCTTGAAGCGCACGTGATGCTTCAGCAGGAACAGCGTGCGTTCGACCACCTCATTGAGGTTCACGCGCTCCTTGCGCGCCTGCTTAGGCCGCGAGAAGTCGAGCAGGCCGTCGACGATCTGCTTGCAGCGGACGACTTCGTTCTCGATGATGCCGAGGAAGTCGAGCGTCTCCGGCGCGATCGTCACGCCGCTCTTCTCGAGGTCCTCGATGCGGTAGCCCAGCGACTCCGCGCAGGCGGCGATCGTCGCCAGCGGATTGTTGATCTCGTGCATCACGCCGGCGGCCAGCTGGCCGATGGCCGCCAGCTTCTCGGCCTGCGAGAAGCGCTCCTGCGCCTCCTTCCAGTCCGTCACGTCCTCGCCGATGGTGATCACGTGGCTCACCGGCCCGTCGCCGAGCCGCATCGGGATCTTCGTGATGCGGTACGTGCGCGCCTCGCCCGAGGCCACGGACTCCATCTGGTATTCCTGCATGCGCCCCGTCGAGAACACGTCGTCGAACTCGCGACGCAGCATCTCGGCGGGTTGGCGGTGCAGGATCTCGAAGATCGTGCGGCCGATCGCCTCCTCACGCGAGACACCCTGCATGCCGGTCTCGCGCTTGCGATTCCAGCTTTGGATGCGGTACTCGCGGTCGATTACGTAGAGGCCGAGCGGCAGCGAGTCGATGATCTTCTCGGTGAAGCGGCGACCGCGCTCGATCTCCGCCGTGCGCGCCGCGACTTCCACCTCGAGCTGACGCGAGCGTTCGGCGTGCGCGAGCTCCGGTGCCAGCAGGTTGGCCAGCGCGGTGAGGAGCATGCGCTCCTCGTCGCCGAGGGCGCGGGCGGTACGCACCACGAGGGCGCCCACGCGGCGGTCGCCGAGGATGATCGGCGCGACTTCGAGGTCGCGCACCACCTGCAGCGAGTCGCCGAGGCGCAGGCCCTTGCGCACGTCGTCCTCGGTGGTGGTGTCGTCGCCGGCCGTGAAGGTCAGCGCCAGCCCCTGCGGCGTGTGCAGCCACAGCGACACCTGCTGGGCCTCGAGGAAGGCCCGCAGCGTGCCCAGCGCGCGATCGACCGTGCTCTCCAGGGCCCGCGCCGAAGCGAGTTCGGCGCTGATGCCCGCCAGCGCCGACAGGGCGCGGGCGGCTCGGCCTTCTCGGGCGGATTCAGGGCTGGCGGGAGTGGTCACGAGGGTCTGGGGAGTGCGCGGAAGCTACGCCCGGCGCCGAGGCGCGACAAGGGAAATCAGGCCCGCCGGTGCCGTCCTGACAGCGTGCTCCGCCGCGACGACAGCCCCATCGGTCGCGTCGGCGCATTTGCGGCGGCACGCCGGTTGCGCGTTCTGCGCAGCGAGCGGGCGCGAAGGCCCGCAGAACGCACTGTCAGCCTATTCTGGAGGATTCCATGGTGTATCGCACGACCCTGTCTCCCATCGGTTCCCTGCGCCGCGAGCTTGACCGCTTCTTCGACGACGCCGTGGCGCGCGTGGCGCCGATCACCGCGAGCTGGACGCCCGCCGTCGACATCCGTGAGACGAAGGATGCCTGGGAGTTCGCGGTGGAGATCCCCGGCGTCGACCCAGCGCAGGTCGAGGTGACGGCCGAGGCCCGCGTGCTGAAGATCCGCGGGCAGAAGGAGATCGTTCGCAAGGAAGGTGACGAGGATGCCCGCTGGCTAAGCACCGAGCGCATCAGCGGCGCGTTCGAGCGCAGCTTCCGGCTGCCGGCGCAGGTGCGGGAGGACGCGATCGAAGCGCGCTACGCGCATGGCGTGCTGACCGTGACGGTGCCGAAGGCGGAGGTGCCGGCGCGGAAGATCGAGGTGCGGACAGTCTAGCGCATAACGGCAGATGTAAGATGTGAGATGTGAGATGTAAGAAAGGGCGCGCCGAGGGTTCGGTGCGCCCCACTTACATCTCACATCTTACATCTCACATCTGCGGTTCAAAGCTTCGCGATCTCCGCCAGAATCTCGGAGTTCTCGCGCTTCGTCCCCGGCGTCTCCTCCACATAGCTCCAGCGCAGCACGCCGGCCTTGTCGACCAAGAAGTACGCGCGGTTGGAGAAGAACGTGCTCTCCATCAGCGTGCCGTAGGCGCGCGAGGCCTCGCGCTTGAAGTCGCTGAGCAGCTCGACGCCCATGTTGTACTGGGTCTTGAAGGCCTTGAGCGACGGCACGGCGTCCACGCTCACGGGCAGCACCACCACGCCCTGGTCGGCGAATGAGGAGTAATCCTCCGTGAAGGCGCACATCTCGGCCGTGCAGGTCGAGGTGAAGGCCAGCGGGAAGAAGGCGAGCAGCACGTTCGCCTTGCCCTTGAACTGGGCGAGCGTGACGACCTCGCCGTTGGTGCTGTGCAGGGAGAAGTCGGGGGCCGGCGAGCCGACCGCGGGGACCGTGAGCGTCATGATGGGGAATCTCTGGTGGAAAGGCACGGGTCGCGCCGACGACCGCCGACGCGACCCGAGATAAACGTCTGGACCCGATGGAGCGTGCCGGGATCGAACCGGCGACCCCCTGCTTGCAAAGCAGGTGCTCTCCCAGCTGAGCTAACGCCCCTCAGCCACGCAATCTAAGACGAATGGGGGGCGAGGCCAATGGCCTCGCCCCCCATCGCAAACTGAACGCGCACGGCGCCTACTCGTGCGCCGGCAGCGGCTCCATCGTCTCCGGATCCACCGGGACCTGCACTTCGTCACGGTACGGCGAGGTCATCTTGAACACCTGCGCCTTCGGGAACGCGTCCATGAACTGGGCATAGCTCCAGCCGAACAGGCCGGCCATGCCGAGGAAGATGCCGAGCTCCCAGATGCCCAGCGGCAGGTGCTCGGCGCCCGAGCCGTAGATCGACGGATAGATCTCGGTGAAGCGCGAGAACCAGAGGCCGGCGATCGACGAGCAGGCGAAGAGGATCATCGTCGGCGACCACACCTTGGCCTTCACGCTCATCAGGCCCGCGAAGGGCACGAGGAACGTCAGGATCGCGGCGAGCATGGTCGTGGTGCTCCAGACGCCGCTGAGGCGCAGGGTGAACCAGTGCGTCTCTTCCGCGAGGTTGCCGTACCAGATGATGATGAACTGCGAGAAGGTCAGGTAGCCCCAGAACGCCGTGAAGGCGAATCCGAGCTTGCCGACGTCATGGTAATGCTTGTCGGTGATGAGCTCAGGCAGCTCCGAGAACTGCGTCTTCCACCAGCGGAGCAGGATGGCCCAGATCATGAGGGCGACCAGCCAGCCACCCATGAAGACCTGCCAGCCGTACATCGTGCTGAAGAAGTAGTAGTCCAGGGACATCGAGTGGTCCCAGGCGAGAATGCACCAGCCGAAGCCGAAGACGAGCGCCATGATCACGGCGAGCTTGCCCTGCAGCGAGTGCGTGCTGTGCAGCTCGCGGCGCTCCTCACCGAACGAGGCGCGCATCTTGGCGCGGAGCCCGGCGGCCCACGAGGCGCCGTACTCCGGCGTCACGCCGACGTCGAGGCGGACGCTGGTGTACACATACCACACCTGCAGCGCGAGCAGCGCGCCGAAGGCGACGATCGAGCGCAGGTAGAAGAAGCCGTGGTTGAAGTACAGCTCCTTCTCGGGAATCAGGTAGCCCGTGCCGACCTTGTCCCACCACGGATAGATGTGGCCCTTGCCGAAGAAGATGATCAGCAGGAGGCCCACCGCAGCGAACGGCAGGAACGCGACGAATCCCTCGAGGAAGCGGATCACGCCACGCGACCAGCGCGCCGTCGTGATGCGCTGCACGGCCGAGAACATCACGCCGGCCGAGGCGATGGTCGTGAAGAACAGCCAATTCATCAGGAAGGCCTGCCACGCGCGGGCCTGGCCGGTGATGGCGCCGTAGCCGAAGAGGCCGAGGCCGAAGACGGCGAGGCCCAGCGAGGCCTTCTTCCACATCTCCGGCATCTGCTTCGTCCGGAGCACGTCAATGAACTGGTCGCGCGGCGGCGAGTAGTGGTGCTGGTGGCTCATCTTAGTGGTCCCCGTGGTCTTCGGCGCCTTCGGCCTTCGGCTTCTCGGCCTTCGGGACGATGCCGGCGGTGGACGGACGGAGGTAGGCGTGCGGCATGTTCGGCGCGACGGGGCTCACGGCGCTGAACGCGCGGGCCTCGCCGGGCTTGAGGGTGATGCCCTTCGGGACGTCGTACTTGCCCTGGAGGCCACGCACGTAGTTGACCACGTCCCAGCGCTCGCGCTCCGGGATGCGGTTGAAGTTGCTCATGAGGCCGCGGCCGTTGCGGAGCATGCCCCAGATGTAGCCGTCGCTGCGGGCCTGCGTAGCCGCCCCGTTGATGGCCGGGACGAAGGCGATGCCCGAGACTTCGGCCAGCTTGCCGCGGCCGTCACCGGCGTCGCCGTGACACACGGCGCAGTTCACTTGATAGAGCCGGTGCCCGTTCTCGATGGAGCGCGCGTCCGCTTCGACCGGATTCGCGAGACGGGACATCGAGTCCACCGTCTGCGGGTTCGGCAGATACGAGACTTCCCACGCGGCAACCGTCACGCCCGTGACGGGTACGGAGCCCTGCGGATTGCCGCGGAACGGCACCGTGTCACCCGAGACCGAGTCGCTGGCGAACTTCTGCCAGGTGCCCACCGACGGCTGCTGCTTCATGTCGGTCAGCCACATCTTGGGATCGCAGGCCGTGAGGGCCAGCGGCAGGGCCAGCGCCCCGAGGGCGCGGGAGAAGACCTTAGCGCTCACCGCGCACCTCCACCGCCCCGTGGCGGCGCATGATGGCCTCGACCTCGGCCTGCTGCTCCGGCGCGCATTCGCACCAGACGCCGAAGTGCGCGCCGCTGAAGCGCGGATCGTAGCCCACCGTCTCGGTGAGCCGCGGGATCCCCGCCAGGAAGAACATGCCGAACACGGTGGACAGCGCGCCCACCATCACCATGACCTCGAAGCCGAACACCGTGTACGGCAGCCAGGTGCTGATGGCCTTGCCGCCCACGACCAGCGGCCAGTACTCGGAACCCCAGATCGACAGCCAGTACCCGAAGCTGACGCCCGCGAGCGCGCCGAACAGCGTGAACTTGCGCACGCCGCTCTGGGGCGGATGGATCGCATGCTCCAGCTCGTGGCGCAGCGTCGGCGAGTATGCCGTCAGCTGGCCGAGATTCTTGTGGCGGAGCTCCTCGATGGTGTCCGTCGTGGAGTCCAGCTCATGGAAGACGCCTACGATGCCGCGAAACATCTCAGTGCCCCCCGTGGTGCGAGTGCGACTTCTTCATCTTCGGCGGCACGATTTCCTTGATTTCCGCCAGCGCCATGATGGGCAGCTGCTTGATGAAGAGCAGGAACCACATGAAGAACCAGCCGAACGAGCCGATCAGCAGGCCGTAGTCGACCCAGGTCGGCACGTAGCTCGACCACTGCCACGGTTCGACGTCGTGCGAGAGCGACGGCACCACGATGACGAAGCGCTCGAACCACATGCCGATGTTGATGAAGATCGACAGGATGAACAGCCAGGTCGGGTTGCGGCGCAGCTTCTGCGAGAACAGCGAGAGCGGCAGGATCATGTTGCAGGTGAGCATGATCCAGGCGGCCCACCACCACTGGCCGAAGACGCGGTTCCAGAAGTAGTCCTGCTCGTAGGGGATGCCGCCGTACCAGGCGATGAAGAACTCGATCAGGTACGCGAGGCCCACCACCAGCGACGTGAACAGCACCATCTTCGCCGTGGCGTCGAGGTGGTTCAGCGTGATGTAGTGCTTGAGGTTGAACCACTTGCGCATCGGGATGGCGATCGTCCACACCATCGCGAAGCCAGAGAAGATGGCGCCGGCGACGAAGTACGGCGGGAAGATCGTCGTGTGCCAGCCCGGCACGATGCCCATCGCGAAGTCGAAGGACACCACCGAGTGCACCGAGAGCACCAGCGGCGTCGAGAACGCGGCGAGGAACAGGTAGGCGCGGGCGAAGTGCCGCCACTCGCGCTCCGAGTTGCGCCAGCCGAACGAGAGCAACGCGAGGATGCGCTTGCGGACCGGGTTCGTCTCCTTGTCACGCAGCACCGCGATGTCCGGGATCAGGCCGACGTAGAGGAACGTCGTCGAGATCGTCAGGTACGTCGTGATCGCGAACACGTCCCACACCAGCGGCGACTTGAAGTTCGGCCACAGGAGACGCCAGTTCGGATACGGGATCAGCCAGAAGAACTTCCACGGCCGGCCGATGTGGATGATCGGGAAGAGGCCGGCCGTCATGACCGCGAACACCGTCATCGCCTCGGCTGCACGGTAGATCGTCGTGCGGAAGCCGGCGCGGAACAGGTAGAGGATCGCGGAGATGAGCGTCCCGGCGTGGCCGATGCCGACCCAGAACACGAAGGTGATGATGTACACGCCCCACATCACCGGCGGGTTGTAGCCGGCGACGCCGAGGCCCTGGTGGATCTGGTAGGTCCACGAGAAGATGCCGAGCGCCAACGCGGCGAGGGCCAGGAGCAGGCCCATGAACCACGCCTTGGTGGGCTTCAGGATCGACAGGATCTCGCTGTCGACCTGTTCGTAGCTGGTGACTGCCGGGAGCTGGATGTCCGCCGACGCGATGTTCGGGCGGCGGGGTTCGTCCACGGGCTGCGCGAGCGTAGCCATTGGTTGCCGTCCTCCTTACGCGTGGGCCGACGCCGACGGCGCCGGATGGTTGACCTTCTGCAAGTAGACCACCGCGGTGTAGGTGTTGAGCTCTTCGAACACATGGTAGGCGCGGCGGTCCTTCGCCCACTTCGCCACCGACCAGTTCTCGTCCGCCGCGTCGCCGAAGATGATGGCGCGGGACGGGCAAGCCTGCGCGCAGGCCGTCGTGAACTCGTCGGGCTGCAGGTCGCGACCCTCGAGCGCCACGCGGTTCTCGGCTTCCTTGATGCGCTGCACGCAGAACGTGCACTTCTCCATGATGCCCTTCTGGCGGACCGTCACGTCCGGATTCAGCTGCCAGTGCAGCGGCTCCGGGAACGCGTACTGCGAGCGGTTCGGATCGCCGTAGCCGAACCAGTTGTAGTAGCGGACCTTGTACGGGCAGTTGTTCGAGCAGTACCGCGTGCCGACGCAGCGGTTGTAGACCTGCACGTTGAGCCCGTTCGGCGCATGGTACGTCGCGTACACGGGGCACACCGGCTCGCAGGGCGCGTTGCCGCAGTGCTGGCACATCATCGGGATGAAGCGCGTCTCGAAGTCCGGATGCGCGGGGTCGAACTTCACGTCGCGCGGCTCGCGGTCGATCTCGTAGTAGCGCTCGAGGCGGATCCAGCTCATCTCGCGCGAGCGCGTGATGTTGGCGCCGAAGCCCGTGCGGTCCGGCAGCAGCACCGGGCCCTGCCACGAGGCACCCACCGTCGGGATGTTGTTCTCGGCGTAGCAGGCCGTCACGCAGGCCGAGCAGCCCGTGCACTTGGCGAGGTCGATCGTCATCGCCCAGCGACGCTTGGCCGCGCCGCTCCAGTGTTCGGGGTCGTACATGCCCTTGTCCTTCGAGCCCTTCACGCCGAACTCGCCCTGCGCGTCGTTCGCCGTCGGCGACCGCAGGCCGGGCTCGAACTCCGTGCTGGCCTGGCCGTCGAAGTGGTGGTGCTTCACCTCGTTCTCGCCGGCGAGCAGCGCGGCGATCGTCGTCGCCTGCGCGATGTTGCGGCCGTGCTGGCGACCCGAGCCTTCCGTGGTCACCAAGCGCTGGTTGCCGGTGGCCTTCGCGAGGCGCGCCTTCGTCGCACCGTAGACCGCGGCACCCGTGCGCGCGTCCTCGGTCACGGCGCCGAGCGCATAGGCATTCTCACCGGAGACCGCGTAGCGACCCGCCGACTCGGACTGACCGCGGCCGACCATCACCGCGATCGTGTCCGGACGGATGCCGAGGTAGATGAACGCCGGCGCAGTGAGCGTGCCCGCGTCCGTCGTGACGGTGACCATGTCGCCGTCCTCGATGCCGAGGGCCGCGGCGGTCTCGCCGTGCATCTCGACGACGGTCTGCCAGCAGATCTTCGTGACGGGATCCGGCAGCTCCTGCAGCCAGGGCTTGTTCGCACCGCGGCCGTCGCCGACCGTCGGCGAGAGGTAGGTGACGAGGTGGTACTCACCCGCCCCGGCGGCCGCCGGCTTCGCCGTCGTGCGACCGGCGCTGCCCGTGCGCGAGAGCGCCGAGCCGTTGATCATCGCCGTGGTCAGCGCGCTGCGCAGGTTGCTGTTGCCGCCGACGCGGCTGGCGAGCCAGGCGCGGTAATCGGCGGCCGGGAAACGCGACGCCAGCGACGGATCGCTCTTGGCGACGGCGAGGAGCACGTCAGCCGTCGAGCGGGAATCGAACACCGGATCCATCACCGGCTGCTGCAGGGAGAGACGGCCGTTCACCGGCTCCGCATCACCCCAGCTCTCGAGCGAGTGATGATCGGGGAGGATCAGGTCGCACAGCGCCGTGGTTTCGTCCGGGATGCTCGAGAACGCAACCTTGAACGGCACCTTCGCGAAGGCCGCGGCGAAGCCGAGGCTCGGCGGCGTCGTGTACGCCGGGTTCGCGTTGCGGACCATCGCGAGCGTGACGTCGCCGGCATTCATGCGCTCGGTGAGCGCACGGACATCGGCCAGCGTGGCCACGCCTTCGAAGGCGTTGAGGCCGCGGTTCGGCAGGATGGTCTTGCCGACGTTGCCGCGCTGCTTGTTGAGCTCAGCCACCGCCGCGGCGAGCTCGCCGCTGTTGGTGGTGTAGCCGCCGCCGAGGATCGCGGAGGCCTTCGCGTTGCGGATCTCGTCACGCAGGCCTTCGAGCAGCGCGACGGCGACGCCGGCTTCCTCGGCAGCCGCGGCCAGCGAGCCACGGCCGAGCAGGGCGTTGACGATCGTCAACTCGGTGCCCGGGCGGGCCGGGATCCACGAGTCGGCGTTGAGACCGGTCAGCGTGCGACGCGCGCCCACATAGATGAAGCGCGGCGCGCCCTCGACCTTGCCACGGGCTTCCGCGAACTCGAGCTGCTGCGGCACCGGCACGCCCCAGCCATCGAGGAAGTCGGCGGCGAAGGAGACGATGAGGTCGGCGGCTCCGAAGTCGTGGTGCGGCCAGCTCGTGCCGTAGGCCGCGCGATTCGCGATGGCCACCGCAACAGGCGCCTCGGCGTCGTAGCTCAGGTGCGCAGGTGCACCGTAGCCGGCGAGGATCTGGTCGAGCACGGCCGGGAAGCTGCCCTGCTCGTGTCCGTTGATGAAGGCGACGCCGCGGCCTGCGTTGCGGCTCTTGGCCTCCCCGAGCTTCTGGGCGAGGATGCCGATGGCATCATCCCAGGTGGTCGGGACGAACATGGCGCCCTCACGCTTCATCGGGCCGCGGTAGCGATCCGGATTGTACAGCGCCTGCAGCGACGACTGGCCGCGCGCGCAGAGCGCACCGCGGTTCACCGGGTGCTCCGGGTTGCCCTCGGCCTTGATCGCGCGGCCGTCCCGCACCTCGACGATGAGGCCGCAACCGGCGGCGCACTCGCGGCAGGTGGTGGCGTAGTAGTTCGAGACGCCCGGGACGGTGTTGTCCGGCGAGACGAGATACGGAATGAGCTTCTCGACGTCCGTCGTCCCGCAGCCAACGGCGGCGGTGGCGGCGGTGGACACGCCGAGGACCTTGAGGAACTCGCGGCGCTTGACGGCCGCGCGCTCCTCTTGGACTTCCGTCAGGGCGCCCTTGGTGGCTTCCGTGGTGTTCGGAGTCATCGCGGTCTTAGTAGTGGCAGGTGGCGCAATCGTAGTTCGCCTTCTTGCGCGGCATGGCGAGCGTGGCGGAGTCGGGTTCGTACCCGGCGGCGCGCATGCCCTCGGCCGGCGAGTAGCCGTTCACGTGGCACTGGACGCACCAGCCCATGTTCAGCGACTGCGTCTGGAAGACCTGCGGCATGTTGTTCACTTGGCCGTGGCAAGTCTGGCAGGTCACGCCGGCGTTGACGTGACGCATGTGCGGGAAGTGCACGTACTCCGGCACCTTGTGCACGCGGACCCACGGCACCGGTTGGCGCTTGGCCCAGTATTCGGAAAGCTTCTGGATCTCCGGGCGGTCCGTGCCGACGAGCGTGTGGCAGGCCATGCAGGTGCCGACGGCGGGGAGACCCGGGTCCGGCGACTGCCCGGCAGCGTTGTGACAGAACGCGCAGTTCATCTGCAGCGTGTTCACGTGCACCGGGTGCGGGAACTTCACCGGCTGCTCCGGCGAGCGGCCGATGCCACCGCCGACGTAGAACGTGTAGCCGGAGGCGCCGCTGTACGCCCAAGGACCGGGCTGCGCCTTGCCGGCGGCCTCACGATTGGCGGCCTGGGTGGCGGTCTCCGCCGCACCAGCCGGTGCGGCCTCCTGCGCCGTCTGCGACCCCGCGTAGGCGGAGAGCATCGTGGCCGCGATGGCAATCGCGACCGTCCCAGGAATCAGGACCCACTTGCTACGACCCGTCATCGGCACATGACTCGGGAAAGGGGATATCCGAATACTATACTCGGCTTGTGAAAAACTTCACAAGCTTCACGGCAACGCGGAAAAATGACCGCAATACTCAACTATCGCAACCCCGTGACAATCGGGGCTTTACTGCCGTATCGAACACCCGGCTACTCCGGGTCCAACCCGCGCTTCACACGGTCAATCGTACGCAGCACTTCGATGCCGATCGCCCGCACCAACGTCAGCTCGCGACTGTCAGGTCCCGCGCGATTGAGCAGCGAACGCACGGTCCGCATGATGTGTTCCGGGTTCCGCGTCCGGTAGAACGCGATCGCCGCCAGCGCACGGTCGATGTCCCCCAGCGCCCGCTCCCACTCGTCGTGCTTGGGCAGCGCCGCATGATGCTTGTGCCGCGCCACCTCGCGCGTCGCGTCGCCGGCCGCCACGTGGAGCTCGTAGAGCGCGATGTTCACCGCCTGCGCCACGTTCAGCGAGGCATGCTCCGTCGTGGGGATGCGCACCAAGACCTGCCCGCGGTCGATGGCCTCGTTCGGCAGGCCATGATCCTCCTGCCCGAAGAGCAACGCCACCGTACCGTCGGGAACCTTCTCCAGCAGGGTCCCGGCCAGCGCGCGCGGTTCCGTGACGGGCCAGCGGTGTGCGCGGCGCTTGGCGCCGAACGCCGCGACGTACACGCAGTCGGCCAGGGCCTCGTCGAGGGTGGCGAAGTGGCGGATGCGCTCCACCAAGTCGCGCGTCCCGTGCGCCACACCCTCGATGCGCCACGGATCGTAGGGCACGGGATCCACCAGCCGCAGGTCGACGAAACCGAAGTTCTTCATCACACGCACGACGGCGGCGATGTTCACCTGGTCTTGCGGCTTGTTGAGGACGATGGCGACGCGGTGCAGGACGGACATAGCGGGGGAAAGCTAGCCACGCGACGGCGGGCGCGCGGTGCAGAAAGCGGTGGCCGCGGCTTAGCTTTCGTCGGATATGGATTTCCTCCTCGATCTCTTCCACCAGCTCCGCGACCTTGAGTCGCTCGTCGCGACCGCCGGCTACGTCGGCATCACCGCGATCATCTTCATCGAGACGGGACTGCTCTTCCCGTTCCTCCCCGGCGACTCGCTGCTCGTCACCGCAGGCCTCGCCGCCGCGGCCGTCAACTCGCCGCTCAACGTCTGGACCCTCGGCCTGCTCTGCTCGGTCGCCGCCATCGTGGGCGACCAGATCGCCTACGGCATCGGGCGTCGCTCGGGCGAGGCGCTGTTCAAGCGCGAGGACTCGCGCTGGTTCAAGCAGAGCCATCTCCGGGCCGCGCATGACTTCTACGAGAAGCACGGCGGCAAGACGATCATCCTCGCCCGCTTCATGCCCTTCGCGCGGACCTTTGCGCCGGTGGTCGCGGGCGCGGCGAAGATGCACTACCCGACCTTCGTCTTCTACAACGTGATCGGCGGCTTGCTCTGGATCTGGTCGATGCTGCTGACCGGCTTCTATGTCGTGAAGATGGTGCCCGGCCTCGACCAGCACGTCGAGAAGCTGATCATCGGCATCATCCTGCTCTCCATCACGCCGGGCATCTACGGCTGGTGGAAAGCACGGCAGTCCCGCGGGAATGCCGCGGCGCGCTGAGGGATATATTCTGCACTGACCGTTCGCCATTCTCTCGCACTACACTTGGAGTCCCCAATGGCCCATACGCTTCCCGCCCTGCCCTACGCGACGACCGCGCTCGAGCCGCACATCGACGCGCAGACGATGGAGATCCACCACGGCAAGCACCACAATGCCTACGTGACGAATCTCAACGCGGCGATCGACAAGGCCCCCGAGCTCGCGTCGTGGTCGCTGGAGCAGCTGAACCGCGACATCGCGAAGGTGCCGGAGTCCGTGCGCACGGCCGTGCGCAACAACGGCGGCGGCCACTGGAACCACTCGCTCTTCTGGGCGACGATGGCCCCCAATGCCGGCGGTGAGCCGGGCGCCGAGCTCGGCGCAGCCATCACGAAGGCGTTTGGCGACTTCGGCAAGTTCCGCGACGCCTTCAAGGCGGCGGCCACCGGCCGCTTCGGCTCCGGCTGGGCCTGGCTCGTGGCCGCCAAGGACGGCACGGTGAGCATCGAGAGCACGCCGAACCAGGACAACCCGCTCATGGAAGGCCGGCACGCGCTGCTCGGTCTCGACGTCTGGGAGCACGCGTACTACCTCAAGTACCAGAACCGTCGCCCCGACTACATCGATGCCTGGTGGAACGTGGTCAACTGGGCCGAGGTCGCCAAGCGCTACGGCGCGCGCTGAGCCGCACAGGGCGAATGGCGAAGGGGGCGTCGAGCTTGGCTCGACGCCCCCTTCGCTTGTCGCACCCACGCGTCGCGATCAGTGATCCGTCGGATGCAGCGCCTTGATCTTCCGCGACTTCCGGCTGCTCGAGCCCACGACGAGATCGTCGATGCCGACGTGGTCGGGTGCGCCTTCCTCGTTCGGCGTGCCGCGCCCGGCAATCAGGCTGAGCAGCGGCGGCGTCACGAAGGTGGTCACGACCACCATCAACATCAGCGCGCCAAACCGCTCGTTGGTGAGCACCCCGGCGGCGAGACCGAGCTGGGCGAAGATGAGCCCCACCTCGCCGCGCGGCACGAGGGCCACGCCGACCAGCAGCTTGTTGCCCTTGAACCACCAGGGGGCGTAACCGGCGACCACCTTGCCGATGACGCCCACGACGACGAGCAGGCCGCCGATGGTCAGCGCCTCGCGCGTCATGAGGGCGCCGAGATCGATCGACGCACCGACCGTGGCGAAGAACATGGGCACGAAGAAGAAGCCGAGCTGCGTCACGCTCTCCTCGATCTCATGCCGCTGCGGCGTGGGATGGAGGATGAGGCCCGCCGCGAAGGCGCCGATGATCATCGCCGATCCGGCCTGCGTGGCGAGTAGTGCGAGCATCAGCGCAAAGCCCATCGCCGCGGCACTGAGCGTGCCGGACACGCGCACGCGCTCGATGATGCGGAACAGTGGCGGGATGGCCACGCTGCCGAGGGCGAGCGCGATCACGACGAAGCCGATCGCCACGCCGGCGATCTGGCCGATGCCGCCGACCGTGAGGTCGGCGCCGGCGACCATGCTCGCCACGATCGACAGGATGATGAGGCCGACGACGTCGTCGAAGACCGCGGCACCGATCACCACCTGGCCCTCGGGCGTCTTGAGCTGCCCAAGGTCCGACAGCACGCGCGCCGAGATGCCGATGGAAGTCGCGGTCAACGCGGCGCCGATGACGATGGCGGTGAGCGTCTCGACGCCCATCACGCGCGCCACGCCGAAGCCACCCACGAAGGGCAGCACGACGCCGACCGCGCCGGCGAAGAGGGCGGTCGACCCCACCTTGGCCAGCGAGCGCAGGTCCGTGTGCAGTCCGATCTGGAACAGCAGGATCAGCACGCCGAGTTCCGAGAGCGCATGGACCACGCTGTCGGACGGGTCGAGGATGCCGAGGACGCTGCCGCCGAGGACCACACCGGCGACGAGCTCGCCGAGCACGGCGGGCTGCCCGAACTTCTGCGCCAACGCACCCATCAGCTTCGTCGCGACGATGACCGCGACAAGGACGAGGAGCAGGTGTTCGAATTCGGTATTGCCGCCGGCGGCGGCGAGGAGCGGTACGGGAAAGTTCACGTCAACCCAGCGCGAGAGATCGAGGGTGAGCGCGACGCAGCGCCAACGCGGCGCGTTGCACGTCGAGCGGACATCGTACTATACGCACGACAGTGCGCGTTCGTTCACGCGGTACGCGGCACCCGCGTCTCGCGGCCCTTTATATAGGAATGAAGATGCGCACGCCGACGAGGCGCGCCGCGCTATCGCGCCGCTTCGCCTTCGAGGTACGTGTAGCCTTCGAGCCCCGCGACGTACTCGGCGATGAACATGTTCGCTTCCTCGCGCGAGATGCCCTTCGCGCCCTGCACCTTGCGACGGAACGTCGCGAGCAGGTCGGAGGCGCGGAACTCCACGTAGTCGAGCACTTCGGTGACCGTGTCGCCGTGCACGAGGTGCGTGACCTCGTACGCGTCGCCGCGCAGGCGGATGTGGACGGCGTTCGTGTCGCCGAACAGGTTGTGCAGGTCGCCGAGGATTTCCTGGTACGCGCCCGTGAGGAAGATGCCGAGGATGTAGGCATCGCCATCCTTGAACACGTGCAGCGGCAGCGACGGCTGGCCGTCGCGGCCGCCGATGAAGCGGTCGATCTTGCCGTCCGAGTCGCAGGTCACGTCCTGGATCGTCCCGCGACGCGAGGGTTCCTCGTCGAGGCGGTGGATCGGCATGATCGGGAAGAGCTGGTCGATGGCCCAGTTGTCGGGCAGCGACTGGAAGAGCGAGAAGTTCGCGAAGTAGCGGTCAACGAGCGCCGCGTCGAGGTCGCGGATGATGTCGTCGAAGCGCTCGCGCTTGCCGCTCACGAGCTTGGCCACCGCGTTGAGCGAGCAGAGGTAGAACTGCTCGGCGATCGCGCGCTCGCGCAGCGAGAGCACGCCCGAGTTGAACAGCTGCTGGGCGCGCTCCTTGTCGAACGTGGCGTCGTGGTAGATCTCGTGGATGCGGCGCATGGAGAGGTTCTTGCGCCCCAGCGTCTTCAGGTCCTCGGCCATCTCGTGGAGGAGCGTGTGGTCCTCCTCCGTGAGCGCCGGCGGCGACGGATCGTTCGCCGACTCCACGTCGATGACGCTGATGAGCATCAGCGCGTGGTGCGCCGTGAGCGCGCGCCCGGATTCCGAAATGATGTGCGGATGCGGCAGTCCTTCCTCGCGGCAGGTCTCGGCCAGCGTGTAGACGATGTCGTTGGCATACTCCTGCGAGGAGTAGTTCATCGACGCCTGCGCCGTGCTCTGCGTGCCGTCGTAGTCCACCCCGAGGCCGCCGCCGACGTCCACGTAGTCGATCGAGAGCCCGAGGCGGCGCAGCTCCACATAGAAGCGCGAGACCTCCTGCAGGCCGCGCTTGATGAAGCGGATGTCGGTGATCTGCGAGCCGAGGTGGAAGTGGATCAGACGCAGCCACTCCGTCTTGCCGGCCGCGCGCAGCCGCTCGATGACCTGCATGAGCTGCGCCGCGTTGAGGCCGAACTTGGACTTCTCGCCGCCCGACTGGGCCCAACGGCCCGAGCCTTCGGCCGAGAGCTTGATGCGCACGCCGATCGTCGGCTCGATCTTGAGGTCCGCGGCGACCTGCATGAGCACGTCGAGCTCGCTCACCTGCTCGATGACGATCATCACGCGATGGCCGAGGCGCTGGCCCATGAGGGCGAGGCGCATGAACTCCTCGTCCTTGTAGCCATTGCAGATGATCAGGTGGTCGGTGCGGTCGGTGAGCGCGAGCACCGCCTGCAGCTCGGGCTTCGAGCCGCACTCCAGGCCGACGCCCGTCGCGTGGCCGAACTCGACGATCTCCTCGACGACGTGCCGCTGCTGATTCACCTTGATCGGATACACCGTGGTGTACTGCCCTTCGTACTGGAACTCGGTGATCGCGTTGGCGAAGCGCTGGTGCAGGTTCTCGATGCGCGCCTTGAGGATCTCGGAGAAGCGCAGCAGCACCGGCAGGCCGACGCCCTGGGCCTCGAGGTCGTGGGCGAGCTCGAAGAGGTCCAGCGTGCGCTCCGGCTGGTCCTTGTCGGGCCGGACTACGACGCGCCCCTTCTCATTGATGTCGAAGAAGCCGTCGCCCCATCCCTCGATGTTGTAGAGCGCCTTCGCGCGCTCGACGGACCAGGGCTGGGGTTCGACGGGCGGCTTCGGCGCCGGAGCGGCGGCGGACTCGGGGCGGGACGTAGAGGCCATAGGGAGAGAAGAATACGGGATTTTGGCCCCTGGGGGTACTCGGACGGCCAACTCGCGCGCTCGCGCCCTGACCGATCCCGTCGCAACTTCTCCCAGGCAGTTCCCGTACTGCCGTTCGTCCCACCCCCCTACACGGAACGAACCATGAAGCGATTCCTGAAAGTGGCGGCGTTTGCCGCCGGCGGCCTCATCGTCCTCGCGGGTGCGGGCGTTGCGGGCCTGTACGCGTGGTCCAACGGCGAACTCACGGCCACGGTCGAGGACCCCACCCACCCGTTCACCGCCCCGACGGACTCGGCATCGATTGCGCGCGGCGAGCACGTGATGAAGGCGCTCGCGAAGTGCGGCGACTGCCACGGCGAGGACTTCGGTGGCCGCACGATGGTGGATGATGCGGCAATCGGCCGGCTGAGCGGCCCGAACATCACGACGGGTCGCGGCGGCGTGCTTTCGGGCATGACGGACGCGGACATCGAGCGGGCGATCCGCCACGGCGTGGCCAAGGACGGCCGTCGCCTCGTGTTGATGCCCTCGCACGAGTACCAACTGATGTCCGACGAGGACGTCGGCGTGTTGATCGCGTATCTCCGGACAGTGGCCCCGGTGGACCGCGAGATTCCGCCGAACCGCGTGGGGCCGCTGGCCCGCGCGCTGTACGCGACGAACAAGATGCCGCTGTTCCCGGCGAACAGCGTGACGCATCGCAACGAGGTGGTGCCGTCCGTCGCGCCCGACTCGACGGTGGCCTACGGCAGATACCTCGCGAACGGCGGCTGCTCGGGTTGCCACGCCCAGAACTTCTCGGGCGGTCCCATCGGCGGCGCGCCGCCGGACTGGCCGCACGCGTCGAACCTCACGCCGACGGGTCTCGCCGCCTACAACTACGACGCGTTCGTGCGCGTGCTCACGACCGGCACGCGCCCCGACGGCACGACGCTGCACCCGGTGATGCCCGTGCAGGCGACCAAGCTGATGACGCCGGTGGAGATGACGGCGATCTGGAAGTACCTGCAGACCGTGCCGGCGGCCGAGACGGGTACCCGATAGGCCCTCGCGCTGGGTGGGATCAGCGATTCAGCTGATCCCGCCCGCGCTCGAGGAACGGAATGCCCCGCTCCATCCACTCGGGCTTCGGCGCGCCAAGCAGGTGGTGGGCGAAGAACTCCTGCATGCGGCGGTCGATGTCCTTCTGGTTCGCGTACTTCCGCGGGTTGTGCGCATCGCCATTGTAGTTGAGCATGTAGGCTTCCTTGCCCAGGCGACGCATCGCGACGAAGAACTCGATGCCCTGGTACCACGGCACCGCGCCGTCGGCATCGTTGGCCATGAACAGCACCGGCGTCGTGACGCGGTCGAGGAAGAACAGCGGCGAGTTCTCCATGTAGCGCTCCGGATACTCCCACAGCGACCCGCCGATCCGGCTCTGGCCGCGTTCGTAGTTCACGATGGCGCGCTCGACGCCGCTCTCCCAGCGGATACCGCCGTACGCGGACGTCATGTTCACGACCGTCGCGTTCGGCACCGCCGCCGCGAAGAGATTCGTCTGCGTGATGATGTACGCCGTCTGGTAGCCGCCCCACGACTGACCGCCGATGCCCACGCGCTTCGGGTCGACGAAGCCCTGCGCGATCAGCGACTGCACACCGGGCACGATGCTCTTCACCGAGCTGGGGCCAGGGTAGCCGGGCGTGTAATGGATGTTCGGGAAGAACACCACGTAGCCGAGCGACGTGTACACGCTGGGGTTGATGATGTTGCGACCCGCCGGCCGGTGGTACTGGTGCAGGTTGTCGGAGAGCTGCTCGTAGAAGTACACGACCATCGCGTACTTGCGGCTGGGATCGAAGCCCTCCGGGGTGTACAGCAGGCCCTCCATCGGCACGCCGTCGCTGTTCATCCACTTGTGCAGGCGGACGTTGCCCCAGCGGTACTGCGACTGCTCCGGCATCGCGTCGGACAGCCGCGTGAGCTGGTCGAAGCGCGGGCCGGACCACAGATCCGGATACTCGCGGAAGTCCGCGCGCGCCACGAGGAACTGCTCGGCGCGTCGGGCCTTCTGGAGCACGGGCCAGGTCTTGGGCGCCATGACGAGGCGTTCCGGCGCCGTGTTCGCGCCGAGGCGATCGCGATACACGCCGGCATCCTTGCTGCGGATGTCGAAGGCGCGCAGGTACAGCGGCGCGGCGGGATCGATGTAGTCGAGATCGGCGTCGAAGTCGACCACACGGAACGTCATGCTGTCCCGACGGCCCGCGCCATCGGTGAGATTGCGCGCCGCGCGTACGCCCGCGGGGTCCACGTCCCAGACGTCGAAGCGATCGTACACCAGTACCGCAGCATCGGCGGCGGCCCAGCCGCCGAGTCCGTAGGGCCCAGGCTCACTCGGCGTGTCGTGTGACTCGTCCTCGAAGGACACGCCGGTCACCCCGGCCGTGAGCTCGCGCGTGCGGTTGGCGGCGATGTCATGCACGCGCCAGGCGCGATTCTCCCACCATGTGACGTACTTGCCGCCCGGTGAGAGCTGGCCGCCACCGCGCACCTTGGTCGCGACGCGACGCACCGCGCCGGTGAGCGTGTTGATGACGTTGATGTCCGTGCCGCCTTCGCCCGCGATGGCATCGAGCTCGTAGGGCACGTTGGTGTTCGCCACCGCCGTACGGCCATCGCTGGAGAGCGTGATGTTCGGGAACTCCCGCGAGCCCAACTGCCGCATCTGCTTCGCGGCGATGTGGTAGATGGCCGTGTACTGGCGGTTGCGGTCCTGCCCGGCCTGGATGCGCTGCATCGGTTGCGGACGGGCATCCTGCCAGTGCCAGAGATCCACGACGGCCTTGTCGGCAAGCGAGTCGGCGGGAATGGAGTCGGGCTGGATGCGCGAGACGCCGAACGTGAGCGCGCTGCCGCTCTCCACAAAGTCGACGCGGCTGCGCTCCGCGACCTGCAAGCCTTCGGCGATCTCGCTGGCGGCCACAGCGCGGGTCGCCTGCTGCGGGCCGGGCCGACTCCGCGGCCCCGCGAGCGCGGCGTGGTACACGGCAAAGCGCACGGTCTCGGCACCCCAGGAATCGGCGTCCGTGATGAACGCCAGCTGCGAGCCCGCTTCGTCGAAGGCCAGCGAGCGATAGTTGCCGGTGGCGACCTTCAGCGCCGTCTCGACGCCGGTCGTGAGATCGCGGACGTACACGCCATCGACGCCCAGCGAGTCGGCGCCGGCGCGCGCGTAGGCCAGCCAGCGCTCGCTTTCATTGAGCTCGTACGCACTCACGTGCTCGATACGCGTCTCCGTTCCGGTGGCGAGCTCGCGGATGACGAGCGGGCTGCCGGTGTCCTTGCGCCGCGCGGGGCGGGCAGAGGAGTCGGCGCCGGCACGCGCGCCGTTGCGCGACGCGGCGGTATCCGCCTCCGGCTGGTAGACCACCCAACGGCCACCGTCGCGCGCGACGGAGTAGCCGCGCACCTTCTCGATCTCCGTCACGTTGCCATCGGCGAGCGAGAGGATGCCGAGCGAGGCCTTGGGCTGGTCGGCGGCGCGGGCACGACGGGCCCGCGCCGAGTCCAAGGCGCCCTGCGTGGGATAGCGCAAGAACACGACGAAGCGCGAGTCACCCGTAACCTGCGCTGCCTGCGGCGAGAAGGGCTGACCGGTCACGCTCTGCAGCGGACGGCCGGTGGACCCGCGTGCGACGCGATATTCCGTCGCGGCCGCCGTCGCGCGAACCACGAGCTCGCCGTTGCCGGCGGTCGGCGAGAGCGTGTAGACCGCCCAGCGCCCGTCGGGCGAGAGCGTGGGCTGGAGAATCGAGCGCCAGAGGTCGTAGGTGTCCTGCGTGAGGACCTTGCGCTCGCCTTGGGCAGCCGCGAGGGCCGGCAGGAGCAGCAGCGCGACGACTCGCGCCGCCCGGAGGACGACAAGACGGAAATGCATCGACGGGACGGTTCGGGTTATCTTGGCTCGAGCACCGCTACAGGATACGCCGTCCCTCCCCCAGCCGTTCAGGACGCCGATGCGCCACCTCGTTTCGTACTTCCTCCGCGGCCTCGTGCTCACCGTCCCGCTCGCGGTGACGATCGCCGTCTGCTGGATTGCGCTGCGCACCATCGATGGCTGGCTGGGCATTCCCGTGCCCGGCGCCGGGCTGCTCGTGACGCTCGCGGCCATTACGCTCGTCGGATTCCTCGGCTCGAACTTCCTCTGGAACACGATGGTGGAGCGGATGGAGCGGATGCTCGACCGCCTGCCGTTCGTGCGGATCCTCTACAACGCGACGAAGGACCTGCTGGACGCCTTCGTCGGCGAGAAGCGGCGCTTCGACCGCCCAGTGCTGGTCGCCATGAGCGCGGACGGCGCGGTGCGGACCTTTGGCTTCATCACCCAGGAGTCGCTGGAGCGGCTCGGCCTGGCCGATGATGTGGCGGTGTACTTCCCGCAGTCGTACAACTTCGCGGGGCAACTCGTCGTCGTGCCGGCGTCGCGCGTGACGAAGATCGAGGCGCCGAGCTCGGACGTGCTGGCGTTCATCGTCTCCGGCGGCGTCACCGATGTGCCCGGCGCCAAGCATGGAAACTGACGCCACGGAGACACGGAGGCCCTGAGGTTGCACGGGGCACAACAAAGACTTGGGGGTCCGCACCAATGCATCGGTGTGGACCCCCTAAGTGCCTACGCGGTTCTCCGTGCAATACTCCGTGTCTCCGTGCCTCTGTGGCAGCGTCGTTCACGGACCCTCGTGCCAACCGAGGCCTCGCCTACGGCCCGAAGCCCGGCGGCGCCTTCTCCTCCTGCGGCGTCTCCAACACCTTCTTGAAGCACCAGAATGTGCCGCCCCACACGAGCAGGAGCGAGAATGTCATGAAGATCCAACCCAGGGTCGTCATTGTGGTTTCTCCTCAGTCCGCAGGGTTGTTGTCGTCGATGTCCACGCCGGCCGCGCGCAGGCGCTTCTCACCGACATAGGTCACGATCACGAGGTACGCGAGGATCGCCGCGATGGTCAGCATCGCGACGCGCGAGCCCGTGTTGGCCCAGGACGCCTCCAGCGAGGCCCTGAAGTTCTGGATCGTGAAGCCCACGAACACGATGATCAGGTACGCCGGCGCGATGTACTTCATGATCACCTTGAAGATCGTCGGCACCTGGATCGACGCGCCTTGGTGCAACTCCTTCCAGCCGCGCTCGATGCCGAACACCCAGCCGAAGTAGATGATCTGCACCATCGCCAGCACGAAGATCAGGTAGGTCCCGACCCAGAAGTCCACCGTGCTCCAGAAGGCGCCGCCCGCCGTGAACCAGAGCGTGAGGATCGCGCCGATGGTGCCGATGATGGCGATCGTCGACGTGGACTTGGTGTGCGACCAGCCCGTCGCCTCCTTCAGGTGCGCCGTCGCCGGGGCGTACATCGAGAGCGAGCTCGTGATCGCCGCCAGCCAGAGCATCAAGAACCAGATCGCGCCGATGATGTTCTCGAACGCACCCATCTGCGCGAATACCACCGGCAGCGTGTTGAAGCCGAGGCCGAACGAGCCCGTCGCGACCGCACCGGCCGTGCCGCTCAAGCCGAGGAACACGAAGGCGGCGGTGAGCGTGATCATCCCGCCGAAGCCCACCTCGAAGAGTTCGTTGGTCGCCGACGCCGTGAGGCCCGACAGTGCGACGTCATCCTTCGCCTTCATATAGGAGGCGTAGTTGATGATGACGCCGAAGCCGACGGACAGCGAGAAGAAGATTTGCCCGGCGGCCGCCAGCCATGTCTGGAAGTTCCCGAGCGCCGAGAAGTCGGGGTTCCACATGTAGCCGAGGCCGTTGATCACGTTCTGCTCGGGAATCGCCGGGTTCGGCGTGCCGAGCGTGAGCACGCGGATCAGGACGATCAACGCGCAGACGGCCATCACGGGCATCGCGTAGGAGACGAATTTCTCGATGCCCTTCGACAGCCCGCGGAACACGAAGAAGATGTTGACCGCGAACACGACGATCCAGCTGATCACGGTGAACTTGGAGTCGCCCGTGAAGAGCAGGCCGTCGCCGTCGGCGCCGGTGATCATCGTATAGAACGACCCGGACTGCGCCGTCTGCGTGACGATGTCTGCCGTGCGGTCGATGCCGATGCCGCCGCTGATGTACTTGAGGAAGTACGCGAACGTCCACGTCTCGATGAACACGTAGTACGTGCTCACGCCCAGCGGGATGAGCACGCCAAGCACGCCGAGATAGCGCGCGAGGCGACCCTTGCCGATGGCCCCCATCACCATCGGCGCGCCGTGCAGGCCCTTCTTGCCGCCGTACTTGCCCATCGTCCACTCGGCCCAGCCGATCGGCAGGCCCAGCAGGAACAGCGCGCAGAAATACGGAATCAGGAATGCGCCGCCGCCGTTCGCAGCCGCCTGGCCGGGAAAGCGGAGGAAGTTGCCGAGGCCCACGGCGGATCCCGCGACTGCGAGGATCACGCCGAGTTTACTGCCCCATTCTTCCTTGTTATCAGACATCAGGTCTCTGTCCGGGGGATGAGGGAACCTGCGGGGGAATGTCCTACAGAACGCCTGAAGATGGCACGTGGCCTAGGGCTTCAGCCAGTGGCCGAACCAATCGCGCAGGCGGCCGAGCCGGTCCACGAGCAGCCAGGGCTCGCCGGTGCGCGAGAGATCGTGCGTGCTGCGCGGGTAGCGGACGAACTCCACCGGCACGCCCTGCCGCACCAACGCGGCGAACCATTGCTCGGCGTCCGTCATCGGCGTGCGATGGTCCTCTTCCGACTGCAGGATGAACGTCGGCGTCTGCACCTGCCGCACGTAGCGGATCGGCGAGAGCGAGTCATACATCGCCGGGTTGTCCCACGGACGGCCGTAGAACTCGAACTCGGTCAGTCCCTGCGCGTCCGACGTGCCGTACCAACTCCACCAGTTGGAGATCATGCGGTCGGCCTGCGCGGCCTTGAAGCGATTGGTCTTCACGGTGACCCACGCGGTCATCACGCCCCCGTAGGACCCACCCGTCACGCCCATGCGCGTGGAGTCGACATCCGCACGCGCGGCGGCGATGTCCACGGCCTTCATGAGATCCTCGTAGTCCTCGGCGAACCAGCGCCCGCGCGTGCTGAACGTGAAGTCCGCGCCGTAGCCGCTGGAGCCGCGTGGATTCGTGTACAGCACCATGAAGCCGGCCGCGGCGAGGTTCTGCGTCTCATCGAACCACTGCTCGCCGTACTGCGAGTGCGGGCCGCCGTGGATGTACAGCACAAGCGGGTACTTCTTGCCGGCCTCGTAGCCGAAGGGCTTCATGAGCCAGCCTTCGATCTCCACGTCGCCGACCGACCTGTACGTGAGGCGCTCGGCGTCGCTCCACGCGATCTCGCGGTTCAGCGCGTCATTGAAGCCCGTGAGCTTGCGCTCGTTCCGGCCGTCCACGCCGGCGATGAAGAGCTCGGTGGGTTTGGCCACGCTCGTTGACACGTACGCCACGCTGGTGCCGGCCGCATTGAACGAGAAGCCGTTCATCTTGCGGCGGCCGCCGAGCACCTCGCGCATCTGTGCCGTGCGCGGATTGACCATGAAGAGACCGCTCGAGCCGCCGATGTCGGCCCACATCGCGATCTCGCCGGAGGGCAGCCACTCCATGCCGCCGGGCTCGTAGCGCCAGGTCGGCGTGAGGTTGGTCGGCTGGCCGCCGGCCACGTTGATGACCATGAGGCGCGCGTTCGCGGTGCGCGAGGCGCGATGCACGAAGGCGAGCTGGCGGCCGTCCGGCGACCAGGTGAGATCCGACTCCGTGCCGACCAGCGTCGCGACCTTGCGCGGCGTGCCGCCGGCGACGGGAATCACGAAGATGTCGGCGTCGTTGCGCGGCGCTTCGTCGCGCACGCGGTCATACGGCAGGCGCGAGATGGAATCGTTGATGGCCTGCACCAGCGAATCGGGGCGCAGGTCGGCATCGGCGATGAAGGCGATGAATCGGCCATCCGGACTCACGACCGGGCTGCGATGCGAGTACGCCGTGCGCGTGAGCTGCTCACGGCGAGCACCCGGTGCTTGGGTGAAGATCTGCTGCGGCCGCACCTGCGGCGCCGTGCGCGCGCCGGGCAGGAAGCCCTGTCCGTTCGCCTTGTAGCGGGCGCTCAAGATGTGCCGGCCGTCGAAGCGCTCGGGCATCACCGGCTTCGTGATGGCGCCGAAGGGCGGACGCGCCGTGGGCTGCATGCGGGCGTACGGATCCGCCTCGCGTGCCGCACGCGGGCCGCCTGCAGTATCGGCATCGGCCGCGGCGCTGAATACCGCGAACTTGCCGTCGCGCGGCCAACTGCCCGCGGGATAGTTCTCCACCTGCGCGGCCTCGCCGCCGGGCGCGTCCATGCGGATGGCCCAGGTGTTGCCGCTGCCGCCCGGCCGCTGCGACGAGAAGAACAGGTACTTGCCGTCGGGCGAGAAGCGCGGATTGCTGCTCTCGTAGCCGGGTGCCGTGTAGCGCTGCGGATCGCCGCCGGCGGCCGGCGCCACCCAGACTTCCTGGTGGCGCTTGTTCTCGCGCTCGTTCACCGTGGTCACGGTGAAGGCAACGAGGCGCCCGTCGGGCGACATCGCGGGTTGCGAGACGGTCGTGAGGCGATGCCAGTCGTTGGGCTGCATCGCACGCTGGGCGGCGGCTGCCGCGGGGGCGAAGAGAAGCGCCGTGAGGGCGCGACGGAGGACACGCATGGGAGAGGCGGCTCGGCGTGAGAGTACGTCGGTCTGGGCGAGAGATAACACGAGCGTTACGTACTCGCCCCCGCCAGACGCTGACGGACAGCGAATCGCCGGAAACCCTATTGCATTACTCCCCATTGGCGTTTAGCCTCCATAACTGGCTTTTGAAAACGATTCTCATCTAACGTTCGACTCAATGGCTTCCTCCTCCCCCCGCCCCCGCCGCGCGTCGCGTGCACTTCCGCTGGCGTTGATGTTGTCGCTGGTGGCTTTCGCCCCTCGCGGACTGACCGCGCAAGCGCGCGATACCGCCCCCGGCCGACGCGCCTTGCGGGATTCCAGCCGTAGCCTCCGCGACTCCGTCGCGCGGCTGCCCGGCCTCACGATCATCGGCACCACGGAAGACCGGAGCCGCATTCCCGGCTCAGCCCAGACGCTTGATCGGCGCACCCTGACCCGAGCCCGCGTCTTCACCACGAACGAAGCGCTGCGCAAGGTCTCCGGCATCGTCGTGCGAGACGAGGAGGGCCTCGGGCTGCGCCCGAACATCGGCATTCGCGGGCTCAATCCGACCCGTTCCGCCAAAGTGCTGCTCCTCGAGGACGGCGTTCCCGTTGCGCTCGCCCCCTACGGCGACAATGCCGCGTACTACCACCCGCCCATCGGCCGCATGGAGCGCATCGAAGTGCTCAAGGGCGCGGGCCAGATCCTCTATGGCCCGCAGACCATCGGTGGCGTCATCAACTACATCACGCCCGGGCTCCCCGCCGTCTCCTCGACGTCGTTGCGGGTGGCCGGGGGCTCCAACGCGTTCGGCAGCGCGCAGGCGCGCGTGGCGGCCGTGCAGGGCGATGGCGGTGTGGTGTTCGACGTCGGCCGCTTCCGCTCGCTCGGCGCCCGCGAGAACACGGCTTCCGACGTCTCGGACGCCTCAGCGAAATTCTTCCTGCGCCTGGCCCCGACGCAGCGGCTCACGGCAAAGGCCAACTTCTTCCGCGAAGGGTCGCAGGTCACCTACTCGGGGCTGCGTGAATCCGAGTGGGCGGACAATCCGCGCCAGAATCCCTTCCGCAACGACCGCTTCGACATCCAGCGCCTCGGCGGCGCCATCGCCCACGAGTGGACCGCCGGCCACCGGCGCCTCGTCACCACGCTTTACGGCCACCAGATCCAGCGGGATTGGTGGCGACAGTCGAGCAACTCCTCGCAGCGCCCGAATGACGCGGCCGACCCCGCCTGCGGGTCGATCGCCGCCCTCGAGACGGGGTGCGGCAATGAAGGGCGGTTGCGGCAGTATCGGATCGCCGGCATCGAACCGCGTTACGCGCAGCCACTCGTCCTCGGCGCCCTCGCGGGTGAGCTCGACGCCGGGCTGCGGCTGCATCGCGAGGTCCAGACCCGGGTGCAGCTCAACGGAGCGGCGCACGACAGTCGCAGCGCCGGACCCGCCGGCAATCCGGGCTCCGGGATCCTTGAGGACAACCTTCGCACCACCAGCGCCCTCGCCGGCTTCGTACAGGCGCGCATCGGAGGCTTGACGTGGAGCGTCACGCCAGGCCTGCGGGTGGAACGGATCACGATCACGCGCACCAACCGCCGCCCGCTGGCCGGCGCGCCCTCGGGCGTCGGCGGCGAGACGTCGCTCACCGAGATCATCCCGGGCATCGGCGCCACGCTTGCACCCAGCGCGCGCCTCACCGTGTTCGCCGGCGCGCATCGTGGCTTCGCGCCGCCGCGCAACGAGGACATCATCAGCAACACCACGGGTGGCGTCGTCGAGCTCGACCCGGAGCGCTCGTGGAACTACGAAGTCGGGGCGCGCTGGACCTCCGCGCGGGGATGGAACCTCGACGCGACGGTGTTCCGCCTCGACTTCGAGAACCAGGTGATTCCGGCCTCGGTGGCCGGGGGAGCGGGCGCCACGCTCACAAGCGCCGGCCGTACCCTGCACCAAGGCGTCGAGTTCGACCTGCGCGGAGACCTGCCGGCGCTGGGTGGCCTGACGCCTTTCGTGCAGCTGGCGACGACCTGGATGCCGATCGCCCGATTCGAAGGCGAGCGCTTCGCCTTCATCGGCACCGGCGGTGCCGACGTCGCCGGCCAAGTGTACGCGGAGCAGAACGCGGCCGAGTCGCGGACGGCCCTGCGCGTGACGGGCAATCGCCTGCCGTATGCACCCGAGGTCACGGTCACCGCGACGCTCGGTGTCCGGCACCGGGCAGGCCTCGATCTCTCCGCCGAGGCGGTCCACGTGGGCCGGCAGTTCGGCGACGCCGCAAACACCAGCGTTCTCGTGCCGGACGGCCAGCAGGGCCCGCTCGCGGCCAACACGCTCTGGAACCTGTCGGCGAACTGGACGTCGGCGCCGCTCGGCGTCACGGTGTTCGCCACGGTGAAGAACGTCTTCGATGAACTGGTCGTGGTCGACCGCACGCGCGGGTTGCTCCCCGGGATGCCGAGGCTGCTGCAGCTGGGGCTGGAGCGGAGCTTCTAGGCCCGTCGAATCCGCGCGAGGCGGCCCGGCGCTCAGGCGCCGGGCTGCATCCGACGGAGGACGCGACCGGCGCGCATCGCCGCCTCGGCGATGCGCGCTGGATGCGTGATGAACGAGATGCGGAAGAACCCTTCCCCGCCCGCGCCCAGCGACGATCCGGCGAGCACGATGACGCCTTCTTCCATCATCAGGCGCTCGTGGAACTCCAGCGACGTGATGCCCGCCGGCAGCGGCACCCAGAGGTACATCGAGGCCTTCGGCGCCTCGACGGCGAAGCCGTTCGCGCGGAAGGCGGCCACCGCGGCGTCGCGGCGTTCCTTGAACACCGCAAGGTTGCCGGGCACCCACTCCGCGTGGCTCTCCAGCGCAGCCACGGCCGCCGCCTGCACCGCCATGAACTGGCCGGTGTCGAGAAAGCTCTTGGTCTTCGACAGCGCGCCGACCAACTCCGCGTTGCCGCAGGCCCAGCCGCAGCGCCAGCCGGTCATGTTGTAGGTCTTCGACAGCGAATGGAACTCGATGGCCACGTCGCGCGCGCCGGGCACATCGAAGATGCTCGGCGCGACGTAGCCGTCGAAGGTCATCTCCGAGTATGCGTTGTCGAAGAGCAGGATGATGCCAAGCTCCTTGCAGCGTCGGACGATGCGCGCGAGGTACTCCATGGGCGCAATCGCGGCGGTCGGGTTGTTCGGATAGTTGAGGAACAACACCTTCGTGCGCGCCAACACCTCCGCCGGCACCTCGTCGAGTTCCACGAGGAAGTTGGTGCGCGGCGTGATCGGATACATGTACGGCTCGGCTTCGCTCAGCAGGGTGCCGCCGAGGTAGGCGAGGTAGCCGGGATCGGGGAGAATGGCGACGTCGCCCTTCTGCAGCGTGGCGAGGCAGAAGTGGGCGATGCCTTCCTTGGACCCGATGAGTGGCACGATCTCCTTGAGCGGATCGAAGCGCTGCCCGAAACGCTTCTCCATCCAGGCGCTCACGGCCTCGCGGTACTTGGGCAGCCCGAGTCCGAATCCGTAGCGGCTCATCGCGGGGTCCTGCACGGCGCTGATGAGCGCCTCCACGGCCTTCGGCGGTGCGGCGAGGTCGGCGTCGCCGGCGCCGAGGTCGATGACGTCCACACCCCGGGCGATGAGCTCGCGCTTCTTCTGGGGAATCGTGGCGAGCAGGTAGACCGGCAGCGAATCGAAACGGGCGGTGGTCTTCACGGGGCCTGGGGGCGCGGTGGGAACGACGGAGTTGAAGCGGGCGAAGCGAGCATGTAAGCTACGCGCTTCATCTCAGCCCGCGCGATGCTCCCCATGCCGTCGATTCGCCTACCCCGCTTGGTCGTGCCGCTCGCCATCGCCGTCGTGGCGGCGGCCAGCTGCCACACGTTCCCGACCGACCCGAACGCCACGCGCTGGGATCCGCCGCCAGCCCAGTTTCCGCTGACTTTCGTCAGCGGCCGCGTGTTCCGGCAGGGGACCAACACACCGATCGCCGGCGTGACCGTCGAGGGGGGCTCGAGCCGCAGCGTCACGGACTCGGCCGGCTTCTACGCCCTCGACGGCTACCGCGCCTCCCAGATGCTGGTGTCAGCGATGAAGGAAGGCTTCGACACGGTGCGGGTGAGCATCGTACTGAACGGCAGCAACCAGACCTTCAACATCGCGTTGCGCCAGCCCTGAATCCTCAGGGCGCAAGCTGCACGCCCTTGGCCTGCAGGCTGCGCCCCACGCGCACCGCGTCCGCCAGCAAGCGCTCCGCATCACGGACCGGCGCCACCAACGCCTGCTGGGCATTGCGGAGCTGCTGCTGCACACCGGCACTCGGCATCTCCCAGAGCCCGATCACGGACGCCTTGAGCCCCGTGAAGCGCGAGTAGGCGTTGCCGCCGCCGGCGCCGCCGCCGAATCCGCCCCCGCCACCCCCGCCACCCGCGCCGCCGCCCTGCGGCGCGATGCCGACGCCAAGCGCCGGACCGACGCTGTCCAAGCGCGCCTTCAGCTGCGCAAGGCTCGCGCGCTCATCGGCGCTGAGCTGCAGCGAATCCGCACGCTGCTGCGCCGCGCTCAGCTGCGAACGCAGCGTGTTCAGGCGCGCCACGGTTGTCGCCGAGCGGCGATGCTCATCGTGCAACTGCATGACGAGGCGATCGTAGGCGGCGCGCTCGGCGACCGTCCAGGTGAGGGCCGGGTCCGCCACGACGGTGAGCGGCTTGCTGTCCACGACCGAGCCGTCGGCGATCAGCTCGACGGTGTAGCGGCCCGGCGCGACGTACGGCCCGAGATTCGCGTTGCCGCCAAACCCGAAGCCACCAGCGAATCCGCCCGCGCCTCCGCAGGGATTCTCCGGCCGGAAGCCGACGTCCGGCAGCGGTGCGCGCACACCGGGAATCGGACGCTGCTGCGAGGGCCCGCCGCCCGGACCGCCCTGCCCGCCGGGGCCACCCGCAGCCGGCGGCGCGCCCACCGCAACCGGCGCCACCCGCATGTCCCAACACACCGCCTGCAGGCCTAGCGTCCGCTTCGCGGCCGGCACCTCGAGACGCCGCACCTCTGCGTTGCGAGCGCCGACCACGCGCAGTTCCAACGACTGGACCTCACGCTGCACGTGGAACGGCAGCACCGCCTCGCTGGGCGGGTTCTCGCCCGTGAACCACTGATGCCCCCAGCACTCGTCGTTGCGGTCGTCCTTGGTCTTCCATTGCAGGGCCGGCGTCGGCGTGAACAGCGTTGCCGGCCGACTCGCCGATTGCGCGGCGGCGAGTTCCTGCACGGGCGCGAGGTTGTCGAGCACGAAGATGGCGCGGCCATGCGTGCCGACGATCATCGCGTTGTCGCGCGGATGGATGGCGATCTCGTCGACGCGCACGTCCGGCAGGTTGCTCTTGAAGCGGCGCCACGAGTTGCCGCGGTCCAGCGAGACGAACAGGCCAGTCTCCGTGCCGACGTAGAGCACGTCGGGGTTCCTGATGTCTTCCGTCAGCGTGCGGACCACCTCGCCGCGCAGGCCTGCGTCGATGCGGCGGAACGTCGCGCCGAAATCCTCGGTGCTCCACACATACGGCGCGTAGTCGTTCTGCCGGTAGTTGGGCACCACCACGTAGGCGCGGCCGGGCGCGCCGCGCGAGGGCACGACCTCCCCGATGTACGCGCCGCGCGGGAATCCCGGCAGGTTGGCCGCTACGTTGGTCCAGGTGGTACCCCCGTCCTTCGTCACGCTCACGACGCCATCATCGGAGCCTGCCCAGAGCACGCCTCGCTGCGCCGGCGATTCCGCCAGCGAGACAAGCGCCGGCCACTGCGAGATGCCATCGTGCGTGGCGATGCGGATGTCGCGGCCGGCCTTCCCCATCGTGACGATCGAATCGCGATTGGCATTCATCGTCAGGTCGGGCGACACGACGGTCCACGAGTCGCCCCGATCCGTGGAGCGGAAGACGCGATTGCCCGCCACGTACAGCGTGCCCGGATCGTGCGGCGAGAGCAGGATCGGCGCGTCCCACTGGAAGCGGAAGGTCTCCCCCGCCGCCGGGGCAGGCGTCACCGTGTTCGGCGTCGGACGGATGCTCTTGCTCTCGCCCGTCACGACGTTGCGACGGATCATGTTGCCGTTCTGTGACTCCGTGTAGACGATGCGCGGGTCGCGCAGGTCGGGGATCGCGTGGAAGCCGTCGCCCCCGAGGATCTGGAACCAGTCGTGGTTCACGATGCCGCGGCTGAAACGCGAGCGGCTAGGGCCGCACCAGTTGTAGTTGTCCTGCATGCCGCCGCAGATGTTGAACGGCACGCTCATATCGTAGCTGACGTGATAGAACAGGCCCACGGGCAGGTTCGGCACGAACTGCCAGCTCTTGGCTTGGTCGAACGACACGGCCATGCCGCCGTCGTTGCCGATCACGAGGTGCTGTGGGTTCGCCGGGTTCACCCACAGCGCATGGATGTCGTCGTGCGTGACCATCGCGGCATCGGTCTCGACCGTCTTGCCGCCGTCGAGCGTCATGTGGAGGCCGACGCCGCCGAAGTACACCGTCTCCGCGTTGCTGGGGTCGATGGCCAACTTCGAGAAATACATGGGCCGCGGGTTGGCGCCGTTCACGCGCGTCCACGTCGCGCCGCCATCATCCGAGCGCCAGAGACCGCTGACCTGGTTGTTCGCCGGCGCGCTCGACGCCATCGAGCCTCCCGCAGGCGCAGCGGCGGCAGGCGCTCCGGCTGCAGGCGCACTGGGCGCGGGTGCCTCGACGAGCGAGTACACGATGTTCGGGTTCGACCGCGCGATGTCCACTGCGATGCGGCCGAGCTCGCCGCTGGGATAGCCCCCAGCCACGCGCGCCCAGGTCTCGCCGCCGTCGGTGGATTTGAACAGCCCGCTGCCCGGGCCGCCGCCGTTGAAGCAGCACTCGCTGCGGCGGCGCTGGTACGTCGAGGCGAAGAGCACCTTGGGATCCGCAGCCGACATCACGATGTCGTTGCCGCCCGTGTCGTCATCGCCGGCCAGGACGCGGCGCCAGCTGCGGCCGCCGTCGATGGTCTTGTAGATGCCGCGCTCGCCGCCGGGGCCGAAGAGCGGACCCGTCGCCGCGACGAAGACGATGTCGTTGTTCGTCGGGTCGATGACGATGCGATGGATGTGCTTGGATTCGCGCAGTCCCATGTTCGTCCACGTCTTGCCGCCGTCGGTGGACTTCCACACGCCGCTGCCCCAACTGGTGGACTGGCGATTGTTGCTCTCGCCGCCGCCGGCCCAGACCAAGTCCGGGTTCTGCTGCGAGAGCGTCACGTCGCCGATGCTCATCAGACCCTGGTCCTGCAACATCGGCTCCCAGGTGGTGCCGCCGGAGGTCGTCTTCCACACGCCGCCGTGCGCCGTCGCGACGTACCAGAGGGCCGGGTTCTTCTCGGAGACCGCCACGTCCGCGATGCGCCCCGACATCGTCGCCGGGCCGATCGAGCGGAAGTGTAGCCGGTTGAGTTCCTCGGCCACGGGGATCTGCGCCGAGGTCGCGGAGGCCAGTAGGGCAAGGGCGCCACAGGCGCCGAGGACACGGCGGGCGAGGGTCGAGGTCTTCACGGAAGGTGCTCCACGGGGTGAGACAGTTGGGATGGCGCGCGGAGAAGTTACGCGGCGTCAGGGCTCGGCGCTGGCCGCGGCGCCGTCGCCCGCGGACGTATGTAGGTTTCTCGCATGTCCACGACACCCGCCGCCACCGTCCGCCCCGCGGACAGCGTCACGCCGACCGTCATCCCGTCCGGCCGCGACGCCGCGTTCCGCGTCCTCGTCGGCCCGCAGCAGGGCGAGACCACCTTCGTGCTCCGCCGCTTCACCTTCGGGGCCGGCGGCGGCATGCCGCTCCATACCAACCTCGTCGAGCACCAGCAGTACGTGCTGCGCGGCCGCGCGCGCATCCGGATTGCGGACGCGGTGCACGAGGTCGGCGCCGACGACACGCTGTTCATTCCCGCCGGCGTGCCGCATGCCTACGAGGTCGTGGACGGCCCCTTCGAGTTTATTTGCGTCGTGCCGGACAAGCCGGATCAGGTGACGCTGGTCCAGCCGTGACGACGGGCCTCGACCTCACGCAGGGGTCCATCTCGGGTCACCTGGTCCGCATGGCGATCCCGATGGCGCTGGGCATGATCTTCCAGACGCTGTACGTGCTGGTCGACCTCTACTTCGTCGCGCAACTCGGCGATGCGGCGATCGCCGGCGTCAGCGCCGCGGGAAACGTGCAGTTCATCGTGATGGCCCTCACGCAGGTGCTCGGCGTCGGGACCACGGTGCTCATCGCCCACGCGGCCGGGCGCAAGGATCGCGTCGATGGCGCACGCGCCTTCCGGCAGAGCCTGCTCCTCTCCGGCATCACGGGCGTGTTCGTGCTGGTCGCGGGAGGCGTGCTCGCCCCGATGTACCTGCGCGGCGTGGCGGCGGACGCCGAGACGGTGCGGAACGGACTCATCTACCTCAAGTGGTTCCTGCCGGCGCTCGCACTGCAGTTCGCCCTGATCTCGATGGGCGCCGCGCTCCGGGGTGCCGGCATCGCGAAGCCGACGATGATCATCCAGATGGTGACGGTGCTCCTCAACGCGATCCTTGCGCCGGTGCTGATTGCCGGCTGGGGCACCGGGCGACCGATGGGGATCGCCGGTGCCGGACTCGCCTCGACCATCGCCGTTGCGGTCGGCGTCATCGCCGCGGCGGCGTACTTCGTCCGCACGGGCTTCTTTGCCGCGACGGCAGAGGAGGCCCCGTATCGGCCGGACCCGGCGGTGTGGCGCAAGCTGCTGCGCATCGGCGTCCCCGCGGGCGGCGAGTTCGGGCTGATGTTCGTCTCGATGGCGATCATCTACGGCATCATCGGCGGCTTCGGGGCGGCGGCGCAGGCGGGCTTCGGCGTGGGCTCGCGCATCATGCAGTCGCTGTTCCTGCCGGTGATGGCGATCGCGATCTCGGCCGCGCCCATCGCGGGGCAGAACGTGGCGGCGGGCCGGCCGGACCGCGCACGCGAGACGTTCTGGGCGGCCGCGCGGCTGTGCAGCGCGCTCATGGCCCTCATGACATTGTTCGCCCACTGGCGGCCCGCGGTGCTCGTGCAGCCCTTCGCCAGCGACCCGGTCGTCGTCGAGGTCGCGGTGGACTTCCTGCGCACGATTTCGTGGAACTTCGTGGCGAGCGGGCTCGTGTTCACCTGCTCGTCGATGTTCCAAGCGATGGGCAACACGATTCCCAGCGTCGTCTCGAGCGCCGTGCGGCTGACCGTGTTCGCGATCCCCGCTTTCTGGGTCTCCCGGCTGCCGGGCTTCCAGCTGCACTGGGTGTGGCGCGTCTCGGTCGTCGCCACGACGGTGCACGCGCTCTTCGCCCTCTGGCTGCTGCGCCGCGAGGCGGCGCGCCGACTCAGCGCCCTCGCGGCCGGCCCCGCCCCACAGCCGTCGGCGGCGTAACGCCCGCGCCGCGCTGCCGACAGGCATCAGAGCAGTACTTCACCTGCTCCCAGTCCCGCTCCCATTTCTTCCGCCAGGTGAACGGACGGCCGCAGTTCAGGCAGTCCTTCTGCGGGAGGTCGGACTTCTTCCGCATGCGGGCCATGGCGGGTCAGCCCGGCGTCGCGGCGGCGGACGGCGGGTCCCAATCATCGCCGTAGAGCTTGGGGCCACAGCTGTTGCAGATCGAGTGCGAGAACTGCGCCATCGACCGCGATGCCATGTACTCCTCGACGCTGCGCCAATAGCCGGCGTCGTCGCGGACGTTCTTGCAGTTGGCGCAGATCGGGATGAAGCCCGAGAGGGTGCGCACTTCACGCCTCGCGCGCAGCAGCGCCAGCACGAACAGCAGCGTGATGACGAGCAGGAGCACGGCGAGGCCCGTCAGCACGCGCTGTAGGCGCAAGGCCGCGGCCTGCACCTGCTGTTGCTCGCGGAGGTCCCGCGCGGCCGCCCGCTGGCGGGCCGCCTCGGCCTCGAGCTCGATGGCCGCCACACGCTGCGCCGCGCGGGCGTCGAAGACCGAGTCGCGCAGGGCCTCGTGTTGACGCGCATAGCGGAGCGCGGCCGGCGCGTTGCCGAGGCGCTCCGACACGCGCGAGAGCCCGTGCAGCGCCTCCAATCGATACACGCGGTTGCCCGTGCGATCGGCGGCCGCGAGCGCACGGCGATAATCCTCGACGGCCGCTCGCGACCGCCCGAGCGCCTCGTTCGCACGCGCCATCTGCAGCGCCGCGTTGGCCTGCCCGCGCAGGGTGTTGCCCTTGAGCGCCCAGTCGTAGACCTCGCCGAAGCGCCGCAGCGCGTCATCCGGCCGCCCTGACGCGAGATCGATCTCGCCGAGCAACAGGATGTTGATGGACCATGCGCTCAGCGAATCGCGCCGGCTGATCGGCGGGCGGCCGCTGTAGTACGCGGCGAGCGAGCGCTCGACATCCGCGCGGGCGTCGGCGAAGCGGCCGAGGTCGGCGAGGATGTCGGCGCGCGTGTTCAGCGCGTACCCCAAGGTGTGGCCATCGCCCGACGCATCGGCGAACGTGACGCCGCTGTCGGCGCTCTCGAGCGCCCGGTCGAACTGCCGCCAGTCTTGGTACGCCTTGGCAATGTTCGCGTGCAGGTAGGCCTGGCCCCGTGCGTTGCCGTCGGCGGTCCGGATGGCCAACGACCGCATGTAGGCTTGCAGGGCGAGCTCGAAGTTGCCGATCTGGTAATGCGACGAGCCGACGGAATTGGAGACGCGGGCCACCGCCGCGCTGTCGCCGCGTGCCGCCGACAGGTCGCGGCTGGCCATGAGATGCACGAGCGCCGAGTCGAAGCGATCGGCACGCCAGTGCGCGAGTCCCAACTCTTCGAGGAGGCCAGCCCACGCCAGCGTGTCGTGCGCGGAGCGTGCGGCCGCGGCGGCCGCGCGCAGCGCCGGCAGGGTGTCGGCGGGCGATGCGGATTGTGCCGGCACCGGCCCCGGGCTGAACGCAGCGCCAGCGGCGAACACGACGAGGGAGCGAAGGAGGGTGCGCATGGCTCGCCACGAAAAAAGCGCGGGGGCGGGCGGCGGGTCAATCGGGGCTCTTCCGCGGGAACAGGCCCGCGGCGGCGGCTGTTCATCGGGCAACCTTCCCGTGGAGCCCGCCCGCATGTCCGCTGCGTACACCGCCCCTGACCTCGACGCCGTCACCATCCCGCCGTTCTCCGTCTACGACGGCATCGAAGGCCTCTGGCAGGATGATGACCGGACCGTCTCCCTGTGGTCGCACTATCACGCGATCCGCGTGAACACCTGCCTCCGCATCACGCGCGCGCGCATTCGCGCGTTCGAGTGGCAGCTCGCCGACGTCACGCCGCGCGGCGACGCCGCGATGGTGGCGAAGGCGCAGGACGAGCTGGCCACGGCGAAGGCGGAGCTGGCCGATCTCGAGCATCGCCGCAACCTCCTCGAAGCCGCGCGCGTCGCGGACTCCTACGCGCCGACCAGCTGGACCTGGGAGTAAGCGGTACGCGGCACGCAGCCCGGGCGACGGCGCAACGCCGTCGCTCAGGGGATGCGGACGATCTGCGGCGTGACGGTCTTGAACTGCGGCATGGCCTCGCCGACGTCCGCCCCGATGTAGGTCGGGTCGCTGACGATCCAGCGCTCCCCGCCGATCACCACGGCATCACCGGTCACGGCCGCGCGGAACTTCACCGCCGTCGCCATGTGGCCCGGGTAGAGCAGGCCCACGACCTCGAGTCCGGTGAGTTCGCGCACGAGCGCGGCGAAGATGATGGAGCGGTCCTCGCAGTCCGAGAACGGATAGAGCAGCGTCTCGTCCACGCTCAGCGGCTTCTCGCGGCCGAACTGGTCGCCGTCCGTCTTGTACTCGAAGGCCGTCTGCACGAAGCGGATCAGGAAGTTCACCTGGTCGCGCTCGCTGCGGCCCTGGAGCTTGCGCCGCAGGGCGGGCAGCAGCGTCTCCCGCGCCGGCTGCGACATCTGGATGCCGAACCACACGTCCCACTCGACCTGCGGGAACCACTCGAGGTACTTCACCGCGTTGCGGTCGGCGCGCACCTCGATGGTGTGCGTGGTGTCCTTGTAGCTCCAACGCAGCGTGCGGGATTCCGCGGCGACGCCGAGGTTCGGCGTCCGCGCGATGCGCATGTCCATCTTGCGCGGCTGGCCGGGATAGTTGCCGTCGTAGGTGAAGAGGCGCCCCAGCCCGTCCGGTGACGGCGCCTCGTCCAGCGACACCGCGAAGAACTTCTCGTTCTGCAGCGTGAAGTACGTCGTGTTGTACACCATCACCGTGCTCGGCACGAGCAGCACGATGGTACCCACCGGCATGGCGGCGGTGGCGCCGTTCGGCCCGATGTAGCCGACACGCGCGTCCACGTTGGACTTGAGCAGCAGATACCACGTCAGCAATCGCGCGCGGCTCTCGTCGCCTGCGAGCTGCCGGCCCAAGCGGAGCACGAACTGCGCGTAGGCGTAGTCGTCGAGCGCGAGGGCTTCGGACTGCGCGCGCAGGTCCTCGGCGAGCACGCCCCAGTCGGCGGAGGCGAGACCGCGGTAGAAATCGGCAATCGCCTTTCCGTCCACCGGACTGCCCAGCGCCGGAAGGGGCGAGCGCGTGTAGCGCAGCGGGATCGGACCTCCATAGAACGGCACGCTGAGCGTCTGCGCCGGGGCCGCCGGGCGCGGAGCGGGCGTGGGGGCGGGTGCCGGCTCGGGCGGCAGCATCGACGGATCCACCGGGCGCGCCGGCAGCGGACGACTCGCCGGCGGAATCAGCGCCAGCGGCGCCGGACGATTGCCCGGCGTGCCCGTAGTGCGACGCGGCGGCATCGGCGGCAGGGCCGGGATGTTCGCGACGACGTTGTCCGGTGGCGCGACGGGAACGGGCGGCGTGTTCGCGCGCGGCGTGTTGGCGGGCGGTGTGTTCCCGCCGGCCGGCGTGGGTCGGGTCGGCGAGGGCCGCGGCCCCGGCGCCGGGGCCGGCGTCGGTGTGCGGCGCGGCAAGGTACGCGGCTTCGGCGCCGTGTAGCCCTGGCTGGCGGCAAAGGCCTGCATCGCGCGCCAGTCGCGCTCGAGGAAGTTGGCGAAGGCGCTGTCCTGCGCCGTCATGAACTGGTTGAACTGCCGCTCTTGCTGTTCCAGGAAGCGCCGATACCGCTCCTCCTCACTCTGCTGCGCGCCTGCACCGGCCAGCGGCAACGCCGCGAGGCTGAGCAGGAGCAGCGATCGACGCACGGGGGAAACGGGAACAGTCTGGACCGACACAGGCACCTCGGCGCGGAAGCGAACACACGGCACTCAGCGTACACTCGCTCCGTACACCGCGCCCCGCAACTCCGTGCCGCTCACCGCGCTGGCGCGGCGCGTGATGGCGGTCACAGCGCCGATTCGATGCGGTGATCCAGCAAGGTGCGGACCAGCGGCGGGGCGAACTGGCGCCGCACCGTGACGGCGAAGAACTCCTCGTAGAGATCGGGCACGGCACAGTACTCGTGCAGCGTGCCGCGCCGCAGTTCGTCGCGCACGACGACGGCGGGCACCAACGCGACGGCCTGCAGGTCGCGCGCCAGGAGGCGCAGCATCGCCATGTCGTCCACCTCGGCGACGACCGTCGGCCGGATGCCGGCGCGTTCGCAGAGCACGTCGAAGCCGCTGCGCAGTTCGCTGTCGCGGCTGGGCAGGATGAGCGGCACCTTGCCCACGTCCTCGGGGAAACGGAACGCCCGGCCGCGGCGCCGATGCCCGACGAGGCTCACCTGCTGGCGCGCGATGCGTTGGCAGCGCCACGCATGCTCGGCGTCCTCGTGCACGCGTCGGTTGGCGAGCACCACGTCCAGCGTGTGCGCGCGGAGGCGGGCCAGCAGCTCGCCCAGCGATGCCGATTGCAGCACGAGGCTGACGTCGGGCACCCCGAGCAGGGGCGCGACGAAGCTGCGCTGGAAGTTGCGCGAGAGCGTGGCGACGGCACCGATGCGGACGACTTGCCGCGCCGCCTCACGCCCCTCGCGCAGCGTCGCGACGAGTTCCTGCCCCGCCCCGACGATCTGCTCGGCATACTCGAGCGCGATGCGTCCGGCCTCGGTGAGCGTGAGCTGCCGCCCCTGGCGCTGGAAGAGGGGCTGGCCGAGGCGTGCCTCGAGCTGTCGGATCTGCGTGGACAGCGCGGATTGCGACACGCGGAGATGGGCGGCGGCGCGGGTGAGGTGGCCTTCCTTGGCGACCGCCCAGAAGTACAGCAGGTGGTGGTAGTTGAGCGTCGGGAGGCGCGATTCCATTGTTCTTTTTTCGCGATGTGTTTGATATAAAGTATGTATTTTACAGAACGATAGGAAGCGCCGAGATTCCGTGTGTCCCTTCCCGGAGTCTCTGTGCCCGACCTTGCCTTCGCTCCGCTCGCCTGGCTGCTGCCCGGCGCGCTTGTCGCCGCCGCGCTGCTCGTGCGCTGGCGGCCGCACGCCGCGTGGACCATCGGCGAGCGCGTCACGCTCGCCGCGCCCGTGTTCGCCCTCCTCGCCGTGCCCGCGCTCGCGCCAGCCGCCCGCGTGATGGCCTTCCTCATCGCGGCCCTCGGGGCCATCACCCTGCGCTTCTCGCGCCGCTACCTCGACGGCGAGGCGGACGGGCCGCGCTACGTGCAGTGGTTCCTGCTGGCCGTCGCCGGCGCCTCGCTCGTCACGGTGTCCCGCGACCTCATCGTCACCGGTCTCGCTTGGACGCTGACCTCGCTGGCCCTGCACCAGCTGCTCACCGTCGGACCGGCGCGCGCCGCCGCGGAGATCGCCGCGCACAAGAAGTTCCTGCTGAGCCGCGTCGCCGACCTCGCGGTCGCGACGGCCGTCATCCTCATCGCGACCGCCTTCGGCACCACCGACATCCCGCGCCTCCTCGAGGCCGCAGGCACGGGAGAGATACCCGGCACGGCCACCGCCGGCACGCTGCTCCTCGCCGGCGCGATCATCCTGCGTTCGGCGCAGCTGCCCTTTCACGGCTGGCTCATCCAGGTCATGGAAGCCCCCACACCGGTGAGCGCGCTGCTGCACGCCGGTGTCATCAACCTCGGCGCCTACGTGGCCATCAGTCTCGCGCCACTCTTCGTCGCCGTGCCCGCGGCGCTCACGCTGCTGGCGCTTGCGGGCCTCGCCTCGGCGACGCTCGCGGCGCTCGTCATGCGTACGCGCGGCAGCGTGAAGGGGGCGCTCGCGTGGTCCACCTGCGCCCAGATGGGCTTCGTGCTCGTCGAAGTCGGCCTCGGGGCCTTCGACCTCGCGCTGCTGCACATCGTCGCGCACGGTGCCTACAAGGCCAACGCCTTCCTCGCCTCCGGCAGCGGCGTTCATGTCGCCGCCCAGCAGCTGCGCGCGGGCGATGCCCTGCGGAGCCGCGCCCCGCTCGCGCCCGAGGAGGGGCTGGGGCGCTGGCTCGCGGCCATCGCGGTCGTCGCCGCCGCGTTGGCTGCGGCCCGCATGACGCAAACATGGACCCCCACCACGCCGTCGCTGTTGCTGAGCGCCACGGTGGTCGCGCTCGCGCTGATCCCCGCCCTCGCCACCCTGCGGCTCGCCGATGGATCTGCGTCCCTCCGCAGCGGCCTCGGCATCATCCTCGGCCTCCCCGCCCTCTACGCCATCTGGCATGCCGTGCTCGCCCCGATCGCGCCGAGCGCCGCGACGCTGCCTGTCCCGGCCTGGGTTGCCGCGCTCGTCATCGCGGGCTTTGCCGCCGCGCTGGCCGTGCAGGTCACCGTCGCCCAGGCGCCGCAGGGACGCCTCGCCCGCGCGCTGTATCCACACGCGCTCGCCGGATTCCATCTCGACGCCGTGTTCACGCGGCTCACGTTCCGTCTCTGGCCGCCGACCATCACCGCGCCCGCCGTCCGTCAGCGGCGTGAGCGTTCACCCCTTCGCATCGAGCGTGCCGCGTGACCGCCACTCCGACCCTTTTCCCCGTCGATCCGACGACGCGTGCCCAAGTGCGCGCGCACATCGACGCCGCCTGCGCCCGGATCGCGCCGGCGTGGCCGCTGGACCGCTTGATCGCCGTCAATCCGTACTGGGGATGGACCGACCGGCCCATCGCCGATGCGGCGGCGACGATCGGCGCGACGGCCTCGGCACCGATGCTCATGCCACGCTCCTGGTACCGCGCGCAGCGCGCGGCGGGGCTCATTCCGGATGAGGCGATCGAGACCGCCATCAAGCGTCGTGGACTCGCGCTGCGCAAGGACGACGTGCTCGCCGCGCTCTACGCGGACGCGCCAGAGCTTCCGCACCATCCGCTCGTGAGCGAGCTGCGCGACGCGCAGCGCGATCCCGCGCGCGAGGTGCTCTGGCGCGACTACCTGCTGCAGCAGGTCGGCCAGACCTGCGAGGCCTACTTCGACGCCGCGCAGGCGCCGTGGGCTGCCGTCGCCCCGGATGGCCTCTACGCCTTCTGGCGCGAGCTCATGCTCACGGACCGCACGCCGCAGTTGCTCCTGGGCGCGCCGGACATCCGCGATGCCGCCGGCGAACTTCCCGACACTGCCGAGGCGCTGATCGCCGAGGCGCTGGACACCCTCGCGCTCCCGCGTGCGGCGCGCACGACCTACCTCACGGCCGTGCTGCTCTCGGTGATCGGGTGGGCGAGTGCGGCGGCGCACCGGCGCTTCGAGGCCCGGCTGCGCCATGCGGACGACGAGACCATCGTCGAACTGCTCGCCGTGCGCCTCGGCTGGGAGCTGCTCTTGTACCGCACCGCGACCGCCAGCGACCTGCCTTCGCGCTGGACGCAGGATCGGCGCCGCTGGCAGGACCTCGCCGAGGCCGTACCCCGCGCGCAGGAGCCGGAGTGGATCCTGCAGCGGGCCTTCGAGGTCCGGTACCAAGAGAAGCTGGCGAATGCCCTCGCGTGGCACCCGACGTTGCGCCACGCCGACTCCGGCGCAGCCGCGCCGGCCACGGTGAGCGCGCAGGCGGTGTTCTGCATCGACGTGCGCAGCGAAGTCTTCCGCCGCCACCTCGAGGACTGCGACGGCGGCATCCACACGCTCGGCTTCGCCGGCTTCTTCGGCGTGCCGCTCGAGTACCAGCCGCTGCTGGGCGCCTCGCGCCCGCAACTCCCCGGCCTGCTCGCGCCCGGGGTCGTCGCGGAAGATCGGGGCGAGGGCGTCGACACGCTGCGCGGCGCGATCGTCGCGCAGGGCAGTGCGCGTGCCCAGTGGAAGGGTGTGGCGGGTGGCGTGCCGTCGACCTTCGCGTTCGTCGAGTCCACCGGACTCGCCGCCGCATTCCGCATGCTGCGCGCGAGCTTCGAGCCGGAGCGCGCGAAGGGCGACGCGCGCCGCTACGGGCTCGACGCCGGCGAGGGACACGTCGTGCCGACGCTCACGCGGCGCAGCGACGGATCGGCGCTCGACGGCGCCGCCAAGGTCGATATCGCGGCCGGCATCCTGCGCGGCATGTCGCTGACGCAGGGCTTCGCGCCGCTGGTCGCGTTCATCGGTCACGGCGCGCTGGTGGTGAACAATCCGCAGGCGGCAGGCCTCGCCTGCGGCGCCTGCGGCGGGCAGTCCGGCGAGATCAACGCACGCGTCGCGGCGGGCCTGCTGAACGAGCCGGCGGTGCGCAGCGGGTTGCGCGAGAGGGGCATCGAGATCCCCGACCGCACGCGATTCGTCGGTGGCCTGCACGACACCACGACGGACGACCTGCTGTTCTTCCCCGACGCCGAGACCGCGGCCTCGCATGCGCAGGTGTTGGCGGAGTTCCGGGCGGCCTGCGCCCGCGCGTCGCGACGTACGCGGGCCGAGCGGGCAGCACGGCTCGGCATCGAGACGAGCGATCCGTTCGCCCTCGCCGACGCGCTGCGCCATCGCGCCGCCGACTGGTCCGAGGTTCGCCCCGAGTGGGCGCTGGCCGGCAACGCCGCATTCATCGCGGCACCGCGACGCCGCACGCGCGCGCTCGACCTCAAGGGACGTGCCTTCCTGCACGAGTACGATGAGCGCCGCGACGCGGACCACGGCGTGCTGGAGCTGATTCTCACCGCGCCGGTCGTGGTCGCGCACTGGATCAACTTCCAGTACTGGGCCTCGACGGTGGATCCGAGCCGCTTCGGGAGCGGCGACAAGACGCGGCACAACGTCGCGGGCGGTAGCCTTGGCGTGTACGAAGGGGCTGGCGGCGACCTGCGCATCGGGCTCGCGCAGCAGTCGGTGCACGATGGCACGCGCTTCGTGCACGATCCGATGCGGCTCGGGGTGTACCTCGAGGCGGGCGAGGCGGCCATCGACGCCATTCTCGCCAAGCACGCGCATGTACGCGCGCTCGTCGAGCACGAGTGGATGTTCCTCTACCGCATCGACCCGGAGACGAGCAGCGTCACGCTGCGCACGCGCAGTGGCTGGGAACCGATCGCCAGCGGGAACGCGGCGCGCTGGTAGGCGCCGGAGCAGGAAGAACGTCAGCGGGGTCGGTGCTTGGCACCGACCCCGCTGTGCTTGGTGTCCCCGACGGCGTCAGCGCTGCCGCGTGCCCGTGAAGCGGGCGCCGCCCTGCCCGGCGAAGTCCACGTAGCCGTTCAGCGAGTCGGCCGTGACGATGCGCGCCGTGTAGGTCAGGACCATGCCTTCGCCGGCGCCGCTCGGCGAGAGCACGAACGACAGCGTGTCCCCGTACACCGTCCCCGAGATGGTGCGCGAGCCCATCGCATTGGACGTGTAGGTCCCCGTGACTTTGTCGCCCTCCTGCTTGAGCTCGAGGACCGGATAGCCCGTGCCGTTGTCGGTCACGACGGCGAGCTGCCAGCGTCCGGTGAGATCGTGCAGGATGGATGCGGTGGCGGCGGTGGCAAAGGCCGCGACGAGCAGTGCGGCGGCGAGAATGCGGCGGGACATGGAAATCACTCCTTGGGAACGACCGTCGGTCGGTTGAGTCGGAAGATAGCCTGCGGCGTGACATGCGCCCACTCGTCACGGCCCATCCGCGCGGCCGGATGCACCTTGGCGGTATCGGGCAGTCCGTCGGACGCGAGCACGTCGTCACGTACCCACAGATGCAGCACCTCGCCGAGGACCCAGGTACCATGCATGGGTCCCGAGCCTTGGGGGACAATCTGGAACACGCGGCACTCGAGTGCCGCCGGTGCCTCGGCGACACGCGGTGGCTTCACCACCACGCTCGGCACGCGCGTAAAGCCTGCGACGTCGAACTCGTCGACGTCCGGGGGATACGGCGCCGAGGCCTGGTTCACGCGCTCGGCCATCTCGCGCGAGACGAGGTTGATCGTGAACTCGCCCGTCTCGCGGATGTTGCGCAGCGTGTCCTTGGGATTGCCGTGACGGTCCGCGGTCGGGCAGATGGCGACCCCTTGCGGACTCTGGCCGCCCATGGCGAAGAACGAGAACGGCGCGAGGTTGCCGACACCAGCCGCGCTGATCGTCGAGACGAAGGCGATCGGGCGCGGCGCGATGAGCGGCGTCAACCAACGATGACGCTCGACCGGCAAGAGCTCTGCGAGTGCGATGTCCATGGGCGCGAGGCGACGCGCGCGCCGCTCAGCTCGTCGGCGGCGAGAAGCCCTGCCCGCCTTCGATCCAGCTGAACATGTAGTTCTTGTCCTCGTACGGCGTGATGGCCTTCGCCACCTTGAGCGGCCGGAACGAGTCCATCATGACGGCCAGTTCGTTGGTGTGCGTCTGGCCGATGCTCGCTTCGTAGCGGCCCGGGTGCGGGCCGTGCGGGATTCCGTCGGGATGATGCGTGATGCTGCCGTACTCGATGCCCTTGCGCGACATGAACTCGCTCGAGGCATAGAACAGCACCTCGTCGGAATCCACGTTGGAGTGGTTGTACGGCGCGGGAATCGCCTGCGGATGGAAGTCGTACGGGCGCGGGCAGAACGAGCAGATGACGAATCCGTCGCCCTGGAAGGTCTGGTGCACCGGCGGCGGCTGGTGGACCTTGCCGACGATGGGTTCGAAGTCGTGGATGTTGAACGCCCAGGGATAGAACTGCCCGTCCCAGCCGACCACATCGAGCGGATGGTGATCGAGCACGATCTCGTTAAGCCCGTTGTACTGCTTGATGACGATCGGGAAATCGCCCTTCTGGTCGTAGGTCTTGAGTTCGCGCGGCACGCGAATGTCGCGCTCGGAGTACGGCGCGCCTTCCACGAGCTGGCCCACGTTGTTGAGATAACGCTTCGGCGGCCGCACATGCCCGCGCGATTCCATCACCAGCAGCTTGGCCGGCTTCGTGAACTTGTAGCGATGCAGGATGTGGCGATGGATGACGAGATAGTCGCCGGGGATGATCGGCAGGTCGCCGTACTGCGTCTCCAGCGTGCCTTCGCCTTCCGCGACGTAGACCACTTCGTCGCCCTGCGCATTCCTATAGAGGTGCTCGTCCTGCTTGTCGGGCGCCACGTACAGCATGGCGATGTCGTCGTTGAACAGCAACGGCACGCGGTTGAGCGTGGGGCTGCCGCCGCGGGCGATCTGCGCCGTCTTGAAGTGGCGGTGCTTGAGCGTCTTGTCGGGATCCGCCTCGTAGGGCGTTTCCAACAGGCGGCGCACGGCCTTCACCGTCGTCGGCGGGTGGATGTGGTACAGCAGGGCCGCCGGCCCCGTGAAGCCCTCGATGCCGACGAGCTGCTCGTTGTAGATGCCGCCCTCCGGCTTGGGAAACGCGATGTGCCGCTTGCGCGGGATCTTCCCCAGCGTGTGGTAGAACGGCATTACAGGTTGCCTCGCTTGGCCTGCTCGCGCTCGATGCTCTCGAACAGCGCCTTGAAGTTGCCGGCCCCGAAGCTCTTCGCGCCCTTACGCTGGATGATCTCGAAGAACAGCGTCGGGCGATCCTGCACCGGCTTCGTGAAGATCTGCAGCAAGTAGCCTTCGTCGTCGCGGTCCACGAGGATGCCCAGCTCGGCCAGCGGCGCGATGTCCTCGTCGATCTTGCCGACGCGGTCGAGCACCGTCTCGTAGTAGGTGCGCGGGATCGTGAGGAACTCCACGCCGCGGCTCTTCAGCGCCCGCACCGTCCTGATGATGTCGTCCGTGGCGACCGCGATGTGCTGCACGCCGGGACCGCGGTAGAAGTCGAGGTATTCCTCGATCTGCGACTTCTTCTTGCCCTGCGCCGGCTCGTTAATCGGGAACTTGATGCGCCCGTTGCCGTTGCTCATGACCTTCGACATCAGCGCCGAGTACTCGGTGCTGATGGTCTTGTCGTCGAAGGACAGCAGGTTGTAGAAGCCGAGCACGTCGGAGTAGAACTGCACCCAGTGGTTCATCTTGCCGAGCTCGACGTTGCCGACGCAGTGGTCGACGTACTTCAGGCCCACCGGCTCCGGCTGGAAGGGCGAATCGGCCGCGATGAAGCCCGGCATAAACAGGCCCTTGTAATTGCGGCGCTCGACGATCGAGTGGATGGTGTCGCCGTAGGTGCGGATGCCGGCGACGACGATCTCGCCGTGCTCGTCCTTGAGCACCGTCGGCTCCTGCACGCTCACCGCCCCGCGTTCGATGGCCTTCGCGTAGGCATCGCGGCAGTCATCCACCCAGAACGCCATGTCGCGCACGCCGTCGCCGTGCTTGGCGATGTGCGCGGCGATCTCGCCCTCGGGGCCCATCGGCGTCGTGAGGATGAGGCGGATCTTGCCCTGCTCGAGCAGGTATGAAGCGCGGTCGCGCACGCCCGTCTCGGGGCCGCGGTAGGCAACGAGCTTGAAGCCGAACGCCGCGCGGTAGAAGAGCTGCGACTGCTTCGCGTTCCCGACCCAGAACTCGATGTAGTCGGTTCCGTTGATGGGGAAAGTATCGTGGGCGGTTTCCGCGACGGGCTTGGTGGCGGTAGTCATAGGAACGGCAGTGGTGAGTTGGGAGTTGGGAGTTGGAAGCGAACGGCGACCGCATCACCGCGCGCGCTAGGCGGCGCGGTGCTCACCTCTCAGTTATGCGCCGCGGGCGCCGGTGCGGGCGCTGGTCCACCAGCGGCCCCACACACTCGCGTTTTGCCACGTCTGGATGGGCATATCAACTCCGGTTCGGAGGACCCCTTCAATATACAAGAACTGCAGTTGTCAGAGCCTGAGCTCAGGCAAATCCCGGTACAACCCCAACGCCGCCGGGTTCGCCAGCGCCTCCGTGTTCTTCACCGGTCGCCCATGCACCACTTCGCGCACGGCGATCTCCGAGATCTTGTTCGAGATCGTCCGCGGGATATCCGCGACTTGGAGAATCACCTTGGGTACATGATGCGGGCTGGTCCGCGCCCGGATCGCCTTCTTGATGCGGTCGCGGAGCGCGTCATCGAGCGTCAGGCCCTCGCGCAGGCGCACGAAGAGGACTATGCGCACGTCCTTGTCGCCATCCGTCGTGATCTCCTGCCCGATGACCACGCTCTCCACGACCTCGGGCAATTGCTCGACCTCGCGGTAGATCTCCGCCGTGCCGATGCGCACGCCCCCTGGGTTCAATGTCGCATCGCTGCGGCCGTGGATGATCAGCCCGCCCTGCGGCGTGATCTCCGCCCAGTCGCCGTGGCGCCAGATGCCCGGGAAGTGCGCGAAGTACGCCGCATGGTACTTCTCACCGTCGGGGTCATTCCAGAAGCCCACCGGCATGCTGGGAAACGGCTTCGTGCACACCAGCTCTCCGGCCACGCCGCGCAGCGGCTGGCCCGCGTCGTCCCAAACGTCCACCGCCATGCCGAGCCCGAAGCACTGCAGCTGCCCGCGGTACACCGGGAGCAGCGGGTTCCCCAGCGCGAAGCAGGAGATGATGTCCGTGCCGCCGGAAATGCTCGCCAGGTGCACGTCGGCCTTCACGTCGCGGTACACGAAGTCGTACGAATGCTCCGCCAGCGGCGAGCCGGTGCTGAGGATCATGCGCAACGCCGACAGGTCGTGGGTGCGCGCGGGTGCATGGCCCTGCTTCTGCGAGAGCGCGAGGTACTTCGCGCTGGTCCCGAAGTGCGTGACGCGCTCCTCGGCCACCAAGTCCCAGCACGCATCGTCGTTCGCGGCCGGCATCGGCGCGCCGTCGTAGAGGACGATCGTCACCTGGCTGGCGAGCGCGCTGAGGAGCCAATTCCACATCATCCACCCGCAGGTGGTGAAGTAGAACATGCGGTCATCGGGCCGCAGGTCGCAGTGCAGGCGATGCTCCTTCACGTGCTGCAGCAGCGTGCCGCCCTGCCCGTGCACCATGCACTTCGGCAGGCCCGTCGTGCCCGAGCTGTACATCACGAAGAGCGGGTGATCGAAGGGCAGCACCGCGAACCGGGGCGTCTCGGGCGCGTCTCCCGGACCGAACGACGCGAAGCGCGAGATGTCCAGCGAGCCCGCCCCGCCTGCCGCGCAGCCCGCCAGCGTCGCGTCGTCGATCGCGTCGCCAAGGAAGGGCACGAGCACGAGATGGCGCAGACTGGGGATCGCCGCGACGATCTGCCGCACGCGCTCCAGGCAGTCGATCGACTTGCCGGCATACGTGTAGCCGTCCGCCGCGAACAGCACCGTCGGCTCGATCTGCCCGAAGCGGTCGAGGACACCCTGCGCCCCGAAGTCCGGCGAGCACGAGGACCACACCGCGCCGATGGCATTCGCCGCGAGCGCAGCGATCACGGCCTCGGGAATGTTCGGCAGGAATCCCACAACGCGGTCGCCGCGCTCGACGCCCGCCGCGCGCAACCCTTCGGCCACGCGCGACACCTCGCGGTTGAGCTGCCGCCACGAGAGCTCGCGGCGCCGCCCGCGCTCGTCGCGGGCGATGATCGCCGGCGCGTCGTCCTGCCGCCGGAGCAGATGCGCGGCATAGGAGAGCTCCGCGCTGCGCAGGCCGCCCTCACGCTTGCCCCGCACGCCGGCCCAATCCCAGAGCGAGGACCAGAACGTCTCGGCCTGCTCGACGCTCCAGCGGTGCCAGTCCGCGTACGGCGCGCCCGGCGCGGGCGTGCCCGCGTGCTGCGCGGCGGCGTACGCGAAGAACTGCGCCATCTGCGAGGCCTGCGCGGCCTCCGGGCGGGGACGCCAGAGGGGTTCGCTGTCAAGGGCGGTCATCGCTGGGGGAATGTAGCCGCGCGGGCGGTTTCCCTCTATGCTTTGCAGGATGACCGCCCGCCGAATCCTCCACGCCGACGCCGACGCCTTCTTCGTGGCGGTGGCCCGGATGGCGGATCCAGAGGGCGCAGGGCGGGCGCCGCTGCTCATCGTCGGGGGCCGCCCCGGCGGGCGTGGCGTGGTCTGCTCGGCCTCGTACGAGACGCGCGCCTACGGCGTCCGCAGTGCGATGCCCATCGCCCAGGCGCTGCGCCTCTGCCCCGATGCGATGTGCGTGCCGGTGCCGCGCGCGGCCTGCAGCGCCACGTCGAAGGCCATTGCTGCGGTGCTCGGGCGCTTCACGCCGGTCGTCGAAGGCGCGAGCATCGACGAGTGGTACCTGGATCTCACGGGGACGGAAGCCCTGCACGGTCACGAGACGCTGGAGCAGACCGCCGTGCGCATTCGGCAGTCCGTGCACCGGGAGACGGGCATGTGGATCTCCATCGGCGGCGGCACGTCGAAGTTGGTGGCGAAGCTCGCCGCCGAGAAGGCCAAGCCGCGGCCGGGCACGGAGGCCACGGGCGTGCGCATCATCGCCGAGGGTGGCGAAGGGGATTTCCTACGCACGCTCGCGCTGGCGGAGCTGCCCGGCGTCGGACCCAAGCTGCAGGAGAAGTTGCGCAGCCTCGGACTGGTGCGCGTCGAGGACGTGCTGCCGCACGACCGCTCGACGCTGGCGCGCTGGCTCGGACGGCGCCCCGCGGAATGGCTCTACGCGCGGGTGCGCGGCATCCACACGGCGCCGGTCGAGCCGCGGGGCACGTCGAAGCAGATCAGCCGTGAGAGTACGTTCTCGCGCGACGTGGCCGACGACGCGCAGCTGAGCGCGCACCTGCGGGCGCTGGTGGCGAAGGCCGCCGCCGAGCTACGCGAGTCGCATCTGGCGGCCCGCAGCGTGACGGTGAAGCTGCGCGACGCCGACTTCACGACGCGGCTCGCGAGCCGCACGGCGGCGGAGCCGCTCGAGAGTGACCGCGCCATCGGCGACCTCGCCGTATCACTCCTGCGGAAGTTGCGCATGGCGCGCCGCCACCCCGCGCGGCTGGTCGGCGTGGCCCTTGGCGGCCTGGTCGCCGCGCGAGACGCAGAGCAGCTCGGTCTCTTTGCCGGCGGCCCCGCCCCCGTCGAGCGCGCCGAGGATCGGGCGCTTTCGCGCGCCGTGGACAGAGTCCGAGAGCGATTCGGGGATGCGGCCATCCGCACCGCCTCAACGCCGCTGCGCCGCGCGCCGTAGAGCTAGAGCCCCACCATCACCCTTTCCATAGGTCCGATGCGATTCACCAGACCGTTGTTCGTTTCGGCTGGTCTCGCCTTGGCCGCCGTGTCATGCACGCCGGCCGCCGCGACGACTCCAGCTCCCACTCCGACGCCCGCGCGCACGGCGCCAGCCCAGCCGGGCCCCTCGAACGGGGCCGCGCAGGGCGCTGCTCAAGGCGCTCAAGGTGGCGCACAAGGCGGTGGCGGCCAGCAGGACCCGCAGCCGCGTCCGTATGCGCAGGTCATCCGCGGCGACGTGAAGACCCGTGACGGACTCTTCAAGACCCACATGATCGGCGCCAACCAGCTCTACTACGAGATTCCGGCCCGCGAGCTGGGCAAGGAGATGCTGCTCGTCACCCGCGCCGCGTTCAATACGAACAGCGAAGGGTACGGCGGCGACGAAGTGAGCGAGGGTGTGGTGCGCTGGGAGCGGCGCGGCAATCGCGTGCTGCTGCGGCGCGTGCAGTACGGCATCATTGCCGACCCGGCAGACCCGATCGCCGACGCCGTTGCCCGTTCCAACTACGACGCCATCCTGGCGGCCTTCCCCGTGGCGGCCTTCGGTCCGGACTCGGCGGTGGTCATCGACGTGAGCCGGTTGTTCACGAACCCGCCGAACGAGATGAGCATCGTGCAGCAGTCGCGCGGCCAGGTGGACGCGACGCGCAGCTTCCTCGAGAAGGTCGCGAGCTTCCCGACGAACGTCGAAGTGGACGCCGTGCTCACGGTGAATGCACCGCCGGGCGGCGGCTTCAACCCGTTCACGGGTCAGCCCGTCGTCGCGGCGCCCGGCACGCCGACCATCACCAAGAGCTTCGTCGTGCACTGGTCGATGGTGAAGCTGCCCGAGACGCCGATGCGCCCGCGCCTGCTCGACAGCCGCGTGGGCTACTTCCACAGCAATCGCATCGACTACTCGCGCCCGGAGCAGCGCGCGCAGAACCGCGCGTACATCTCGCGCTGGCGCCTGGAGAAGAAGGACCCGAACGCCGCGATCTCCGAGCCCGTGAAGCCGATCACGTACTACGTGGACCCGGCGACGCCCGAGTGGCTGGTGCCGTGGGTGAAGGCGGGCATCGAGGAGTGGCAGCCGGCGTTCGAGGCGGCCGGCTTCCGTCGTGGCATCGTCGCCGCGGACGCCCCGAGCCCCGAGCAGGATCCCGATTGGTCGCCGGACGACGCCCGCTACTCCGTGATTCGCTGGCTGGCCTCGACGACCGAGAATGCGCAGGGCCCGTCCATCGTGGACCCGCGCTCCGGTGAGATCATCGAAGCCGACGTCCGGATGTACCACAACATCATGAACCTCCAGACGTGGTGGTACTGGACGCAGGTCGGTCCGCTGGATCCGCGCGCCGCGCGGCTCCCGCTGCCCGATTCGCTGCAGGGCCGCCTCGTGCAGTTCGTCGTCGCCCACGAAGTGGGCCACACGCTCGGCCTGCCGCACAACCAGGTCGCCTCGGCCATGTACCCGGCCGACTCCGTGCGCTCGCGTACGTGGGTTGAGAAGATGGGCCACTCGCCGACGATCATGGACTACGCCCGCTTCAACTACGTGGCGCAGCCCGAAGACAATCTCCCGCTGCACACGTTGATCCCGCAGGTCGGGCCGTACGATCTCTTCTCGATCAAGTGGGGCTACTCGGTGTTCCCCGGCACGACGAACGCCGATGACGAGCGTCCGGCGCTCGACGCCCTCGCGCGCCAGCAGGACACGGTGCCGTGGTTCCGCTACGGCGTCGGCGACGACTTCGGCGCCATTCCGTACACGGCGTACACTGAAGCGGTCGGCGACCAGGACGCGATCAAGAGCACCGAGCTCGGCATCCGCAACCTGAAGCGCCTCGTGCCGATGCTGCTGCCGGCCACGACGCAGCCACTCGAGGACGTGTCGTTCACCAAGGAAGGCTACGGCCGCATCCTCAGCCAGTTCACGCAGGAGGTCCGTCACGTCGCCGCGATCGTCGGCTCGTCGGACGGCCAGGAGAAGTACGGTTCGCAGCCGGGCGCGCGCTTCACGCCGATTCCGCGCGAGCGCCAGCGGGCCGCAGTGCAGTTCATCCAGCAGCAGGTGTTCGCAACGCCGACGTGGATGCTCGATCCGGCCATCCTGCGTCGCCTCGAGCCGGAAGGTTCCGTGGCGCGCATTAACGCCATGCAGCGCGGCATCCTCGGCTTCATGATGGACGACAACCGCATGGCGCGGCTCGTTGAGTACGAGGCCCTGCCGGGCACCGTGCGCCCGTATCCGCTTTCGGAGTTCCTCGCCGACATGCGGACCGGCATCTGGAGCGAGCTAGGCGCCGGCTCGGTGCGCGTGGATGCGTACCGCCGCGGCCTGCAGCGCATCTACCTCGAGGCGGTGGCGGCGAAGCTCAACGCCAATCCGTCGACGGCACAGCGTGTCTCCGCGTCGGGAGCGGGCGGAACGCCGGTCTCGCGGGCAGCTGCCCGTCCGAGCACCGACGCGAAGTCGCTGCTCCGCATGGAACTGCGCAGCCTCGACGCCGCGCTCGCTGCCGCGCTGCCGAAGGCTGGCGATGCGGCGACCCGCGCGCATATCCAGGACGCGCGGTGGCAGATTGACCAGCTGTTGAATCCGTAAGCGTTGGGAGAAGGGAGCAAAAGGAACGGCCCCGGCGATGCTCGCCGGGGCCGTTCCTTTTGCTGCCAACAACTGCAGTTGGAGGTTGGGAGTTGGCAGTTGGGAGAGCAGTTCTCTTTCAACTGCCAACTCCCAACCCGCAACTGCCGTTCAATCACCGCACTCGAACGAACTCCAGCGGCACCCCCGCCGGCCCGAACTTGAGCACACGATGCGGCGCCGCCTGCTCGATCCAGTACGTCCCCGGCGCCTCCCCTCCCGCATAGCTCACGCGGAACGCCGCCACCGCCCCGATCGGCAGGTTCACCACTTCCACGCCCTCGACGCGGAACGAGCGCCGTTCCACCACCCCGCGGCCCGACGCGAAGACGGAGAGCTCAATCGTCGCCCCCTCCGCCCACGTGAAGAACGGCAGCAGCGCCGCCACGACGTTGTCGTCCACCGTCCCCTGCGGCACAGCGACGTCCTTGTAGTTCACCGGCTGCATGCCCGCCTGGCCCGGCGTCACCCCCTCGCCGCTGGCCTTGCCGTCCGCGTACTGCACCACGATCCGCAGGTCGTTGCCCTGCACCTTCCCGGACTGCTCGGTGCGCAGCATCGTGATCGCGTTGCTGAACTCCACCGTCGTCTGCTGCTGCAGGATCGGCCCGAGCACGCTGCGCTCGCGGAAGGTCCAGCCCGTCGCGCTCTGTTCGAGCGCCGTGGTCTGGTAGCCGAAGTTCTGGCCCTGCACCATCACGGCGAACGAGTCGCTCGACGGGCGCAGCTGCGCCGGGTCGAGTGCCAGCGGAATCGGCTTCACTTCCATCGTCTCGGCGGCGATCGGCTCGCCCTCCACATCCACCAGCGTCACGGGCGCAATGGCGGAAAGCCGATCGCGCAGCGCGAGCCCGTCGCCGACGATGACGATCAACGCGGCGTCAGCGCGCATGCCGGCGCGCGACGCCGACTGGACCTGCTGCGGCGTCAGCGCCGCGAGGCGCTGGCGGTACGTCTGCACATAATCGTTGGGCAAGCCGAGGAGGCGCGCGCGTGCCACCTGCCCCGCCACCTGCTGCGCCGTCTCGATCTGCAGCGGGAACCGGCCCGTGAGCGTCTGCTGCTGGCGCTCGAACTCCGCGGTGGGCACCGGTTCGCTCCCCATGCGCCGCACCTGCCGCAGCAACTCCACCAGCGCCGAATCGGTCACGTCCGTTCGCACTTCCGCCGTCGCGGTGAACGAGCCGACGCCGCGCACCTCGGTCACGTCCGAGTACGCGCCATAGGTCCAACCCTTCTCCTCGCGGAGGATCGTGAACAGGCGCGAATCGCTGGCCCCGCCCAGGATCTGGTTGGCGAGGTCCATCGCGTGGCCTCGCAGATCCGTCGGCAGCCACGTGGTGTTGCCCACGACGATGTTCGACTGCACCGACCCCGGCCGATGCACGAGAATGATCTCGCTGCGCATGCGCTGCGGGGCCGGACGGGCCGGCGGCGGCGTGGCGCCGCGTCCCGTCCACGCCGTGAAATGCCGCGCCACCAACCGGTGCGCCTCGACACTGTCGATCGCACCCGCCAGCACCAACAGGCCCTGCGCCGGACGCGCCCGCGTCGTGTGGAAGAGCACCAAGTCGTCGCGCGTGATGGCGCGGACGCTCGCCTCGTCGGCGCGGCGCGCGTACGGATGGTCCCCGTACAGCGCCTTCGCGAAGATCCGTCCGGCAATCGCTTCCGGCTGCGACTTGGCCAGCGCCAGCGCCGACAGCGTCTGCGTGCGCAGCAGCTCGACTTCCTCCGCCGGGAAGTTCGGGCGCAGCAACGCATCGGCCATGAGCTCGAAGGCGAGCTCGCGGTCGTCGAGGAGCACGGACGCAGAGATGCTGAGCACGTCCGGCCCTGCGCTCGCCGAGAGACTCCCACCCACGCGCTCGATGGACTCGGCAATCTGATCCGCACTGCGATTGCCGGCGCCCTTCGTCAGCAACCCGGCGACCATGTCGGCCACACCGCTCTTGCCCGGCGGGTCATACAGCGTGCCGCCGAGCACGGAGAGCTGCATGGAGAGCACCGGCTGCTTGGCGCTCGGCACGAGCACCACGCGCAGGCCGTTCTCCAGCTCGAATTCGACGAACGGCGGGAACTGCGCCTCCGTGAGCGGCAGCGGCGCCGGGGGTTGCTGGCGCGGCGACTGCTGCGGCGCGGGACGCGTGGGCTGCGGGCTGGGCCGCGTCGGCTGCTGCGCGACGGCAATGGTCGGCACCGCGGCAGCGAGAAGTGTCATGAGGACGGCGCGCATCTCAGCGATCCTCCGGAGCGATGACCAGCGTGAGGGAGCGCTCGGGACGCAGGTAAGTCCGCGCCACGCGGCGCATGTCGGCAAGCGTGACGGCGGCGTAGCGCGCCGCCTCGGTGTTCAGGGCGTCGGGGCTGCCGAGATACATGTCCGCGAACTGCAGCGCCTCGGCCACGTCTGCCGCGCGCTGACGCCCGAAGATCGTGCGGGCGCGCCATGCGTTCTTGGCCTTCTCCAGTTCCTCGGCGTCGATGCGGTCGGCGACGTCGAACAGTTCGCGGGCGAGTTCTGACCGCACGGAATCCACCGGCACGCCGCCGTTCGCGATGGCCAGGGCACCGAACACTCCCGCGCCGCGCATCGGGCCGAAGGGATCGTGCAACGCCTGCACGGCCACCGACGACTTGCTGCCGCGCACCATCGCGCGGTTCAAGCGGCTGCTCTCGCCCTCGCCGAGAATCGTGGAGAGCAGTGCCAACGCGGGATAATCCGCATGCGACGGCGCCACCACACGCACCGCGGTCAGCACCGCCGGCAGGGAGGCCTTTTCGTCCGCCACCCGGCGGACCGAGGCGCTGCCGACACCCGGTGCCGCATCGCAGCGGACCGCGTCACGGGCCGGGCCGGCCGGGATGTTGCCGAAGTACTGCTGCGTCAGCCGCATCACCTGCTGTGGCGTCACGTCGCCGACGACCACCAGCGTCGCGGTGTTCGGCGCGTAATGCGTGCGGAAGAAGTCGCGCACGTCGTCCACGCTCGCCGCATCGAGGTCGGCCATCGAGCCGATGATGGAGTGCGCGTAGGCGAAGCAGCGCTCGCGGTCGAACAGCAGCGGCAGCGAGTCGATGAACGCCGCCGAGTAGGGCTGGTTGTCCACGCGCAGGCGCCGCTCTTCCTTCACGGCCTGGCGCTGGTTCTCCAGGTTCTCGGCCGAGATCACCAGCGACCGCATGCGGTCCGCCTCGAGCCAGAGCGCGAGGTTGAGCCGGTTCGACGGCACCGTCTGGAAGTAGTTGGTGCGGTCCGGCTGTGTGCTGCCGTTGTACGTGCCGCCGGCGCGTTCCACCAACTGCCCGTGCTCCATCTTGCCCACGTTCTGCGAGCCCTGGAACATCATGTGCTCGAAGAGGTGCGCGAAGCCGGTGCGGCCGGGCCGCTCGTTCCGCGAGCCGACGTCGTACCAGACGTTCACGGCGACGACCTGCGCCGAGTGGTCCTCGACGACGTGCACCTTGAGGCCATTGGTGAGCGTGAAGCTCTCGATCTTGACGGGCGTTGGCTGCTGCGCGGCAAGCGGCAGCGCACAGGCCATTGCCAGCAGTCCGTGGCGAAGTCTCTGCATGGGCACGTGTGGTGGGCGCCTAGCGCCCGGTGGAGCCGAAGCCGCCGGCGCGCTCGGTCGAGCGCGCGACGGTCCCGGCCGCGAAGTCCAGGATCTCGTACTTGGCCAACACCATCTGGGCGATCCGCTCGCCGTGCGCGATGCGCAGCGGCGCCGTCCCGCCGTTCTTCACGGGCACCATCCACTCGTCGGGGAAGTCCGCGTCGATGGTGCCGGGGCTGTTCACGATCACGAGGTCGGTCTTGAGCGAGGTCCCCGAGCGCGGGCGCACCTGTGCCTCATACCCCACAGGCAGCCGCGCGCGGAAGCCGAGGGGAATCAGCGCCTTCTCCCCCGGCGCGAGCACGACGGTGGGCGGATCGCCTGGCTCCAGCGCCCGCGGCTCCGGCTGGCCCGCGATGAACACCGTGACGCGCCCGCCAAGCAGGCAGGCGGCGAGATCATGGCCCGCGCTGGCGGCCGTCGCGCGCTGCGGGGGCCGCACGCCCGGATGCAACGCTTCGAACACAATCGGTTCCATAGAGGGAGAAAGCTACAACCTGGCTCGGTCTGCGGGGTATCATTGAGACATGCAAATCTTGTCCGCCGTGCGCGGCGTCGTGGGGACCCTCGCGCTGACGCTGCCGCTGCTCCTGACGGCGCAGGCCTCGGGGGGCACCGAGCCCAGCCTCGACCCCCGCGACGTGGGTCAACGGGCCCAGCAGCGCTTCGAGACTTTTCGGCGTGCGAACCTGCCGGCGCATCGCGGCCGCACGAGCAACCGCTGCGAGGAACGCGTTGGGCGCTTCTGCTACTGGTACGACGAGGTCTCGCCGCCGCCGGAGCCCGAGAACCTCAGTGTCACGGCCGCGCGCTCGCAACTCATCCTCACGCTGGACTCCTTGGGCCGCGCCCTGCCCTCCGACGAATGGTTGGCCGGCCAGCGCGTGCGCTATCTCGACGAAGCGGGTCGCAACCGCGAGGCGCTGACCGCCGCCACCGAATGCGAAGCCTATGGCTGGTGGTGCATCGCGCTACGCGGATTCGCCCTGCACCAACTCGGCCGCTACCCCGAGGCCGAGCTCCGCTGGGACAGCACCCTCGTCACGATGCCGGCGTCGCTGCGCTGCCTCTGGCACGACGTCGGGCTCTACCTCGACGACGACGCGCGCCGACAGTACGCGCGGAACGGCTGCGGCACGGCACAGCGCGACTCGCTCACCGCCCGCATCTGGTGGCTGGCCCGCCCGCGCTACTCCCTGCGCGGCAATGACGCCCGCAGCGAGCACTTCGCACGGTTGACGTACGCCGAGTTCCTGCGAGCGGCGCCCAGCGCCTACATGTTCGGCTTCGACGAAGACGAGCGTGAGCTGCTCCTCCGGTTCGGCTGGGCCCGGGCCTGGTCGCGCGGCCCGGAGATGCCGATGGGCATGCCGGGCGAACGCGTCATGAACATCGTCGGGCACGATCCCACGCCGGCGTACCGCTACATCCCGCCCAACTACGTCCTGAACGCGCCGCTCACGTCCGACTCCACCGATTGGGCCGTGCAGCTGCCGCCGGTGGTGGCACGCTATCAACCCCCGTACGCGAAGCGGCTCTACATGCTCGAGCACCAGCAGGCGCTGTTCCGGCGCGGCGACACCGCGCTGGTGCTGCTCGCCTACGACGTACGGAAGATCGCGCAGCGCGGCAGCGCCGCACTCGAAGCCGGGCTTGTCGCCACATCGGGGTCGTTGGCGAACCCCGGCCTCGTCGTGCAGGCCAACGCACCGGCCAAGGGCACGCTCATCGCCCGCGCCGCCTGGGGGCCGCTGCTCATGAGCGCCGAGGTGGCGGCGCCGGACTCCAGCGTGCTCGCCCGCGCGCGCTACGGCATCCGTCCGCCGCTCGCGACCGGCGCGCGGGTCTCGCTTTCGGACCTGCTCTTCTACGAACCCTTCGGCGAGTTCCCCACCACCGTCGAGCAGGCCCTGCCGCACGCCATCCCCACGCAGCGCATTCCGCGCGGGCAGAAGCTCGGCGTGTTCTGGGAAACCTACGGCACCGATCCCGCCGGCGAGGTCATGACGATCTCACTGACCGTCGTGCCCGAGACCGAGGAAGCGGGCGCCATGCGTCGTGCCGCGCGGGCCCTGCGCCTCTCGCGGCAGTCGGCGCCCGTGAGCGTCGGCGCGCAGGACGTCTCGGCGCGCGGCAGCACGCGCACGGCGCGCGCCTTGGAACTCGACATCTCCACGCTGCGCCCCGGCGACTACCTCGTGCAGCTCGAAGTCGGCGTCGCCGGCCAGTACACCATCCGCGCCGACCGCCGTCTCGTCGTCGTCGCGCCCTGATTATCTTCCGCGCGCCTATGCGCATCCCCCACCTGCTCGCCCTCGCGACCATCGGCGCGCTGCTCGCCGCCGCGGCCGCCCACGCGCCGGACGCCGTCGCGCAGTCGCGCGGCACCGCCCAACCGGCCGCCGAGGAACCGATCCCCGGCGGGCGGCCCCGCCCCGGCGCCATCCTGCCCTACCACCGCATCATCGCGTTCTACGGCAATCCGCTCTCGCGCCGCATGGGCGTGATGGGCGAGTATCCGCCGGACCTCATGCTTGCGATGCTCGACGCCGAGGTCGCGACCTGGCAGGCGGCGGATCCCAGCACGCCGGTGAAGCCCGCGTTGCACCTCATCGCCGTGGTGGCGCGCGACAACCCCGGCCCCGACGGCAAGTATCGCGGCCGCATGGCCGACACGCTGATCGAGCGCGTCGCCCGCTGGGCGGAGACGCGCGATGCGCTGGTGTTCCTCGACGTGCAGGTCGGCCTCTCGACGCTTCAGGAAGAATTGCCGCGGCTCGCGCCCTTCCTGCGTCGTCCGAACTTCCACCTGGGCATCGACCCCGAGTTCTCCATGAAGAACGGCGGGATCCCGGGCAAGCGCATCGGCACCTACGACGCCGAGGACATCAACTACGCGGTGCGCTTCCTGTCGCAGCTCGCCCGCGACGCGAACGTCCCGCCGAAGATCCTCGTCGTGCATCGCTTCACGCGCCGCGGCGTGACGAACGCGCAGAACATCCGCCTCGACCCACACGTGCAGATCATCATGCACATGGACGGCTTCGGCACGCCGACGCTCAAGCGCGGTACGTGGAACGCGTACATCCGGACCGAGCCCGTGCAGTTCGCCGGCTGGAAGCAGTTCTACAAGGAGCGGAACGACAACCCGCGCACCACGCTGGCCGAGATCATCGCGCTCCGGCCGAAGGTGCTGTACGTGCAGTACCAGTGACGCGCGTGTCCTAGCGGACCAGCATCACGCCGCGCACCCCGTCCGACTGCGCGAAGAGCTTGCCGTTCGGGTTGTAGTAATAGATGCGACGCTTGCGACCCTCGACGATCTCATCGGCGTTCGTGAACTGCTGCACCAAGGCCAACTGGCCTTCCTCGCGCACGGGAAACGTCGCGGCCGGGTAGCTGACGAAGACCTCATCCTGCTGCACGTCGACGATGGCCGTCTCGCGCGTCTGCTTGATGACGGCGAGGGCTTCCTCGCGCTGCATCGGGGTCGCGATGATGTCCGACTGGACGACGCCGGCCTCGAACTCTGGCTCATCGGACGTCGCCATCCACAGGACGAGCACGAGCACGATGCCCGCCGAGGCGACGCGCACGATGGGCGTCTGCTTCTGGTAGAATGCCCAGCCGCGACGCGCGAGGGCACGCAGGCCATCGGTGAGATCACGCAGCACCGATGCAGCCCCCGCTCCCGCGCTCGACGCGCCGGACGCGGAGGCCGGCGGCGCTTGGCGGGTCGACGACGACCGCTTCGCCGACGGCCCCTCCGCCGGATACGGCGTGAAGCAATACGGGCAAACGCGCTTATTCTTGCTTTCCTTGTTGCAGACGGAGCAGAGCATCGCCCTAAAGCAACGCGGGGTAGGCCGCGCAGGCAATAGAGCGGACGCGATCCCCGGGACCGTGCGGGCCCTTAGGCGGCCGCGTAGTCCTGGCTCGCCGCGCCGATGCCCCCGCCGTCCACCACGTTCGCGTAGCCCGCGGCCTTGAGGATGCTGGCCGCCTGCGCGGAGCGCATGCCGCTGGCGCAGTAAACGAGGATACGGCTCTTCGGCGTGAGCCCGAGGCCGTCGAGCCCCTCGGGCAGGCGGTCCACGGGCACGTTGGTCGCACCCTCGAGGTGGCCCATCCAGAACTCGAGCTTCGAACGGACATCGATCACGGCATCAACGGGGCGATTGCGGAAGGTCGGCATGGTCGGTCAGGAGTATTAGTTATTACTTAACGATATAGTAGAATATACCGCGACCCCGCGCCCCGCAAGTCCCGTGGTCAGGGCCGCTCAGCGCCCTAGGCGGCTGCCCGCCACCGCGAGCAGCAGCCATCCGGCGAGGAATGCCACCCCGCCCAGCGGCGTGATGGCGCCCAGGGCCCGGATGCCGGTGAACGTCATCGCATAGAGCGAGCCCGAGAACAGCAGCGTGCCCGCGACGAAGCACCACCCCGCCCAGGCGGCGGGGCCCGCGACGCGTCCCCCCTGCCCCACCAGCCACGCCACCGCCAGGAGCGCGAGCGCATGGTACATCTGGTAGCGCGCGCCCGTCTCGAACACCTCGAGCAGCCGCGGCTCCACCCGCGCGCGCAGCGCATGCGCCCCGAACGCGCCCGCCGCCACGGCGATGCCCGCCGAGAGGGCCCCGAGGATCGTGAAGAGACGCATCAGGTCACGAGGTGGTAGAGGCCCAGCGTCGCGAGCATGAGGCCGAGCAGCGCCGTCATGAGGTTGACGCCGACATACAGCCGGTCGAGTGCCGCGTACTTCCGTTGGTTCACCATCGACAGCGTGTAGAGCTGGTCGGCGAGCTCCGTCGTCAGGTTGTCCATGCGCAGGCGCTCCCAGAGCGCCCGGTACTCGTCGCGCTCGCGGGCCATCACGTCGGCATGGAACAGCATCCGCATCGACACGCCGGGCTGCACGTCCCGCGGCATCTCGTGCGCCGGCGGCGGATGCACCCCCCGCGGCCGCAGGGCCGAGACCGCCTGCGCCACGAAGTACAGCGTGACCACCACGTACACGGCGATCATCGCCGCGAGCGCGAGGCTCCACAGGCCGGTGGTCGGCAGCAGCGACGTCCCGCCCCGCGCGACGAGCAGCACGGCCACCGCATTGAGCACGCTCATGATGACCAGCGCGAACCGCGCCTTGCGGTCCCCCATCTCGATGAGGTCCTGGGCCTGCTTCACGGCATTCACGAGCGCTCGGTAGCGATCGCCGGGCTCGAGGAGGCCGCGCGATTCCTCGAGTTTGCGAAGCGCCTTCTCCAGCTTTTCCCCCTTCGGGGCCGATGCGATCTCGTCACTCACGGCAGAGAAGATACAGGCTGTGCCCCACAGCGGAATCCCTGCGACGCGTCGGCAGAACCCCCGCTAGCCACGGCCGCCGGGGCGACGCACTTTACCATCGCTCGCACCCGTAGGGACCGTGGCCGTCAATCTTCCGCCGCTGCTTGAGCCCGAGCTCCGCCATCTGGTGGACACGCTCCCCGTGGGCGTGCTCGTGCAGGATGCCACGCCCACGATTCGCTACGTCAACCAGCGGGCCCTCGACCTGCTCGGCATGACGGCCGACCAACTGCTGGGCCGCAGCATCCTCGATCCGCACTGGAGCGTCGTGCGGCTCGACGGCTCCACGTTCCCGCAGGACGAGTTTCCCGCCATGCAGGCGCTGCGCACGGGGCGGGCCGTGGACGATGTCGTGATGGGCGTGCGGAACAACTCACAGACCGCGCGCATCTGGATCCTCGTCCGCGCGCAGCCGAGCTTCGATGCGCAGGGGGCGGTCACACGGGTGATCGTCACCTTCACCGACATCACGGCGCTGCGCGCCGCCGAGGAGGCGCGCGCCACGGCCGTCGTGGAGGCCGAGCGGTTTCGCTCCGCGCTCGATGAAGTCCCGGCCTTCGTGTACATCAAGGATCGTGCGTCGCGCTACCAGTACGCCAACGCCCCCACGCTGCGCCTCTTCGGCGTCAGCGCCGAGGAGCTCGCCGGCAGCGGCGACGAGCGCTTCTTCCCGCCGGACGTCGTCGCGCGGCTGCGCGCCGTGGACCTGCGCGCCTTGGCCGGCGAACGCACGCATGAGACGATCAGCGTCCGTACGCCGACCGGCGAGCGCATCTATCTCGAAGTGAAGTCACCGCTGGCCCCAGACCCGGTGACCGGGGAGGTCCCCGGCCTGCTGGGCATTTCCATCGACATCACCGAGCGGCGGCACCTCGAGGATGTGTTCCGGCAGTCGCAGCGCCTCGAGGCGATCGGGCGCCTCGCCGGCGGCGTCGCGCACGACTTCAACAACATGCTCGGCGTCATCCTCGGACACACCGAGCTCGCGCTGGCCGCCGTGCCAGCCGGCAGCGCCCCGCATGAGCATCTCGAGGAGATCCACGCCGCGGCCCGTCGTTCGGCCGACCTCACCAAGCAGCTCCTCGCTTTCTCGCGCAAGCAGCCGTCGACGCCCATCCCCCTGCATATCGCCACGCACGCGCGGGAGACAATCCGGCTGCTGCGCCGCTTGGTCGGCGAGGACATCGCGCTCGGCATCGATGCCGGCGGGGACGATTGGATGGCCCATCTCGACCCCAGTCAGCTCGACCAGGTGCTCGCGAATCTCTGCGTGAACGCGGCTGATGCGATTCGCGGCGCGCGCACGACAGCCGCTGATGCGGGGCGGGCCCGCGCCATCCAGATCGAGACGGCGCACGCGGTCGTCGCGCCGACCGAGGCGCACCAGCAGGGCGTGCTGCCGGGCGAGTACGTGCGGCTCACGGTGCGCGATACCGGCCCGGGCATCCCACCGGATGTCCGCGAACGGATGTTCGAACCCTTCTTCACGACCAAGCCGGCCGGAGAGGGCACCGGACTCGGCCTGGCAACCGTGTTTGGCATCGTCGCGCAGGCCAACGGATTCATCACCGTCGACTCGACCATGGGCGAGGGATCGGCGTTTCATCTCCACCTGCCGCGCGTGCGCGAGGGCACGTCCCCGACCGCCGCGCCGCCCGCCACGCACGCCGCGAGCGGTGGCAGCGAAACGATCTTCGTGGTGGAGGACGAGCCGGCCGTCCTGCAGTTGGCCGTGCGCGCGCTCGGCGCGCTCGGGTATCGAGTCTTCAGCGCCGCCGACGGCGCGTCGGCCTTGCGCCTCGCGGAGGCGCACGACGGTCCAATCGACCTGCTGCTGACGGATCTCATCATGCCCGGCATGAACGGGCGCGAGCTCGCGGAAGCGCTGCAGGCGCGGCGTCCGGGACTTCGCGTGCTGTTCATGTCCGGCTACACCGCCGACATCCTGCACGGCGGCGTGGCGGCCTTCGATGACGCCGCCGTGCTCGCGAAGCCCTTCAGCATCCAAGAGCTCGCCGCGCACATCCGCGCCGCGCTGCTGCGCTGAGGTCAGTCCTCGGGCGCGCCCGGCAGCAGCGGCTCGAGATCCGGGGCCGACGACCCCTGCTCCGTACAGAGCGCGTACTTCGTCTCGCCGGCACGGTACAGCGAGACGCCCGCCCAGCGGCCCTGCTTGTCGAGGATGAAGAAGCGCACGTTGAAGTTCGGCAGCCCGCGCGCGTTCAGGAGGCGCCGCTCCACGGTGTTCTTCTGGATGCGGCGCAACGCCTCCATCCCCGCGTCCTTGGGTGCGCGCCCGCGGCGCAGCTCCTCGATGATGAGGTACGACGAGAGGTTGTAGAGGTTCGCCTCGCCGCGTCCGGTGGAGCCGGCGGCGCCCACGTCGTTGTCCACGTACATGCCAGCGCCGAGGATCGCCGAGTCGCCGACGCGGCCGGGAATCTTCCAGGCCAGGCCGCTGGTCGTCGTCACGCCCGCGAGGTCGCCGGCGGGCGTGATGCCGCTGCAGTTGATGGTGCCCCAGAACGAGCCTTCGCGGATGAGGCCGTCGCGGACCATCGAGAGGCCGGCGAGCAGCTCGGGATCACGCTCATGCGCGGGACGGTTCTCGTCGCGGCGACGCCGCCCCGCGCCGTTCGGATCCAGCCAATGCTCGGGATCGACGCGACGCCGCCATTCCATCCAGAGCCGACGGCTGTCCGGCGTGTTGAGATCGTCCTCGACCGTGAAGCCGACGTCGCGGGCGAAGTCCCGCGCATCGCGTCCCACGAGCAGATGGTGGTCCGTCAGCTCCATCACCGCCTTGGCCACGAGCGAGGGCGTGCGCACACCCTCAATGCTCGCCACCGCGCCGGCGCGGCGCTTGGGCCCGTGCATGCACGAGGCGTCGAGCTGCACCACCCCATAGGCATTGGGCAGTGCGCCGTAGCCGATGCCGTTCTCGGTGGGGTCGAGCTCCGGGATGTTCACGCCGGCAATCAACGCGTCGAGCACGTCCTCGCCCTGCGTGATGCCGCGGAAGGCGCGCTCGACGGCGTTCTCGCTGCCACCGTTCTTGAAGGCGTAGCCCGAGTAGTCGGCGATGACGACGGGCCTGGCCGCCCGTCGAATCAGGATGTTGGGGAGCGCCGGCGCGGCGGCGAGGCCGACGGCGGTGCTGCGGACGAAATCGCGGCGAGAGACCATGCCGCATCCTACCTGCACCGCCCGCGGCCCGCCAGCGCACCCCGCCACCAACCGGAGCGCAAGAGCTAGAAGGTCTCGATCTCCGTCACCGAACGCCCGCAGACACGACCAGTCATGCGATAGCCGGTGGATGAGACGGAAATGGTGAGGTCGATGCTGCAGCGCCCCGACGCCCCGTTCGAGCTGAAGTTGAAGGCGCCGCGCTGCGCGCCCGTCACGGAGACCTCCTCCGTCTGAGCGTTGATGCTCATCGACAGCTGCGTGCGCAGGTCGGGATCTCCGTTGAAGACCCAGAGACGGCCCGCGGTCGATGTGGAGCCGCAGTTGCTGAACGACTGCCGCAGATCGATCGAACCGGCGCCCGTGGTCTCGTTGACCGTCAGTGAGCCGCGCATGCGGGTCGTCCCGCCGTTGGGGCAGGCGACGGATTCGTCGATGGATTCCGTGTACGCCGCGGTCGGCCCGGTGCCGAGGCGCAGCGCCTCGAGGCGCCCCTCGTCCGCACGCAGCCCTGCCATGGAGAACGCGCCAACGTCGAAGCCAATCGCATTGATGGCCTCGAGTGCGTCGTAGACTTCTTCGGTCGTGAGGTTCGCTTCGGGTCCCGTCGCGGAGTCCTTGGAACACGCGAGCATCCCCACTGCGGCAGCGAGCAGGACGAATCGCAGGGACTCGTAGTGTGGGCTCAGCATCGTGGCGCTCCCTCTGGCATGGTGGATAGCCGCGACGCTAGGCTTTGGCCGTTGGCCGCGCAACAGGATGCTTGTTTGCCCTAGGTTGGTGGCCCACTACGTCGGAGGCGCAACGTGTCGTCCATGCAACAGAAAGAACGTTGGCTCGTCGGCGGAATCTTCGGCGGCATTGGCCTCATCTTCGTCGCCGTCGGCTGGGCGCTCGTGCTGCAGCAATCGCGCCTGCTCGCGCGCGCCGTCGAGGTCCAAGGCGAGGTGCTCGAGGCGTACGTCGAGACCGCGACCAGCGTGCGTGGGCCGGACTCGCATGTGGCGCGTGTGCGCTACCAGTACGTCGCGCGCGATACGCTCTGGACCAACGACCGCGTGCTGCCGCACGAGATGCGCACGTCGAGCCGCAAGCAGATGCGGCAGCTGGCATCGCGGTTCCCGGTCGGGTCGGCGATTCCCGTGTGGGTGGACCCGGAAGACGCCGAGCGCGCGTTCCTGCTGAAGGAGCTGTTGTGGTTGCCGTACGTGATTGCGCTGGCGCCGCTGCTGTTCGTGCTCATCGGAGCGGCCGTGGCGCTGCCCGCATGGGGAACGGCGGCGAGCGCCGTCGCGCTGCTGGGGCCGTTGTGGTGGCATCACGCGCAACTGCCTGAGCCGGTACCGCTGTGGATGCAGGCCTGCTACGCGGCGCTGCTCGCCGTCGCACTCATCGTGACCGTCGCCATGCGTCGAAGCGCATCCGCAAGGTCTTGACCGGGTTCGCGTCTTCGTCGCGGGTGATGTTCGCATCCGTCACGTCGATCACGCGCACGTAGTTCCCATCGTTCACGCCGACACCATCCGTGGAGCTGCGGTCGGCGATCGCGAGGTACGCCACGTGCGCGCTGCGCGACGTGCAGGCGCGGACCGTCTCCGGCACCGGCGGCGTGGCGCAGGTGCAGCGCCGGTCACCGCCGGCCGCGTCCGCGGCTTCCATGGCCGCCATCACGCGGTCCTCCAGCGCGCCCGTGGCGGCCTCGAAGGCGCGCACCGCGGCCTGCACCACCTCATTCGAGGCCAAGATGTTGCCTTGGATGGCGTAGAACACCTCGGTGCCCGGTACCTGCCCCTGCACCGCCAGCGACGCCGCACCGTTCCGCGCGCCCGAGAACCCGGCGAAGCGCCCTTGGAGGTCGAGGATGCCGAACTGCCGCACCTGGATCGCGGAGTCGGCCATCAGCTGCTGCAGGATCTCCGCGGGATGCGTGCCCTTCTTCAGCTCCGTGTGGATCAGCGTCTGGTTCGCGCGCGTCCGGTCCACGCCCGCTTGCGCCGCCGCGATGCCAAAGCCCGGTGCGATGATCGCCTGCACATCCATCAGGCCCTTCGACGGGAAGCGCAGCAGGTTGGCCTGCGCGACGCAGGTCGCCGAGGAGATGACCATGCGACCCGTGCTCCGGTCGAGGGCGATGACGGACCAGGTCGCGTGGGCGATCGCCGGCGAAGCACTGGCGAGCGCGAGCGATGCGGCGAGGATGCGGCTGAGGCGGGGAAATGGCACGGACGGACCTCGAAGCGAAGGGGCACAAAAGAATGATGCCCCGCGACCGAGATCGCGAGGCATCATGTGCAGTATCGGGACGGCGGGATTCGAACCCGCGACCCCCTGAACCCCATTCAGGTGCGCTACCGGGCTGCGCTACGTCCCGTCCGCCGCATGTGCGGACAGAACGGGAATACTAGTCGGGTGGTGGCCCAAATGCCAACCCCAGCAAACCCCTGCGCCACAAGCAGTTAGGACTCTCTGGCAGCTCGCGCGGACACCCTCATGGCGATTCGAACGGCGAGGCGAGGCCGATCGTCCCAAGCTCAGCTACTTCGCGAAGCTTCTGCAGATTGCCGATGGTTCGCACACTACTCGCACAATGCCGCCGCGCGCGCGTACGGTCGGAAAAGCTGAAAGACGAGGCACAGCCCACTGGCCAAGGTGAACATCGCTTTGCGGCCTTAGTCTCTTCGCAGAACCGCGGCCTAGGCTTACTGGCGCGCCGGTGTGCACCTCACATCTTCTAGTCTAGCGCCCACCCCTTCCTAGAGAGGTCGCTTACGTGGCGGACAAGCAGCCGAAGAAGAGTGCAAAGAAGAAGCCGTCGAAGACGGAGAAAGACGATACGCGGGGACCAGATGCCAGCGGCGATCCGGCGGCAGTGCCCAGACCACGCCTCTCAAGGCTCACCGTTCAAAACTTTCGCGCGATTGGAGCTCAGCCGGTCTCGATCGAACTCGACAACATCGTCGTCTTGGTCGGACCCAACAATACCGGCAAGAGCTCTATCCTCAAGGCCTACCAGCTCGTGATGAACGATGGTTCAGGAGAGGTGTCGCTCTCCGCCGATGACTTCCCCAACGGAATCCCGGACCCGAACAACCCACCGACGATCGAGCTCACGACCATCGTCTATGGAGACTTGCCTGGCAAGGAATGGATTCACACGACTGCCGACGGCGAAATGGTGGTCCGCGAGCGCTGGCAGTGGAAGCAGGTGGGTAAGCCAGAGCGGGTTGGCTTTAACGTGCACAGAGGCCGATGGGCGGAACCCTCTGATGATGAGAAGGGGCCTTGGGGAGTTGCCAGCGTCGCGAATTCCCGACGACCCGAACCTCATCACATTGATGCGTTCGCTTCGCCCGACAAGCAGGCGACGGCGATTTCGAAGCTTCTCAGCGAGGTGCTCACACAGAGAATGGCGGAGCACAAGTCGAAAGGCAGCGACCCCGAGTCAGCCTTTGGGAAACTTCTCAAGTCGGTCTCTGAGCTCCAGGAAACCGTTTTAGCTGAAGTTCAGAGCGAAGTTGTCAAGCTCGAAGACTCCCTCAGCGAATCGCTGAACGAGCTGTTCCCCAAACATCGTGTCAAGTTTGACACGAACACCGGGAAGGACCTTAGCGAGTATGTCTCGCTATTCAAATCAGCGCCCAGTATTCGAATGGGGCCCACCGGTGGATTTCAGTCCCCGCTGGAACAACAAGGTAGTGGAGCGCGCCGCACGCTGCTCTGGACTGCAATCAAGCTGGTCGCTGAAGCCAATCGGGCAAAAAAAGGGCGCAATCAGCGACCATTCGTGCTCTTGTTGGATGAACCCGAGATCTGTCTGCATCCCGGGGCGGTCAGGGAGGCGAGCCGACTGCTCTATGAACTTCCAGAGAAGGCATCGAACTGGCAGGTAATGCTCACGACGCATTCACCATGCTTCATCGACTTCTCACGCGACCACACCTCCGTCGTACGCGTCGAGCGTGCGGAGACGGGGGCGGTCACAGGCACCACGATCTTCCGGCCGAAGCTCGCAAAGTTTGACGCGACAGACAAAGAGGCCTTGAAACTACTCAATCTCTGCGATCCATACGTAGCAGAGTTCTTCTTCGGCGGTCGAGTTGTGCTTGTCGAAGGAGATACCGAGTACGCGGCGTTCCGATTCGTTATCGCGCAGAACCCTGACACGTTCCGCAACATCCACATCGTGAAGGCGCGAGGAAAGGCAACCATCGTAGCCCTTTCCAAGATCCTGAATCAGTTCGGTGCACCCTACGCGATCCTTCATGATTCGGACATGCCGACCGTCACAACCAAGACTGGCACGCGCAGGAACTCGGCTTGGACAGACAACCTGAGTATTCTGGCCGAGATCCAGAAGGCACCCGCTGAAACAAGATTGCTTGCCTCAATCGAGAACTTTGAAGTTGGGTTTCTCGGCATCCCGAGCGGCAGATCTGAAAAGCCGTACAACGCTCTCGAGCACTTGCGCTCCGACGCTGACGCCCTGGCTGCGGTCACTGAACTCCTTTGGGCACTGGTTGATTTTCAACGATCGGTGCCAGCAGGTGCGGTTGAGTGGAGCGCCGAGAACGATTTGCTGGATGCCATCAAGAATAGAACTTGACGATTGAGCGACTTCGCGGCGCGCTATTCATTGAAACGGGGGCCAGCATGATGCATCCTCGCTCGTCCTCAAGCCGTTGGCGGCATCTGCGCGCTCAAGTTCGGAAATGCAAGCTCATCCTTACCGTACCTCTTACAGATGTAGTGCGAAGCCCCGCGCTCTGGGTCATAGACCTGAACATCTGAACGTCCCGACGTCCAGCTTTCCCGCAGGATGTTTGCTGGCAGCCCTCCAGTCCCGAACACCAAAGCATGATGATGCAGGAAGCCGGCAGTCGTCAGCTCCGAGAACATGGCGAACTGCACTGACCGCCCTGCCAACTGCTCTAGGCGACGAATCCACCGATAGAACTGACGATCGCCGCGAGCCGAGTAGTGGTAGGTCAACGTGACGAAGTGGTTCCAGCGGTGTCCGCCCAGCCACGCCCCCAGCTCGTCAGTAAGTCGCTCTTCCCCAAGCAGGGGGTATGTGTTCGTGTGTGCCGCGCCCATGTCGATTGCTCCCTTCGCTGCGGAACTGGCGCGTAGACACCCAGCCTGGTCGGCTTGGGGTGCACCCGTGGTACAAGGCCGACCGGGGCCAGTTCCTAGGTTGAGTTGAGGAAGAGGGCAGTTCGCATCACGGGTCATTGTCGATGGTGCCGATTTGCGCCTGCCTGGTTCTCCCGTTCACCTAGTTAGTCGCTGTCACCGAGCACAAATCGCAAGAATCCACGGCGATCAGCGCTTGGAGCAGTCAGCAGCAGCTAAGAGATGCTAGATGTCACCAGAGGCCCCTGCTCCCCGTTCGGGGAGTGGGGGCCTTTTTTTCGTTCCCTCAAGGTCCATTGGCCGTCTCGGCTCGGATGGCCGGCGGCATAGCTAGCCCCTATTGCGTCCCGGCGCCTGCCGTCCTCAGCGTCTTCGTCGATAGAGGTGTATCGCGGTCGCGGTCAACGTGTATCGACGACCCTCCAAATACACCTCAACGTGTATCCGTCTGGGGTTTCCGGATACTGGGTATATCGACGTGCAGGAGGCGCTCTTTTCGTCGATGGGCAGCCGCAGGAGCGGTACCCACTATCTCATCCCCAGTCCGACGCGTTTTTCTGAGCCCATACCTAGTCTGACGGCCTCCGTGGGCAGCATCTATCCCGGAAGCCCCCCTACCCCGCCTCGCCCCTGAGGCGGGTTCACGCGGCCCCCAGAGCCTTCGCTCTGGGGGCCGCTCTTGTTTCCACCCTTTGCTGGAGGGCACCCAAATGCCCAGGAAGACGGAAGGACCCCGCTATCTCGAGGTGACCGACCGAATCGTCGAGGCTCTCAAGAACGGCGTGGTGCCGTGGGAGCGCCCGTGGGCGTCGGCGGCACCCCGAAACGCCGAGAGCGGCAGACGCTACCGCGGTATCAATCGGCTCCTGCTGGAGCTCACCGCGTTGGAGCGCGGCTACGAGTGCTCGGGCTGGCTGACCTACAGTGCGGCCAAGCGCCTCGGCGGCCACGTTCGGCGTGGCGAGTCGGGAACGATGGTGATTTTCTACGAGCGTCGCCCAAAACGGCCCTCCGAGGAGCCAAGCTGGGACCAGGAAGTTGATCAGGAGTTTGTGTACCTAGCCCGGCACCACTGGGTCTTCTCCCTGCACCAAGTCGAAGGCTTGGACGGCCTCAGGGAGCACTTCGGCCGGATGTCATTCGTGGCTGATCCTGATGGGCGCGCTGAGCAGATCATCCAACGGTGCGGGGCGACCATCATCCACGCCGGTGACCGCGCGGCCTACGCCCCTGAGGAGGACTGCATCTACCTTCCCCCGCGAGCCCAGTTTGTCAGCGCCCCGGGCTACTACGCGACGGCCTTCCATGAAGCTGCGCACTGGACCGGCCACCCCACCCGGCTCCACCGGAACTTCGAGGGACGGTTTGGCGACCCGGCGTACGCCGCTGAGGAGCTGATCGCGGAGCTGGCGTCCGCGTTCCTCTGCACCGACGCTGGGCTGGAGACCGTGAGCCAGTCGGCCAGCTACATCGAGAGCTGGCTTCGCCTGTTGGATGGCGACTGCCGGGCGGTGTTCACGGCTGCGAAGGAGGCGCAGCTCGCTGCGGACTTCGTACTCGGGGAGTGGGAGCCGGAGGTCAGGCCTGCCACCGAACTGGGAGTCGAGGAGGCGTCCAAGCGGACCGAGCTGGTTTGCCTCGGATGACGGGCGCCCACTTGATCACGTTCTGCTGTACCCAGGTGGTAACGACAACTGACTACCTGTTATCACGCCGAGAGGGGATCAGCTCGCGCACCCTTGGGTGCGCGCGAGCTGATCCCCTCTCGGCTTATCAGTACAGGTAGTAACGCCAAGAATGGCTGCTTTTGTCAAGGCCTGGCGCGCAAAACCACCAACTGAGGATTGCAGATGTACAGGAAGTATTCTGCTCAACCAGCAATGCCGGGCAACGCGGGGCCGACGTGGATCTCGGCGACGACAGGCTCCTGACCGCTGAGGAGCTCGCCAGCATTCTGAAGCTCGATGTCTCGAAGGTGTACGCCCTTCCCATCGACAAGATCGTGCTGTCCCCGAGGCGTACTCGCTGGAAGCTGGGAGATGTTCGTCGGTACCTCGCGTCGGTGACGGTGTCAGCACCGCGACCACTGCAAGCGAGCCCAAGCATTCCAGCAGCCCACCCGCTGCGACACAGTAGCTTGGCGCACGCAGCGCCTCTCGCGCAGCGCCGTAGCAAGTAACACACCTACAACCACACACGACGCGGGCCCTCGAGCATTTGCTCGGGGGCCCGTCGTGTTTTCCGGAGATTCACAATGTCACGTCGTTCTGGCCAGTGTAAGCTCATCGCAAGAGGGAAGTATCGCATTCGGATCGTCGTCGGCACGATCGGCGGAAGGCGTCGCACGTACTCAGAAACGATTCACGCCACAAAGGAGGCGGCCGAGAAGAGGCTCAGGGAGTTGCTGGTGCAGCGGGATGCTGGCACGCTCCTTAGTCCGGTCACGATGTCGGTAGCCGAGTGGCTCGATGAGTGGCTGAGGAAGACGGTTGAACCCAACAGGAAGCAGCGCACAACGGACGGGTACCGGGAGATGGCCCGTCGGTACATCGTCCCCCACCTCGGCGAGATCGGTGTATCCGAGCTGACTCGCGACCACGTAGTCGCCTGGGTCAATACGCTGAAGGCCAAGGGGCTCAGCCCGCGAAGCATCAAGCACGCGTTCTCAGTGCTCCACAATGCGTTCACCCAGCTTGTTAAGGCCGGCAAGCTGGGGACGCATCCCTGTAAGGATATCGAACGGCCGACGGTCGAGCGGGCGAAGGTAGCCTCCCTCACAGTCGAGCAGGCGCAGACGTTGTTGCGTGCGCTGCCTGGCGAGCCACTGGGGGCGCTCTGGGCCCTACTTCTGACGGCCGCACTCCGTCCATCCGAATCGCTGGCGCTCCGGTGGTGCGACATCGAGGGCGGGACAATCAACGTGCGGCGCGCTGTGTCTTGGACGAGCAAGGGGCTGGTGATCCAGTCTCCCAAGACCAAGCAGGGCTACCGCCACATACCTCTTGACCCACTGGCCACCACACTCCTGAAGGCACGGTGGGACCAGTCAGAGCATCGGAAGCCGGAGGATCTCATCTTCAGCCAGGACGGGGTCACCCCGATGAACCAGAAGGTTCTGGCACGGCGGCAGTTCAAGACGCTGCTCCAGCGTCATGGGCTTCCGCAGATTCGGCTCTACGACCTGCGGCACACGGGGACCACCCTCCTCCTGGCCGCCCAGGTCCCGCTCACGGTTCTCAAGGAGAGGCTCGGCCACAAGGACGCGGCATTTCTGATCGACACGTATGCCCACGTGCTGCCGAACCAGCAGAACGAAGCTACGGCAGCGCTGGCCACGCTGCTCGGAACATCGCAGCACGAGAGCGGATCCTAGCGCTTGATGCTAGTAATCAACGGCTGTACACGGCACCAGAGCCGCAACTCTCGACCCATTCCGAACGCGGCCGCGGGCGCTGCAATGCCGGCTACCACCAGGCAGGACGGCCAGTCGCGTCAAGCAACTCGCTGCAGCTCAGATAGTCTCGCCGAACCTCGCGGCCAATCGCCAGGATTGAGGCTTCGCAGCCGGCGTCTCGCAGGGCGAGCACCGCCGACGCCGCAGTGGTCCCCCGAACCCAAAGGTCTTCGATCAGAAGAACCCGTTCTCCTCGTAGACCGGATCGAGCCTCAAACAGCCCAGCTTGAACCTCGCGAGTGACACGCGGGAGCCCAGTGTGCTTCAGTGCGGGCTCGGCTACGCTCTTGATAGCACCCACGCTGCGAAGGACCCTCAGGAGTGGCTGAACATCCGCCGCTACCTTTGTAGAGGGAACTGGGGCAACAACCGTCGGTGCGCCACCAAGCTCCTTTGAAATCTCATCGAGATGTTGCTCAACGGCACCAGAGAGAATCGCCGTGACGCGTTCTAGACTAGCTGTGTCCGGGCGCCCGGGCGTTCGCTTATATGAGATGAAGGACGGATAGAGGTCGGACGGGTTTGGGACCAACACCCCGACGTGAACTCTTCCGAGCTTCACAGACCGCGCTACGATAGTGCAACCACCGCACGTCTTGAACAGAGAATCCTTCGTTCCGCTGCATCTCGGGCACTGATCCGCGCGACCGGTGTGGTCAGCGGAGTGAAGCGCCCCACTGAGTGGCGCAAGAACCGACCGTCGTCGCTCAGAAAGCGATGTCGGCAACGGTATCCCAAGCCTCACCAGCGAGCGCTTCGGCGATCTCGTCGGCTTCCCGAACCAAGATTGCCCTCCTGCCCCGTCGGCCCTCTTCGACAAGCGACTTGGCCCAAGCGTGTTGTTCCGTCAATGACTGCGGCAGAAACACCGGTCGCCCGTGCTCCAAGGCTGCGAATGCTTGCGACTTGGCGCCTGACGTCTCTGACGCCTCGATCACCACGGTTGCCAGCGTTAGCCCCGACATGGTTCGATTGCGACGCAAAAAGTGCCATGGCCGCGTCACGGTCCCTGGCGGAAACTCGCTCACGAGTGCTCCACCTTGACCAACGATGCTTTCGGCAAGCGTGGCGTTTGCGGCAGGATAGCGTCGATCAATCGACGTTCCCATCACAGCTACCGTGACCCCGTCAGACTCCAGGGCAGCTGAGTGAGCCGCCGCGTCGATTCCAGCGGCAAGCCCAGAGACGACCGTAAAGCCTGACTTCACCAAGGCCTCGGCCGCCTTGCGAGCCCTCACTATGCCGGCCTTCGAAGCCTTGCGGGTGCCGACCACCGCTACGCCAGGTCGAAGTAGTGACTCCGATGCGCCTTCGACAAAGAGGATCGGCGGCGCGTCAGCAATCTCGGCCAGTTGGCTGGGATACGACTCGGTTCCGAGCGGAATGGGCTTGAAAGCTTTGCCCTGCCAAGCGCTCGGTGCCGATGCAGCGATTGAGCTTCCGTCTACCTCGACGGCTGCAGCGAAAAGGTCTCCGAACTGCTGTTGCCTGTCGCGCCAAGTGCGAAGGGCAGCGGACGGCGCCTCAAACTCTTGAACGTAGGCGCTATAGCGACGATAGACCTGCTCGAGGGCACCGTGGTTCCTACCCTCGGAGATCTCGATCCAAAGCTGCCAGGCGCTCTGTATCTCAGCTTCCAGCTTGGCGTTGGCGTGAGTCATCGTGCTCCCGACGTAGGCAGTGCTTCGGATTATGTTCGGGAATCTAATGGAAGTCCAGCACGAGCGCCAGAGAGCCCGTTCCTACTGTCCGCCACAACCGAGGGTCGCGGCAAGCGCACATCACGACGATGTAGCAAGGAGGTCATCGAGCGTCCGAACCACGGTGTACTCCGCTGGACTCTCCCTGACCGCAAGCGCACGGAAATGCGCCTTGCCGCACTCAATCTTTCCCTTCTCCACGTCACGGAGACTGTCCAGGAAGAGATCCCCCTTCGTCTCCACCACGAAGTAGAGGCGCTCCGCACCATCCTTCTCGACCAGCACCGCCCAGTCCGGGTTGTAGCCACCGAGCGGCGTTGGCACGACGAACCACCCCGGCAGCTTGGCGTACACCTTGATCGAGTCGTTCTTCTCTAACTGGTCAGCAAAGGCGCGCTCGACGTCCGAGTCGTATACGACACCCTCATAGACCGCCTTCTTCGCCTCCAACAGATTCTTGAGGTAGCCAGTCAGCTCCTTCTCCGCGAAGAGCTCTTGCGCGTAGTAGTGCTCGTCGCCCATCCGCTCGTACTTGATGCCATCGACGATAGCGAGGCGCTTGCAGCGATTGATCGCCTCAGCGGTGAACTCGATGAAGGCCTGCGGATTGCGCTTGAAGTCACCGAGCCTCCCGCTACCGGTTAGGATGCGCTGGATGCTTCGGCGGGTCAGTTGCGTACGGTCCTGCAGGTCGGTGAGCAGATCGGGCAACTCGATGTCGGCCTCATCGAGCACCACCGTAGCCGACCCCGCCCGCTCTGTGGCCTCGACGCCGGCCTTGCCAATGGCAATGTCAGCCTTACGCCACTGCAAGCGGGTTTTCGGGATTGGAGGCGCCTCGCGCACCGCGCGGATGCAGTTCTCGACAAGCTTCTCGTTGTCGAACTGCACGCGATAAGTCGTCTTGTGCTTGATACGATCCCACAGAGCCTTGAACTCAGGGCTGTGCAACACGGCTTGACGAGTGCCAACCTGCCGACGCTCGTCAGCGTTCTTGATCTCGAGGCGCCCTGCCAGCTTCTTCAAGACCTGGGCGATCTGATCGCGCTGCGTAGCGAACGGTTCTGGCATAGTTAGAGTACCGTCCTTCAACGCCTGCTTTAGCGCATCCTGCACCTTCCCTCTCGCGTCTATGAGCCCAACGGCCTTGAGGTGGTCCCACAGCGCCCTGGATTGCTTAACGCCAAGCGGCGCGGTGCTGCCGTCAGGCTGTGGGACCGCGAGCCCAGCGAACTGGTGCGGCTCGACGACGCCGAATCGTATTCCCGTATCCTGCTCGATCTCCTTCTGAAGGTTCTCGGCGAACTGTTCGTAGCGCTCCATCGCGACAACAGTAAGCGTGTTGACCTCGAAGCCGCGTACACGCTCGCCGTTCTGGTTGACGCAGAGTCGCAGCCCTCGCCCAATCGTCTGGCGCCGTTCGCGTTCGGTCTGGATGTCACGCAGGGTACAGATCTGGAAGACGTTCGGGTTGTCCCAACCTTCTTTTAGCGCAGAGTGTGAGAAGATGAACTTGAGCGGCGTCTCGAACCCGAGCAGCTTCTCTTTCTCCTTCATAATCAAGTTGTAGGCGCGCTCAGCGTTGTCGCGGTTCGTCTGGTTGTTCTCCGCGGTGTCCGTCCATCCGCCCTTCTTGTCGATGGAGAAGTAACCATTGTGCACCGCCTCAGCGGCACGAGTGAGGTCCACCTCCTGAAACAGCGTGCGATAGTCGGGCAGATTCGCCGCGCGGCGGTACTCCTCTTCAAAGATACGCGCGTACTCTCCCTTCACCGGATTGCCGTCTGCGTCGTACGACCGGTACTTGGCAACCTCATCGATGAAGAACAGCGATAGCACCTTGATGCCTTGCGGCCTGAGACGCTTCTCCTTGTCCAGGTGCTCTCGAATCGTCCTGCGGATCATCTCGCGTTGCACCGCCATCGGATCTACGTCACCCCAAGCCTGCCCGGGCTTCAGATAGTGCTCACCACCAGGCACTCGCAACTCTAGGTACGTGTCGCCCTTAGCCACACGGATCTCGCCAATCCTGCAGTCAGTGTAGAGTGCTCGGCCGGTAGTCAGCTCCAAGCTGTCGCCGTCCTGGACGGTAACCTCCTGCCGGCGCACCCCGCCCCCTGCAACCTGCATATCCAGCTCAACCCGTGCACTGACCGCACCGCGCCTGTTGTTAGCGGAAACAAGCCGCACATAGGGCTTGTTGTGAGCGTCTTCGATCGTTGCCGATGCGACCTCGATTTGCTTCACCAGCCGCCTCTCATACGCATCCACCGCGTCAAGCCGGTAGACCATATGGTGCTTGTCCACATGGGTGGCGGAGTAGCGCAAGGTGCAGAGCGGGTTCATCGCATCGAGTGCTTCTTTGCCGCGTCCCTCGAGGCCGCCGTCTACGCTCTGCGGCTCGTCCACGATTAAGACGGGACGCGTGGCCCTGATTAGGTCGATCGGCTTCTCGCCGCCGGTCTTCTCACTGTCCTTGTAGAGGTTGTTGACGTCCTTCTTGTTGATGGCTCCCACAGTAACCACCATGATCTGGATGCTGGCACTGGTGGCGAAACTGCGTACCTGGCCAAGCTTGGCAGAGTCGTACAGAAAGAAGTCGAAGGGGACGCCGGCATAGAGCCCTCGGAAGTGCTCCTCGGTAATCTGTAGCGACTTGTAGACCCCCTCTTTAATCGCCACTGACGGCACAACGATCACGAACTTGGTGAATCCATACCGCTTGTTCAGCTCAAAGATCGTTCGCAGATAGACGTACGTCTTGCCGGTACCGGTCTCCATCTCGACTGTGAAGTCGCCCGAAGCCAGCGTGCCCGACGGGAGGAGACTGTGGCGCAGCTGAATGTCCTCGAGGTTCTTCAACAATTCCTCGTCGAGCAGCGTCAGCCGGTTTCCAACACCCAGGTCGCTTTCGGCAAAGGCCAATGCCTCCTGTCCGCCCACCGCATTCCGTGTAACGGTGAACTCCGTGCGACAGACCTCCTGCCCGCGGAACAGGTCGCAGACGGCCTCGATCGCTTGAAGCTGGTAGTCAAGGTTCGGCTCGAAGTGGAGCCTCATCGGGGACCGCCCTTCCTGCCTTGTGTGCTTGCAGCTGCACCGGGGAGCCGCGACTGCCTCGGAGCCTCCGAGAGCACGAGGCGAATCGGAACCGACGCCCCGTACTCTGCCGCAGGGCGCCTGCCGGTCGGTTCGTTTGGCTTCGACACTTCTACAGGCTCCGCACGTTTGTGATGCCGTGCTGATTAAGTATGGCCGCCATATTGGTCTTGGCCACGTCGTCGGCAAAGGCGCTGTCGCGGAACACGCAGGTGGTGTCGCCCGCCGGCGAGAGCGCCTTGTGCCAGTCCACGATGCCTTCAGCGAGGAGATTCACCTCTTCGCGAGTAATCTCTGTAGTGAGACACGCTAGGAGCACTCCGCCTCCGATGCTGTGCACCTCCCGGCCGGCGATAGTCGCTTTCTGGATTGGCACACACAGATCGAGGCCCAGCTTAAGCAGCAGCTCGTAAAGGATGTCCTGCTCGGTGCGGCCTTCCTTAAGGTGGTCGGCGTGCTCGAGGAGCGTTTCTTCCAGATTGTCGCGATCAGGCTCCCACGCACGGATGTTGCTGGAGTCGAGCTTGAACACGCGGAATCCAAGATCACCAGCGAAGAGCGGATTGTCACCCCTGACCTTCGCCGCGGCGCGACGAAGACGCTCCTTGGTCAGCTCAGCGATATTGCGCGGCTTGCCGAGTTTGTCGCAGAAGTCGGCCGGCACCTTTTGTTCTCTTGTCTCTGGGTCCAGTGGTTCGGGCAGTTGGACGAGGATAAAGCGCCTCTGACCGCCGTCGCTCGCATTGTGCTCAAGCACGGCGTGTGCAGTGGTGCCGCTGCCGGCGAAAAAGTCCACAACGATTGCATCCTGCTCCGCAGCCGCCATTTGAAGAATGTGCCGGAGCAGACCAACTGGCTTCGGATAGCTGAAAACCTTCTCTCCGTCGAAGAGAGTCTTGAGAGCCCGCGTTGCCTTCTTGTTGCCCTCCAGTTCGTCCCAAAGGTTCGACGGCTGCTTAAGGCGTCCTTCAAGGTAGAACTTCTGATACACTTGCCACGTGAGCGCGCCGCTACTCTCGACCTGCTGCCATTCGATGAGACCTTCAGCAACCATCTCCTCATAGCGATCCCGACCACAGATCCATCGGCTCTGATAGCCCGTAGGTCCAATCGGAAATATCTCGCTACCGTCCGGAGCGGTTAGTCCAAAGTACATACTAGGCCGATCCTCTCGTCTGTCCTCACCTCCGGTCCTGCGCAGAGACCGAATGAGGTACCTACCGTTCGCGTCTTCGCGGTCGTAGATCGCGGCGTCATCTTCACTGAAGGCGACGCCCTGAATCTCGACATCCGGCTGCCGCAAGTAGAGAAGGACGTTGTCCGTTTCGTTGACCAGCGTTCGGAATCCACCGCCAGTCGGTGTTCCTGTGACTCGTGCCACACATCCAGCGTAGCACTCGGGACCAAACACTTCGTCACAGACTGCCTTTAGGTTGGAAAGCTCATTGTCATCGATTGAAATAAAGATCGCACCGGACTGCTTAAGCAGGGCCCGCGCCAGCTTCAACCGCGGATACATCATGTTGAGCCAATCCGTATGGAACCTTCCACTGGCCTCAGTATTGCTGCTAGTCCTCCGCCCGCCCTCTGTCTGTGACGTGAGCTCAAGGTAGTTCTTGATGTTGTCCTTGAAGTCGTCGGGATATACGAAGTCTTTGCCCGTGTTATAGGGCGGGTCGATGTAAATGAGCTTCACCTTCCCCGCGTAGCTCTTCTGAAGGAGCTTGAGCACCTCGAGGTTGTCGCCCTCGATCATCACATTCTGGGTCGTCTCCCAGTCAACGCTGTCCTCTGGGCAGGGGCGCAACGTGCCGGTGGAGGGTGTGAGGGCAAGCTGCCGGGCGCGACGCTTGCCGTGCCACGTGAGGCCGTACTTCTCCTCGGCGTCGGTTACCGTCCTGTCGCCAACAAGCGACTTAAGCACGTCCACGTTGATAGCGACGCCATCCAGCCCCTCGGTCACAAGCTCGGGAAACAAAGCCTTGAGGCGCTCGACGTTCTCAGACACGAGATCTGCGCTCTTGGTCTCCGAATCTGCGGCAGACAGCTTCTTCATCGAGTCCTCATTCCTCAGAGCCTTGCCAGCGCCGCAGCCAGCTCGGCCTCGACGCGCTTAAGTTCGAGATTCAGTTCCACTTGCCGGGGCACCTGCCGTTCCTTCGCGGCAGCCGCGCGCAGCCGAGCGACTTCGGCACTATACCGCTCGTGCGCCCGAAGCGCCTCTCGCCTTGCGCAGCGTTCTCCAGCCTCGGACAAGATAGCAAACCGCCCTGACACCTGAGCGGCAAGCAGTGCAATCAGGGTGTCCATCCAGCCCTGATACAGTTCATACAGGTCGGAGCGCGGCTGCCGTGCCAGAGACAGCGCATTCCGAAACTCTGAAAGCACGTCCGCCTGCTCCGTCGTCGCTACGTGCGCCGCCACCACCTCGCCATCGAGCACCGTTGATCGCTCCTGCCCCATCGACCATCGCTTGTGGGCCAGTGAAAGCGCACGACTCCCGCCGTCGTCCGAAAGAAGCAAGACCGGATATGGTATCGCGCGATGAAGCAGTTCGACGAGACGGCCGGCCCTGGCGCCAACCCGAAGCGAAGCGATAAGCACCGCGATCTCCAGGTACTCACGCACGTCGTCGCGGAACGCTGGCACGCCGACCGTACCCGGCTTCAGGGTGGCCACCCAGTGCACCTCCTCAACACCTTCAATAATCCGACGCCGGTCAGCAGCCGTCGGCGCACCGTGCTCCACCAGAAGGGTCTTGGGCACACGGCGGCCCACCCGCGCGCTTGGTGGCAGGTCCAGCGCGGCAATCGTATCGGCAACCGTCACGAGGCGTTATCTGACAGGATCGCAAGGAACGCCACTACCTCAAAGTCGTCAATCCCGGCAAACTCGCCCTCGAGCGCGTGGGTACCGCCCGGGGTAAAGAGGCTGGCGACAGCACGTTCCTCGGTCTTTCCGACGACAGAGGTTACCGCCGCACCAAGGAGCCGCCTGACACGATTCATATCCTCACCGCGCTTGGTGGCCACGTCGAAGCTGGCGCAGGCAGCGGCGTCGGGCAGATCCCGGCCCACACACATGCGCTTGAGCCGATCCAGAATCTGCTTTGCCTGCGTAAACGGCAGCAACACGGTGCCGTCGTCGCCGACGTGCACGAGGTAGTGCGGTGCCAGCGGGTAGCCCGGCTCGAAGGACCGGGCGGCGGCCTCACCCTCGGCTCGTATGCAGTACACAACGCCCGGCGGGATAGCATCGTCCGCGGTGACAACAGCGGCCATCGTCCCGAGCGGCAGAGTTTCGAGCACACCAGGACGGGCTCGCAGGTACTCCGCCAAGTCAATGCGGAAGTCGGTCAGCGTCAGATCCGCAATCGATACACCGGTGGACAGGTCCTCGAGGTCGATGACCGCATCCTGCAGCTTCAGCAACTGCTTGCGACGATACTCGAGGTCGTTCATCGGATTACCTGACTGCTGCTCGATCAGGTTCTCCTCCCCCGTGGCCGAAATGTCGAGGAGCACCATACGGCCACTCACCTTCTGCTCGAGGCCGATATACTCCTCGAGCTCCATGTTGGGCCAGAAGTTCACGAGCTGGATGCTGGCATTGGGTGACCCCAGGCGGTCAATCCGACCAAAGCGCTGGATGATCCGGACCGGGTTCCAGTGAATGTCGTAGTTGATCAGCCAGTCGCAGTCCTGAAGGTTCTGACCTTCAGAAATGCAATCCGTGGCGATGAGCAAGTCGACGTCACCCTCATCCGCCAGTTCCTCTGGCCGCTCTTTCGAACGCGGCGCAAAGGAAGTCAAGATCGACGCAAGATCCCTGCGCAGACCGGGCAGCGTGGTCTGGTTTCCGCCCGCGCCTGTGACCAGCGCGGCGTGTATTCCCAGGGACTTCTTGGCCCAGGGAGCGAGCTGTTCGTACAGGTAGCGGGCAGTGTCGGCGAACGCGGTGAAGACGATGACCTTGCGGTTGCCGGGATTGATTGGCTGGCGACACTTGTGCTCGATCACCTCGCGCAGTGCCGCCAGCTTGGCGTCTCGGCCGGCATCGACCTCCCGCGCCGCGGAGACTAAGCTCGCAAGCCGGTTACGGTCCTCGATCAAGTCCTGCCTCCAGCGCACCACGTCCACGTCCCTGAGCAACACCTTGACCTTGCGCCCAACGACCAGGCTCTCGAACGCTGGATCCTCAAGGTCGAGGTCATCAGCGGACATCTCTATCTCTTCCAAGTCGTCGGCCTGCGCCTCGATGCGCGCGATCGTCGCCTCTACGTCGCGGAGCTGGCGCTCCACGGTGAGCGCGAATGACGGCACCGCGCTCTCCATCCGTTTCAAGACATTGACCCGCAGCAAGTGTATGAGGCTTTCCTCGCGGTCAACCTGGCGGAAGAAGCCCGTTCCCCCCTTCACCTGAGTGCTGTACTTGCGATCGTAGGCCTCCTGCTTGTGCGGCAGCACGTAACGTAGGGGGGCGTATGAGGCGAGGTTCAGCCGGCGAATCTCGAGATTGATGGCCGCGATTGCCGGGAATTCTCCTGCTCGATCCACGTCGGCCTTGATGTTGATGGGCCTGAGGCGCTCTGGGAATCGGCCAGTTTCCTTGGTGCCGTAGTACTTCTCGATGTGGCGACGAGAACGAGCGATGGTAAGGAGGTCGAGCAAAGTGAAGTAGTCGAATCCCAGCATCTCAATGAGACGCGAGGGCGTGCGTTCGGCTTCGTCCAGATCGAGCCAGCGGTTGAACTGCCGCTGCGCAAGGCGAGTCGTGGCATCAATGCTTCCGATGCCGTGGTCCAACAGTGCGGTGTCGTCGCCCTCGGTGGCGAATGCGATCTGATTCCTGAGGTCAGCCAGGCGGTTGTTAACTGGCGTGGCCGAGAGCATCAGAACCCGCGTTTTCACCCCTTCGCGGATGATCTTGCGCATGAGACGGTCATAGCGCGTCTCGCCTCCGGCCTGAGGCGTCTTCTTGTTCCGGAAGTTGTGCGACTCGTCGATCACAACGAGATCGTAATTGCCCCAGTTCACGTGGGCGAGATCGATATCGCCGGAAAGCCCGCCGTCACGGGACAAGTCCGTGTGATTCAGGACATCGTAGTTAAACCGGTCCCCCGCCAGCACGTTCCGACGGTCATTGGCCTTGTAGAGCGTCCAGTTGTCGCGCAGACGCTTTGGGCAAAGCACCAGCACCCGATCATTCCGAAGCTCGTGGTACTTGATGATGGCCAGTGCTTCGAAAGTCTTTCCGAGCCCCACGCTGTCTGCGATAATGCAGCCGCCGAACCGCTCTAGCTTGTCGATAGCACCGACCACGCCGTCTCGCTGGAACTTGTAGAGCTTCTTCCACACCTGCGTCTCGCGGATCCCCGTGGCCGACTTGACGACCCGCTCCTCATCCAAGTCGTCTCCGCGCGCCTTGAAGACGTGATGTAAAATCAGGTTGTAGACGAGGGATGGATCCTTGTGCGAAGCCAGACCGTCGAGCTCGGCCAGCAGCTCACTCTTGGCGCTCTCGTCAGCGAGCAAGCTTTTCCACTGAACGTCAAACCAGCCGCTCAACGCTGCCGCTTCGCCGACCGACTCGGATGCTTGGATCAGGCTGAGCGAGTTTCCAGGGGCGAGCCCGAGGCCATCCGTGCTCAGGGAGAGTGAGCCCAGCACCACGTTGAGCGGCGCGCCGGAGGCATCACGCACCACGGCGGTGCCTTGAGGCACGGCTCCCCTAGCTCGGCGCACCTCAACTGTCGTTCTTAGCCATTCGGCCAGAGAACGGGCGAGCCAACGCTGCTGAAGCCGATTCCGGGCTGCGCGATCCTGCTCTGAGCCCAGGAGTAGCAGGTCGGAGCCAGACCTCGGTAGTACGAGCCGGCTGTGGCCGAGCCTGGACAACGGCGCTCTCAGTTCCGCGAAGGCGAAGAGCGAGAGCGACGACGTCACCAGGTCAAGTCGCCGTCCCGGTTGCAATGCGGAGCTGAAGATGTCGATGACTCGATCGCTACCGGCATTCGCAACTAGTCGCATGACAACTACTGGGCTCTGGTGTCGTGGCGGAGGCTATTGCCTCTGGGTTTGGATGCAGTTCGACGCTTCGGTCAACCTACGACTCGGGACGAGTCCGCGACAGCGCAACCGAGCGGCTTACGGAGCGAAATGGCCTAGGGCTGAAGCTGAGGGGGAGGCTGACAGGGTAGCGGTCTGGTCATCCCGCACACTACTCGCACAACTCCAGAAACGAAAAGAGCCCCAATCAAGGGGCTCCGGCTGGCACAACACATTGTCTCACAAACACTTATCCAATCACTCATCCCAGCTTCCAACACGCGGTCGTACTGAACCCCATTCAGGTGCGCTACCGGGCTGCGCTACGTCCCGTCCGCCGCGTGCGCGGACAGACCGGGAAACCTAGTCGGTCCCGCGCTGGGATTCCACCCGGGCGCGTCGCCGACGCTCGGCGGCCAGCACCTCGCGCCCCAGCGCCGCAAGGAACGGCAGTCCCACCTCCTCATATTCGTACCGCCCATCGTTGAGGATGCCGTCGGCGTTCACGTAGATCGACGCGGACAGCAGGAACTCCGCCCCGGACAGCGAGTCCACGACGTAGGCCGCGTCGGTGAGAAAGCCGTACGCGTTGCCAACCTTGTTATAGATGCGCAGTCCCGCGTCCGGCTCGGCGTCGCGCCGGCTGCCGTACACGAGGAACTTCACATAGGCGGGCCAGGCCGGCGGTGCGACCACGGGATCCGCACTCTCGGCGGGCCACATGCCCATATATCGCCGTAGGAACGCATAGTCCTCCCGCGTGAGCCGCAACCGACGGTCGGCGGGCTGCGTCTCCGGGAAGAGCAGCCACTGCGTCAGGCGATGCGCGTGCTCCAGCGTCCAGCGGTTGCGCAGGCTGAAGTCGAAGGGCGCGTTCACGAGGCGACCGTCGGCGAGAAAGCCGACGCCGAGCAGGTCGCGACGCGTGGGATGGTGCACGGGCGCCGTGTCGGCGGGCTGCCGATGCAGCACGCGGCCCGTAGCATCGCGAAACTCCACCGCGTTGCTGCGCGCGTTCTCCGACGGCGGCAGCGGCCGTTCAAGCCGGTGCATGATCTCGGCATCAGCGAAGCCGAGCGCGTGCAGACGGGCGTTGATCGCCTCCCGCCCCACGAATTCGAAGAGATGGTTGAACGAGGCGTTGTCGCTGACCAACAGGATCCGCTTGATATAGTGCTCCACGCTCGGCCGGCCGCTGGCGGCGGTGCTGTCGCGGTCGACGAGCGTGTCGCCCTCGAGCAGCGGATGCGTGACCATCCAGGAATCGCGCCGCACGCCCGATGCGGCGAGCGCGTTGACCTTCTCCAGCGCAAGCACCGCCACGGGCAGCTTTACCGTGGAGGCCGGATAGTGGTACTCGGCCCCGGCACGGAAGCGGTGTTCGGTGAACCGCGGCCGACCGGCCGCGTCGCGATCGATCTGCGTCCAGATCGCCTGCACGCGGTAGCGCGCGGGATCTGCAAAGATCTCAGGTGCACCCGCTACGGTTGCGGCGGTCGCGACGGAGGCGGCGAGGGGGTCTGCGTCCTGCCGTGGAGCCGGTGCCCCTGCAGGCCCCGGGCAGCCCGACAACGCAACCAGCAGGATGAGCCACGGGGCTGTCCGTCGTGGCCTCAGGGGTCGGTGCGGCCGGCATGGGATCGGCATGGCCGCAAGCTCGGGCACCCGCCATCCACCCGCAAGCCGGCCCATCTTGCGGCGCTGCCCGCAAAGTCATACGATGGCGACCGCGACTCGTTCATGTGACCCAACCTTTACGGAGAGATCCTATGGTCGCAGCGATTCCTCGTTCATGGTGGCCTGCCACGCTCGCGCTCTTGTCCGCCCTCGCCGCCGCGGTGCCGATCGGCGCGCAGACGGGTGGCGTCATCAGCGGCACCGTAGTCAGCGAACGCACCGGTGGTCCCCTCGCGGGAGCGCAGGTGCTCGTCCAGGCCCGCAACCTTGCCGTCGCCACGGACGCCAGCGGCCGGTTCCGGCTCGTTGGACTCCCGACGAGCGGAACGGTCGAAATCACCGTCCGACGCCTTGGTTTCGCGCCGCGCACGCTGAGCGCCGACGTGGGCCAACTGGACCTTCGCATCGGCCTCACGGAACGCGCCGTGGAGTTGGGCGGCGTGGTCGTCACCGGCACGGCAGGCGTGGCCGAGCGCCGCGCCATCGGCAACGCCGTGTCCACGGTGAACGCCGCCGAGATCGTCGCGACGCAGCCGGTCAGCTCGTTCCAGGAGCTGCTCAACGGGCGGGCCGCAGGGGTCAGCGTCGTCGGGAGCTCGGGCCAAGTCGGCACGGGCTCGCGCATCCGCGTCCGCGGTGCCTCGTCGCTCTCGCTCACCAACAACCCGCTCATCTTCGTGGACGGGGTGCGCGTCGATAACTCGCAGGCCAGCGGCCCCACGACGCAAGGGTTCGGGTCGCAATCGATCTCGCGCTGGAATGACTTCAATCCCGACGACATCGAGAGCATCGAGGTCATCAAGGGGCCCGCGGCGGCAACGCTCTACGGCACCGAGGCGGCGGCCGGCGTCATCCAGATCATCACCAAGAAGGGCAGCGCCGGACGCCCGACGTGGAACCTCACGCTGCGTAGCGGCGGCAACTGGGTGCCGGACTGGCGCACACGCTTCGCGGACAACTACGGCACGGTGCCGCGTGCCGGCGGCGGCCTCGACACCGTCTCCATCTCGACGCGACAGCTCAACGACTCGCTGCAGCGCAACTTCGGCCGCGACATCTTCGAGGTCGGCGCCCTGCAGGACCTCCAGCTCTCCGTCGGTGGCGGGACGGACGCCCTGCGCTACTACCTCGGCGTGGGCTACGAGGAGAACCAGGGTGCGGAGCCGGTCAACCGCCTCAACCGCTCCAATCTCCGGCTGAACCTCTCGGCCGTGCCGAACGACAAGGTGAGCGTCACGACGTCCATCAACTACACGTCGGGCCGCACGTACCTACCCTACGAAGCCGGTGGCGGCGGTGCGACGTGGGGCACGTACTTCTCCTCCCCCGCATTCCTGTATAGCGCGGGGAATCCCGGCAACCCGCAACTGGGGTTCCGCTCGGGTCCGCCGGATGTGTACTACGACGCCTACAACAACTTCCAGGACGCCGACCGCTTCACCGGTAGCATCACGCTGGCGCATCGCCCGCTGGCGTGGCTGAACCACCGCATCATCGTCGGCGTCGACCGGTTGATGGAAGACAACCAGGCGCTCTCGCCACGCGACGACGTGATCGGTGCGCGCTACGCGGCGTTCAGCGGCTTGACGGCGCCCACCAACGGGTCGATGGCCGTCTCCACCCGCGACGTCGTCGTCTCGACCTGGGACTATGCCGCCAACGCGGACTTCACCTGGAACGACCGCTGGCGCACCGTGACCTCGGCCGGCGGCCAGTTCTTCGGACGGCGGTCGTTGTTCCGGGCCGCCTCGGCGACCGGCTTCCCGGCCGCGGGCCTGACCTCGCTGGCCGCAGCGGCCATCCGCGACATCTCGGGCGACGAGGTGTTCGAGAACAACACCGTCGGCGGCTATGTGCAGCAGCAGGTCATCTGGCGCGACCGGCTCTACCTGACCGGCGCGATGCGCGCCGACGACAACTCGGCCTTCGGCACCAACTTCGACATCGTCACCTACCCGAAGCTCAGTGCGTCCTACGTCATCAGCGAGGACCCGCGGGTCCCGCTGCCGGACGCGGTGGGCGAGTTGCGGCTCCGCGCGGCCTTTGGCGGCAGCGGCCAGCAGCCGGGCGCCTTCGACGCCGTGCGCACTTATGCGGCCGCCGGCGGCTTCCTCACGCCGGCCAACGCGGGCAACCCCGACCTCGGCCCCGAGCGCAGCCTCGAGACGGAGCTCGGCCTCGATGCCTCGCTGCTGGACGACCGCCTCGGCGTGGAGTTCACGTACTTCAACGGCACCACCCGCGACGCGATCCTCTCGCGCCTCGCACCGCCGTCCGCGGGCTTCCCCGGGAGCCAGCTCTTCAACGCCGGGCGCGTCGACCGCAGCGGCATGGAGTGGCTCATCCGCTACCAGCCGCTCAACACGCCGCGGGTGGCGCTCGATCTCGCTCTCAGCGGCTCGACGGTGGGCTACGACATCAAGAGCCTCGGCGCCAACACGCAGATCGTCGCGGTCACGAGCAATGTGCAGCACCGCGTCGGCTACGCCCCGGGCGCCTGGTTCGATCGGCGGATCGTGAGCGCCGATTACGACCCCGCGACCAACGTCGTGTCCAACGTCCTCTGCGACGACGGCGCCGGCGGCTCAGTCGCCTGCGCGAGCGCGCCCGCGGTGTTCCTCGGCAACTCCGTCCCGACCCGCGAGGGCTCGTTCAGCATCGGCAGCACGCTCTTCCGCGACTGGCGCGTGAATGCGTTCTTCGATTACCGGGGCGGCTACAGCAAGCTCGACGGCAACGACCGCGTGCGCTGCAGCCTCTTCAATCTCTGCCGCATCAACTACTACCCGCAGGACGGCTATGCGCCCGAGCTCATCGCGGCGCACCGCGGCGGCACGGCGTACACGTACCAACTGATCCACGACGCCAGCTTCACGCGCTTCCGCGAGCTGTCCGTCACGTACACGATCCCCACGCCGCTGGCCAGCCGGTTCGGCAGCACCAGGGCCAGCATCACCGTGGCCGGCCGCAACCTCGCGCTCTGGACGGACTTCCCGGGCATCGAACCCGAGGCCTCGTTCAACAGCGGCACCCGCGGCGGCGCCTACGGCCAGTGGGAGCAGAACGTGCTCCCGCAACTGCGCAGCTATGTCGTGACCATCAACCTCAACTTCTGACACCGATGCGCACCGACTTCCGCGCGACCCTTTGCGTCGCCGTCCTCGTGCTTGGCACGTCGGCCTGCGATGCCTTCGACCGCCTGCTCTCCGTCGAGTCTCCGAGCCGGCTCTCCGAGAACAACTTCCTCCAACCCTCCAACGCGGCACTGATCTCGGCCTCGGCCGTCGCGGACTTCGAGTGCGCCTTGGGGGGGTACATCGTCGCTGCCGGCCTCGCCGCGGGCGAGTTGGCCGACGGCAGCCAGACGGCGGCGCGCTGGAGCTACGACCGCCGCGACGTCGACGCCAACCAGGACCTCTACTCCTCGGGCAGCTGCGTGGGAATCGGCGTGTATACGCCGCTCAACGTAGCCCGGCACACCAACGACCAAGCGGTGCGCCTCTTGTCCGAATGGACGGACGCGCAGGTGCCGAACCGCCAGCTGATGATTGCGCGCAACGCGGCGATGGCGGGCTACGCCATCCTCCTGCTCGGCGAGTCCTTCTGTGAGTGCGTGATCAACGTCGGGCCGGCACTCACGCAGGCGGCCGCCTTCGACTCGGCGGAAGCCCGGTTCACCGTGGCGCTCGCCGCAGCGCAGGCGGCCAACAACGCGGCCCTGATCAACCTCGCGTACGCCGGACGGGCGCGCGCCCGCCTCAACGGGGGCGATGGTCCCGGCGCCGCGGCCGACGCGGCCAACGTCCCGCAGAGTTTCGTCTACAACGCCACGGCCGACGCCAACGCGGCCGTTCGTAACAACCGCATCTTCGCGCAGAACAACCAAGGCCGGGCGGTCACGATTGCCCCGGCGTACCGCGGCCTCCAGGTCCAAGGCGCGCCGGATCCTCGGGTCGCCGTGAGCGCGGGAACGCCCACCTTGATGCCCGATCAAGTCAACACGTTCTTCGTCCAGGCCAAGTACACGTCGCTCACCGCGCCGACGCCGATCGCGACCGGCATCGAGATGGCCCTCATCCGTGCCGAAGTCGCGGGCCCCGGCACTGGCGTCGGGATCCTCAACACCCTCCGGGCGCGACCGGGCGTCGCCCTGCCGCCGCTCGATGCCGCCGAGCAAGCGAACTACTCCGCCACGCTGGCAAGCGAGCGGAGCCGCGAGCTCTTCCTGCAGGGCACGCGTTGGTGGGACATGAATCGGCTGAACCTCGCGCAGGTCCCGGCGGCCGGAACGGCGTATCCGAAGGGGAGCCAGTACGGCAACCAGCGCTGCTGGCCGCTTCCGAACGTCGAGCGCTTGGCGAACCCGAACTTCTGACGCCCTCAGGCGGGGCCGGCCACCAAGCGTGTGGCCGGCCCGCCGACGGGACTGGAACAGTCCCGCGTCGCCCACTACGATTCCTGTATGGCCTGCCGCTCCGTGACCCGCTCCTATTACTACGCGCCCCGAATCCCGGGACGCGGAGTCCGAGCCGTGCGCGCCTAGCGACAGAGCAGCGCCTCACCGAAGCTCGAGTTCCCCAGCGCCCCGTGGATTCTCCACGGGGCGCTTTTCGTTTTCCACCCGCACCCGCACACCGCCATGTCACACACGCACGCGCACCACCACGCCGGTCAGCATGATGCCGTCACGCCCACCGAAGCCGAGCTGCCGGAGTTCCGCGCCCAGCAATACGCGCGCTACGACGATGAGGCACATGCCGTCTGGCAGATACTCTTCGAGCGCCGCATGGCCACGCTGCAGGACACGGCGAGCCGCGTGTTCCTCGACGGCATGGCGCGCATCGGCCTTGCGCCCGATCGTGTGCCCGACCTGAACGACGTCAACCGCCGCCTCGACGCGAGCACCGGCTGGAACGCCGTCGGTGTCGATGGCTTCATCCCCGCCGCGCAGTTCTTCCGCTGCCTCTCGCGCCGGCGCTTCCCGACCACGCTGATCGTGCGCCCGCGCGCGCAGCTCGACTACCTCCCCGAGCCGGACATCTTCCACGACGTGTTCGGTCACGTACCGCTGCACGCGGATCCCGTCTTTGCGGACTTCCTGCAGCGCTTCGGTGCCCTCGCGGCCGCCGTGCGCACGCCGGAGGAGACCACGCAGATGGCGCGGCTCTTCTGGTTCACCGTGGAGTTCGGGCTCATCCGCGAGCGCGGCGACGTGCGCATCTACGGCAGCGGCCTCATCTCCTCCCATGGTGACGCCGCGAACGCCCTTGGCCCGAAGGTGGACCGCCGGCCGTTCTCGGTGGAGGCCGTCATCAACCAGCCGTTCGAGATCGACCACTTCCAGGACGTGCTCTTCGTGGTCGAGCACTTCGACCAACTGTTCGAGGCGGTGGAGACGCTGACGGCGCGGCAACGCGCGGCCTAGCCACGATGCGATACCATGGGAAATCGCCGGATACCCGCGCGCCCGTGCGGGCGGGTATCCTGTGGCACTTGCCACGGGCCTCTCACTTAGCTATGTTATTAGCTAACTGGAGCCCCTCTCATGAAGACCGTCACCATGCACGTCGCAAAGACCACCCTCTCCAAGCTCGTCGCAGCCGCAGAGGCCGGAGAGGAAGTCGTGATCCTGCGGGGCCGCACCCCCGTGGCGCGGCTCGTGGGCATCGGCACAGCGCCTACCCGCAGCTTCGGCGCCCTCGCGGGCTCGGTCCAGGTCACGCCGGCGTTCTTCGACCCGCTGCCGGCCTCGGAACTCGATGCGTGGGAGAGCTGACGCGTGCGCGTCTTGCTGGACACGCACGCGTTGCTCTGGTGGCTGGCCGGCGATGCCGCGCTCTCGCCGCGCGCCAAGCGCACCATCTCGGACGAGCGCCACGAGATCTTCGTCAGCGCTGCGTCCGCTTGGGAAGTGGCGACCAAGCACCGCATCGGCAAGTTGCCCGGTGCGGGCCCCTTGGCCGTGGACTTCGCCCGCGTGATTCGCGCGCAAGGATTCTCCGCGCTGCCCATCACGGTTGAGCAGGCACAGGTCGCGGGTGAGCTTCCGGGCGAGCATCGGGATCCCTTCGACCGCATGCTGATCGCACAGGCCCGCGGCGAACGCCTCGCGCTGGTCTCAACCGAATCGCTCTTCGACGCCTACGGCATCACGCGCATCTGGTAGTGCTGCGCAGCTGCTGAGTCAGCGCCCGGCGCGCCGCTCCACCAACGCCTCGCGCACGCCGCGCCCGCGCAGCGTCAGCACCTCGATGCGCATCTCCTCGTATTCCACCACGTCGCCGACCTTCGCGGGGCGGCCGAGCAGCGCCAGCACGAGCCCGCTCACCGACTCCACGTCGGGATGCTCGACCACCGCGCCGATCGCCGCGCCGGCATCGAGCACGCGCACCGTGCCCGCGACCACGAAGCGTCCCTGTTCGCGCGGCCGGATCTCCGCCGGCGCCGAGGCGTCCTCGGTGAGCTCACCGACGACTTCCTCGATCAGGTCCTCGAGCGTGATGATGCCCGCGGTGCCGCCGTGCTCGTCCATCACGACCACCAGCTGCGAGCGCTGCTGGCGCATCGTCGCGAGCACTTGGTCGGCGGTCATCGTCTCGGGCACGAAGGGGACGGGGCGCGCCGAGAGACTGCGCACGGTTTGCCCCGGGGCGAGGCCGCCGAGCAGGTCCTTCACGTGCACCATCCCCATGATGTGATCGAGATCGCCGTCGATCACCGGATACCGCGAGTGCGGCGCATCGCGCAGCAGCTTTGCGACCTCCGGCGCCTGATCGGCCACGTCGACCCCGACCACGCGCACACGCGGCACCATGACCTGCCCCGCCGTGAGGTCGCCGAACTCCAGCAGCTCCTGCACGACGGTGGCGCTCTGTTTCTTGAGCAGGCCGCCCGCCGAGCTCTCGCGCACGATGTACGCCAGCTCGTCCGGCGTCCGCACCGACTCGGCGCTCATCTCCTGCCGGCGGACGCCGAACAGCGCCAGCGTCGCGTTGCCGATGCCATTGAGCACCACCACGAAGGGGAACAGCACCAGCTGGAAGCCCCGCATCAGCGGCGCGATCCACAGCACGGCGCGATCGGCCTTCGCCAAGGCGATGCTCTTCGGCACCATCTCGCCGACGACGATGTGTATGTAGGTGAGCACCGCGATGGCGCCGATGCTCCCCAGCGTATGCGCGGCGATCCAGCGGCTCGCCCCCAGCGCCTCGAACTTCACCGAGAGCCACTCGGCCAGCAGGTGCTCGCCGTACATGCCGAGCCCCAGCGAGGCCAGTGTGATGCCGAGCTGGGCCGTGGCGATGAACCGGTCCACCTCGCGCGCATCCTCGACGATGCGCCGGACGAGGCGCGCGGCGCGGTTGCCGCCATTGGCGAGCCGGTCGATGGTCGCGCGCGGCGCGCCGACGATCGCGAACTCGGCCGCAACGAAGAGACCGTTGGCCAGCACCAGCGCCGTGACGATCAGCGTCGGGGCGATGGCAGCGGCGAGTGCCTCAAGCATCGCGGGCCTCCGCGCGCTTCGGCGTGACGACCAGCCACTCCACGGCGCGACCGCGCAGCGCCTCGACTTCGATGCGCACGCCGTCGACCTCGAGCGCGTCCCCGGCCACCGGGAGGCGTCCGAGACGCTCCATCACGAGTCCACCCACCGTGTACGCGTCCGCTTCCCAATGCACCCCGACCCACGGCGTGGCTTCGTCCAGCCGCAGCGCGCCTGGCAGACGCACACGCCCGTCGGCGAGGCGCTGCGGCGCGTTCTCCTTCGGCTTGAACTCGTCGCCGGTCTCGCCGAGTAGTTCGTCGAGGAGGTCGCCGACGGTGATGAGGCCCGCCGTGCCGCCGAACTCGTCGGCGACGATCGCCAGCGCCTTCCGCTCGGCGCGCAGGCGCTCGAGCAGGCGATCGACGGCCATCGTCTCCGGCACCACGAGCACCGGCGTGATCACGTCGCGCAGCGAGGCCGGCGGCTCGGCGCCGTCGATCAAGCGCCGCACCACGTCGCGCACGTGCAGGACGCCGACGACATGATCCAGCGTCTCTTCGTAGACCGGCAGGCGCGAGAAGGGCGTGCGCCGCAGCACCTCGACCACCTCGGGCCAGGTCGTGTCGTCCGCGATGCCGACGACACGCGTCCGCGGCACCATCAGCTCGCCCACGGTGCGCATGCCGAGGCGCAGGGCCTCGCGCAGGCGCTGCGACTCCTGGGGATCCAACTGCCCGCCCTCGCGGCTCTCGGCGATCAGGTACTCGATCTCCGTCGGCGAGTGGATGTGCGCGTGCCCGTGCGTCGGCATGCGCAAGGCACGGAGGATCGCCGCACCGCTGCCGTTCAGCAGCGAGATGGGCCAGCGCATCAGCTTGAGCGACAGCAGCAGCGGCAGCACCGTCAGGCGCGAGACCTTTGTCGGGAACTGCAGCGCCAGCGACTTCGGCACGAGCTCGCCGATGACCATCTGCAGGACGGTGAGCAAGACGAGGACAACGGCCGCCGCGACGCTCTCGGCCGTGGCCTCCTGCAGGTCTCCGAGGCGCGCGAACATCGGCGCGAGATCCACGGCGAGCGTGGCCTGCGCGTAGGCGCCGAGCACCAGCGACGAGATCGTGATGCCGACCTGGCACGCGGCGATGTAGCGGTCAAGCGCGACGCCGTCGTTGAGCACGGCGAGCATGCGCGCGGCGAGTCGATCGCCCTCCTCCGCCATCTGCTGCAAGCGGCTCCGCCGCACGCTTACCGCCGAGAACTCGGCGGCCACGTAGAGGGCGTTGACCAGGATCAATGCAGCGACGACCGCCGCGACGACCAGACTCATAAAGTGGGAAATGAGAAGGTCCCTGCGGCCACCGGCCAGAGGGACCCTATCAGGACCTGCCAGAGCGGGCGATGGGGTTCGAACCCACGACATCCAGCTTGGGAAGCTGGCGCTCTACCAACTGAGCTACGCCCGCATGAGAGGGAACATACCGTGCGGCAGGGGCGCCATCAAGCCGCGTGACGCAAGTGCTTGCAAACGTTAGACTTCCCGGCATGACGCTCCCCCCCACTTGGGCCCAGGCGGCGGGCTCGCCCGACGAAGTCGTCAAGCACATCCGCTCGGGCATGCACGTGTTCGTCCACGGCTCCGCCGCGACGCCACATCCGCTGCTGCAGGCGCTCTGCCGCCGCAGCGACCTCGAGAACGTCACGCTGTACCACCTGCACACGGACGGCCCCGCGCCGTGGATGGCGCCCGAGATGGCCGGCCGCATCCGCGGTGTCTCGCTGTTCACCGGACCCTCGCAGCGAGAGCCGGTGAATGCGGGGCGCGCCGACTATGTCCCGATCTTCCTCTCGGACGTCCCGGGGCTCTTCACCAGCGGCATCGTGAAGCTCGACGCCGTGCTGGTGCAGCTCTCCGCGCCGGATCGCCACGGCCGCTGTTCGCTGGGCACCGCCGTGGACGCCGCGCGCGCCGCCGTCGACAGCGCCGCGCTGGTGCTCGCCGAGATCAATGCCAAGATGCCGCGCACGCACGGCAACACGGCCGTCGCGCTCACCAGGCTCACCGCCTTCACCACGACGGATCGCCCGCTGCCCGAGCACGCGCCTGCCGCCGAGACGCCGGAGATCGCGCGCATCGGCGAGTTGGTGGCCGATCTCATCGAGGACGGCTCCACGCTGCAGATGGGCATCGGCGCGATTCCCGATGCCGTGCTCGCGCGCCTCGGCACCCGGCGCAACCTCGGCGTGCACACGGAGATGTTCTCCGACCGTCTCGTGGACCTCTACCACACCGGCGCGATCACGAACGACCAGAAGTCCTTCGCGCGCGGGCGCATCGTGACGTCGTTCGTGCTCGGGTCGCAGAAGGTCTTCGACTTCGTCCACGACAACTCGGCCGTGCAGTTCGAAGGCTGCGACTACACCAACGACACCGGCCGGATCGGGCGCAACCCGAAGGTCGTGGCCATCAACTCCGCGTTGCAGGTGGACCTCACGGGCCAGGTCTGCGCCGACTCCATCGGCACGCGCATCTATTCCGGCATCGGTGGCCAGATGGACTTCATCCGCGGCGCCGCGCGCTCCGCGGGCGGCAAGCCGATCATCGCGCTGCCGAGCACCGCGGCGAAAGGCACTGTCTCGCGCATCGCGCCCGTGCTGGATGAGGGCGCGGGCGTGGTCACCACGCGAGGCCATGTGCACTGGGTCGTCACGGAGTTCGGCGCGGTGAACTTGCATGGGCGGTCGCTGCGGGAGCGCGCGGACTTGCTGATCTCGATTGCGCATCCGGACTTTCGGGCGGAACTCCGAAAGTGGAAGAGGTGAGACGGCGGTAGGGGCGGAGATGGAGAGAGGCCAATGGGGGAGATGGGGGGACGACGTGAGACGAACGTGAGACGTCTGCCCCCCATCTCCCCCATTCCCGTATCCCACCCCCCGCCCGTACCGCCGTCTCCCCTCTCCCAGCCGTGTCTTGACAGCCTCCGCCCGCACGCCTAGTGTATTGGCACACCAATACACCAGACCATGTTCTCCCGCATCGACCCCCGCAGCCCCGTCCCGATCTACGCGCAGATCGCCGATCGCGTCCGCGTGGCCATCGCCGCCGGGGACCTGAAGGAGGGCGATGCCCTGCCCTCAGTCCGCGCGCTGGCCGCCGAGCTGCGCGTGAATCCGGCCACCATCGTCCAAGCGTACCGCGCCCTCGAACGCGAAGCGATCGTCGAGCTGCGGCAGGGTGCCGGCACCTTCATCGCGCCGATCGGCGCCGAGACGAAGACCCGCGAACGCAGTGCCGCCGCACGCCGCCTCGTGCGTGAGATGCTCGCCGAGGCTACGCGCCTCGGCCTGACCCCGCGCGACGTCCGCGTCGCGCTCGACAAGGAACTCCCGGAGGACGCGTGACCGACGCCATCCGCATTCGCGACCTGCACTGGAAGGCCGGCCGCGAGTTCGCCATCCGCGACCTCTCGATGCGCGTGCCCACCGGCGCCATCTATGGATTCCTTGGGCCCAATGGTTCGGGCAAGACGAGCACCATCCGCTGCCTGCTGGGCATGCAGCCTCCGCACGGCGGCAGCATCGAGGTGCTCGGCCACGCCATGCCCGCCAAGGCGCCGGCGGCCCTCGCGCGCATCGGCTACGTGCCGGAACGCCTGCATCTGTACGGGCGGCTCACGGTCGAAGAGAGCATCCGCTTTCACGCGACCTTCTTCCCGACCTTCGACCACGCCGAGGCGGAGCGCCTGCGCAAGCGCTTCACCTTGCGCGAGACGCAGCGGATCGCCGCGCTGTCGAAGGGCGAAGCCGGCAAGCTGATGATGCTGCTCGCACTCGCGCAGCGGCCCGAGCTGTTGGTGCTCGACGAGCCAACCGATGGCTTGGATCCCGTCATCCGCCGCGACGTGCTCTCCGCGCTGGTCGAGTTCGTCGAGGCCAAGCAGGCGACCGTGCTCATCTCGTCGCACCTGGTCCATGAGCAGGAGCGCATCTGCGACTGGGTCGGCGTCATGGATGGCGGTCGGCTCGTGGCCGAGCTGCCGATGCAGGAGTTCCGCTCGGGCATCAAGCGCCTGCGCGTGTCGGGCGACGCCGTGAGTACGGCGCCGTTCCCCTGCACGCTGCTCTCCAAGGGCGCGAGCGGACCGCATGTCGACACCTGGGTGGTGCGCGGCTGGCAGCCCGAGATGCGGGAGTGGTTCGCGCGCGCCGGCGCCGAGTTGCGCGAGGTGGAGGATCTGGACCTGGAAGAGAGCTTTGTCGAACTGCTGAGCGGCGCCCGCGCCGCGACCATGGAGGCCCGCTGATGTTCGCGATGATGTTCCGCATGCAGTGGCGCTGGACGCGGCTGGCGGTGTTCGGAATCGCGGCGCTGGCGTTGGTGTTCCCCACGCTGGTCCGCTACCTGACGCGCAGCGCGGGCGCCGATCGCGCCATCACGCAGGTCCTCGATGGATTCGCCTTGCTGGGACCGATGCTCGGCTTCCTCGCCCTGCTCGGCCCGTTCGTGCTCGCCGCGCTGCCCTGGACCATCGACCACGAGACGCGGCACGTGTACCCGCTCTCGCTGCCGGTCGAGTGGTCGTGGTGGGTGCGGACGCGCTTCCTCATCGGCGCGATCACGCTGGTGATCCCCGCGGTTGCGCTGTACATCGGCGCCTGGGCCACGGTCTCGACCATTGACCTGCCGCCGCTGCTGCGCGCGTATCCGGGCGCACTCGCGTTCCGGTTCTTCCTCGCGTCGCTGCTGGCCTACGCCATCTCGTTTGCGTTGCAGTATCTCGCAGGCCGCCGTGCGACGCACGTCGCGGCGGGCATCCTGGTCGGCGTGCTCGTGATTGTCTTGGGGGCCACGCTCCTCGGCCAAGGGGATCTGCTGGAGCGCGGCGCCGAGCTGCTCTTCCTCTGGCCGGGCCCGCTCTCGCTGTTCGTCGCGCCGTGGACGCTGATCGATGTGTGAGTCGCTGATGTTTCGCCGCCCGGTGCGCCGACTCGCCGCGATCGCGGTGATGCTCGGTGCCGCGCTGGCCCCCGACGCACGCGCGCAGGATATCGCGGCCATCGAGGACTCCGTCGCGGCGCTGCGGCTGCGCTCGGGCGAAGCGCGGGCGCAGCTGGCACAGGCCGAAGCGCGCCTGCGGTCGCGGCCGGACGATTCCCTCGTGTTCTCGGGCGCCGTCGTGCGCTTCACGTCGGCGGATGTCCCGGCAGCCGAGCGTCGCCGCTTGGCCGCCGCATTCGCGACGGCGGATCGCGAGCTGCAGGCCGAGCTCGGCGACGTCGCGCGCACGCTGCTGGCCGAGACTCGGTGGCAGCTGACGGTCCTCAAGCGTCCCGGCGCGCTGGGCCGTCCCTTTGTCAGCCTCCTCCCGGCGACGCGTCGCTCCGAGTCCGCCGCGAGCCTGCTGCGATTCCCGCTGTCGAGCGAAACCGTGGTCCGCATCATCAAGAACGGCGTCGGGGACCGGATCGTCGCGCGGCATGCGGCCTTCGGCAGCTGGCTCGGCGGCTCGCTGTTCCTGCGCGATCGCGCGGAGATGTACTACGGCGCCTCGCGCGATCTCGTCCTGCGTGGCACGACGCGCTCGCGCCGCTGCGCGCGCGGCGACGTGCGGGAGTGCACCATCATCCTCGACCCCGCGCGCCGCGACGAGTGGTACACGGAGGAAGACACGCGGCGCAACTTCCCGCCCGCCTCGGCGGGCGTGCGCGCGACGCTGTTCATGTTCGTGATGGAACGCGCGGGGCCGCAGCTCGTGACCGCGATGGACGCCGCGCCCGCCGACGCGAGTCCGATCGCCGTGCTCGCCTCGGCCGCATCCCTGGATCCCGACCAACTCATCACGCAATGGCAGGCGGCGATCTCCAGTGGCGGCGAGGCGCGCGCGCGCGTATCGCCCGCCATGGGTCTGACCAGCCTCGCGTGGATCCTGGTGTTCGGACTCGTCGCGACCCGCCGGAGGCCTCGCTGATGCGCCGCTGGATCACTGCCACCGTCGTCACCGGCATCGTCGTCGCGACCGTGCTCGTGGCCCGCATGCGCGAGCGCACGCCGGACGCCGTCTTCGCCCAGCAGCACCCGGAGGTGGCGGAAGCGCGCGCGCAGGTGCTCGCCCGCGGCGACACCATGCGCGCCTGGTCTGCGGCGCTGGCGCGCGCGCAGACGCTCGCGATCGCCGCGTCCGTCACCCGCGGGCCGCAGCCATTCGTGCTCGAGACGCGAGGAGCCATCAGCGCGGGCACGCGCGCGGCCTTCTTGCAGCTGATCGAGCGCGAACTCCAGGCGATCGGCACACCGAAGGTCCCGCTGCGCGTGCTCCTCGTCGCCGACAGCAACGCGAGCTTCAGCTCGTACTCGGGCTGGTACCTGCGACCGGCGCGCCTAGGCGAGCCCTGCATCGTCATGATCCGCATCCGCGAATCGCGCAGCCAGACCTTCGCCCCGCGCACGGGGGACCGCCGCCTCGGCGTCTGCGGCCTGTATGCACGCCACGGGATGCCCGGGCCCGGCATCGCCGCGTGGCTGGACGAGACGCGCGCCATCAGCGCGGCGGGTGACAGCTCCGCATCCTGGGACCGCGAGGCCCCGACCCAACGGCAGGTTGCCTGGGGCGGCGTCAGCCGGCTCAGCGGCGGCATGATGCTCGAGGCTGCCGCGCCGCTGGCCTGCGCCGCGGGGCGCGGCGACGCCTGCCACATCGCGCTGCTGAATCCTGTGAACGACACCAGGCGCCGCGTCAGCCTCCCGGTCGCGCAAGAACCGCGGCTCTCGTCGGCGTATCCGTTCGAGCTGCGTGACTACCCGGGCGACGTCACGGCGACCCTCCGGGCATCCATGGGCGCCGAGCGCTTCGCACGCTGGTGGCAGAGCGCCCTTCCGCCGGCGCAGGCGTACGAGGCCGTGACCGGGGAGGCCTTCGAGACCTGGGCGATGTCGTACATGCGCCGCTACGTCGGGGAGCGCAACAGCGGGCCGCTGCGCGCGGGCCTCCCGCTGGCGCTCGGGTTGCTGTTGGTGGCGGGACTCAGCGGCTGGGCCGTGCTGCGCGCGCCCCGCGCGCGCAGCTAGGGCCGAGCGCGCGGCGCCGACTAGGGCTGCTGCACCATCGCCGCGACGCGCTGCTGCACCATGTCGCGGATGCGGATCTCGAGGTCGCCGGTCGACGAGCAGCGAACGTCCTGCGTGCTCGACGTGATGGGATTGCGTCCGACCGCCGAGATGATCGTGCCGACCACGGAGCCGCCGCCGGGATTCGCCGTCACCGTCGTGACGATGGTGATGTTCATCTGGTAGGTCTCGGCGTTTTCGATCGTACCCGAGCGGCCGCACTCGAGGTAGCGTTGCATCGGCACGCGCCCGATCTGGCGACGCGTACGCCAGCCCTCGTTGCCAATCACCTTGCGATTGGCGTCGTTGACCGTGAGCGGGATGCCGAGATCCTCGTACACGCTGGGCAGCACCGACCACACCTGGGCAACGGTGCCGGTCGAGAGGAGGCGGATGTTGTTGTCGAGATTGGCCGACGTGATGGCGAGACCGCCGCCGCCCGACGACGTCACGACACGCTCGGTCTGGATGGTCGGGGCCGTGGACGGAACCGGCGCGGGATCGGAGCCGCCAGGACCGGAAGCACAGGCGGCAGTGACGAGCAGCAGCGCGAGCGGGGCGTGACGCATGACGGTCCTCTCGAGGTGGTGAGCACGGGGACATCCCATGGGACGTCCGCACCGCGCAGAAGTTACCCCGCGAGCGCCCTGTGGTGCCACCGGGCGCGGGACGCCGGCGCGCGGTCGCACCCCGTCCGCATGCACATGCGGCCCCCGGCGGGAAGCCGGGGGCCGCGACGTGAATACTGCTGGAGAGCCACAGGTGGGAATTGAACCCACGACCGCTCGATTACGAATCGAGTGCTCTACCCCTGAGCTACTGTGGCGGGGAGAGGATCCCACTCGGTACTGAGGAACCACACCGACATGCCCTGGCGCGGACTCGAACCGCGACGCCTTGCGGCACCACCCCCTCAAGATGGCGTGTCTACCAATTTCACCACCAGGGCTTTCCTACGGGGGAGGAACGGACAAGGTGAAGGCTGAACGGAAACCCCTTCATCCTTCACCTTTGCCATTCTTCCTGAACGGGAGCGACGGGGCTCGAACCCGCGACCTCTCGAGTGACAGTCGAGTGCTCTAACCAAACTGAGCTACGCCCCCAACTACGTCCTGCGCGTGCACTGGCTGGGAACGGTGACCCGATCCTTCACCCGCACCTCCTGCTCCAACTTCCTCCCCCAAGCGGGGGCGGAGTAGCCCCAACGGGAATCGAACCCGTCTCTGCACCTTGAAAGGGTGCCGTCCTAGCCGATAGACGATGGGGCCGATGTCCCACGGTGCCACACCAGCGATGCTGCATCCAACAGTAGCGGTAACGGGATTCGAACCCGTGTTCCAGCCTTGAGAGGGCTGTGTCCTAGGCCTCTAGACGATACCGCCAAAGGGCAGACTTGAGATCAGAGACGTGAGATGAAAGCGGACTGCAACCGAACTGCAACCACTTCCACGCTCTGCCGTCTCGCACTCCCGTCTTCTCACATCTTCCGACTTACAGCTTACATCTGCAGTCCCAACAGGCCCGGAGGGAATCGAACCCCCAACCGCCGGTTTTGGAGACCGGTGCTCTACCAATTGAGCTACGGACCTAAGACCTCGAGGGGTGGCTGACGGGATTCGAACCCGCGACCCTCGGAACCACAATCCGATGCTCTAACCGACTGAGCTACAGCCACCATATCTCGGCCCGCATCGGCCGGAGAATCCGAAAAATAGTGGAGCGGTCCGGGCTTATCAACTAGTCCTTTGCGCGATCCATGTACTCGCCAGTGTTCGGATTCACGCGCACGCGCTCACCCGTGGCGATGAACTCCGGCACGTTGATCGTCACGCCGTTCTCGAGCTTGGCCGGCTTCGAGCTGGCCGTCTTCGTCGCCGTCTTCATCACCGGCGCGGTGTCGACGATCGTGAAGTTCAGGAACTGCGGGAGCTGCACCGACATCGGCTTGCCGTTATAGAACTCCACCATCACCATCATGTTGTCCTGCATCCACTGGGCATTGTCCCCGAGCGTCTCGTCGTCCATCTCGAGCTGCTCGTAGTTGTCCGTGTTCATGAAGTGATACGTGTCGCCCGCCTTGTACAGGAACTGCAGTTCCTGCGTCTCCATGTCCGCCTTGTGGATCTGGTCGTCGGCGCGGAAGCGGTGCTCGAAGTTGTTGCCCGAGCGCAGGTTCTTGAGCTTCGCCTGCACCATCGCACGCAGGTTGCCCGGCGTGTGGTGGCGGAACTCGATGATACGGCAGGGATCGCCCTCGAAGACGATCACCATCCCGCGGCGGATCTGGGTGGCCGGCAGTGCCATAGTCGGACCGAAAAGAACGGAGTGAAAAGCGCAGGTAAACCTAGACAGCCTTTAAGCTTAACTGCGCTTTCCCCCTCGGTCAACGGACCCCGTTCGCCCCGTCCTGCCTACCGGAGCCGCGCCAGCAGCGCGCGCACCGCCGCATCCAGCTGGCTGTCGACCCCCCGGTACTCCTCGCCCACCGGCCGGTCCACCCGCACGTCCACCGGCCGCGGGAAGAGCTCCATGTCCTTGCCCTCGGCGTCGCGGATCCGGATGAACGGGATGCGCAGCGTCGTGCCCTCGAACAGCGTGACGTTGCTCGTGTAGATGATCCAGCCCGACGTCGGCTCGCCGATCACCGGCCCCAGACCCAGCGCGCGATAGCCCTCGGTGAAGTCCTCGGCGTCGCTCAGCGAATGCTGGTTCGTGACCAGCACCGTGGGCTTCTCGTAGGCCCGCTGGCCCAGCTGCAACCGCGCCGACGCTTCGACCCCCGTGCCGCGCCGCTCCATCGTGATGTACGGCCGGCGCGCGAACACGTCGAGCGCATACGCGTTCACGAAGCCGCCGTTGTTGTTGCGGATGTCGATCACGACGCCATCGCGGCCCAGGTTCTCGGCGTCGAGGTCCAAGTAGAGCTGGCGCAGCGAACCCTCGCCCATGTCCAGCATGTGCACGTAGCCCAAGCGGCCGTTGCTGGCCTTGGCGACGTACGCCCGGCGCTCCTCCACCCACGCCTCGTAGCGCAGCGCCTTCTCGGCACCGGTGCTGATCGGCTGCACCGTCACCAGACGCGACGTGCGGCCGTCCGACGCATTCCGCACGCGCAGTGTGACGCGGCGGCCCGTGGTGAAGGTGAGCAGCGAGTCGAGATTGGCGCCGCGCACGGGCGACTCGTCCACGGCGACGATGATATCACCCACCGCGACGCCGCCCGCCAAGGCCACGGGGCCGCGCGGCAGGATGGCGGCGATCCGCAGCGAGCCATCGCGCTCGAGTGCGGCGCGGTCGAGGTCGATGCCCAGGCGCCCCGTGGAAGGCGGCTGCGCCGACGGCCCGCCGACGCCCGTGTGCGACGCGTTGAGTTCGCCGATCATGAGGCCGAGCGCGCGGCGCATTTCCTCCGGCGTCTGCGCAGCGGCGACGATCGGCGCATAGCGCGTGCGCATCGCCGGCCAGTCGACGTCGTGCATGTCGGCATCATAGAAGTTCTCAGCCGTCCAGCCCCAGACCTGGCGGAAAACCTCGGCGCGCTCGGCCACGAAGTCCGTGGTCAGCGTGGCCGTCAGGCTGATGCTGCGGAGCTGCCGGTTCTCGACGCCGATCGCCTGCACGCGGCCGCCGCTGAGGAACCAGAGCTCCTTGCTGTCCGGCGACCAGCGCAGGTTGCCCTTGCCGCCCGCGCTCGACGTGACCTGCCGCAACTGCGGCGCCTCGCTGCCACCCTCCTCGAGCGGCCAGGTCCACAGCTGCGTCTGGCCGGCCGCCGTGCCGATCATGGCGAGCGTCTTGCCATCGGGACTCACCGCGACCGACCCCACGGAGAGATTGATCGGCATGGCCGTGGCCCGACGCCGCAGGCCCGTGGTGTCGATGCGCACGCTGCCGGCGGGCGTCGAGTCCCGCGTGAAGAGCGCATCGAAGCGCGCCTCACGGAACGCGGGTCCGCGCGACACGAGGTCCACGCGGATCACTTGGCTCTGCTCGGTGCGCTGCGAGTTGGTGAAGTAGAGTGCGCGGCCATCCGCAGCCCAGGTGACGGTGCCGCCGAAGGCGCTGGAGAGGAAGCTGACCTGCCGCGCCGCACCTCCGGCCACGGGCACGACGAAGGCATTCAGGAAACCGCGGTCGGTGATGTCGAGATACGCGAGGTGTGAGCCGTCCGGCGAGAATGCGAAGTTCCGCTCGGGGAGAAACGGTACGCGCCCGAGCTGACGCCCGGTCGCGAGCAGGCGTTCGGCGCCGCTCGCCACGTCGACGATGCGAAGCTCGCGTCCATCGCGCACGAAGGCGACGAGCTTGCCGTCCGGGGACCACGTCGGGTTCACGTCGTCACCGCCCGGCGTGAGCGGGCGCTCGCTCCGCGCCGCCACGTCATAGAGGAAGAGACCCGCCTTCGCACCGCGCCAGGCCGTGAACGCCAGGCGCCGACTGTCCGGCGCCCAGGCGGGCATGCCCTCGGGGACGACGCTGGTCGTGAGGCGCGTCGCCTCCCCGCCCTCCTTGGCGTCGGCGGCGAACAGCTCGCCACGGACGATGACGGCGAGCTTCTTCGCATCTGGCGAGAGCGCGAACTCCTGCACGCCGGTGGTGAGCGACAGGCGCTCGCCCTGCGGGCGCGTGGCGCTGCCGCGCAGCGTGATGGGCAGCGGTGCGGGTGCCGAGCCGTCGAGCGTGAGCTTCCACACCTGGAAATCCCGCTCGAAGTACACCGTGCTGCCGTCGCGGCTCATGCGCGGCCAGAGGACGCGCCCGTCGGTGAAGCGCGTGAGCGCCTCGCGATCCGCCGCGCCGACGCGCTGGCGATACAGGTTCTCGACGCCGCCGCGGTCGCTCATGTACACGATCGCCTGGCCATCGGGCGTCCACATCGGCCACACGTCGCGCCCCTTGCCCGGGCGCTCCCCCGAGGACACGCGCGCATAGACGGGGGTCTCCTCCAGCGACACGGTCCAGATCTCGGCTTCGTCGATGTGCGAGGACCCGCGCCGCCACCATTGGCCCGCCGTGGTGCCGCGCGCGGTGATCGCCAGCCGGCGGCCATCCGGTGCCGGGGCCGCCCAGTACTCGCTCGCGTAACGATCCCCGGCGACGCGCGCCGGCGTGCCGCCGCTCGCCCGCACGCGATACACATCCTGCATGCCGGCGATGTCCTGCGAGGAACTCGAGAAGTACAGCCACTGCCCGTCGGGAGACCACGCATCCAGCTGTTCGGCACCGTCGTCGTACGTCACGCGACGCACGGCGTTGGTCGCGAGCTCCAGCACGTAGATGTCGCCGTTGCCGCTGCGCGTGGAGACGAACGCGAGCTGCTTGCCATCCGGCGACCAGCGCGGGCGATAGTCATTGGCCTCGTGCGCGACGAGCAGGCGTGCCTCGCCACCGCTGGCCGACACGACCCAGATGTCGCCACCCGAGACGACCGCGAGCTCGCGGCCGTCGGGCGAGGGGTCGGGCTCGGCGAAGAGCGCAGGGCGCGGCGTGCCCAGCGACTGTGCCGAGAGCGGCGCCGCAGCAGCGATCGCCCCAAGCGTGGGGACGAGTACGAGGCCCAGCATGCGCGCGCGGCTCATTGGGCCAACACTCCCGGCACTTCGCGCAGCACCGGTGCGAGGGTACGCCACATGTTACGCGCCGCGAGCTGCGCGCCCTCCGCCGTGGGATGAATGCCATCCGCCTGGTTCATGGTCGGCACGCCGGCGACTCCGTCGAGGAAGAAGGGGATGAGCGTCACCGCCTGGTCGGCGGCGACGGCGAGGAAGACATCGCGGAAGCGCCGCGTGTACTGCGGCCCGAGGTTCGGCGGCGCCTCCATCTGCGCCAGCAGGATGCGCGCCTCGGGATTCACGGCGCGCACCTTCGTGATGATGCCGGTGAGATTGGCCTGCGTGGTATCCGGCAAGAGGCCGCGCAGCCCGTCGTTGGCCCCGGTCTCGATAACGACGACCTGCGGCGGCGTGTCGCGGAGGAGCCAATCCACGCGCCGCAGCGCGCCGGCCGAGGTCTCGCCGGACAGGCCGGCGTTGACGACCTGGATGCGATAGTTGGCCGAATCGGCGATCGCTTGAAGGACGGCCGGATAGGCCTGCTCGGGGTCCAGCCCCAATCCGGCGGTCAGCGACGTCCCGACAAACAGGACGCGCACACGACCATCCGTTGCCACAGTCGGTGTCGCCGTGGTTGATTCCACCGGAACCTGCGCCGTCGCGGCGGGCTTGGTCTCGGAGCCCCCGCAGGCCGCGACCGCGGCCCCGAGCGCCACCAGCGCCATTCCCGCCCGAACTCTCACTCTGCCCATGCTCGTCGCTCGCACGTTGACGAAGGAATACCGCAGCGGCACGGCCCCGTTGGCCGTGCTGCGTGACGTGTCATTCGACATTCCCGAAGGAGCGTTCGTTGCCATCGTGGGGCCCTCGGGAAGCGGGAAGACGACGCTGCTCGGCCTGCTCGCGGGCCTCGATCAGCCCACGCGCGGCGCCGTCCTCCTGGATGGCGTGGACCTGACGCGCCTCGATGAGGACGCGCGGGCCCGCCTGCGTGGCGAGAAAGTTGGGTTCATTTTCCAATCGTTTCAACTCATCCCGACGCTGACGGCGCAGGAGAACGTGCAAGTGCCGCTCGAGCTGCAGGGCCGCAGCGACGCGGGCGAGAAGGCCCGCGACCTCCTCTCGCGCGTCGGGCTGGGCGACCGTCTCGACCACTTTCCCTCGCAGCTCTCCGGCGGCGAGCAGCAGCGCGTCGCCATCGCGCGCGCCTTCGCGAACGAGCCGAAGATCCTCTTCGCCGACGAACCCACGGGGAATCTCGACGGGGCGACCGGCGCGAAGATCGTCGCGCTGCTCGACCAACTGAACCAGGAGTCCGGCGCGACGGTCGTCATCGTCACGCACGACCTCTCGCTGGCCGAGCACGCGCAGCGCGTCATCCGCCTGCGCGACGGCGTCGTCATCGAGGATCGCGCGGGGCGCGGCGGTTCGGGTACGCACGCCGCGGCTTCGGACGACCCGACCGCAGCCGCCGGAGCCAGCGCGTGAGGGCTCCGCTCTCGACGCTCTTCCGCCTCGCGTGGCGGGAGAGCCGCACCGCTCGCCGTCGCCTGCTGCTCTATATGAGCAGCATCTCGCTGGGTGTGGCGGCGCTGGTGGCCATCGACTCCTTTGCGGCCAACGTCCAGCGCTCGATCAAGGACCAGTCGCGCACCCTCATGGGCGGCGACCTCAACCTGCGCGCGCGCCAAGGCTTCACCGCCGCCGCCGATTCCGTGCTCGACTCGCTGGCGACGGCCGGCTACCCCTGGGCCAAGGTCACGAGCTTCGCCTCGATGGCATCGGCGTACCCGAGTGGCAACACGCGGCTCACGCAGGTGCGCGCGGTGACGCCCGGCTTCCCGTTCTACGGCGAAGTGCTGACCGAACCCGCCGGCCGCTGGGCCGAGTTGCATCGCGGCCGCTACGTGATGGTCGATCCCTCCGTGCTGATCGGGCTCGACGCCCAGGTCGGCGACTCGCTGCGGATCGGCTACGCGCGCTTCGAGATCCTGGCGTCGATCACCAACATCCCGGGCGATCCGGGCATCGCCGCGACCATCGGGCCGCGGGTGTTCATCCCGGCGCGGCATCTCGCCGAGACGGGCCTCATCACGGCCGGCGCGCGCGCCGAGTACGAGGCCGTGCTCAAGCTCCCCGAGGGCACGAAGACGCCGATCTGGGTCGCGCCGCTGCGACCGCGCCTCGAGAAGGAGAACATCCGCATCCGCACGGTCGAGGAACGGGAGATCGACCTGACCGATGCCATCCAGCAGCTCGCGCGCTTTCTCTCCGTCGTCGGCCTCATCGCGCTGCTGCTCGGCGGCATCGGCGTCGCGAGCGGCGTGAATGCCTTCGTGCAGCGGAAGATCGACACCGTCGCGGTCCTGCGCTGCCTCGGGGCGTCCAGCGCGCAGGTGCTGACGATCTATCTCGTGCAGGCGGCGGCGATGGGTTTCGTGGGTGCCGCGGTGGGCGTGGTCCTCGGCATCGGCATCCAGTTCGGCTTGCCGCAGGTGCTCGGCGACTTCCTGCCCGTCGATGTGCAGGTGACGTTGGTGCCGAGTGCGATCCTGCTCGGCCTGGCGATCGGCGTCTGGGTGGCGGTGGTCTTCGCGCTGCGTCCGCTGCTGGTCCTCCGTCGCGTCTCGCCGTTGCAGGCGATCCGCCGCGATGACGCGGCGCTCGCGGAATCGCGCCGCAAGGACACCGCCACGCAGCTCACCAACGTCGCGCTGGTGGCGTCGGTGATCGGGCTCGCGGTCAACCGCGCCGAGACCGTGCCGCAGGGCCTGCTGTTTGCCGTGGGCGTGTTCGTGAGCATCGGCACGCTGTGGCTCGCCGCCGCGGGCTTGGCCCGCCTCACGCGCCGCATCGTCGCGCCGAGCTGGCCGTACGTGCTGCGCCAAGGCGTGGCGAACCTGCACCGCCCCGCCGCCCAGACGCAGTCGGTGATCCTGGCGCTGGGATTCGGCTCGTTCCTCGTGACGACGATCGTGCTCGTGCAGACGAACTTGCTGGCGCAGTTCGAGTTCACGGCCGCGCAGTCGCGGGGCAACCTGGTGTTCTTCGACGTCCAGGAAGACCAGCGCAGCGGATTGGCCGAGCTGATCGGCACGGCGGGCCATGAGATCGTCAGCGAAACGCCGATCGTGACCATGCGGTTCGCCGGCGGCAACGGGCTCACGAGCGAGGAATGGGCGGAGCGCGTCGGCATCCCCGCGCGCAACTGGGCGCTGCGGCGCGAGTATCGCTCGACGTACCGGGACTCGATCGTCCCGACGGAGACGCTGCTGACCGGCGAGTGGTTCGGCGCGCGGGCACTGCCCAGCGGCGTCTACGAGGTGTCGCTCGAGCGCGACATCACCGACGAGCTGCACGCCGCGCTCGGCGACACGCTGCAGTGGGACGTGCAGGGCGTCACGATCCGGGCGGTGGTGACGAGCACCCGCGAGGTGGACTGGGGCCGCTTCGAACCGAACTTCTTCGCGGTGTTCCAAACGGCGGCGCTGCAAGGCGCGCCCGCCCAGTTCGTGACCATCGCCGCCGTGTCGAGCGACACGGCGGTCGCCCGCCTGCAGCGCGACGCGGTGCGGCGGTACCCGAACGTATCGAGCATCGACCTCTCGCTGGTACGCGGCACGATCAACCAGATCGTGAGCAAGGTGACGCTCACCGTGCGCTTCCTCGCGCTGTTCTCGCTCGCGATGGGCATCCCGGTGCTGTTCAGCGCCGTGGCCGCCACGCGCCGCGACCGCCTGCGCGAGGGCGTGCTGCTCAAGACGCTGGGCGCGACGCGCGCGCAGATCGGCCGCATCCTGCTCGCCGAGTACGCGGTGCTGGGGCTGCTCGGCAGCCTCTCGGGCATGCTGCTCGCGGTCGGCGGCGCGTGGGGACTGATCACCTTCGTGTTCGAAGGCACGTTCACGTTCGCGGCGTTACCGGCGCTCGGCATCGCCGGCGCGATGATGGCACTCGCGGTCTCGATCGGCCTGCTCACCGGTCGCGACGTGTTCCGCGAGACCCCGATGGCGGTGCTGCGAGAGGCGTAGGCTACTCGACGCGCAGCAACGCGACGCGCGCCGTCGACGGCAACGGCGCGCCGCCGAGTCCGCGCAAGCGCAGCAGCCTGGTGCTGCCGGCGGTGGACGGCGCGAGTTCGAACGTCGCGAAGCCACCGGGCGCGAGTTCGGCGAGATCGACCGTCACGTTGCCGGCTAAGGCCGTGCGCCGCACGGGATCCGCCCGACCGAACACGTCGTTCACGCCGCCGCTACCGCCACAGGCCCCGAGGTCACCGCAGAAGCCCTCGAAGAGATCGCCGAGCGCCCAGCCCTTGAGCCGCAGCGTCGGCTCGACCGCGGCGCCGGCGGCGCGACCGTCGGTGACCACCGCGAGCGACCAGCGCGCGAGCAGCTCGTCCCAGCTGCGGCCGCTGCGCGCCTCGAGATTGGCGATCCCGGACTGTCCGTTGACGCTGAGCGCGCGCGTGAAGCTCGCTTCATCGATGGCGGCGTGATCCATCGCGAAGCGGAGCAATGACCATCCGCTCCCGTAGTAGCTGTCGTCGCCGGACGCGACGCTCCCGAGCGGCGACCGGGCGCCGCGCGCGTCGAGAAAGCGATACAGTCCGGCGAGCGCCGGCCGCATGAGCACCGGTGTGTCCTGGCAACTGCCGTCGCCGAGCGCCGCGCGCGCCTCGCAGCGGATGCTGGCGTAGGCGGCGTCGCTGGTGGACGTCAGCCCGGTGAGCGCGCGTGTGTAGAGCTCCTCCGCATGGCGCGCGGTGGCTTCCTCGAGCCAGGATTCCTCGAGCAGCTGGCCGCGCGCGATGCGCTCGGCGAAACCGACGACGTGCTTGAGTTCGTGCGCGATGGTGCCGCGCACGGCCGCCCGCCACACGCGGAGCGCCTCGACCGGATCCGGATGCGCGCGGACATCGGGCACCTGCAGGTAGAGCATCTCGCCCACATTGCTCGCCGGCGCCGCGGCGCGCGGGAAGAAGTCGCAGCTCACCACCGCACCCATGATGGCGCCGCCCCGCATCGCGTTGAGCGTCGGCGTGAGCACGACCACCACCTTGCCATTGGCGTCCAGGCGGTCGTCCATGACGAGCGGATTGCCGAAGCGTTCGATCAGCGGCCAGATGGTGAGATCGATCTCGCTGCCGAGGGCGGCGATGGCCGCATCCATCTGCCCGGCCAGCGACGGGCGGTCACCGATGAGCGACGTCGTGTCCTCGAGGATGGCGATGCGGGTGCCGTCATACACGGTGCGCGCGCCGATGGCGCGGAACCCGACGCAGAGCCGCGGATCGTCGAGATCCGGTACGCGGACGGCGGCGAAGCCGCCGAGTGGCGGGAGTTGCAGCGAGGCGCGCACACCGACGCGTGGAGCTTCGGGCGCACCATCGTGCGCGGCAAAGGCTCGGTTGCGCTCCAGCAGCGCCAGGTGCGCGTGCTGTCCCGAGGACGGGACGGGGCCCGACGCGAACTGCAGCGTCGACGGCGCCTCGCGACCGCTGCGGTGATCGACCGAGAGGGCGATGCTGCCGGCCCCGACGGCGCGCGCCGCGTGCAGGACGTTCACGAGGTAGCGACCCGACGCCGGCAACTCGACGCAGGCCGCCTCCGCGGCGGAGAGTAGCAACACGGCGCTGCCGAGGGCCGGCGTGCGGCGCGGCGCCAAAGCGATGCGCACCGGATGGGCGCCGATGCCGTCGGCCGTGCTCACTTGCACCGCCGCCTCGCCGCTCGGCACGCAGGCGGCGGCGGTGGACGGCACCAGCGCGGTGATCTGCGTACTCGCGCTGGTGAGCACCTGTGCGGCGAAGCCATCCACGGCGAGACCGCTCGATAAGCCGCCCGCCGTCAACCGCGTGCCGTATACCGTGAATGGCGCGCCGGTCACGATCGTAGACGGCACCACGGAATCGATGCTCGGCGCCGACGCGCCGCCCGCCGCGTCGACGCGCACCATGAGGTCGCGCGAGACCGCGTCGAGTTCGACGCGCAGCGTGGAGGCACCGACCGCGACGGGCGTGACACTGCCCGTCGGCGACACCGTCGCGATACGCGGGGCGTCCGATGACCAGCGCAGCGCCGCGCCGATGATCGGTTCGCCAAACACGTCGAGCGGGATCACGCTTGGGACGACGCTCGGTCCCGGCAGGCGCAGGGCCAGCGACTCCGGCTCGACGATGAAGGCGACGGCCGGCGGGTTCACCAGCTGGATTTCGCGGTCGCGCACGACGCTTCCCACGGCGGCGCGTACGACGCCCACCCCGGGGGCGAGCGCGAGCAGTTGGCCGGCGGCGCTGACGGCGAGGGTCGTTGGCGTGAGCGAGCGCCAGACCACGGGCGCATCGACGATCTCACCGCCGAATCCCGTCGCGACCGCGCGCGCGAGGCGCTGCTGCCCCGGGCGCATAGTATCGGCATCGAGGAGAATCGCCACCTGCCGCACGCCGAACGGCGGCAGCGGCCGATCGGGCGCGCAGCCCAGCGACAGCGCAATCATCACGATGGCGCTGCCGACCAAGGGGACGCGCCCCAAGCGGATGGCGGGGGAGAGGCGCACGACGCTGCTCGTACTCTACGACAACCCCACGCCCCACGCCACCGTTCCGCCCGCGGTAGATTCGACGCGTGCTGACCCCGCCCCGGACTTGGGCTGCCGGCCGTTCATGGCACTGGCGCGTACCGCTCTTCGCGGTGCTCGCCTGGCAGGCCGTGCGCCCGCTCCGGGCGATGGGTGGTCACCTCTTCGCGGGCATCAACTTCGGCGCCCACGAGTTCGGGCACCTGTTCTTCGCGTTCTTCGGCGAATGGATGACCATCGCCGGCGGCAGCCTCATGCAACTGCTCGTGCCGATCGGCGCGGCGGCCGTGGTGCTGCGATCCAAAGACTGGTTCGGCGTCGCCGTCTGCGCGCTGTTCCTCGCCTCTGCGCTCGGCGATCTCTCGTGGTACGTGGCCGATGCGCGAGCGCAGGACCTCGATCTCGTGAGTTTCTCGCCCGACGGCGGCGGCCACGACTGGCACTACCTGCTCGCGAGTGCCGGCGCGCTCAAGCAGGACCTGGCGTTGGCGCGCATGCTGCGCGGCGTGGGCTGGCTGCTCGTGATCGGCGCGACGCTGTTCACGCTGCAGCTCGCCCGCTGGATGGCGACGGAGCGGCCGCCCGAGGCCTAGCGCGTGCGGCAGACGGGGCGCTGCGGCGGCATCCCCGAGCAGCGGATGCTGCCGTCCATGCCCTGCGAGATGGTGCCGCAGGCCGTGTTCACGACGGTCTTCAACGCTTCGGCCTCGTCCTTGCCGGTGGCCGTCGCGCAGTTCGTCTTGCCCTCGAAGGTCACGCAGGCCGAGCACTCCACCTGCTGTGCCGAGAGCGTGGAGTACAGCAGGAGGCCGGTGAAGCCGGCAATGATGAGGATGGTGACCAGCGTGCTCTTCTTCATCAGGACCCCGTGGGATGGATGCGCATCGAGCCCGGCAGGGCGTCGAGCAGCGGACGCAGATCGGTGGCGCGGTCGAGCGAGGTGACGAACGTCAGGCCATCGAGCGTGACGACAAGCATACGCGAGACGCCGTACACCACGACCGTCCCGCGCTCAGCGTGCACGACGTTGCAGTCGGCCTCGACGAAATGGACGTGGCCGACGGCGCCGTTCCCGTCGTCATCGAGGTCGCGGGCGCGGCGCAGCGAGGCCCAGGTACCGACGTCGTCCCAGCCGAACTCGCCCTGGATGACGAGGAGACGCTGCGTGCGTTCCAGCAATCCGCGCTCGAGCGAGGTGGCGCGGACCATGCCGACGAACGTGGGCAGGTTGCCGAGCCGCAGCGCCTCGAGGCCGTCGCGCACTTCCGGGGTGTGCGCCGCCAGCTCGGAGAGGATCGTCTCCGCCGAGGCGACGACGATGCCGGAGTGCCAGCGGCACCCCTCGCGGATCAACTGTGCCGCTTCGTGTTCGCTCGGCTTCTCGACGTAGCGCAGCGTCGTGGCCGCTCCACCCTTGCCGAGCGGGTGGTCCACGTCGAGCGCCGGCCCCGGCACGATGTATCCGAAGCCCGTCTCCGGACGCGAGGGCTGGATGCCGACGGAGACCAACGCGCGCTCGCGGGCGGCGTAGGAGGCGGCACGGCGCAGCGTGCGCCGGAACTCCTCGGGGAAATCCACCGCGAGATCCGCGTGGATCGCGACGCACATCGCGCTCGGGCCCGCGCGACGCACGAGCTCCTGCGCCCCCCACGCCAGCGCCGCCGCGGTGCCCAACGGACGCGGTTCGACGAGCACGTTCTCGTCCGGTACGTCCTTCGTCACGGAGCGGATGGCCGGCGCGATGTCGCGGCTGGTGAGGATCAGCACGCGCTCGGGCGGGATCGTCGGCTGCAGCCGTCCCACCGTCTCCTCGATGAGCGTCTGCTCGGACACGAGCGCGAGCAGCGGCTTCGGGCGCGCCGGCGTCGAGAGCGGCCAGAATCGCGAGCCGATGCCGCCGGCGAAGATCACCGCCCAGAGCGCGACGTCCGTTTCGGGCTCGCTGAACGCCGCCAGCTGCTCCGCGGGCAGCGTGCCGGCGGCAGTGCTGCCGGCGGCAGTGCTGCCGGAGAGGTCGCCGGGAGGCGTCGCGCCGGGAAGAGGCATAGACAGGAAAACCTAGACGGGGCGTCGCGGCATCGCCACGGCTCGGCGGCTAGCCGAGGAGCACGATGCCGACCGCGGCCGCGGTCCAGACGAGCAGCATCCCGGGGATCGCGAACTTGAGCCAGCGTCCGTAGGTGAGCTTGGCATTCAGGAGCATCGCGAAGAGCGCGCCGTTCGTGGGGTTCACGGCATCGGTGAACACGCCGCCGGCGGAGAACGCGAGCACGACGGCATCGCGCGAGATGCCCAGCAGGTCCCCCAGCGGCGCGAGGATCGGCATCGTGAGCATCGCCTGGCCGCTCGTGGAGGAAACGCCGATGTGGATGATGGCGTGCGCCGGGATCATTGCGACCGCCGCCACCTCGGCGGGCACCAGCTGCAACGGCGCGACGATGCCCGCGATGATCGTGTCGATGATGCGCCCGTCGGTGAGCACCAAGCCAATGCCGCGCGCGACGCCGACGAGCACGCCGGCCGCGACCATGCCTTCCATCGCCACGAGGAACCTCGCGGCCGTCTCGCGCAGCGCATAGCGCTGCAGGGCGCCGACCACGAAGCCCCCGACGAGCACGAGGGCGGAGAGTTCGTTGATGCCCCAGCCCCAGCGCAGGATGCCGACGACGTACAACAGGATCGGCAGCACGAGCGCGAGCAGCGAGCAGGCGTCGCGCCAGGTCGGCGGCTCCGTCGAGGGGGCAGTGACCTCGGGGCGCACGTCGTCCGCGGGCGCGCGCCAGAGCGTGTAGGCGATCCACGCCGCAAGCGCCGCCAGCAGCACGGCGACGCGCGTCCCCGCCGCGCTCATCGGCGCGAGCTCGGCCGCCTTCAAGGCGGCACCGGTGCCAAAGGGATTCGTCGGACCGAACGCCGCGCCGACCATCGCCGCCCCCATGCTCATCGCCAGCGCCGTGACCGAGCCGTAGCCGAGGTTGCGCGCGAGGATCACGAGCACCGGGATCAGCGCGACGAACTCCTCGTGCATCTGCTCCGCGGCGCCGAATCCGGCGAACACGATGCTGAGCCCGATGACGACGAGCGCCGGACGCCGCGTGCGGCCGACCAAGGCGCCGAGGAGCCGCGAGAGCGCGCCGCTGGCATCGAGCAGCCCGAATGCGCCGCCGGTCACGAGGATCGTCATGATGACGTCGGCACCAGAGACGAAGCCGCGCGGCACGGCGAGCAGCGCGTCCATGAGTCCGACGGGTGCGGGCTCGACCGGCGCGAAGGTGCCGGGCATCACGCGGGCCGCACCGGTCGCGGCATCCACCGTGCGCTCGTAAGCCCCGGCAGGCAGCAACCAGGTGAGCACCGCGGCGGCGCCTACCCCGCCCAACAGGAGAACCAACGGGTGCGGTGCGCGGCGCGTCAGCACGGGCGGCCCGTCACTCGGCGGGCGGGCGCGTCGGCTGCGGCTTCGGCCGGAACGGCATCGTCAGCAGCGCGCCGATGCCCGTGTGCTCCTTGGGGTCCATGTGCGTGTCGATGCCGTACACCAAGCGCGCGCGATCGATCGTGCGGAAGGTGCCGAACATCCGGTCCCACACGGAGAAGATGTTGCCGAAGTTCGAGTCCGTGTGCGGCAGCACGTAATGGTGATGCACCTTGTGCATGTCGGGCGACACGATCACCCAGGCCATCGCGCGGTCCAGCCACGCGGGCAGCGAGATGTTGGCGTGGTTGAACTGGCTGAGCACCACGCTCATCGCTTGGTAGAGGAAGACCATCCAGAGCGGCGCGCCGGTGACGACGACGGCGAGCGCGGTGAACGCGAAGCGCACCACGCTCTCGCCCGGGTGATGGCGATTCGCGGTCGTCGTGTCGACGTGGGTGTCGCTGTGGTGAATCAGGTGCAGCTTCCACAGCGGCGGCACGTGATGCGAGACGAAGTGCGCGAGCCACGCGGAGATCAGGTCGAGCATCAGCAATCCGACAAGCGTGCTCAGCAGCAACGGCATCGCGGGCAGCCAGAAAAGCAGGCCGAACTCGCGGGCGATCGCCCACTCCGAGGCGCGCAGCAGCAGGAAGGCCAGCGCGAAGTTGACGACGATGGTGGTGAACGTGAAGAAGAAGTTCACCAGCGCATGCGGCCACTTGCGGTACTCGTGCTTGAACAGCGGCACGGCGCTTTCCCAGATCCAGAAGAAGGCGATGCCACCGGCCAGGATCATCGCCCGGTGCGACGACGGAATGGAGGCGAAGTAGTCAGCGATCGCTTGCATAGGCGCAGAATCTACAATAGTTGCGTCTTGACATTGAGTTAGTGCGTCCTAACTTTCTCGTCCATGACTCCGGTCCTCGACTTCTTCGCACGTACCGACCCCGTCTTCGGCGCGCTGATCGCGACGACGTTCACGTGGCTCGTCACCGCCGCGGGCGCCGGCCTCGTGCTCATCGTGCCGAACATGAGCCGCCAATGGCTCGACGCCATGCTCGGCTTCACGGGTGGCGTGATGGTCGCGGCGAGCTTCTGGTCGCTGCTCAACCCGGCGATCGAGATGGCGGAGCGCATGGGCGTCCCCGGATGGCTCCCCGCCGCCGTGGGCTTCGCGATGGGCGCGCTGTTCATCTTCGCGCTCGACAAGGTGCTGCCGCACCTGCACATCAACTTCGATGTCTCCAGGACCGAGGGCGTGAAGACGCCCTGGCATCGCACGACGCTGCTCGTGCTGGCGATCACGCTGCACAACATCCCCGAAGGCCTCGCGGTGGGCGTGCTGTTCGGCGGCGTGGCCGCGGGCATCCCGGAAGCGACGATCGGCGGCGCCGTCGCGCTGGCGATCGGCATCGGCCTGCAGAACTTCCCCGAGGGCATCGCCGTGTCGATGCCACTCCGCCGCGCCGGCCTCTCGAAGTGGAAGAGCTTCGGCCTCGGCCAGGCGAGCGCGATGGTGGAGCCGGTCGCCGGCGTCATCGGCGCCGCCGCCGTGCTGTTCATGCAGCCCATCCTGCCGTACGCCCTCGCCTTCGCCGCCGGCGCGATGATCTACGTGGTGGTCGAGGAAGTGATTCCCGAGACGCAGCAGGCGGCGAACACCGACATCGCGACGCTGGGGTTCATCGGCGGCTTCATCGTGATGATGGTGCTCGACGTGGCGCTGGGCTAAGCCTTCCCGCCGCTCTCGAGGAACGTCACGAAGTCCTCGGGCAGGCCGGCGGCACGGATGCCGGCGACGGTCGTCGCGATGTCGTACGCCACGCGTTCGAAGGTCACGCGCGCCTCGCCCTCGCCGAGCTCGAGCAGGACGTATCCCGCGCGCCAGTCGCCGTCCTTGGGGCGGCCGACGCTCCCCGTATTGATGAAGTGCATGCCGTCCACGATGCGGTGCCAGGGCTTGTGCGTGTGGCCGAAGGCGATGGCGTCGCCCGCCTTCAAGCCGACGAGCGCGGCCATCTTGCGGCAGAAGTCGTCGTCGCGGTCGGCGGTCCAGTACACGGTATTCAGCGTGGGCGTGCCGTGCACGAGCACGAGGCGCGGCCCGGCGCCGTGCCCCCCGAGCGGCCGGAGATCGAGCGAGAACGGCAGCGCCGCGAGTGCGCGCTTGGTCTCCTCGCGGGTCGTGCGCAGCGTGTACTCGTAGGAGACGTGCGCGAGCTCCTCCTGGCGCGGCGTATCGGCGCGGCAGCCGCAATGCTTGTAGCCCGTCGCCACGGTGGAGTCGTAGTTGCCGGCGACCCCGGCGATTCTCCGCTCCGCCAAGCGCTGCATGACCTCGTTGGGAAACGTCGAGTAGCCGACGAGATCGCCGGCGTGCACGATCGCGTCCACGTCGCCCCGGGCATCGATGGCGGCGAGCACGGCGTCGAGCGCCGGGAGATTCGCGTGGATATCGGAGATCAGCGCGTAGCGCACGGCGTCATCCCTGCGGTGCGAAGTTGAAGAAGCGGCGACCCGCCCACAGCGAGACGTACACGAGCGCGACCAGCGCCGGCACCTCGATGAGCGGTCCGACGACGGCGGCCAGGGCCTCGCCGGAGCCGATGCCGAAGGTCGCCACGGCGACGGCGATCGCCAGCTCGAAGTTGTTGCCGGCCGCCGTGAACGACAGCGACGCCGTGGCCGGATAGTCGAACCCGAGCTTCGCGGAGATCGTGAAGGCCAGGCCGAACATCACGAGGAAGTAGACGAGCAAGGGCAGCGCGATGCGCAGCACGTCCATCGGCAGTTCGAGGATGCGGTCGCCCTGCATCGCGAACATCAGCACGATCGTGTACAGCAGGCCGATCAGCGCCGTCGGCCCGATGCGCGGGATGAAGCGCTCGTCGTACCATTGGCCGCCGCGGCGCGCCACGAGGATGCGGCGCGTGAGGTAGCCGGCGAGCAGCGGAATCCCGAGGAAGATGCCCACGCTCTTGGCGATCTCGAGCATGGAGATGTCCACCACCGCCGTCTCGCCGCCGAACCACTCCGGCGCGACGCCGAGGAAGAACCAGCCCAGCACGCTGTACGTGACGATCTGGAACACGGAGTTCAGCGCGACGAGCACCGCCGCGAGCTCACCGGAGCCGCAGGCCAGTTGATTCCAGATGAGCACCATCGCGATGCATCGCGCCAGCCCGATGAGGATCAAGCCGTTGCGGTACTCCGGCAGGTCCGGCAGGAAGATCCAGGCCAACGCGAACATCACAATCGGCCCGAGGACCCAATTGAACACCAGCGAGGTGCCGAGGAGCCTGGTGTCGCGTGCGTGCGCGCCGATGCTCTCATAGCGCACCTTGGCGAGCACGGGGTACATCATCCACAACAGGCCGATCGCGATGGGCACGGACACACCGGCGACCTGCACCCGGTCAAGCGCCGCCCCGAGGCCCGGGAATGCGCGGCCGAGCCCAATGCCCAGCAGCATCGCCGCGACGATCCACGCGGGCAGGAGGCGATCCAGCGTCGAGAGGCGGCTCAGCACTCCCGCACCATCACCACCGCGCTGGCCGGGCAGGCACTCGTGAACTCCACCGAGGACTGCACCTCCGCCGGCACGGTCGCGCGGGTCGTCTGCCGGAAGCCGAACGACGGGAAGTACTGCTCAGCGGTCGTCGTGAGCAGGTAGAGGGCGCGGGCGCCGCGCGACTCGGCGTCGGCGATCACGCGCGTCACGAGCGCGCGCCCGAGACCCTTCCCCTTCCAGGCGTCCGACACCGCGACGGAGCGCAGGAGCGCGTACTGCCCGACGCCGCAGCGCTCCGTGCCCGCGACCCCGACGAGCGCGCCGTCATGCTCCGCGACCACGAAGCACGGCAAGGCCTCGCGCACGCCGTCGAGCGGCAGCTTGTTGGCGGTCAGCAAGGCTTCCACGCGCGGCAGGTCATCTGGGGAAGCGGGTCTGAGGATCGGTGCGGTCGTCGTCATGGTCGGTCTCGGCAATGTCGTGGCGGCAGTCATCTGAGCACTAGGCGGCTGGCTTCGTGGCGCGAACGAAGCCGCTGAGGAACTTCCCTTCCATTTCCCGCGCGAACCGGGTGGCGTCGAGGCCGGTACCGGCGAGCAAGGCCATCGCGTCGTCCGCCGTGTACACGCGCGTCGGCTCGATGCTCGGCTGCTCGAAGCCCACTTCCTGCAGGAGGGACAGGAACTCCCGCTCCTCCAGCGCGCCCGCGACGCAGCCCATCCAGAGTTCCATGTTGCGCCGCACGTCCGCCGGCACTTCGCCGCGCACGATCACGTCGCTCACGGCGAAGCGGCCACCCGGCTTGAGCACGCGGAAAGCCTCGGCCAAGGTCTTGCGCTTGTCGCCGGAGAGATTGATCACGCAGTTGGAGATGATGACGTCCACCGAGGCGTCGGGAAGCGGGATCTGTTCGATGTGCCCCTTGAGGAACTCGACGTTCGTCGCGCCGGCCTTCGCCTTGTTCTCGTTGGCGAGGGCGAGCATCTCGTCGGTCATGTCGAGCCCGTAGGCCTTCCCGGTCGGGCCGACGCGCTTGGCGGAGAGCAGCACGTCGATGCCGCCGCCGGAGCCGAGGTCGAGGACGGTCTCCCCTTCGTGGAGGTTCGCGAGCAAGGTCGGATTGCCGCAGCCCAGCGAGGCGAGCAGCGCCTCGGCGGGAACGCCGGCGGCCTGGCCTTCATCGTAGAGGTCCGCCGTGATCGGGTCCCAGGAGGCCGTCGAGCTGCCGCAGCAGCCACTTGTACCATCCGCCGGCGCGCAGCAACTGGCCGTCGCCGTGGCCGCAGCGGTCGCGGCGGTCTCTGATGCGGCGATGCCCTCGGCGACGCGACGCGCGGCGGCGCCATAGCGCTCGCGGACCGCGTCGCGGAGCGGGGAGACTGGATCACTATTGGGGTCACGGCGCTTGAGGGATTCCATACGATGCTCCTTGAACAAGAAATCTTGATGGATCTGGCGAAAAAAGGGGGCGTGGTCAGCAGCAGCGGGCGACGAGGCGTCGGTTCGACGCGGGTCGCAGTGCCGCCAGCAGGCGCTCGGCTTCGACGATGGCGTCGCGGTTCAGCGTGTAGTACGCCCAGCGGCCTTCCCGGCGGTCGGTGACGACGCCCGCGTCCTTCAGGACCTTGAGGTGGTACGACAGGCGCGACTGCGCCACGTCGAGATGGCCCTGGAGGTCGCAGACGCAGTGCTCGCCGTCGAGCAGGATCTGGATGATCTGCAGGCGCGCCTCGTCCGAGAGCGCATGGAAGAGCTCGGCGCTCCGGCTGTTGGCGATGGCGGTGGCAGCGGTGGTCGTCATGGCGTTGAATGTATCAAGAGTTCTTGATCTGTCAACCACCAAGTTTCCTTGATGCATTTCACGGGGTGCCTCAGCCCCAAAGCGCCGCGTCCGGCGGCGACACGCGACTGCCGTCGAAGCGCAGCCCCGGCTCGCGGTCCTTGGCCAGGAGCAGCGGGCCGTCCAGGTCCACGAACTCCGCCTCGCCGGCCAGGAGCATCGCCGGCGCCATGGCGAGCGAGGTGCCGAGCATGCAGCCCACCATCACCTGCAGCCCTCGCGCACGCGCCATGCGCACGACCTGCAAGGCCTCCGTCAGGCCGCCGGTCTTGTCGAGCTTGATGTTGATGGCCTGATATCGCTCGGCGATGGCATCGAAGCTCCCGCGGTCATGGAAACTCTCGTCGGCGCAGATCGGGATGGTCGTCCGCACCTGATCCAACGCGGCGTCGTCTCCGGCGGGCAACGGCTGTTCGATCAGGGCGACGCCCGCGGCCGCACAGGCCGCGAGGTTCTCGCCGAGCGTTTCGGCGCGCCAGGCTTCATTGGCATCCACGATGAGCGTGGCACCTGGTGCGCCCTCGCGCACCGCGCGGATGCGCTCCGCGTCGCCGGCGCCGCCGAGCTTGACCTTGAGCAGCGGGCGGACGCTCGCCGCCTGCGCCGCGACGCGCATCTCCGCGGGCGTGCCGAGGCTCAGCGTGTACGCAGTGGTCACGCCCTGCGGGGCACGGGCACCGGCGAGCTCCCACGCGCGACGGCCGCTGCGTTTCGCGTCGAGGTCCCAGAGTGCGCAGTCCAGCGCATTGCGCGCCGCCCCCGCCGGCAGGGCGTCCTGCAAGGCCGCGCGATCGAGCCCGTGCTCCACGAGTTGCCACTGTGCCTCGATGGCCGCCGCCACGCCCTCGACGGTCTCCCCGTAGCGCGTGTAGGGTACGCACTCGCCGCGGCCGACATGGTCGCCGGCTCGGATCGTCGCGACAACCACCACCGCCTCGGTGCGACTGCCGCGCGAAATGGTGAATCGGCCGGCGATCGGCCAGCGTTCGACGGCGACGCCGAGGCGCACGGTCAGCCCGCGCGCGGGAACTCGCGCGCGAGGCGCGCGACGATCGGCTCCACGCCGAAGCGCACCGGGTCCGTCGCGGGCAGCCCATGCTCGGCCTCGACGCGCGCGAGATACGCCCGCGCCGCCGATTCCTCGAGCGCTTCGGTGTTGACGGCGATGCCGACGCAGCGGATCTGCGGATTGGTGAGCTGCCCGCAGCGCACCGTGAGATCGATCACCGCCTGGATGCTCGGCAACGGATGCTTCACGCCGCGCATGGTCGTGCGCGTGGGTTCGTGGCACACCACGAAGGCGTCTGGTTGCGCGCCGTGCAGCAGCCCGAGCGTCACGCCGGCGAACGACGGATGGAACAGGGAGCCCTGTCCTTCGATCAGGTCCCAGTGGTGGGGCGCCGCGGCCGGCGAGATCCACTCGACCGCGCCCGAGATGAAGTCCGCGACCACGGCGTCGATGGCGACGCCGCGGCCGGAGATGAACACGCCGGTCTGCCCGGTGGCGCGGAAGTCGGCCTCGAAGCCCGCGGCCCGCATGCCCTTCTCCAGCGCCAGCGCCGTGTACTTCTTGCCCACCGAGCAATCCGTGCCGACCGTCAGCAGGCGCATGCCGCTGCGCTTGTCGCCCTTGCCGGTATCGAACCGCTGCGACGAGTGGCGCACATCGAAGAGAGAGCGCCCGTTGCGCCGGGCCGCGTCGGCGATCGCCGCCACAGACCCGAGGCGCACGTGCAAGCCGCTCGCCACGTCCATGCCCGCATCCAGCGCTTCGACGATGGTCGCGACCCAGTGGTCCGGGAGGATGCCACCGGCGTTCGCGGCACCGACGATCAGCGTACGGACACCGGCCGCACGCGCGGCCGTCACGCTCAGGTCCGGGATGCCGAGGTCGGCCTTGCAGCCGGGATAGCGCAGCTGGCCGACGCACCACTCGGGGCGCCAGTCGACAATGCCTTGCGCGGTCTTGGCGGCGAGCGCGTCGGGCACGTCGCCGATGAACAGAAGGTATGGATGAGCGATTTCCATGGGAGTCTCCGCGCGGAGTGTACCCAGCCCGGGCGCTGCGGGCAACGGCTGCGCCGGGGGAGTTGGCAGCGGTGCCGCCCTGCGGCGCGTAAGGTTCTCGAACAGGCTCCATCGCGCCATTTCCCGAATCCCCACCGACGATGCCCTCCCCGTTCCTGCGCGCCGCCTCTGCGGCGCTCGTCCTTGCCGCGATCGGCGGCTCGGCCAGTCCCCTCGACGCGCAGCAGGCACTGCCGCGCACCTTCCAGGAAGAGAACGACTTCAAGGCCGGGCCCACGCCGTACGAGCCGCTGATGAAGTTCTGGTATGAGCTCGACCGCCTGAGCGACGAAGTCAGCATCCGCCCGCTCACGCGCACGCTGCTCGACCGGCCGTTCACGCTGGTCACGATCGCCCGGGAGCCGATCGCCAACCCGCAGGACGCGATTCGCTCGGGCAAGACGATCGTGCTCATTGCGAACGCCGTGCACGGCAATGAGCCCGCGGGCAAGGAAGCCAGCCAGCTCATCGCCCGCGACCTCGTGTTCGGCGACCTCAAGCACGTGCTCGACAGCGCCATCGTGCTCATCGTCCCGTTGATCAACCCCGACGGCGGCGAGGTGCGGCGACGCACGAACGAAGAAGGCTTCGACATGAACCGTGACTGGCTCAAGCTCGAGTCGCAGGAGATCCACGCCATCGTCACGCAGATCCTCAACGAGTGGACACCCGACATCCACGTGGACACGCACCACGGCGGATCCGCCCCCTACACGCTCACGTGGCAGGGCACGCTGAATCCCGCCGCCGACCGCCAGCTGCGCGAGTATCCGTACCGCACGGTCTTCCCCGCCATCCGCCGCGCGCTGCAGGCCGAGGGCTACGACGGCTTCGACTATTCCGGTGCGCAGACGCGCGATGGCGTGCGCGGCTGGGGCTCGACGTCGGTGGAAGCGCGCAAGCACCACGTGTACACGGGCCTGATCAACTCCATCGGCATGCTCTTCGAGACGCCGTCGTCGTCGCACCGCGTGCGCAACGGGCGTGTCGAGGCGATCCCGCAGCCGGAGCGGTACTTCCACCAGGTGCGCGGCCAGGTGATCGGCCTGCGGACGGTGCTGCAGCACGCGCACGCGAAGCGCGGCGAGATCCGGACGCTCACCAATGCGTCGCGCCAGCGGGCCATTCGTGCGGGCGCCAATCCGACCGCGAACGACGGCGTGGTCGTCGACTACACACTCGTCTCGCGCGGCACGGAACCGGTGTGGATGCCGAGCGGACCGGGACAGGACGTGACCTACACGCTGCAGAACGTGCCGGTGTGGCTCAAGTATGACGTCGTGCGCACCGTACCCCGCGCGCGCGGCTACGTGTTGCCTGCGTCCATCGCCAAGGTCGTGCCGCTGCTCATGGAGCACGGCATCCAAGTGCACCGGTTCACCGCGCCGACCACGCTCGAACTCGAGGTCTACGATGCACTCGGCGTCGAACGGCGCGAGTACTTCCAGGGCCATTACCTGCAGGCCGTCACCGGCGTCGAGAAGAAGACCGAAAGCATCGCGGTGCCCGCCGGCTGGTACTACATCAGCACCGCGCAGGCCAAGGGCAACCTGATCAGCTACCTGCTCGAACCCGAGACCGACGACAACCTCATCACGTGGAACTACACGGACAACGTGCTGCGCGTGACGCCGACCAACGTCGAGGAGGCCATGCAGGCCCTGCTCGGCGACACCGACCTCAACTCACTGACGCCGGAACAGCAGGCACAGCTCCGTACGCGCGCCGAAGCCATGATGCGGCAGAAGCAGCGGGTGCCGATGATGCGCGTGGTGAAGCCGCAGCCGATGTCGCTGCTCGAGGTCACGAGCTTCAACGAGTTCAACCGCACCCGGTACTACCAGCCGTGATGGAGCGCCGCGCGGCGCGCGGCGATACCTCGACGGAACGCACGACGGCCCCGCAAGCGAAGCGCTTGCGGGGCCGTCGGTTTGCCGGAGTGGGCCTGGGAGGAGTTGAACCTCCGACCTCACGCTTATCAGGCGTGCGCTCTAACCACCTGAGCTACAGGCCCGGCGAGCCTTGAAATAAAGCGTGGAAGCCCCTGTCGGTCAACCGTTTGCGCATCGGCGGGCCCCCGACTTGCGGCGGTGGCGGCGCGGGGCGACCCTCTCGGGACTCCCAGCCCACCCGTCTATGCTCGACGCCGCCGAACAAGGCCTGACCCTCACGGACCGCGCCTACGAGCGCCAGCTCCGAACCCTGCGCCCTGCCCTGCTCAAGGCGCACTTCGCGCTTCAGCAGTCTGGCCGACAGGTCCTCGTGATCGTGTCCGGCAGCGACGGGGCCGGCAAGGGCGAACTGGTGCACCGCCTCAACGAATGGCTGGACCCGCGGGGCGTCACGACGACGGCGTTCTGGGACCACTCCGACGAGGAGGATGAGCGTCCGCACTTCTACCGCTTCTGGCGCGCAATGCCGGGCGCGGGCAAGATCGGCATCTTCTTCGGCTCGTGGTATACGCGGCCGATCATCGACCGCGTGACCAAGTCGCGGCGGAAGCGCGACTTCGTGCCCGAACTGGACCGCATCGTGGCCTTCGAGAAGATGCTGGCCGATGGCGGCATCCACGTCCTCAAGCTGTGGCTCCACCTCTCGAAGCCCGCGCAGCGCCAGCGGCTCAAGGAACTGGAAAGGCTCGGGCGCTTGGGCCCCGACGACTGGAAGCACTTCAAACAGTACGACCGCTTCCGCACGGTCTCGGAGCTCGCCTTGGAGCATACGCACCAGCCGCACGCGCCGTGGCATCCCGTGGATGCGACCGACCGCCGGCACCGCGAGATCACGGCGGCCAAGCTGCTCCTCGCGACGCTCGAGCATGCCGCGACGCTCGAGGCGCCCAAGCGCCGCGCTCGCGCCGCGGCACCGGCGGCCCGCACCTGGGTCCCTGGACCGTCGCAACTCGATCAAGTGGACCTCACGCAGCGGCTGACCGTGAGCCAATACGAACGCGAGCTGCCGCAGCTGCAGGAGCGGCTCTCGCGCCTTGCCTGGCGCGCGCGCGAGGAGAAGGTGCCGACCATCCTGGCTTTCGAGGGCTGGGACGCCGCCGGCAAGGGCAGCGCGATCCGGCGCGTCACCCAGGCGCTGGACCCGCGCCTGTACCGGGTGGTGGGCATCGCCGCCCCCACCGACGAAGAGCGCGCCCAGCACTACCTCTGGCGCTTCTGGCGGCACGTCCCGCGCGACGGGCGCATCACGATCTTCGACCGCACCTGGTACGGCCGCGTCCTCGTGGAGCGCGTGGAGGGATTCGCGCCGGTCGCCGACTGGGACCGCGCCTACTTCGAGATCGATGCCTTCGAGCGGCAGCTCGTGGACCACGGCGCGGCGCTTGGCAAGTTCTGGATCCACATCAGCCCCGCGGAGCAGCTGAAGCGCTTCAAGGAGCGCCAGCGCGTGGCGTGGAAGCGCCACAAGATCACCGACGAGGACTGGCGCAACCGCAAGAAGCTGCCGGCCTACAAGGCGGCGGTGGACGAGATGCTGGCGCGCTGCAGCCCCGGCGAGGCGCCGTTCACGGTGGTGGCGGGCGACGACAAGCGCTTCGCCCGGGTGCAGATCCTGCGCACGATCGTCGAGCGGCTCGAGGGCGCGCTCGAGGCCGGGGCCTGATACGCGGCGGGGGGCGCCGCCTGGCGCCCCCCGCTGCCCTCACTCGTCGAATCGCCCCGGGTGGGGCTTGTCGTCCTCGTCGGCGTCGTCGTACTCGTCGTCGAGGTCGATGAGGTCATCATCGAGATCGTCGTCGTCGAGATCATCGTCATCGTCGTCGAGGTCGTCCTCGTCGAGATCGAGGTCATCCTCGTCCTCGTCGAGCTCGTCCTCGTCATCGAATTCGTCGTCTTCGTCGAGGTCGGGATCGAAGCCGTCGAATTCCTCTTCATCCTCCGCCGCCAACTTCCACGGCGCCACTGCGCTGCCCCGCATCGTCCGCATTCTCCAGTTGGTTGTCACGTCCGACGACATCAGCTCGCCTCACGCTCCCGCTTGGCATCGCGGTTGATGCGCTTGCGATCGCTCGCCTTGAGCATGCGCTTGCGCAACCGGATGTTCGCGGGGTGACCTCGATCAGCTCGTCGTCTTCGATATACTCCAGCGCACCTTCCAACGTCAACAGGCGCGGCGGTTCGAGCTGGATCGCGTCGTCCGCGCCCTTCGACCGCATGTTCGTCAGCTTCTTTTCCTTGGTCGGGTTGACGTCCATGTCCCCCGGCCGCGAGTTCTCGCCGACGATCATTCCCTCATACACCTCGTCGCCCGGCTTCACAAATAGCGTCGACCGCTCCTGCAGGTTCCCGAGGGCGAAGGCGATGATGGTGCCCAGCTCCATCGAGACCAGCACGCCGCGCAGGCGGCCCTGCAGCCCGCCGGCCCAGGGCCCGTACTCGAGGAAGCGGTGGTGCATGATGCCCGTGCCGCGCGTGTCGGTGAGGAACTCCGAGCGGTAGCCGAAGAGGCCGCGCGCCGGGATCTTGTACACGAGGCGCACGAGGCCCTGCCCCGGATTCTTCATCTCGATCATCTGCGCCTTGCGGGGCCCGAGCTTCTCGATGACGGTGCCCATGAACTCCTCGGGCACGTCGATGGCGAGCTCTTCGTACGGTTCCAGCCGCTCCCCGTTCTCGCCGAGGTGCGTGATGACGCGCGGCCGCGACACCTGGAACTCGTACCCCTCGCGACGCATGGTCTCCATGAGGATGGAGAGGTGCAGTTCGCCGCGGCCGGACACGGTCCACGTATCCGTCGAGTCCGTCTCTTCCACGCGCAGCGCCACATTGCGCTCGAGTTCCTTCTCGAGACGCTCCTTGATCTGGCGCGAGGTCACGAACTTGCCGTCCTGACCGGCGAACGGCGAGTTGTTCACGAGGAAGTCCACCGAGATGGTCGGCTCCTCGACGGCGATGCCCTCGAGGCGCTCCTGATGCTCGGGATCCGTGAGGGTCAGGCCGATCTCCACGTGCTCGAAGCCGGCCAGCGCGACGATCTCTCCCGCCGTCGCCGTCTCGACTTCCACGCGCTCGAGGCCTTCGTAGCCGAACAGCTTCGTGACACGGCCGAGGGCGCCCTTGGCGGCGTGGTCGACGGGCAAGAGCGCGACGGTGTCACCGACCTTCACGGTGCCGCGGTCGATGCGGCCGATCGCGAGGCGTCCGAGGTAGTTCGAGTGGTCGATCGTGGACACCAGCATCTGGAACGGCGCAGCCGCATCGCTCGGCGGCGGCGGCACGTGCTGGACGATGGTATCGAACAGCGGCTTGAGGTCCGTCGGCGGGACGTCCATCGACATCGTCGAGACGCCGTCGCGGCCGGAGGCGTAGACCACCGGCGCATCGAGCTGCGCCTCGTTGGCCTCGAGCTCGATCAGCAGGTCGAGCACTTCCTCGTGCACGCGCATCGGATCGGCGCCGGGGCGGTCGATCTTGTTGATGCAGATGATGACCGTGCGGCCGAGGGCCAGCGCCTTGCGCAGCACGAAGCGCGTCTGCGGCATCGGGCCGTCGAAGGCGTCGACGACCAGGAGCACGCCGTCGACCATGCGGAGGATGCGCTCGACCTCGCCGCCGAAGTCGGCGTGCCCGGGCGTGTCGACGATGTTGAGCTTGACGTCACCCCAGTGCACCGAGGTGTTCTTGGCGAGGATCGTGATGCCGCGCTCGCGCTCGAGCGGGTTGGAGTCCATCACGCGTTCGGCGACGACCTGATTGGCGCGGAAGGCCCCGGCTTGCCGGAGCATCTGGTCCACGAGGGTCGTCTTCCCGTGGTCCACGTGCGCGATGATGGCGATGTTGCGGATTTCCATAGCCTTTAAAGATAACAGAGGAGCGAAGAGCGAGGGGGAGGGGCGAAGGATGAGGGAAAGGGGTGAAGGGTGAGGGGGAGAGCCGCCTTCGCCCTGACCCTTCACCCCTTCCCCTCGCCCCTCAGGTCTTCGCCCTCGCTCTTCGCTCCTTCCCTTCGGCTACTTCTTCGCGCCCGGCTTGGCTGCCGGCCCGCCCATCGCCGGCTTGGCACCGCCCGGTTCGTCCGCTTCCACGAAGCTCACGTCGAAGCCCTTGGCCTTCAGCGAGTTCACGAAGGAGCCCTTGTCCACCGACTTCATGTAGGCCTCCTTCGGTTCGACCAGCTTCTTCTCGACCAGTTCCAGCAGCGTGTCGTTCATCGTGATCATGCCGAGGCGCTTGCTGGTCTGCATGATGGACGGAATCTGGAACGTCTTCCCCTCACGGATGAGGTTCGAGATCGCCGGGGTGACGAGCAGGATCTCGCGCGCGGCCACGCGGCCCCCGCCGATCTTCTTGCAGAGCACCTGCGAGATCACGCCCTTGAGCGACTCGGACAGCATGGTCCGGACCTGCTCCTGGCGGTCGGCCGGGAACTGGTCGATGAGGCGGTCGATCGTGCTGGCCGCCGTGGTCGTATGCAGCGTGCCGAACACCAAGTGGCCCGTCTCGGCCGTCTCGATCGCGATGCTCACCGTCTCCAGGTCGCGGAGCTCGCCGACGAGGATGATGTCCGGGTCCTCACGCAGCGCGGCGCGCAAGGCGCTCTTGAACGAGCCCGTGTGCACGCCCACCTGCCGCTGCGTCATGATGCAGTTCTTGTTCTCGTGCACGAACTCGATCGGGTCCTCGATCGTGATCACGTGGTCGTTGCGCGAGCGGTTCACGAGGTCGATCATGCCCGAGAGCGTCGTCGACTTGCCCGAGCCGGTCGGGCCCGTCACGAGGACGAGTCCCTTCGTCAGGTAGCAGAGGTTCTGCACTTCCTGGGAGAGGCCCAGCTGGTCGGCCGTGATGATCGTGTTGGGGATGACGCGGAATACCGCCGCCCAGCCCTTGCGGTCGCGCAGCACGTTGGCGCGGAAGCGCGCCACGCCGGCGATTTCGTACGCGAAGTCCGTGTCGTTGCTCTCGCGGAACTCCTTCTGGTTGCGCTCGGGCATGATGGAGGCGAGCAGCGCTTCCGTCGTCGCGGGATCGAGCTTGGGCTGGCCCTCCACGCGGTGCATCTCGCCGCTCTTGCGCAGGATGGGCGGCTCGCCGACGCGCATGTGCAGGTCGGAGCCGCCCTGCTCGACGAGCATGCGCAGCAGCTTCTCCATGGCCTCGCGGGCGCCGGCCGGATCGACCGCCGCTTCCTTCACGTTCGGCATCGCCGCCGCCGACGGCGCCGACGGTTCCTCCGGCAACACCACGCGCGTGAACATGCCGGTCGAGCGCTTGAACTCCCCGTCGGCGTCCACCTGGATGCGCACGGACAGCTTGCCGTCGCCCAGCACCATCGCCCGCGCGGCGAAGACGGAGTCCTCGCTCATGTACTGGAACTTCGTGGGCTGCTTGGCGTCGAGGGCCGCGTGCGCCGGCGCCGGCGCGATCTCCTTGAGCAGGGCGACGATCTGCGGCGCGGTGAGCGCCTTGGTGACCGGGCGTTCGTTGCCCTGTGAGAGCAGCACGGCGGCCGCGCCCTCCGTGAGGACCAGTTCGTCCGCACGGTTGGAAATCATCACGGAGAGCAGCTTGTCGAGTTGGGCCATCAGCGGGTCGCCGGCGTGAGGGGGGAGTCGGCGAACTCACCGCAGCAGGCGGCCAGGGGTTCGCCCTCGAGCTGGATCGTGGTGTGGAGGATGCCGAATCGTGCTGCGGCGGCGTGGAGGTCCGCCAGCACGCGCGGGTGCTCCTGCACCGTGGGCGCAATGGCGTGGGCGCTCATGGCGACCACGCCGGAGGTGAGCGTCCACACGTGCAGGTCATGCACCGCCCCGACGCCGCGCACGGCAAGCATGGCCTCGCGCAGCGCCTCGGCGTCGATATGCGCCGGCGTGTGCTCGAGGAGCACCTCGACCGCCTCGCGGACGAGGCGCCAGGCGCCGCGGATGATGAGCAACGTGACGGCGATCGACGCCAGCGGGTCGGCGAGCGTCCAGCCGAACCAGTGCACGGCGATCGCGGCGAGGATCACGGCCACGCTGCCCAGCAAGTCGGAGAGGACGTGCAGGTAGGCCCCGCGCATGTTCAGGCTGCCTTCGTGGTGCCCGTGCAGCAACCAGGCGCTGACGCCATTGGCCAGCAGGCCCGCGACGGCGATGCCCAGCATGAGGGCGCCGCCGACGGGCTCCGGAGCGCCGATGCGCTGCACCGCCTCGACGAGGATCCACGCCGAGAGCAGCAGCAACGTGGCGCCATTGATGAACGCCGCCAGGATCTCCCAGCGCAGGTAGCCATACGTGCGCTGCGGCGTGGCCGGCCGCCGCGCGAACCACGCGACGAACAGCGACAGCGCGAGCGCTCCCGCGTCGGTCAGCATGTGGCCGGCGTCGGCGAGCAACGCGACGGAGTTGGCGAGGATGCCGCCCACCACCTCGGCGACGAGCAGCAGTCCCGTCACGCCGAGGGCCAGGGCCAGTCGGCGCGTGGAGGTGTCGTCATGGTGGTGTCGATGCGCCGTCGCGTGCGCGTCGTGCTCGTGGGCATGATCGTGCGCATGCCCGTGCGCATACCCGTGCGCATGTTCGCGCGCCGCCGAGGGGCGGTGCGCTTGGCAGTCCTCGAACGAGGGCACGGAGGGATCGCGCGGCGTAGACATCGCTCTGCGATAATCTCTCCCCCCGACGGCCGGGGGGCCAGTCAGCCGAGGCGTCAGCGAGCGAGACGCTGGGCGATCTCGGCCGCGACGACGATGGCATGGGCCATCGCCCCGGCATCGGCACGGCCGCTGCCCGCGATATCCAGCGCCGTCCCGTGGTCGGGGGACGTGCGGGGGAATGGGAGCCCGAGGGTGACGTTCACGCCCTCGCCGAAGCTCGCGACCTTGATGGCCGTCATGCCCACGTCGTGATACGGCGCGATGACGGCGTCGAACTCGCCGCGCATGGCCCGTACGAAGACGGTGTCCGCCGGAAACGGCCCCGCCATCTCCGCCTCGCGCGCGGCGGGCGCCAGCACGCGCATGTCCTCATCCCCGAAGCGGCCGCCGTCTCCACCGTGCGGGTTGAGCGCACAGAGCGCGAGCCGCGGCTCGGCGATGCCGAACCAGTCGCGCAGCCCGTCGCGCGTGAGCTTGGCGGCACGGACGAGCGCCGCCTGCGTGACCGCCTGCGGCACGTCGCGCAGGGCGAGATGCGTGGTGGCGAGCACCACCCGCAGCATGGATGACGCGAGCATCATCGCCGTCGGATGCCCCGTGAGCCGCTCGAGCATCTCCGTGTGCCCGGGGTCCGCATAGCCGGCGGCCGCGAGTGCCGCCTTGTCGATCGGCGCCGTGACGATGCCCTGCACCGCCCCGCTGCGCACGAGCTCGACCGCGCGCTCGATGGCCTTGCCGGCCAGCGACCCGGCCGCGGCGGCGAGCTCCGGCGTCGACGGCCCGGGACGGCCATGCCATTCGCCGATGGATTCCTCCACCGCGATCCCCGCCCCGCTCGGCCCCACCACAACGCAGCGCGCGGCGCCCATGACCTCGGGGGTCGCGAGCGCCGCGCGCACGATCTCCGGCCCGATGCCCCGCGGGTCGCCCAGCGTGACCGCGAGCGTCGGCAGCGTCACAATCGGACGGAGACGTAGTACTCGCGCCGCAGGTTATCCAAGGTGCGGCGCGTCGAGCGCTCTTCCTGCAGCTGCCGCCGGATGCGCTCCTGGTAGTCGGCCAACGACCACTCGCCGGCCGGCTTCGCCTGCGTCACGAACGCGACGATGTACTTGCTGAGCTGCGTGCCGGGCATCGGCATCGCGAACACCTGCGAGAAGCCGCCCTCGGGCACGCTGCGCAGGGCCACGCGGTACTCGGGGGGCAGCGAGTCGATCGGGTAGCCCTCGGGAATCGAGCGCTCCTCGGCCGGATCGTGATAGCGGGCGATCAGCGTATCGAAGGGCATGCCGCCCTGCCACAGCGTGCGGACGGAATCGGCACGCAACCGCGCCGCCGCGGCATCGGTCGAGTCCACGTCCGGCTGGATCAGGATGTGCCGCGCCCGCACCTCGCCGGCACGCACGCGATCGACGCGCATGACGTGGAACCCGAACTCCGTCTCGACGACGGGGCTGATGCGCCCGGGCGCGAGCGCGAACATCATGTTGTCGAAGGCCTGCACCATGCGGCCACGGCGGTTCCAGCCGAGATCGCCGCCCTGCTGCGCACTGCCTTGGTCCATCGAGACGGCGCGCGCCAGCGAGTCGAAGTCCGCCCCAGCCTCGAGGCGGGCACGCAGCGAATCGATGCGCGCGCGGGCACGGTCCTTCGCGGCCTGGCGCGGGCGCGGCGGCACCACCACCTGCCGGAACGCGACGAGCGCTGGGCGCGGCCCGAGACGAGCCTTCAAGCGTTCGAAGGCCTCCGCCACTTCGCGCTCGGTCACGTTGACCGGCGCCAAGCGTCCGAGTGCCCGCAGGGTGTCGAGCGCCTTCCGCTGGCGCTCGTCACGCTGCGCCTGCTCCAGCGTCTTGCGGCGATACTCCTCCGGCGTGCCGAAGCCCTCGCGACGCAACGCCTCGCGGAACTCCGCCTCCGTCCCGAACTGCCCGCGGATCTGGTCAAACTGTCGGTCGACGTTCGCCGACACTTCCGTCTCCGGGACCTCGAGCTTGAAGTCCGTGGCGACGGCGAGCAGGACCTCCTCGTCCACCAACTGCTCGAGGATGTCCTTGGCGATGGCCATCTGCGCCGCCGAGTCGCTGGGCACCTGCAGGCCCTGCGCGCGCGCCAGGCTGATCCGTTCGAGCACCTCGCTCCAGAGGATCGGCTTGGTGGCGACCACCGCCACGACCCGATCGACCGGAATGAGGCGCACGCCGTCCTGCGCCTGCAGCGCCGCCGCAGGTGCGACGGCGCCGGCGACCAGCGCGAGGAGGAGACGACGCAGATGCATCACCACCGCCGCTTACGGGTTGGGCGTCGGCGACGGCATCGGCACCGCGCTCGGCGTCTGGTTCGCCGCGGCCGCGGAGTCGGCCGCCGTCCGCAACTTGGTCGCCTCGGCCAGCGCACGGTCGAGCCCCGCCGGCACCACGCGGGCCTCGTAGCGGTCGCGCAGCACCAAGACCACCTGCTCCGGGACATCGACGTACTCCACCTGGCTGCGGAGCAGCGACTGCACGAAGGCCGTCACGCGATTGCCGGCGAAGGCCTCGCGCGCCTTGCGGTCGTCCGTGGTGTCGGCGAGCTGCGCCGGCGCGACGCCAAGGGCGGTCATGGAGCCGGTGACGGCGCCGAAGAACGCTTCACGGGCCTCGCGCACGCGGGCCGTATCGGCCTTGATGCCCTGTTCATCGGCCCGCTTGAGCAGGAGCTCGTTCCGCATGATGTTGGTCACGAACGACGGAATGACGGAGTCCGGCGCCTCGGTGATCTGCGGACGGATCTGTGCCTGCGGCGGGAACGCGGCGATCCACATCGCCATGCGGCCGGCCGTGAGGTCCACGCGGCGCGACGTCGCGATGACGGTGCGGTCGGTGCGGTAGGAATCGACATCCTCGGCGATGGCCTTCACGATGCGCGCCGCGCTGCCCTTCACCTGGATGTTCGCGTCCTTCTCCGCTTCCGCGAAGAAAGTGCTCTCGGCGCGCTGCTGCACGATCTGGCCGTAGGTCTGCGCGAACTGGTCCTTGATCTCGTTCCAGGTCGAGCGGCGGATGATGTGGTAGCCGAACTGCGTCTCCACGACGCCGGTGATGCCACCCGGCGGCACGCTGCGGATGCCAGCTTCGAACTCCGGGACCATCGTGCCCGGCGGGAACACGCCGTAGTCGCCGCCGCGATCCTTGGAGCCCGGATCCTGCGAGCGGGCACGCGCGACGCTGGCGAAGGTCGCCGAGGTCACGGTGCGCGCGATGCGCTCGGCTTCGCGCTTGATCGAGTCGTTCACCGCCGTGCCGAGCCCATCCGGCTGCTTGGTGAGCAGGATGTGCGCGGCGCCGAGCAGTTCGCCCGCCTCATACGCGGCCTGGAACTTGGTCGAGTCCGGACGTCCCACCGTCGCCGTGTACTGCTCGAACAGCGCGGCGAGGCGCATCTGGTCGATGGCCGACCACATGCCCTGATCGGCGAGCTCGTCAGAGTGGAGCGTATCGTTGGCGGCGGCAGCCTGGCCGAGCAGCTGGTAGTTCACCCAGAGCTGCGCGACGCTGCGCGCGACGTCGGGGCGGAGCGGCACCTGCGAGTTCGCGAGCATGTCGCTGAGCTGCGACACCGTGAGCTCCTGGTTGCCGGCGCGGGCGACGACATCCACGTGGGCGGTCATCGCGTCCTTGAGGGCGCCGCAGGCCGTGACGGCGGTCAGGATGACGGCAACGAGAGCAAGACGAAGGCGGGTCATGGGACCGAGAAGGGGGATTGGATAAGGATGTACTACCGTGGATCGGGCTCGATGGTCCGCAACGCCCGGACGATGCCGTCCAGCAGGGCGGACCCGCCGAGGCGCTTGAGGGCAAGCGACAACGGCTGGACCCGGCGCACGTCCACTTGGAACTGCACGTCCCGGAAGGCGGCCGCGAGCGGCTTCAGACGCGGGACGGCGTCGGCTCGGAAGTTAATGCGGGCCTCGTCCCCACGCACCAGCATCGCCTCGACGCCGAGGGGCGCGCCGACGAGGCGGAGCTTGGCGACCATGAGGTACGCCTCGGCCTCGGGCGGCAGCTTGCCGAAGCGGTCGCGGATCTCGGCCCGGAGGGCGTCGATGTCGTCGGCCACCTTGGCGGCGCCGATGCGGCGGTAGAGGTCGAGCTTCACGGCCGCCGATTCGATGTAGTCGTCCGGCAGGTAGTGCGGTTGGTCGAGCGTGACGTCGGCGGGGGGCGGCGGGGGCGCCGAATCGCCGCGCTTCATGCGTTCGACCGTTTCGTCGAGCATGCGCAGATACAGGTCGAAGCCCACAGCCTGCACGAAGCCCGACTGCTCAGGGCCGAGCAGATTCCCCGCCCCACGCAGCTCCATGTCCTTGAGGGCCACGCGGTAGCCGGCGCCGAGCTCCGTGTGGTGCTCGAGCACGCGCAGCCGGCGCTCGGCGTCTTCGTCAATGCGATCCGGCACCATCAGGTAGCAGTAGGCGCGGCGGTGCGAGCGGCCGACGCGGCCGCGCAGCTGGTACAGCTGGGCGAGCCCGAGCCGGTCGGCGCGATCCACGAACATCGTGTTCGCATTGGGCACGTCGATGCCGCTCTCGACGATCAGCGTGGACACGAGGACGTCGATCTCGCCGGCGACGAAGCGGCGCATGACGTCCTCGAGTTCGCGCTCCTTCATCTGGCCGTGGCCGACGGCCACGCGGGCCCGCGGTACGATGCGCTGCACGTGGTCCGCCACGGCGAGGATCGTCTCGATGCGGTTGTGCACGAAAAACACCTGGCCGCCGCGGTCGAGCTCGCGGTTGATACCCTCGTCGATGAGCGCGTCGTCCCAAGGTTCGAGGAAGGTGAGCACCGGCGAGCGGTCGCGCGGCGGCGTCTGCATGAGTGTGAGGTCGCGCAGGCCGGCCAGCGACTGGTGCAGCGTGCGCGGGATCGGCGTGGCGGTGAGCGTGAGCACGTCGGTCTCCAAGCGCAGCTGCTTGAGCCGCTCCTTGTGCTTCACGCCGAAGCGGTGTTCTTCGTCGACGATGATGAGCCCGAGCCCGTGGAACGTGACGTCCGGGCTGAGCAGGCGATGCGTGCCGATGACCACATCCACCTTGCCCTCGGCGATCTCCTTGAGCGCCTCCGCCTGTTGCTTGGCGGTCTGGAAGCGGCTCATCACGGCGAGGCGCACGGGGAAATCCGCGAAGCGGTCCCCGAAGGTGCGGGCGTGCTGTTCGGCGAGCACGGTGGTCGGCACGAGCACGGCCACCTGCCGCCCGCTTTGCACCGCCTTGAAGGCGGCCCGCACGGCGATCTCCGTCTTGCCGTAGCCCACGTCGCCAACCAAGACGCGGTCCATCGGGCGCGGCGCTTCCATGTCCTGCTTCACCGCATCGGTGGCCGTGCGCTGGTCGGGCGTGTCCTCGAAGAGGAACGAGCTCTCCAGCTGTTTCTGCCATGCGCCGTCGGGATGATGCGGCGGCCGCGCGGCGATGCGGCGCCGCGCGTAGAGGTCGAGCAGCTCGGCCGTCATCTCGCGCAGGGCCGAGCGCGTGCGGTCGCGCTGGGCCGCCCACTTCTTGCCGCCGAGCTTGTGGAGCTTGGGCGGCGGCGCGTCGTCGTCCACGTCGCCGGCGGCGCGGTACTTCTCGACTTGGTCGAGCCGATAGAGCGGCACGTTCAGGCGGTCGCCGCCCTCGTATTCGATCACGGCGACTTCCATCGTGGCTTCGCCGTGGAAGATCGTGTTCATGCCGCGGTAGATGCCGACGCCGTGCTCCAGGTGCACGACGAAATCGCCCGGCTTGAGCGCCGTGACGTGCTCGAGGGCAGCGCCCGAGGCGTAGCGCCGCGCGCGTCGGATGCGGCGTTCGCGCCGGAAGATCTCGTGGTCGGTGAGGACGCGCAGGCCTTCCGGGCCGCGCGGCGGCAGGATGAAGCCGCCGGCGAGGACGCCGATGGCGAGCGTCAGCCGCTCACGCGTCTCGCCGCCGCCGCGCGCGCCTTCGAGCAGTTCTTCCAATCGCTCGGCCTGGCCGCTGTTGTCGCAGAGGATCAGCGTCGGCGTGCCATCGCGCACCATGGCGCCGAGCTTGGCCATGTCGCGCTCGACGGGCTCGGGCGCACGCAGCGGGAAGACGACGGCGCGCGGGTCATCCTCGCTGGCGGCGATGATCTCGAGGCGCGGGAAGCCGCGCAGCACGCCCTCGGCGGTCGGCGGCGACTGGAAGAGCTCGTCGCGGGGTGCGGCATCCTCGCCGCGGCGACGGGCCAGCTCGAGATGGTGCTGCGCCTCATGCCAGGTGCGGTCGAACTCCTCGCGCGGCTTCGATCCCTGCGGCAACACCAACAGCGTGCCCGGCGGGAACAGGTCGGGCAGCGCGGCGCGCTGGTACTTGGCCTCCGCCTCGTCGCCGCGCACGTCGACCGGGAGGATGACCACGCGGTCCACCGGCCCGGTGGCGCGCTGCGTGGCCACGTCGAAGCCGCGCAGCTCCTCGAGCTCGTCGCCCCAGAACTCGAGGCGCACGGGTTCGCGCATGCCGAAGCCGTACACGTCGAGGATGCCGCCGCGCACCGAGTACTGCGCCACATCCTCGACGAGCGGCACGCGCTCGAAGCCCACGCTCTCGAGGTGGAACATCAGCTCCTCGAGGCGCCAGGTGTCGCCGCGCTTGAGCTCGAGGCGCGCGTCGGCCAAGGCACGCGGCAGGCGTGTGCGTTCCTGCAGGGCGCGCGCCGTCGTGAGCAACACGCGCACGGCGCCCTTCGCGAGCGCCTCCAGCGTCTCGACGCGCTCGCCGGCGACTTCCGCGTGCGGCTCGACTTCCCCGAAGCCCTCGCGCGGCGGGTACAGCGCCACGCCGTCGGCGCCGAACACCGACTGCAGGTCGGCGTGCCAGCGCTCGGCGTCCGGCAGTTGGTCGGCAACGACGACGAACAGGCGGTTGGGCTCGCGTTCGGCGAGCGCCGCCACGAGCACGGCATCGGCAGATCCCGCGAGCCCGCCAACCTCTTGATGCCCGCTCTTGGCCGGAAGGGTTGCGGTGAGTCGGGTGAACGCTGGGAGCGCCCGCAGGCGCTCAATGAGAATGGGAAGAGCCATCAGTCAGCGGAACGTGCGGCGTGTCCCCGTCGGGCGAGCCACGACTCGGCGACGACGAGGACCAGGGCCAGCAACAGCAGTGGGGTATCGAGCGCGCGACGGCCACCGGCGGCGAACGCGGCGCGGGCGAGCGATTCCGGCGTGGATTCCCCGCGAGGCGCGTCGAGTGCCGCGGCGACGGAATCCGCCGGCATCATGGCGAGTTCGGACTCGCGCGCCTCGGCGTTGACGACGATCGCACCGACGCGCGCGGCGCCGCGCCGCCAGAAGTACACGCCGGCCACGCTGGGCGCGGCGATCTGTGCCGTCGCAGCGACGGGTCGGGACTCGCCGTCCGGGAACTCGAGCGCATCGACACCCGTCGGCACGGTCACACGAGCCGCCGCCGCGACCTCAAGCGCCCGCCCTTCGGCGGCGCCGAGGCGTTCGCTCACCAGCAGGTCGATCCAGGGAACGAACGCGGCGCGCACGGTGAGATCGGTGGCGCCGGCATCGGCCGCCGAGGCCACGAGGACGTAGTCTTCACCGGCCACCGCCCAGGCATCGCTGCCGACGCGTGCGATGGTGTCGGCGCGCGCACCGTCGAGCGGCGTCAGGGAGAACCACTGCGTGGCCGTGGCGCCGTCGACCGAGGCGCCACGCAACGGTGCGGGCCCCTGCCGCTTCAAACCGAATTGCCAGGGTACGCCAGCGCGCGCCAGCGCGCGATTCGCGGCCGTGATCTCGAGCGGATCGGCCGGCGCGAAGAGCACCGCCGGGCGGCGCGCGCGCAGCGCGCTGCCGATGAACACCTGGCCGCCGGCGCGCGCGCGGCTGGAGGTGACGAGGGTGGCCACGGCCTCGCGCAGGAACGGACTCGCCGCGTCGGCCGTGAGGCCGGGAGCGTCGCCGACATGCACGGCGAAGTACCGCCGGTCGTCACCGCGATAGTCGTCGGCGTCGAGTTCGACGCTGCCCGCGTGCCAACCGCGCGGCAGGTCCTGCACCCGGGCGAGGACGACGCCGTCGGTGCTGCGTCCGCGCGCCACGCTGCGACCGGCGACCTCGACGCGCCAGGCGACGGAGTCACCGATGAGCTGCGCGCGCAGCGCGCCGCGCGGGTTCCAGTACGGCGGCTCTAGGCGCACGCTGGCGATGCCGCGATTGGCCGGGCGCGCACCGGGCACCACATACAGCGACCGCGGCACGCTGCCGGAGTCCGCCACCGTCGCGGCAAGCGCGCTCCGCTGCCCATCGCTGAGCACCACCACGCGGGACTCCGGCAATGCGGCCGCGGCGACGGCCGCCTCGGCGCGACGCAGGGCTGCGGCGAGGTCTCCCGCGCCGTCCATGGGCCGCAGGGCATCGAGTGCGGTCCGCAAGGCGTCGGGGGATCCGCTGCGCACCTCGCCGTCCATCGTCACCAACGAGAGGCGGTCGGCATCGGACGCGGCGGCGAGGACGTCACGTGCGGCGCGCTTCTCGGCTTCGAGGATCGTGCTCCCGCCGACGACGGCCGCCGACGACGCCGAGTTGTCGAGCACGATGGCCAGCGCGGTCGGCGGGTGCCCGACGCCGGGAAACGGCCCGACCGGCCGGGCGAGGGCGCCGGCGACGGCGAGAACCATCGCGATGCGGACCAGCAGCAGGAGCAGATTGCGGAGCCGCACCTCGCGGGCGTGTTCGCGTTCGGCCCGCAACAGGTACCGGAGCGCCGGAAACTCCACACGGTCGCCCGTACGTCGCCGCAGCAAGTGCAGCAGCAACGGCACGGCCGCCGCGACGGACAGCAGCAGCGCCCACGGTGTGAGGAAGTTCACGGGAGCCGCTGGCGGCGGGCGAACGCGCGGCGCAGGGGCACGCCAAAGGGCTCGGTGGTCAGGATGGGCTCATAGACGGCGCCGGAGGCCGAGAGCCGCGCGCGCCATTCGGCCATCGCCTCGGCGACGGTCTCGACGTAGGCCTCGCGCACCTCCGCGGGCGTCGCGGCGAGCGACTCGCCGCCTTCCGTATCCACGAAGAGCGACTCACCGACCCCGAGCTCGAAGCTACGCTCCGCGGGATCGAGGATGTGCAGCACCGCGACGTCGTGCCCCTGCGCGCGCAGCACGCGCACGGCATCGTCGACGTCCTGCGGGTCCAGCAGCAGGTCGGACACGAGGACGACCATGCCGCGGCGCTTCACCGCCTGCGCGGCTTGGCGCAGCGCGCTGCCGGCATCGGAGGCGGGCCCGCCGCCGGACTCCCCCAGCGCGGCGACGAGGCGCGTGAACTGCAGCTGCCGCGACGCGGGCTTGATCGCGCTGCGGATCTGGTCGTCGAAGCGGATGAGGCCGACGGCATCGCGCTGCCGCAGGAGCAGGAGCGAGAGCGCAGCCACGACCTGTTCCGCGTACTGCCGCTTGGTCAGCAGCGTGGGTGCCGAGGCCCAGTCCATCGATTTGGACACGTCGAGCACGATGGTCGCCCGCAGGTTGGTCTCTTCCTCGTACTGCTTGATGAGCCACTTGTCGGCGCGGGCGGCGACCTTCCAGTCCATGAGGCGCAGGTCGTCGCCCGGCTGGTAGGCGCGATGCTCGGCGAACTCGACGGAGAAACCCTTCTTCGGCGAGCGGTGGAGGCCGTTGAGCACGCCGTCCACCAGCCAACGCGAAATGACCTCGAGGCGACCAAGCGCCGCGAGGGTCCGGGGGTCCATCAAGTCGGGCCGGAGGGGGCCCGTGGCCGGTGCTGACATCTGAGTGGGAAAGCTAGACGGCTCACCAACGCGCTCCAACCCGCTGGCGTTGGAACCGCAGCGCCCTGCCGCTAGCTTTCAAGGCTATCCACAATCGCCCTCTCGCTCCATCCGCCGTGACCGCCCCGCACCTGATCCGCAACTTCTGCATCGTCGCCCACATCGACCACGGGAAGTCCACCCTGGCCGACCGCCTCATCGAGGCCACGGGCATGCTGCAGAAGCGTGAAATGAAGGCCCAGGTGCTCGACACGCTCGACCTCGAGCGCGAGCGCGGCATCACGATCAAGCTCAACGCCGTCCGCATGTCCTATGATGCCAAGGACGGCACCACGTACGAGCTGAACCTCATCGACACGCCCGGGCACGTGGACTTCACCTACGAGGTCTCCCGCTCGCTGGCCGCCTGCGAAGGCGCCGTCCTCGTCGTCGATGCGTCACAGGGCATCCAGGCGCAGACGCTGTCGAACCTGTTCCTCGCGATGGACGCCGGGCTCGAGATCATCCCGATCCTGAACAAGATCGACCTGCCGGGCGCCGAGCCGGAGAAGCGCCGCCAAGAGGTGGTGGACCTGCTAGGCTGCAAGCCCGAGGACATCCTCCTGGTGAGCGCCAAGGAGGGCCTTGGCATCCCGGAGCTGCTGGAAGAGGTCGTCAAGAAGGTCCCGCCGCCGCGCGGCAATCCCGACGGCCCGCTGCGCGCGTTGATCTACGACTCCTACTACGACAAGTACCGCGGCGCGATTCCCAGCGTGCGCGTCGTGGACGGCACGCTCAAGAAGGGCATGAAGATCACCTTCGGCGCCTCGGAGTCGGTGTACGAAGTGCTCGACGTGGGCTACAACCAGATGCGGCAGGTGCCGACGAAGGCGCTGACCGCCGGTGAGGTCGGCTACGTCGTGGCCAGCGTGAAGTCCGTGAAGGAAACGCGCGCCGGCGATACCATCTTCGACGCCGAGAACAAGGCGACGCAGCCGCTGCCGGGCTACCAGGCGGTGCGTTCGTTCGTGTTCGCCGGCATCTTCCCCACCGACACGCAGCAGTATGAGGACCTGCGCGACGCGCTGGAGAAGCTGCAGCTCAACGACGCCTCGCTGAACTACACGCCCGAGACGTCCACCGCCCTGGGCTTCGGCTTCCGCTGCGGCTTCCTCGGCCTGCTCCACATGGAGATCGTGAAGGAGCGGCTCGAGCGTGAGTTCGACCTCGACCTCGTCACGACGGTCCCCAGCGTGGAATACCACGTGAAGAAGACCGATGGCGAGGAGATCCTCGTCGAGAACCCGGCGCTGATGCCGCCGGCGAGCGTCATCGAATACATCGAAGAGCCCTACGTGAAGGCCCGCATCATGGTCCCCACGGACTACATCGGGCCGATCATGACGCTGGGCACGGAGCGCCGCGGCGAGTACAAGGGCATGAACTACCTCGACACCACGCGCGTGGAGATCGACTGGGAGTTCCCGCTCGGCGAGATCATCCTCGACTTCTTCGACAAGCTCAAGTCCATCAGCCGCGGCTACGCCTCGCTGGACTACGAGATGCTCGGCTACCGCCGCAGCGACCTGCAGCGCCTCGACATGCTGATCAACGGCGACCCGATCGACGCCTTCAGCGTGATCGTGCACGAGTCGAAGGCCTACGAGTGGGGCCGCAAGGTGGCCGACAAGCTCAAGGACCTGATCCCGCGGCAGCTGTTCGAGGTCGCCATCCAGGCGGCGATCGGCCAGAAGGTCATCGCGCGCTCGACCGTGAAGGCGCTGCGCAAGGACGTGCTCGCCAAGTGCTACGGCGGCGACATCAGCCGCAAGCGCAAGCTCCTCGAGAAGCAGAAGGAAGGCAAGAAGCGCATGAAGCAGGTGGGCTCGGTGGAGATCCCGCAGGAAGCCTTCCTCGCGGTGCTGCAGGTCGAATAGTCGCGCGCAACGGAATGGCGAAGGGGCGCCCGGCGGATGCCGGGCGCCCCTTTTGCGTTCGCCGACGGCGGCTTAGCGACCGACGCGCTCCACGCTGAGCGAGTAGGGACCGACCGAGCCCGAACCCAACGACGACACGCGGATGACATAGCGGCCGGCCGTGCTGACGCGGACCGTGAGCTGCGAGTCGAGCTCGCCGCCGCCGTCGTCGTCGGAGCTGATCTCGGTGAACGCGTCACCGCTCTTGGTGCCCCAGCGCAGGAACGAATCGAACTCGCCGGAGCGCAGCGTGAGGCGCAGCTCGTCACCGGCAGCGGCGTCAATCACGTACTCATGGAAGTAGCCGCCCTCATCCAGCTCGGGATCGCCGGAGCTGAGTTCGCCCTCGACGGTCTGGCCGGCACGGATCGGGCGCTGCACGACGGCCACCGGCACTGCCTCCTCGACGGACAGCGTGTAGCCGCCGCGGTCGCTGTTGGAGAGCGGGCGCGCGTACACGCGGTAGCGGCCGTCGAGCAGCACGGAAATCCGCGAATCGGTGCCGCCGGCGCCGTCGTCATCGGTGGCGACTTCCTCCTCGCCGGAGTCCGTCACCTTCGACAGCCTGAGGAAGGTGTCGAACTCGCCGGAGCGCATCACGATGCGCACGCGCTGCCCACTGCCGCTGAGCGCGTACAGGTCGAAGGGGAACCCCTCCTCGTCGTCGACGGCCGATTCATTGCTGATGGTCCCCTGCACCGACTGGCCGACGCCGATCTCGCGGGCCTTCGGCGCAACCGGCGGATCGGTCTCCTCGATGCGCAGGGTGTACGCGCCACGCGTGTCCTCCGACAGCGCCTGCGCGACGACGATGTACGAGCCGGCGGCCGGCGGACGGAAGCGCAGGCGCGCGTCGGTGCCGCCACCGCCGTCGTCATCGCTGGCGATCTGGTCCGTGAGGCCGCCGACCTCGCGCATCACGGTGACCAACGCGTCGAAATCGGGCGCGGTCATCGTGATGACGTAGCGCTTGTCGGCGCGCGCCGTGAAGCGGTAGGCGTGGAAGGGACCGCGGCCGCTGAGCGCCGGATCGGTGGCGGCGAGCGTCCCGGCGACATCCTGGCCGAGGCGAATCGGCCGCAGTCCCTGCGCCGGCGCGTTCGCCGTGCGACTCGCCTGGGCGGCCAAGGGAGCCGGCGCGAGACCCACCGCGGCAAGGGTCATCAAGGAAACCAGCGAGCCACGCACGCGGGACATCGGACCTCCGAAAGAGTGTGAGTCGAGCCGCCAGAATATGAATCGTCGCGGCGCCAGTCGCCACGGACGCAGGTCACATTGTCGCGTCGGAACGGCACCGGTAGCTTTCGCGCCATGTCGGACGCCGCCATCGCCGCACTCGTCGCCAGCAACCCCGGCCAGGCCACGGTCGAGGAATACACCATCGTGTACCGCGTCCTCGCCCAGCGCGTGCCCTGCCGCATGCTGGTGTTCGGCGTCGGCCGCGACACGCCCTTGTGGCTCGACGTGAATCGCGGCGGCACGACGGTCTTCCTCGAAAACGTGAAGCGGTGGGCGGACTTCTCGCGCCAAGCCTCGCCGACGGCCATCGTCCACGACCTGTCCTACGGCTGGACGCGGCGCTTCATGTGGCCGCTGCTCAAGCGGATGTCGCCCGAACGCCTGTTCCTGCGCGAGCTCCCCCGGGACGTGCTCGAGACTCCGTGGGACGTGATCCTGGTGGACGCGCCGCGCGGGACGAACTGGAAGGCGCCCGGACGCATGAAGAGCGTCTACACCGCCTCGGTGCTGGCCGCGAAGAGCGGCGCCGACGTGTTCGTGCATGACTGCCATCGCGCCGTCGAGCGCGAGACCGCCGACCACTTCCTCGGCCCCACGCGCTTCGTCACCCAGGCCGGCTCGATGCGCCACTACCGCTTCCGGTAGCGGCGTGCGCATCGGGATCGACATGCGCGTGGTGCCCCCGCAGGGTCCGGGGCAGCAGCGCTACCTGTGGCGGCTCGGCAGCTGGCTCGCCCAGCGCGGGCACGACGTGCACTACATGACCGTCCTGCCGCAGAAGGCCGCGCCCGAGGCGCCTGCAGGGACCCACGTGCACGACTGGCATCGGCACACGGCGAGCGCCGTTCGCGGCGCCGTGCAGGACCTCGCCCTCGATGCGCTGCTGCTCAACCCAGAGCGCTCGCGTCCCTTCCGCGGCATCCGGGCCAACGTGCTGCGGGCGGCCTACGGCACCGAGCAGTATCTCCAGAAGCTGCGCTCGTTCCGCAACCCGCTCGAGTACGGGATGCGGAAAGCCATTCGTGCGCTGCCGTGGACGCTGGCCGACATGCATTGGGAGCGCCAGTTCTATGAGGGGCATCGGCCCTTCCCCGACGTCATCGCGCAGTCCGGATACATGCGCGACCAGATCCTTGGCAGCTACCGCATCCCGCCCGAGCACGTGCACGTGGTGCACAATGCCGTGGACACCGAGGAGTACACACCCGCACGGCGGCTCGCGCTGCGCGACGAGATGCGGGCGCGTTGGCAGATCCCCCCGGAGGCGCTCTGCCTGCTCTTCCTCGGCCACAACTTCCGACTCAAGGGCCTGTGGCAGATGCTGCAGGTCCTGCCGCGGCTCGGCCCGCTCGGCCGGCCGGTGCACCTGCTGGTCGCGGGCAAGGGCACCGGCGAACCGCAGCGCCGCAAGGCCCGGCGCCTGGTGCGGTCGCTGGGCCTCGAGCGGCAGGTCACGTTCGCGGGTGACGTGCGGCCGTCGCTGCACGCGCACGCCGCAGCCGACGCGCTGTTGCACCTCTCGTGGCACGATTCGTTCGGCTTCGTCTCGCTGGAGGCGATGGCCAGTGGGCTGCCGGTGGTGACGACGCCCTACGTGGGCGCGGCGGAGTTGATCGTCAACGGCGAATCCGGCCTCGTGGTCGATCCCGCGCGCGACGAGGCGATCATCGGCGCCATCCGGCAACTGGCCGACGACGCATTCCGCGCGAGGGTCGGCGCCGCGGCGGCCGTCGAGGGCGCACGGCACGATGAGCCGAGGAACTTCGCCGAGGTGCATGCGGTGATCCGCACGGCGGTGGCGCGCGGCGCGGGGCCGATCACGGCCCGCTAGTTTTCGGCATGGCCCGCAGCGCTCCCCACGACCGCTACATCCTCGGCGTCGACCTCGGCGGCACGAACATCGTGGTTGGCGCGATGAGCGTGGACGGCACGCGCGAGTTCGGCATGCACGAGATCCCGACGCGGGCCGCGATGGGCGCCGACGCGGTGGTGGAGCGCATCGTGCAGCTCATCGAACGCGTGGCGGCCGAGACGATGGCCGCCACAGGGGCGTCGCGCGACGCGCTGCTTGGCGTCGGCATCGGATCGCCGGGCCCGTTAGATCGCGAGCGCGGCCTGGTCATCTTCACGCCCAACCTGGGCTGGCGCGACTTCCCCCTGCGCGACCGGGTGAGTGAAGCCGTCGGCCTCCCCGCAACGCTCGACAACGATGCCAACTGCGCGACGCTCGGCGAGTGGTGGCGGGGCGCGGCGCAGGGCGGACGCAACGTCGTGGGGCTCACGATTGGCACCGGCATCGGCGGCGGCCTGATCCTCGATGGCCGGCTCTATCACGGCGCGAGCGACGTGGCCGGCGAGCTCGGCCACGCGACGATCGACTCGACGGGCCGGCGCTGCGGCTGCGGCAACTACGGCTGCCTTGAGGCGTACGCCTCGGGGCCGGCGATCGCCGAGCGCGCGCGCGAGGCGCTGGCCGGCGGCGAGCCGAGCAGCATGCCGGCGCTGGTCGGCGGCGACCTCTCGCGACTCACCGCGGCGCTGGTGTACCAAGCGGCCCGCGAAGGCGACCGGCTCGCCCTGGAAGTCGTGCGCGAGACGGCGCGGCTGCTGGGTGCGGGCGTGGCGAACCTGCTCAACATCTTCAATCCGGATACGGTGGTGCTCGCCGGCGGCGTCACGCAGGCCGGCGACGCGCTCTTCGAGCCGATGCGTGCCGAAGTGCGCCGGCGCGCCTTCAAGCCCGCCGTGGACGCCTGCCGCATCGTGCCGGGCTCGCTGCAGGGCAAGGCAGGCGTCGTGGGCGCCATCGCGACCTTCGCGCAGCAGCAGGGGTTGATGTGACCGCTGCGCCGGCGCGCGCACCCAAGCGCCGCCTCGGAGTCATTGGCAGCTTCGTCTGGGACGTGATCCACGGCCGCGACGTGCGCAGCGCACCGGTCGAGGAATGGGGCGGCATCACCTACGCGCTCTCCGCCTGCGATGCGGCACTGCCCGACGATTGGGAGTTGGTGCCGATCGTGAAGGTGGGCAGCGACCTCGCCCCGCAGGCACGGCAGTTCCTCCGGACGCTGCGGCACCTCGCGCCCGACGCGCATCCCGTCGAGGTCCCCTACCGCAACAACCGTGTCGAGCTGCGCTACCACTCCGACGAGCGCCGCAGCGAGGTGCTGAGCGGCGGCGTGCCCGGCTGGACCTGGGCCGGCCTGCAGCCGCTGCTGCGCAACATCGACGCGCTGTACATCAACCTCATCAGCGGCTTCGAGCTGGATCTCGAGACGGCGCAGCTCGTCCGCCAGCACTTCAAGGGACCGATCTACTGCGACCTGCACTCGCTCACCCTGGCGCTCGAGCCGAACGGGCTGCGCACGTGGCGGCAGATCCCCGAGGTCGAGGCCTGGTGTGCCTGCTTCGACGTGTTGCAGGTGAACGAGGACGAGGTCGCGATGCTCGCGCCCGACCCGCTGGCGTTGGCGGCCAAGGCGCTCAGCCACGGCGTGCGGACGCTGTTCGTCACCATGGGCAAGCGCGGCGTAGTGTATTTCGAGGATGCGGGCGCGGGGCGTCCGCTGCGCACCGCGCTGGTGCCGGCCGCGGTGGCGCGCGTCGACGGGCCCGGCGATCCCACGGGCTGCGGCGACGTCTGGGGCGCGACCTATTTCTCCCGTGCCGTCGCGGGTGATACCTTAGAGGTTGCGATGCGCCGCGCCGTCGAGGCGGCGGCGCGCAACGTCGAGCACCGCGGGGCGTCCGGCCTCGCCCATCACCTCCGGGGAGAGCTGCACGCGCCGTGACCGCCGTCATCACCGTACCCGCGTCCCTCGACGAGCAGAGCTTCGAGCAAGTGCTCGAACAGGTGGCGCCCCTGCCGGCCGACGCCAAGCTCCTCGTCGACGCGCGGCACACGCGGTTCGCGACGCCCTACGGTCTCACCGGCTTGCTCTGCCTGGCGCAGTCCCGCGCCGAAAAGGCCGACTTCGCGCCGCCGGCCGATGACGAGGTGAAGTCGTACTGGTCGCGCTCGTCGTTCTTCCGCTACGCGGAGGAGCTGTTCACGATGCGCGGCACGGTGCCCAAGGGCCGCGTGCACCAGGATTCGGACACCGTGCTCGAGGTCACGCCGATCGCCAAGAGCGAGGACGTGCACACGGTGGTGGAGCGCGTGAAGGACCGCGCGACGCACATCCTGACGAACAAGCTGAAGCTCGAGACGCGCGCGACCATGGGCTTCACGGTCTCGCTGTCGGAGGCCTGCCAGAACATCGTGGAACACGCGGGGCGCGGCGGCTGGGTGGGCGTGCAGGTCTACAATTGGGCCAAGCGGCGCGTCGGACGGCAGGTGGTGGTGATTGCCGTGGCCGACGCCGGCCAAGGCTTCCGCCAATCGCTGTCCACGACGCGGGTGCGTGCGCTGGCCGGCGACCGCTGGGGCGACGGCGAGGCCCTCGAGGCGGCTGTCACGAATGGCTACAGCCGCCATACGGAGCCCGGCCGCGGCCAGGGCATCCGTGGCATCAAGGGCTACGTGCACCGGCACGACGGCCGCCTGAGCATCCGCAGTGGCACTTCGCGGGTCACAATCGTCCCTCCTTGGGACGACTCCCCCGCGCGCGAGGACGGCCTGCCGGCGTTTGTGGGCGCGCAGCTGCAGATCATCATCCCGGAACGGGCGGAGGGATCGTGACGCCGAACATCGACGTGCGCTCCGCGTTGCAGGAAGGCAGCCAGCAGCCGTACTCCGATCTCGTCACGCGGCGCACCGGGCAGCTCGTGCGCACGGTGATTGAGCATCGCATCGCCGACCTCGCCGACGGCAGCGTCGCCGTGCTCGACTTCTCGCACATCGGCCTGCTCGACCGCTCCTGCGCCGACGAGATCCTCTCGAAGCTCATGCTGCCGCTCACGGCGGACCATCCGTCGAAGGACGGCTACCTGCTGCTGCGCGGCATCGCCGAGCACCACCTCGAGATCATCGAGGCCGTGCTTGAGGTGCACGAGCTCGCCCTCGTCGTGCAGCTGCCGAACGCCGAGGTCCGTTTGGTCGGCGCGGTGACGGAGAAGGAGCGGCATTGTTGGGAGACCGTGATGCGCCATGGCGCCGCACTCGCGGACGCCGTCGCCGAAGAAGTGGGCCTTGCCTGCGAGACCTGCCAGGAGATGCTCGAGCGCCTGGCGCGCCGTCGCCTGCTGCGCCGCGAGGCCGATCGCTTCGTGCCGCTCGGGGCCGTGGCCTGATGCGGGCGTTCCAGCCGTTGCAGGTGGTGGGCTACGTGGCCTCGCGTCGCGGCGACGCGGAGCGGGGCCCGCTGGTGCGCATCCGGCCCGAGGACGCCCGCATGCGCCTCATCGACGACGGCGAACTCGTGTGGGTGTACGGGCCCCGGCGCCACGAACTCGCGCCCGTGGCGTATGACGACTCGCTGCCGAAGGGCGGGATCGTCGTGCGCGACCTCGCCGGCGTCGCCATCACCGAGATCGTCAAGCTCGTGAAGATGGACGTGGACCACCGCCCCGTCCTCACCAAGAACCTCGCCTGAGCGCCTAGGTCCGCGGATGCCTCCCAAGTCGAAGAAGCCCTCCCTCGCGACGCTCGCGATTCACGGCGCCCGCGAGGCCCACGCGCACGGCGATGCCGTCGTCGAACCGCTCGTCCAGAGCGTCAACCACCTGCAGAAGCCCGGCACCGGCGAGGGGCTGCTCTACACGCGCTACGGCAACACGCCGAATGCGGCGCGCGTGCAGAAGCGCCTCGCGCTGCTCGAGGGCGCCGAGGCCTCGCTGCTGCTCTCGAGCGGCATGGCGGCCACCGCTTGCGCGCTGCTCGCGCTGCTGCGGCCGGGGGACCACCTCCTGGCGTCGCAGTACATCTATGGCGGCACGCATCGCCTGTTCATTGAGGAGTTCGTCCGCATGGGCATCGACGTGCAGCTCGTCGATCCCTGGGAGCCCCGCGTCTGGCGCAAGAACATCCGCAAGGAGACGCGGGCCATCTTCCTCGAGACGCCGGTGAACCCCACCTGCCGCGTGCTCGACCTCCGGCCGATCTCGTTCCTCACGCGCAACTCCGGGATCGCGCTCGTCGTCGACTCGACCTTCGCCAGCCCCATCAACTTCCGCCCGCTCGAGCACGGGGCCGACGTCGTCATCCACTCGGCCACCAAGTACCTCAACGGCCACCACGACGTGCTGATGGGCGCGGTGCTCGGCTCCGAGCCGTACATCGAGGAAGTGCTCCAGAAGGAGATGCTCTGGGGCCAGACGCCCGATCCCTTCGCCTGCTGGCTGCTCGAGCGCGGCCTGAAGACGCTCGACGTGCGCGTGCAGCGCTCGAACGAGACGGCGATGCAGGTCGCGCTCTGGGCCGAGAAGCGCAAGGAGGTCGTGCAGGTGCATTACCCCGGCCTCAAGTCGCACCCGGACCACGAGATCGCCAAGGACATCCTCGATGGCTACGGCGGCATGCTGGCGCTGGAACTGAAGGGCGGCGGAAAGGCCGCGGACCGTTTCCTCAAGCGCCTCAGACTCGTCACTCATGCACCATCGCTTGGCGGGGTGGACACGCTCGTGAGCGAGCCGCGCTTCACCTCGCATGCGAAGATGACGCCCGCCGAGCGCGCGGCCATCGGCATCCCCGATGGCTTCCTGCGCTTCAGCATCGGGCTCGAGTCGGCGGAGGACCTCATCGCCGACCTCGAGCAGGCCCTCAAGTAATCGATGATCCGATTCACCAAGGTTTCCAAGCAGTACCCGCGCGGCGGGCCGGCCCTCGAGGAGGTGTCGTTCAGTCTCCGCCGCGGTGAGTTCGCGTTCCTCACGGGCCCCTCGGGTGCCGGCAAGAGCACCATCCTGAAATTGGTCTACGTGGCCGAACGGCCGTCGAGCGGCGAGGTGCGCGTCGACGGGAAGAGCTCCGTCACGCTCTCGCGCCGCGAGATCCCGCGGCTGCGCCGCCGCCTCGGCGTCGTGTTCCAGGATTTCCGGCTGCTCGAGGACCGCACGGCGGAGCAGAACGTGGCCTTCGCGCTCGAGGTGACGGGCACGCCGCAGACGCAGATCGGGCCGAAGGTGGCCCGCGCGCTCACGCAGGTGGGCCTGGCCAGCAAGTCCACGGCGTTGCCGCACGAACTCTCGGGCGGCGAGCAGCAGCGCGTGGCGATCGCCCGCGCGCTCGTGAACGATCCGCTGGTGTTGCTCGCCGACGAACCGACGGGCAACCTCGACGAACGCTCCACGCGCGGCATCTTCCAACTGCTGCGCGACATCAACGCCTCCGGCACCGCGGTGCTCATGGCCACGCACGACCTCACGCTCGTGCGCGATGCGGGCTTCCGCACGCTCGAACTGAATCGGGGGCGGTTGGTGTTCGACTCCGCCGCCGATGACCCGGGAGCGCAGGGATGAGACTCGCCATCCGCGAAGCCCTGCGGGCTTTCGAGCGCGCGCCGATGCTCTCGATGCTGTCCATCACGACCATCGCGTTCTCGCTGTTCGCCTTCGGCCTGTTCGGCCTCGTCGCGCTCAACCTGCGGCAGGCGCTGCAGCAGGTGGAGGACCGCGTGGAGGTACGCGGCTTCGTCGCCGCGGGGACGCCGCCCGAAGCCTCGAGCGCGGCCGTCGACGACGTCGCCCTGTTCCCCGAGGTGGCGCAGGTGCGCCTCGTCACCGAGGCGCAGGCGCTGGAGCGCGCGCGCCGCGAACTGCGCGAGTTCACCGACGTGTTCGAGGAGGGCCTGCTGCCGTCGAGCATCGAGGTACGGCTCAAGCCGGGCTTCCGCGACCCCGAGACGGTGGCCCGCGTGGCCAAGCGCCTCGAGAACTACGACTTCATCGACGACGTACGCTACGGCGAGGAGTGGGTGCGCAACCTCTACCGCCTGCGCAACATCGCGACCGGCGCCGGGCTCGCGCTCGGCATCACGTTCGCGCTGGTCTCGATCATCATCATCGGCTCGACGATCCGCATGGCGGTGCTCGCCCGCAGCCGCGAGATCGTGATCATGCGCCTCGTCGGCGCGACGGACGGGTTCATCCGGGCGCCGTTCCTGGTCGAGGGCGCGATCAAGGGCACGCTCGGCGGATTGTTCGCGCTGCTGCTCACCTGGGTCGCGGTGCAGGTCTCCGGCCGCTGGGTGATGCAGGTGCAGTTCTTCGATGCGCCGATCGCGCTCGCGGGCATCGTCGCCGGCGCCGGCATCGGCCTGCTCGGCAGCGCGGTGTCTGTCGGGCGGCACCTGCGGAAGGTCTGACGGTGGGCGTGAGGCGGCTGGCACTCGCGCTCGTCCTGTGCGCCTTGCCCGCCGGGCTGGACGGCCAGCAGCGCCCCGCCCTGCCGCCGTCGGCGCAGCAGTCCACGGAGCGTATCCGCGAGCAGCAACTCGAACTCGAACGGCTGCGCCAGGAGCGGCGCACGCTCGAGCAGCGCATGCGCGACTACCAGCGCAATGCCCAGAACGTCGCCGCCGAACGGCAGAACCTGGAGCGTCAGGCGCAGGCCACCGCGCGCGTCGTGCGCTCGCTCGATTCGCAGCTCGGCACGCTCTACAACGAGGTCGAGAACGTCAATGCGTCGCTGGTCCGCACGCAGGACGAGCTGTTCATCAAGCGGGCCGTGCTGACGCGGCGCGTGCAGGAGATCTACAAGCGCGGGCCGCTGTACACGCTCGAAGCCCTGCTCTCGGCCGAGAGCTTCGGGTCGCTCGTGGCCCGCTACAAGTACCTGCACCTCGCGGCGCAGCGCGACCGCTCATTGGTGCAGCGCGTGGAGCAGTTGAATCGCCAGATCTCCGAGCAGCGCGCCATGCTGGTGCGCTTGCAGGGCGACGTCGAGATGAACCGTCGCGAGAAGGCCGAGGAGGAGCAGCGCCTCCGTCGGCTCGAACTGCAGCGCGGCCGGACGCTGGCGCAGATCGAGGCCCAGCAGCGCACCGCGCAGCAGCGGCTTCAGCAGATCTCGCGCGACGAACAGCGGCTCACGAACGTGATCACCGCCCTCGAGGAATCGCGGCGGCGTGCGGAAGCGGCGGCGGCGCGCTCAGGCGCCGCGCCCAGCGCCAGCGCCCTGACCACGGCCGACCTCGGACGCCTCGACTGGCCGGTGGAAGGCAGCATCGTGTATCGCTACGGCCGCGTGGTGAATCCGAACAACACCAGCATCACCTGGAACGGGATCGGCATCTCGGCGCCGGCGGGCACCCCGGTGAAGGCCATCGCCGAGGGCGAGGTGGTGTTCGCCGAGCAGGCCGGCACCTACGGCCTGACGATGATCGTGCAGCATGGCGGCGGCGCCTACTCGATGTACGCCTCGCTGCAGGAAGTGCACGTGCGCCGCGGCGGCCGCGTCACCAAGGGCCAGACCCTCGGGACGGTGGGGCAGGCCGATCCCGACCTGCCCCCCCGTCTGCACTTCGAGATCCGGCCCAACGGCGGCCGGGCAGTGGATCCGCTCGACTGGCTAAGGCGCCAGCCGCGTTAACGCTGCACCGCGACGGCCGCGGCGCTCACGCTGACCGGCACCGCGAACGGCCCGAAGTCCTCGTGGTTCTCCTCGACGTGCAGCAGCGCGAACGAGACGTTGTACGAGCCGGCCGCCGAGGCCGTCAACGTGCCCGCGAACGGACCCGTGCGCGTGAACGTCACGCCGGCCGGCAGCGTGAGTGCCACCTGGAACTCGTCCGCCTCGTCCTCGAGCGCGTCGCTGGTCATGTCGGCCTTGAGGAAATCGACGGTGATCGAGCGCGCGACACCGGCCTGCAACGTGAGCGGACCGCCCGTGACGGCGCCCGTGCTGTTGACCATCACCTGCTGGGCACCGGCCGTAATGCGCATGAAGTCGACTTCGACCTCGTGGTCATCCTTGTCATCGCTGCAGGCAGCGAGGGCGAAGGCGGACAGCACGAGCAGCGCGGCACGGCGGGCGTGACGGGACAACTGAAGCATCGCGAATATTCTCCAACGAATGGTGTGACGGATGCGACGGCCGCCCCATGCGGCCGCCAGGGGAACAACAGGCTTCAGAACTGCACCCGATACAGCAGGGCGACATTGCGCCCCGCCTCGGGGATGATCTCCTTCGTCCGCGAGAGGTGCTCGCGGATCTCGGCGTTGAGCAGGTTGTCGATACGCAGCGTGAGGCTGTGCAGGCGCGAACCGATCACGAAGCGACGGCCCACGTTGAGGTCGACGGTGGCATAGCCCGGCGTCTCGGTCTCGAAGTCGCCGAGCGACGTCTGGCGCGCGGCGAGGCGCAGGCCCGCGCCGTACGACCACTGTGGCGTCTCGTGGCGGAGGCCGAGCCGCCCATTGAGCGGCGGCATCAGCGGCAGGAAGCGCGACTCGAGGCGCGCCGGCTGGCCCGGCGAGGCCGGGATGCTGTCACGCGCGCCGGCGATGGTGCCCTGCACGTAGCTCGCGGTGGCCTCCAGCACGAAATGCTCGGCGAGCGTGAGCTCGACCTCGCCCTCGGCGCCAACGAGCGTGGCGTCCTCGTTGGTGAACTGGAACTTCCAGCGCTCGCCCACGCGGCCCAGCTCGCCCGTGTTGCGGGGAAACAGATAGCCCTGCATCTGATTCGCGAACGCGGCGATCTCGCCGCGCACGCGCGTGCGATCGATGCGCAGGAACAGGTCCGCGCCGACGCCCGTCTCCTGGTTGTTGCGCGGGTCGCCGACGTCGTACGAGTACGCCGCGAGGTGCGGGCCGTCGGAGTAGAGCTCGTTGAAATCCGGCGTGCGGTACGATCGGCTGACGCTCGCGCCGACCTTGATGCCGTTCGTCCAGCTGTAGATCGCGCCGAGGGACGCGCTCACGCTGCCGAAGGTCCGCGGCGCGACCGGCAAGGTGTCGTTCTGCACGACGATGTTGCGGTCCTCGAGCGGCACGAACCGCGCGAGGTCGTAGCGCAACCCGGCCTGCGCCCGCAGTGGCCCCGCCCCGAACTCCTCGATGACGAATCCCGCGAACGACCAGTCGGCCGTCCGCGTCGAGCGGTTGGCGCCGAATGGCGCGATGTCGCGGTACTGGGCGCGCATCCCGACCACACCGCCTTCGGCAATGCCGGTGTGCGCGTGACGCGCGACCAGCTCGAAGGTACCCTGCGTCTGATCGAAGGCCGTCCCGACGTTCCCGCTCGCCGTCAGTTCATCGTGCTCGTACGCCGTGAACGTCGCGGTCGCCTTGACGCTCTCGAAGCGGCCCGTGCGCGGGTGCCAGTCGGTCTCGCTGCGCAACGTGTGGCGGAACATGCGGATGTCCACGCCGCCGGGATGCGCGCCGACGAAGCCCCCCGGGATGCCGTACTCGTTTCCATAGAAGCGGTAACTCAGGCCGCTGTAGCCCCAGTCGCCCACCTTCGACACGCCCAGCGCCGCGCCAGAGCTGACCACACCGGTGTTCACCAAGCGCCCCACCGGCGTGCGCAGGTCGCCGGCCAAGCGTCCGCTCCCCTCAGCGCGCACGGAGAACCCTGCCAGCGGGAACTCGGCGTAGCCGCCGACCGTGCCGCCGTCGTTCACTGAGCTCGCCTGCACGCTCATGCCGCCGTGCAGGTGCTCGAGCGCCACCGACGGGACTTCTTGGCGGATCACGTTCACCACGCCGCCCAATGCGCTCGAGCCGTAGAGCAGCGACATCGGGCCGCGGACGACCTCGACCTTGCGCGCGGTGAGGGCTTCGACCGCCACCGCGTGATCCATGGAAGAACTCGAGAGGTCGCCCGGGCGCTGGCCGTCTTCAAGCACCAGGACGCGGTCGCCGCTCAAGCCGCGGATGACTGGCCGAGCGGTCGCCGGGCCCATCGACGCCATGGCGACGCCGGGCGTCCCGCGAATCGTCGCCGCGACCGTGCCGTCGAGGACGCGGTCGAGCCGCGCATCGGCCAGCACGTTCGCGGGACTGATCGCGTCCGCCGCTCCGCGCTCCGACACCTGGCCCGTGACGACCGTCGCGCCCAACTGCAGCGGCGAGGCCGTCATGGGAATGCGCAGCGAGTCCATGCCGACTCGCACCTCGACCACGCGCGTGACGCTGCGGTAACCGATGCGCTGCACCGTCAGCTGATAGCGACCGGGCAGCACCGCCCCGAGCGTGAACGAGCCGTCCTCGTGGCTGCGCGCCTCACGATGCAGCTCGACGAGCCGCACCACGGCAGCCGGAAGCGGCGTGCCGGTCGCCGCGTCCTCGACGCGGCCGACGACATGCGCCGTCTGCGCCACGAGGGGGGCGGTCGTGAGGAGGAGGCATGCGGCAGCGAACGCCGCGCGCATCGCCAGGAACTGGCGGTCCATGAGTATCCGAGATGACGGTTGAGTGGAGGCCCGGATGGCGTCCACGGTACGACTCAGTCACGCCCCTTCGGGGGCGCGACGCTCAACTCAACCGAGGGCCGGTGGGGCTCGGGAGGAGTGACCCTCGAGGAACTCGAAGGCGACTGGGTGGGTGACACGGCTGACCGGCAGCGCGGACACCCGCGCGACGGTAGGCACCGTGAGCGCCTTCGACTGCCCCGCGAGGCCGCGCATGCCGTGGGCCAACTGGCACAGGTCGCAGGCTTCGGGGCCGTGGGATGCGGGGCACGGCCCGCCATCGGCGTCCTCCATGTGCACCACGACTGCATCACCGTGGTCCACCAAGCCGTCGGCCACCGGTGCCGCCGCGACCACGAACACTTGCAGCACAAGCCAGAGGCCGGCCAGGACGCGCCCCAAGGCACCCCGCGAGTGGCGGGGCTGGCGGGAGGGGGCGCGGAGGGCGGTGGTCACGGCTTGAATGGGTAGTCGCACGGGAACCCGTTCACAACCCCGCTCGCCCCCAAGGGGTTCCAGCCCAAGCGCTTACGACGGGGGGAGCGACCTCCGTGAGCGGCCCGAATCCACTAGATTGCGCGGATGAAGCGAGAGGACGCCCTCGAGTACCATGCCCGCGGACGACCCGGCAAGATCGCCGTCGTCCCGACCAAGCCGCTCACCAACCAGCGCGACCTGGCCCTGGCCTACTCGCCGGGCGTCGCCGAGCCCTGCCTCGAAATCAAGGCCAACCCCGACGACGCCTACAAGTACACGGCGAAGGGCAACCTGGTCGCCGTCGTCACGAACGGCACGGCCGTCCTCGGGCTCGGCAACATCGGGGCCCTCGCCGGCAAGCCGGTGATGGAAGGCAAGGGCAACCTGTTCAAGCAGTTCGCGGACCTCGACGTCTTCGACCTCGAAGTCGGCTCCGAGCACCCGGACGACGTCATCAAGTTCTGCCAACTCCTCGAGCCCACCGTGGGTGGCATCAACCTCGAGGACATCAAGGCGCCGGACTGCTTCTACATCGAAGAGACGCTGCGGAAGACGATGAAGATCCCCGTCTTCCACGACGACCAGCACGGCACGGCGATCATCTCCGGCGCGGCGCTGCTCAACGCCATCGAGGTGAGCGGCAAGGACATCGCGACGGTCAAGGTCGTATTCTCCGGCGCCGGCGCCGCCGCCATCTCGACGGCCGAGCACTACGTGCGGCTGGGCGTGAAGCGCGAGCACATCACCATGTGCGACCGCAAGGGCGTCATCTACGAAGGCCGCAAGGAAGACATGGATCCGTACAAGGCGCGGTTCGCGCGGAAGACGGACATGCGCAGCATCGCCGACGCGTTGGACGGCGCCGACATCTTCGTCGGGCTCTCCGTCGCGGGGGCCGTCACCGGCGAGATGATCGCCAAGATGGCCAAGGCCCCGATCATCTTCGCGCTGGCCAATCCCGTGCCGGAAATCCTCCCGCACGAGGTGCGCGCCGTCCGCGATGACGCGATCATCGCCACCGGCCGTTCGGACTATCCCAACCAGGTCAACAACGTCCTCGGCTTCCCGTTCATCTTCCGCGGCGCGCTCGACGCCCGCGCGACGGAGATCAACGAGGAGATGAAGATGGCGGCGACACGCGCCCTCGCGCAGCTCGCCAAGGAAGACGTGCCCGAGTCGGTGAGCGCGCTGTACGGCCTCACCAACGTGAAGTTCGGGCCCGAGTACCTGATTCCCTTCCCCTTCGATCCCCGCGCGTTGCTGACCGTGGCGCCCGCGGTGGCATGGGCGGCGGTCGCCAGCGGCGTGGCCCGCGAGTTCATCGAGCTGGAGACCTACCGGGACCAGCTCGAGGCGCGGCTCGGTCGCGCCCGCGGGATCATGCGCGGGCTGGCGACGCGCGCCCAGCGTGAACCCAAGCGCGTGGTCTTCCCCGAGGGCGAGGATCCGAAGATCATCCGCGCCGCACAGATCCTCGCCGACGACGGGATCGCGACGCCCATCCTACTGGGCCGCAAGGACCGCGTGCGCGCCACGGCGGAGGACCTCGGGATCTCCTTGGACATGATCCACGTCGAGGAGCCGGGCACGAGCGCCAACCGCGAGCGCTACGCACAGTACCTCTGGCAGAAGCGCCAGCGGAAGGGACTCTCACTGGTGGAGGCCGGCCAGCGCATCACGCGCGCGACGAGCTTCGGCTCCGTCATGGTCGCGATGGGCGACGCCGACGCCCTGGTCGGCGGCTTGGGCAAGCACTACCCCGAGACGATCCGTCCGGCGCTGGAGATCATCGGCACGGACCGTCGCCACGGGCTCGTGAGCGGCCTCTACATGCTGGTGTTCGAGAAGCACGTCGTCTTCTTCGGCGACACCACGGTGAACATCGAGCCGACGTCGGAGCAGCTCGCGCAGATCGCCTGGAGCGCGGCGGGCCTCGCCCGCACCTTCGGCATCTCGCCGCGCATCGCGATGCTGTCGTTCTCGAACTTCGGCTCGGTCAAGCACCCCGAGGCGCAGAAGGTGGCCCAGGCCGTCTCGATGCTCCGCCTCCGCGACCCCTCGCTGGTGGTCGACGGCGAGATGCAGGCGGACACGGCGTTCAGCAGCGAGATCCTGAACACCCGCTTCCCGTTCTCCGCCCTCAAGGAGGCGGCGAACGTGTTGATCTTCCCCGACCTCAGCGCGGGGAACATCGCGTATAAATTGCTTACCCAACTGGGCGGGGCCACGGCGATCGGCCCCATCCTCGTCGGCATGCAGCACCCGGTCCACGTACTGGAACAGGGCGCCGACGTGCAGGAGATCGTCAACATGGCCGCCGTTGCCGTCATCGACGCGCAGCAGCGCTCCCGTCCCACCACCTGACATTCCCATGACCACTGCTTCCGCTCCCGTGCGCGAGAGCTCGACCGGACTCGGCGCCCAGGGCCTCAAGCCCGCTGGCACGCTTCACTGGAATCTCGAGGCGCCGGACCTCGTGCAGGCCGCCATCCGCAAGGGTGAAGGCGAACTGGCCCACATGGGGCCCTTCGTCGCCGTGACCAAGCCGCACACCGGCCGCTCGCCGAACGACAAGTTCGTCGTGAAGGAGCCGAGCACCGAGAACGACGTCGACTGGGGCAAGGTCAACCAGCCGATCAGCGAGGCGCATTTCGAGACGCTGCTCGCCGACGTGCAGGCCTACCTGAACCAGCAGGGCGAGCTGTTCGTGCAGGACCTCTACTGCGGCGCCGATGCGGCGTACCGCCTCTCCTGCCGCTACGTCACGCCGAATGCCTGGCACGCGAACTTCGTGCGGAACATGTTCATCCGCCCGGACGTCAGCGCGCTGGCCAGCTTCGTGCCGAACTTCTCGATCCTGCACGCGCCGGAGTTCCAGGCCGATCCGGCCAAGCACGGCACGCGCACGAGCACGTTCATCGTGCTCAACCTCGCCAAGCGCACGATCCTCATCGGCGGCACGCGCTACGCGGGTGAGCTCAAGAAGTCGATGTTCACGGTGATGAACTACATGCTGCCGAAGCAGGGCGTGCTCTCCATGCACTGCTCGGCGAACATCGGCAACGACGGAGACACCGCGCTGTTCTTCGGCCTCTCGGGCACCGGCAAGACGACGCTCTCGGCGGACCCCGAGCGCGGCCTCATCGGCGACGACGAGCACGGCTGGAGCGAGCACGGCGTGTTCAACTTCGAGGGCGGCTGCTACGCCAAGGTCATCAACCTCTCGAAGGAGCAGGAGCCCGACATCTACGCCACGACGGAGATGTTCGGCACCATCCTCGAGAACGTGGTGCTCGAGCCGGGCACCAAGCGCGTGGACTTCGGCTCGCAGGCGATCACGGAGAACACCCGCGCCTCGTACCCGCTGCACTACATCCGCAACCACGTGCCGAGCGGGCGTGGCAACCATCCGAAGCACGTCGTGTTCCTCACGGCCGATGCCTTCGGTGTGCTGCCGCCGGTGGCGAAGCTCACGCCCGAGCAGGCGATGTACTACTTCCTCTCGGGCTACACGGCCAAGCTGGCCGGCACCGAGCGCGGCGTCACCGAGCCGCAGGCCACGTTCTCGGCATGCTTCGGCGCCGTGTTCCTCGTGTGGCACCCGACCAAGTACGCCGAGATGCTCGGTGAGCTGCTGAAGAAGCACGGCTCGCAGGTGTGGCTCGTGAACACCGGCTGGAGCGGCGGCCCCTACGGCGTCGGCGCACGCATGAAGCTGCCGTACACGCGTGCGATGGTGCGTGCGGCCCTCTCGGGTGCGCTCGAGAAGGAAGACACGATCACCGACCCGATCTTCGGCCTGCACCTGCCGGTGCACGTCGAGGGCGTGCCGAACGAGGTCCTCAACCCGCGCAACACGTGGAAGGACTCGAAGGCCTACGATGAGCAGGCCAAGAAGCTCGCCGCGATGTTCCAGGAGAACATCAAGAAGTTCGGTGCGGCGGTCTCCGCGGATATTCTTAGCGCGGGGCCGAAGGGCTGAACGCGAGGGCCTTGGGCGGAGGACGGAAGGGGGCCGAGACGAGAGTCTCGGCCCCCTTTCTTCACATGTGCGCTACATGGAGATGCGGGAGAGCTCGACGATCTCTCCCGCTTCGTTCAGCGAGAACTCGAATGTATGTCCGACCAGCTGCTCAGGCACCGACGCCAAATCACGAACGCGGCTCTTGAGCTTCTTGCCCACGGCAAACCACTCCGCCTGAACTCTCCCTTCGGCGCGCGTGCGAACCTTGAGCGCGACGGGCTCACCAATGCGCTTCGCACCGTGCGGTTGCCGCACGACATCAACTTCCTTCACGCTGCCAACGATTCGCTCCCGAGTCGCCTTCTTCTTCGCCACGTTCCGCCTCCGAAGAGTTGACGGTATCCCGACTCACTCCTTGGCCACGACCGTGTCATACAAGCCATACTGCCGTAGCCCCTCGTGGCTCGCGATGCCCGTGTACTGCAGTGAGGCGTCCTCGTAGCGCCGGAACGCAAAGACTGCCTGGTTCATCTGTTCGGTATTGAAGACCCGATGGCGCACCAGCAGATGGAAGTCCTTCACCGTCAGCCCCGTCACCGTCCGGAACAGGTCCGGCTCGAGCTTGGTGATGACATCTTGGAGCGTATTCTCACGGAAGTCTGTTAAGTACATAAACGCCGGAATGCGCGTCGCGAACTTGATGAGCTTCTCTTGGATGAGCTTCCGCTTGGACTTGTACTCCCGCTCGGCCTCCGTAAGCTGCTTCTGCTGCTTGGCCGTAAGCTTGCCGTCCTTGGCCTTCCCCTTCAGCTCCCTGATCTTCTCGCTCTTGTTGATGATAGTCTCGATCGGGTGATCGCCAAGCGATCGCCAGCCCTCGATGCGCTCCACCGCCGCAACTGCCTCGGGATCCGCGAGGATGCGAGCCAGCGTGGCGTTGTCCACGTTCACCAGCAGCGCGGACTCCCACTTCCGAGCCAACAACGTGGCGGACGTCCCGGCCATTGCGATGTCGAGAATCTCCCCGGCGTCCACCTGCTTCATCGTGGCACCGTTGTAGGCCAGCACCGGAAGGAACGCGACGAGGTCCTTCACGGCGTTCTCGGGGTTGGGGTCGCCCGGCGAGAGACCGATGCCGTACTCGGAGAGCTGTCGTAGCGCCCGCGTGGGCGCGAAATCGAACACGAAGCAGACCGGCTTGAGGATCTCCTCTTCGTGCGGGTCGTCACCGTTTGGGTTCCTGATGGCCCAGGGCGATTGCACGCGGAACGCGGCCTGAAAGTAGGTCTCGGGCGACGTGAGATTCCGCAACATCAGGATGGACGACCACTGCGGCACCGTGACACCGGTCGTGAGCTTGCCACACGAGAGCGTGATGGTCTTGGTGTCGAAACCACTGCCGATGGCGTCGCGCACCGGCGGGAGGGCGGCGAGCCCGAGCCCAGCGCCGCTGCCAGCGGCCACCACCACCTCGTAGTCGCGCCAGAACGTGTTGTGCCGCTCGCGCAACAGGTTGGCCATCGCGTGACACGCCGCCACGCTCGGTAGGAACCAGAACGAATGCTGCAGGTACGGCAGCAACCGCAGGTCCGAGTACGGGAAGGGCGGCCTGGTTCCGGTCTTCAGGTGCTCGTGGGACTTCTGCTTGTCCCCGCCCCGGATGATGTCAAGCCAGCGTTGCACCTCACTCGCGTGCCTGAAGCGTGCGGCAGTGCCAGTGCCCGTCGCGGCAAAGAACTCATTCAGGTCGAATTCGTCGAACTCGCCGCCGCTGGCGATTGCGAGCAGCTCGTCCGGCATCTGATAGGTCAGCAGGCGCAGCTGCGGCAATGCGCCGTACGGGTTCCACTCCGTCGGATGCCTGCGTGCGAAGTCCGCCTTGGCACGCTGCTCGTCGGTGTACGTCCAGTTGAAGATCTGTTCCTCAATGAACTCGCCGGTCGCCAAGGCCTTGAACGGCGTGCCCGAGAGATACAGGTACGCCTTGGTGGTGATGGGGAGAAAGGCGCTCTCCTGCTCCGAGAGGACGGTGAGGTCCTCGTTCATCTCCTCGAGATCGGCCGCGTACTCGAGCCGTGCCTCTTTCCGCGCAACCGCACCGTCTTCACCCTCGAACAACTCCTTGGCAGTGTCGCGCCAGGCGCCAAAGTGGTACTCGTCGAAGACGACGAGATCCCACTTGATCTTGTGCAGCCAGGTGTTCTTGGCCTTGATGTTGCCCACGTCGTCGCGGCCGAGAAGGTCCTGGAAGGACCCGAAGTAGACGAGCGGCTGCGCCTTCTTGGCCGTCGTCGGATCCTTTCCGACCGACTTGGAGAAGTACTGCCAGCCGTCGAAGTCCTTGTGGGACTCGAGGTCCGTGCGCCACGCATCCTCGACGGCCGGCTTGAACGTCACCACCAGCACGCGTTTCGCGCCAAGCCGTTTGGCGAGTTGGTAGGTGGTGAAGGTCTTGCCGAAGCGCATCTTCGCGTTCCAGAGGAAGCGCGGGACGGCGTGCATATCCTCCTGCCACCGCGAGTGGAAGTATGCGTGGGTGGCCTCGACGGCGGCGGCCTGCTCGCGCCGCAGCTTGAAGGTTTGGTCGTGCGCGCCGATGAACCGCTGCCCCGTGCGCAGCTCCGTCAGCGCCGTCTGGACGTCCTTGACGGTGCAGCGCATCCACTCCAGCGCGACCTTCTTGAAGCCCTTCTCCAGCAGCACGGCACGCACGTCGTGATCCGAGAAGACGCTGCCGTCCACGCGCTCGGCGGGCTCGTCCAGCTCGATGCGGAAGTTCCTGATGTGGGCTGTCTTCAGCTGCTCCGCCACGCGCTCCTTCACGTAGCGCGTGGTTTGCCCGATCTTGAGGAGCCCTTGGTGTGCGTCGTCCGCGATAGAGTAGGCGTAGATGCGCGGGCGTGCCTCCGGCTTGGGCGCCAGAATAGCCTCGATTGACCTACTCATCAGTGTCGGATCCTGGTTGCTCCGAGTCTCTCTCAGAGAGGTCCATCGGGCGGACAATCCTCTCGATGAATTCCACTTCTTCAGCCGTCAACGAGTACTTTGCGTACAAATCAGCATCGGTCCACTTCCGCGACCAGTCCTGTGTTGGGACGAACGCGTAGACCTTGCGAGTCGTGTGCTGTGAGGGCTTATGCAGAAGAATCAGGAAGCGCGTAAGCCGGCAAGAGAGGTACGACAGTACACTTTCCGCCTGCGGCTTTGACTGAAATGGGCCAAAACAGAGATAGGTTTCGGATGAGACAGAACCGGGCTCACCGACAAATGGCGTGCTGATAACTCGATGTGGATAGGTGTCTTTGTTTCCCGTGCCTGGAGCGGCGTAGCCGCCGTAGACCTTCCAACAATCAATGAGATTCCTACCCGTCGTAATGCTATCTCGTGATGCGTAACCAACACCGCCGTTTTGGTACACAGCGACATCACCTTCGCGCTTCTTCTCGCGCCCCCTGAACGTCGTATCCAAGCCGAAGGGTTTTCGCGAGCTCACCAGCAAGTCAAAGCGTCTATTCTCAGGGAGTGCAAGCGACCGCGCCTGCCCGTTCTCGACGCCGACGACTTTAGTCAGAATTGACAATCCTTCGTTAAACCGGATGAACACGTCGCTACCAGGCTCTAGCAGGCGGCGTGTTGCCACCGAAGGCTTCTCGTCTTTGTGATGAGTCGTAACACGGCAGAGCCCCCGGCTGTCTCGGTCCCAAAGGAAGTAGCACACGCCGCCTTTCAAGCCGACTCCCGGGAACACATCGGCCGCGCTCAGAAAGTCATCAATCGAGCGCAGCCTATCATCCGCTAGCATCGACTCGCGAAAATCATCCAGCCCCTTTCCGCCAGAGAACCATCGCGACGGTATCACCATCGACAGATATCGCGGCTCAAGCTTTTTTGCCTGCTCAACGAAGAGATGGTAAATCGGCGCCGCACTCGTACCGTATCCGCCATCCTCGAGCTGATACGGCGGATTTCCAATGATCACGTCAAACTGCATCGCGCCTCCAAACAAGTCGGCTACGCGCGACTTGATGTCATCGGTGTGTATGAACGCATAGGCGTGGGACTCAAGGTCCTCTCCCCGGTCCAGCGTCTTCTTGCTTGCCCCGCAGTACACGCACCGGTTCGCGTTCCACGAATGCTCGACGCGTTCGAACCAGATGTTGCCCTCGTCCTTCGCGAACCCCTTCACAATCGAATGCGCACCCATCGCGTGCTTCGAGCAGTACAGGCTCCGACGAGCCAACAGGCTCGTGAGCTGCGTGATGCCAATCCCGAACACCTGCTTCGTCAGGATGTGATCCACTCGCTCCCGCAGATCCGGAATCTGCCCCGAGAGCCCCTCATTCAGCCGCCGCGTGATCTCACGCAGAAACACGCCAGACTTCGTGCACGGATCGAGAAAGCGAACCGTACTGTCCGCCCACAGATTCGCACCCTGATGATCCGCTGCCCACGCTTCGGTCAGCGTGTCCAGCATCCGGTTGGCGAACTCCGGCGGCGTGAACACCTCATCGTTCGACAGATTGGCGATGCAGGTGAGGATGTCCGGATTGCGGTTGCGCAGCGTGAAGGGCGCCTGTCCGTTCATTCGACATCCCCCTGCCGTGCAGCCATTTCCGCCAGCTCGAGGACCGTCAGCGGCGGGTACGTCTTGGCCGGCGTGAAGATCTCGTGCTTCCCGAGATGGGCGAACAACGATCCTTCCTCGCTGAACGCCGAGGACTGGGTCAGCTTGTCCAAACGAAAGTCCCGACGCTGGAACTTGCCCTTGCCGAGGTAACCCCACTCTGCAAAGGTGATGGGCTGCCCGACGCTCGTTCGCATCGTCAGGGCATCCCCGTGCACGAGGTTCACGGAGAGCACGTACGCGGCTGCGCGCTGCAGGACATCCGACTCCTCGAGCCGCAAATACTCCGCGAACACTTCGAGCATATTCGCGCGGCACTCCGCGATGTTGTCGTCCAGGAGCTCGATCCCGTACGTGCACATCAGACCAAGGAGCGCATAGTGCCGTCGCTCGAAGTCTGACCGAGCGAACTTCGTCTCGACCGCAGCGAGCTTGCGCTGCAGGATCTTGACCAGGAAATTGCCGCTGCCGCAGGCCGGCTCAAGGAATCGGGAATCGATGCGCTCCGTCTCGCCCTTCACGAGGTCGAGCATCGCCTCAACCATCCACGCAGGCGTAAACACCTCTCCGTGATCGGCGACGCGCTGCTTGGATCTGACGAGAGTCATAGGCTGGGGCGCAAAGAGGGTTGACGGTATAGGATAGCTGTTCGCACTACTCCCCCACCAGCCGATAACTCACGCTCCGCCCCCCGGCCTCGTTCCGCACCAACACCCCCCACCCCACCAACTCCTTCACGTCCCGCAGCGCCGTATCGCTCGAGCACTTCGCCAGCGTCGCGTACTTCGACGTCGTCAACCATCCCGCCCAGTCCCCGAGCATCCGCGAAAGCACCAACCGCTGGCGATCATTGGGGCCGCGCGCATTGACCAAGTCCCACACCCGTGCATCGCGCAGCACGCGGGCCATCGCCCCCTCGGCACGCGTGAACGAGCGATCAAGACATCCGAGAAACCATCGGATCCAACTCGTGATATCCAGCCCGCCACTCTGCGCACGCTCCAACTGCCGGTAGTAGTCGTTGCGCTCGGCCTCGATCTGCGCCGACATACTGTAGTAACGCTCACGCCGACCATCCGCGCGCGCCAAGGCCAAGTCCGCGATTGCGCGAGCGATGCGTCCATTTCCATCGTCGAACGGATGGATCGTCACGAACCAGAAGTGCGCGACCGCCGCCCGCAGCACGGGATCCAACGCCGACGGCGCGTTCATCCACTCGAAGAACCTCTCCATCTCGCCCTGCACCCGCGCGGCCGCCGGTGCCTCGAAGTGCACACGCGGCTCGGCCAACGACCCCGAGACCACCTGCATCGGACCCTGCGCATCCGTTCGCCACGCGCCGACTGAGAGTCGACTGCGCGCGGTGTGCCCGACAGGAAACAGCGCGAGATGCCAGTCAAACAATCGCCGCTCCGTGAGCGGCTGATCGTAGTGCTGCGTTGCATCAAGCATCATCTGCACCACGCCGTCCACGGTACGGCTGGTCTCTGACAGTCCGCCCACGGGAATCCCCAGCCGGCGGGCGATGGACGATCGCACTTCAGCGGGAGGCAGTTGCTCCCCTTCGATGGCCGAGGACTTCACCACATCGGCGGTGAGCGCCGCGAGCTGCGACTCCTGCCGCGTCTCGAGCCCCAGCGCTGCCACTCGGCCCACCAACAACCCCTGCCGATGCCGCACGCCCGATAGCTGCCCAGCCAGGGACTCGATGTCCCAGGCGAGCCGCGGCCACTCAGGGTTATTATGGATGTATGACATATTCACCGCAAATTATGCGGTGAATATGGCCGTTTGCGGCGAAAGAATCAACTATTTACCGCACAATTTGCGGCGAATAGCCTGCGTATTCGCCGCAAACGCTGTAACTCATTGTCAATAAAGCAGATATATTCATTCCCAGCATGCCCACGCTCCGCGACCCCCTCTGGAACAACATCCGCATCGAAGGCCCTTACCTTCGCCTGCTCGACACGCCCGCGTTCCAGCGGCTGCGCTACGTGCGGCAACTGGGCCTCGCGCACCTGGTGTATCCCGGCGCGACGCACTCGCGCTTCGAGCATGCGTTGGGCGCCTACCACCTCGCGCAGGAAACGGTCCGGATCCTGCGTGAGACGTCGGTAGAAGACGGCTTCCGCGAGCTCGACGGCCGCGTCGTCATCGCGGCGGCGCTGCTGCATGACATCGGGCACTACCCGTTCTCGCACGCGCTCGAGGAGCTGGGCGTCCCGCACCATGAGACGGTCGCGGGACCGCTGATCGCCGAGGGTGCAGTGGCCGAGATCCTGCGCAGCGAATTCGCGACGGACGCGCCGGAGCGCATCCTCGCGCTGGTGCGCGGCGAGAGCCAGGAGCCCCTCCAGGGCCTCATCTCCGGCAGCATCGACCTCGACAAGATCGACTACCTCAAGCGCGACGCCATGAACTGCGGCGTCTCGTACGGCGAAGTGGACGTCGACCGCCTGCGCCATGCGCTGGTCCTCGTCACCGATCCCGTCACGGGCCGCCGCGCCGTGGGCCTGAAGGAACGCGGCCTCTCGGCGCTCGAGTCCCTGCTCTTCGCCAAGTACCAGATGTACCGCAACGTGTACTGGCACCACGCGGTGCGCAGCGCGACGGCGATGTACAAGCGCCTCGTCGAGGACGCGTTGCAGGACGGCTCGCTCGACCCGCTGCGGCTCGCGCAGTTCACCGACGAAGGGCTGCTGCACGACCTCGAGCGCGGCGACCGCCCGTTGGTCGCGGCCATTCGCGAACGCCGCCTCTTCAAGCGTGCGCTCGAGGTCCCGGCCTTCGCCCTCGCCGACTACGACCTCGAATGGTTGGCCGACGATCGCGCCCGCATCCGGCTCGCCGAGGATGCGCTGGCCGCGTCGATGGGGCTCAAGGCGGGCGAGCTGCTGCTCGACTTCCCGCGCAAGGAGCGCATGCTCGGCTTGGACCTACCGCTGCTCGCCAAGGACGGCAGCGTGCATCGCCTCACCGACGCCGGGCTCGCCGGCACGCTCAACCTGCCGATTCTCGGCGAGCAGCTCTACCAGTCGGCGCGCTGGCTGCGCGTGTTCACGTCCGAGCGGCGGTCGGTGGCACTGGCCGAGGTACTGGCCGTGCTCGGGCGCTGAGGGCCGCTACGCCGTGGGCTCGGACGACGCCTGCTTCGCCTTGCCGTGCGCCTCGGCCAACAACTTGCCGATGCCGCGATAGAACTTCGCATCGGCCCCGCGCCCTTCCTCGGCCATCGCGAGGGCACAGCGCTCCAGCGCGTAGAGGATGTTGCCCAGGTACAGCTCGGCGAGCCCGCCGACCGATTCCGGCTGTTCAGCCACCCGCGGCCTCGAGGCCGAGGACCTGGATGACGATCGCCGTGATGTTGTCGAGGCCGCCGCGGCCGTTGGCCTCGGCGATCAGCGAATCGACGATGCGGCCCGGACCCGAGCGGGCCATGAGCAGCTGCGCCAGACGACGGTCGTCGACCATGCCGGTGAGTCCGTCGGAGCAGAGCAGGAACACGTCGCCGACGCGCACCTCACCCGAATAGATGTCCGACTCGACCTCGTCGCTCGCCCCGACGCAGCGCGTGATCACGTTGCTGTAGGGGTGATACCGGGCCTGCTCCGGCGTGAGCAGGCCGGCGTCCACCTGCTCCTGCACGTAGGAGTGGTCCTTGGTGATCTGCACCAGGGCGCCGTCGCGGTACAGATAGACGCGCGAGTCGCCGATCTGCCCGATCAGGTAGCCATGGTCGGAAAGCACCATCACCGAGGCGGTGGTGCCCATGCCCTGCTTGTCCGACTCGGCGAGCATGCGCTCGAAGATCGCGCGGTTGGCTTCCTGCAGCGACTTGTTGACCAGGTCGGCGGCACCGGCGTCGCGCACCGACGAGAGGCCGAGCAGGTGTCGCGAGACGATGGTGACGGCCATCTCGCTGGCGACTTCGCCCGCCGCGTGACCGCCCACTCCATCCGCCACCACGAAAACGCCGCGGCGATCATCCGCCTCGGCGAAGAAGTTGTCCTCGTTACCCGAGCGGATACGACCGACATCCGTCCCGGCGCCGACGTGAATCTGCATAGCGGTCAGCGCACCGTAGTCAGAAGGAACGCGATGAGCCCCATGCCGGCACCGGCGAGGCTGAGGAAGATGGCGATGACCGCACCGCAACCGGCTTTCTTCTTGGCTTCCGGCGCCGGAGCGACCGGAGCCTTGGCCATGGCCGGTGTCCTTGCCGCCGCGCCGCGCCGCAGCGCGTCCACGTCGGCCGCGGCGATCGCCCGCGTCGAACCCGCCGCCTCGGCGGCCTGCGCCGCCGGACGGAACGTCATCTTGATACCGCCGAACCGGATGTCCGGCGAGCCTTCGAGCTTCTGTTCACCCTGCACGCGACGGCCGCCGACGTAGGTGCCGTTCGTGGACCCCTGGTCCACGACCCACCAGCCGTCCGCGCGCTTCTGGATCTTCGCGTGGGAGTCGGAGATCGATTCATCGCGGATCGCGATGTCGTTGTGCTCACCGCGCCCGATGTTCGTGAGCGCGGCGTGGAGATCGAATCGCGTGCCCTTGAGCGGACCCTCCGCCTTGATCTCGAGCGTCGCCAGTGGCGCGCGGCCCGGTCGGGCGGCGGGCGCTGCGTCCGGCGCGGACACAGCGGCCGGAGTCGGCACGGCTGCGGGTGCAGACGTCGGAGCTGGTGTCGGAGCTGGAGTTGGTGCTGGTGCTGGTGCCGGCTCACGAACCGGCTCGGGCGCCGGCACCGGTGCGGCGGCAACCGCAGGCGCAGGTGCCGCCTTCGCGACATCCGCGTAGAACCGGAACTCCTCGCTCCCCATCTTCAGCACATCGCCGCGACCGAGCAACTGCGAGCCCGCGACGCGCACGCCGTTCACCCACACGCCGTTGGTGCTGTGATCCGCCAAGACGTAGCCGTTCGCCGCCGGCGCGATGCTCGCATGCTTGCGCGAGACTTCGCTCGACGAGAGGACGACGTCGTTGCCGACCTCGCGCCCGAAGGTGATGCCCGCGTCGCTCACGGTGTACTCGCGTCCGTCCACGAGCGAGACAAGGCGACCGCCGGTCGCCGTCGTGGGCTTCTTCGGGGCCGCGCCGCCCTTGGCGTTCGCCACCAGTGCCGCGACATCCGCCGCCGAGACGAACTGGGTGCTGCCTTCCTTTTGGTCGTCGCCGAGTCGCAGCTCGTGGCCCGCGATCTCGACGCGGTCGCCGTGCAGGAGGGGGCTGGGCTCGAGACCGAGCTGCACCCCGTTCACCAGGATGACCGCATCCGGCGCCCCGCGCTTGATCACCACTCCGGAGCTCCCGACCGTCACCACCGCCCGGTCCGACGCGCCCCCGTTAGGCAGCGGGACCGTCGCGCCTGGGAAGGCACCGACGGTCGCATCACCCGCCGGGAGCGGGAACTGTTGGTCCTGGAGCTGCAGATAGGGCATCCGGGACGAAAGTTACCGCACCGTCCGGAAGGTCGGCAAGCGCGACGGTCCCCGTGTCACGAGGCCGTGGCGAGTTCTCCCGCTTGCAATCGGTAGAGCCGCGCATACAGTCCGCCGGCCGAAAGCAGCGAGCGGTGGCTGCCGCGCTCGCGCACCTCGCCGTGATGCATGACGAGGATCTCCGTGGCACGCGTGATGGTGCTGAGGCGATGCGCGACGGCGATCGTCGTGCGGCCCTGCATCAGGACGTCGAGTCCGCGCTGGATCTGGGCTTCGACCTCGCTGTCGACGCTGCTCGTCGCCTCGTCGAGGACGAGCAGGGCGGGATCGGCCGCGATGGCGCGCGCGAAGCTGAGCAGCTGCCGCTCGCCGACGCTCAGCGAACTGCCGCGCTCGCCGAGGCGCTGGCGATACCCGTCGGGCAGTCGGGCGACGATGCGGTCGGCCCCCACGCGGGCGGCGGCGCTCGCCACCTCGGCGTCCGTGAGCGGCGTGGAGAGGCGGATGTTCGTCGCGATGTCGTCGGCGAAGAGGAAGATGTCCTGCTGCACGTAGCCGACGGCGCGGCGCAGTTCGTCCAGCGGGATCTGCCGGATATCCACGCCGTCTACCAGGATGCGCCCGCGCTGCGGTTCGTAGAAGCGCAGCAGCAGGTTGATGACCGTCGTCTTGCCGGCGCCGGTATGGCCGACCAGCGCCAACGTCTCGCCCGGCCGCACGGAGAAACTCACGCCGCGCAGTACCCACTCGGGTTCGGCCGGCGCGGCGGCCCCGCTGGCGACGTGCGCAAGGTCGTACGCAAACCAGACATCCTCGAAGGCGACCGTCACGCCGTGTCGCTGCACGGCGTCCGCGCGCAGCGTCGCGGCGGGACGATCGGGCCCCTCCCCCGCCCGCTCCGGCTCCGGCGTCTCGTCGAGCAGCTTGAAGATGCGCTCGCTGGCCGCCATCGCCTGCTGCAGGGTGTTGTACTTGTCGCTGAGGTCCTGCAGCGGCTGGTAGAAGCGGCGCGCCAGCTGGAGGAAGGCGGCGAGCGTGCCGACCGTGAGCCCCCCGGCTTCGACGCGCGGCGCCGCCGCGAGGATCAGCGCCGCAAGCGCGACGGTCGTGAGGATCTCGATGGCCGGGAAGTACATCGCGTACACCGTCACGCTGCGCAGGTGCGCGGCGAGGTGACTGCGGTCGATCTCGCGGAACCGCGCGGCTTCGTCGGCCTCGCGCCCGAACAGCTGCACCACGCGGATCCCCGCGATGCGCTCCTGCAGGAAGGCGTTGATGCGCGCCAGCTTCGTGCGGATCTCGCGGTACTCGGTGCGCACGCGCTTGCGGAACACCGCCGAGACCCAGAGGATGCCCGGCACCACGAGATAGGCGGCGAGGGCGAGCCGCCAATCGACGACCAGCATGAGGACCGTGATGGCGACCAGCGTGAACAGGTCGCCGATGCCGGCCACCACACCCGACGTGAACAGTTCGTTCAGCGACTCGACGTCATTCGTGACGCGCGTGACCAAGCGCCCGACGGGATTGCGGTCGAAGAACGTCACCGGCAGGCGCTGCAGCTGCGCGAACACCCGACGGCGCAGGTCGTGCATCACCCGCTGTCCCAGCTTGCCCGTGACGACCGTCTCGAAGTACGCGCCGATGACCTGGGCGAGCAGCGCGGCCAGCAGGATGAGCGTGGATTGCACGATCAACGCGCTGTCCTTGGCCGGGATCGCCACGTCGATGACGCGCCGCGTCATGAGGGGCCCGACGAGCTGCAGGGTGCCGACCGCGAGCAGCAGGCCCAGCGCCCCGGCGACCTGCCAACGATACGGCCGCACGAGCGCGAGCAAGCGGCGGGCCAGGCGCAGGTCGAAGGCCTTGTTGAGGGCCTCCTCCTCGTGGCTGATGCTGGTGGGTGCGGTCACGATGGAATCTCGCCGGTGGCGCGGGAGCCGGGCTAGCCCCAGTGGCAGCGCTGCGCAGGCAATACTTTTCAGCCATGCCGGAACGGACGCCGCCGTGACCCCCGCCCTCGACCCGCAATTCGCCCCGCTCGCCGCGGCGCTCGCGCAGGAGTTCGCGCTCGAGGCGGAACTCGGGCGCGGCGGCATGGGCGTGGTGTTCCGCGCCACGGACCTGATGCTGGACCGCAGCGTCGCCCTGAAGGTGTTGCCGCCGTCCCTCGGGGCCGACCCCGAAGTGCGCGCGCGCTTCCTCCGCGAGGCGCGGACGGCCGGCCAGCTCTCGCATCCGCACATAGTGCACATCCATCGCGCCGACGAGCGTGCGGGCTTCGCGTACTTCGTGATGGGCTTGGTCGAAGGCGAAAACCTCGGCCAGCGCGTGCGCGATCGCGGGCCGCTGCCGCCCGGCGACGCCGTGCGGCACCTGCGCGAGGTCGCCTGGGCGCTCGCCTACGCCCACGCGCGCGGGGTGATCCACCGGGACGTGAAGCCCGAGAACATCATGATCGAGCGCGGCAGCAATCGCGCCTTGGTTACGGACTTCGGCATCGCGCGCGTCGAGACCGCGGCGCACCTCACCACCGAAGGCCACGTCGTCGGCACCGCGCACTACATGAGTCCCGAACAGGTCAACGGCGGCGCGCTTGACGGTCGCTCGGATCTCTACGCACTCGGCGTCGTCGGGTACTTCCTGCTCAGTGGCAAACTGCCGTTCGAGGGCATGACCCCGGGGGCGGTGCTGGTCGCGCACGCTACCCAAGCGCCGCCGCCGCTGCGCAGCGTCGCGCCGCAGTTGCCGGCCGCGCTGGCCGAGACCATCGATCGCTGCCTCGCGAAGCATCCCGAGCAGCGGTTTGCCACGGGCGAGGATCTAGCCGAGGCGCTGCGGCGAGCCATGGAAGGCGCCGTCGCATCGCGCGAACCTGTCGTCAGCGATCGGCATCGCCTCCTCTCGGAGGATCAGGCCGCACTGGTGTGGCGGCGGGCCGCCCAACTGCAGGCGGAAGCGGCCGCGCGCCTCGAACGCGAGACCCGGGCACACGCCGTGCGGACGCAGCTGGGTGAACCCGTGACCACGAGCACGCCGGCCCAAGGCCCACCGACGTCGAGTTATCGCCTGCAGGACGTGGAATCGGCGGCGATCGAAGCCGGCATTTCGCAGCGCTACGTGGCCCTGGCGCTGAGCGAGCTCCCCGGGACGGACGCCCTCGAGGCGGCGGTCGACCCGAGCGAAGCGCGCGAGCAGGCGGGGCGCGCCATCCTCGGGCGCGTCCAACGTTCGCTGTCGGTCTCGCGGGTCATCCGCGCGCCGGCGCGCGACGTGCTCAAGGCGATGGGCCGGACGTTCCAGAACGCCACTTTCCGGCTGACGCTCAAGGACCAGCTCGGTCGGCATCCGCTCGACGGCGGCATCCTCGTCTTCAAGTTGCCCGACATGGACGCCTCGGGGACGAACTTCACGCACTTCACGTGGTTGCGGTACGGACTCTACGCGCGCGAGCTGCGAGCGACGATCCGCCCGCTCGACCTCGACGGCGGCGCCGCGGAGGTGACCGTCGTGGCGGACCTGCGGCCGGGAGTGGGCTACAACGTGTGGGGCTACGGCATCATCGCCGGCGGGATTAGCGCGGTGTCCGGGGTCATCGGCGGTGCAATCGGGGCCAAGGCGATGGCCCTCGCCGGCCTCGCGATCGGCGCACCGGCCGCCATCACAGCACTGGCCGCCGGCGCGCTGGCCATTTCCGCCTCGCGAGCTTTCTACCGCTGGGAGCTGCAGACGGCCACGCAGGAGCTCGAGGAGCTGCTGCAGGCCATCGAGGGCACGTTGCGCACCCGCAGCGTGTTCGAGGAGGATCCGCCGGCGCTCCCGCCGCCGGCCGCCGCGTCAGGCCCAGACATTACGCTGCTCAGCACGTGAAAGACCGCATCATCGTCCGCGGCGCGCGCCAGCACAACCTGCGCGACGTCTCGGTCGACTTCCCCCGCCGCGCCATCACCGTCGTCACCGGACCCTCAGGCTCCGGGAAGTCCTCGCTCGCGTTCGACACCATCTACGCCGAGGGCCAGCGGCGCTACGTCGAGTCCCTGTCCGCCTACGCGCGGCAGTTTCTCGAGCGCATGCCCAAGCCGGATGTCGATTCCATCGACGGCCTCTCGCCGTCGGTGGCCATCGAACAGAAGAACCCGACGCGCACCTCGCGCTCGACGGTCGGCACGGCCACCGAGATCACCGACTACCTGCGGCTGCTCTGGGCCCGCGCCGGACACACGCTGTGCCCGCACTGCGGACGCGAGCTCAAGCCGGATTCCGCGGAGTCCGCCTGCGACGCCGTCCTCGCCTGGCCGGCAGGCACGCGCCTCATGGTCGCCTTTCCGTTCGCGCGCTCGGCCAAGCTCACGCACGCACGCATCCTCGAGCATCTGCGCGCAAAGGGCTTCGTGCGCGTCGCCGCGGATGGAATCGTGCTGCACCTCGACGAGATCACGGGCAGCAAGCCGAACCTCGCGAAGGTGAAGGAGCTGCTCGTGGTCACGGACCGCCTGTCGGTCGGCACGGAGCAGCGCACGCGCCTGACCGACGCGCTCGAGACGGCGTTCCGCGAGGGGGACGGCGACGCTGTCGTGATTCCGGTGTCCGAGCCGATCGCACTCGCGCCGCTACGCTTCACGACCGCGTTTCGCTGCCCGAACGACGGGCACGTCGCGCCGCCGCCCTCGCCCCAGCTCTTCTCGTTCAACAACCCGCGCGGCGCCTGCGAGACCTGCAACGGCTTCGGCGCCACCCTGGAGTACGACGAAGCGCTCATCGTCCCGTACCCCGAGCGCACGCTCGCCCAAGGCGCGCTCGATCCGTGGACCAAGCCGCGCTACGAGAACAAGCGCCGCGCGCTGGCGGAGTTCGCCAAGGCGAATGGCATCCCCATGGATGTCGCCTGGCGCGACCTCGCATCGGCGCAGCGCGAAAAGCTGCTGCGCGGCAAGGCCAAGGGCTACGTCGGGATGTTCCCCTTCCTCGAAGCCCTCGAGCCGAAGAAGTACAAGCAGTACATCCGCGTGTTCCTGCGGCAGTACCAGACCGCGCAGACCTGCACGAGTTGCCAGGGCGCACGGCTCAAGCCCGACGCGCTGCACGTGAAGGTCGCGGGCAAGACCATCGCCGAGGTGCAGGCCATGCCCGTCGGCTTGCTGCGCGCGTGGATCGACACTCTCGCGCTCTCGCCGCAGGAGACGGCCATCGCGGCGCACATCCTGCGCGAGGCCCGCGATCGCATCGCCTTCCTCTGCGATGTCGGGCTCACGTATCTCGCGCTGGACCGCGCCACGCGCACGCTCTCGGGCGGCGAAGCCCAACGCATCGGCCTCGCCAACTCGCTCGGCGCGCGCCTCGTCGACACGCTCTACGTGCTCGACGAACCCAGCATCGGCCTCCACCCGCGCGACCTCGGGCGCCTGCTCGACTTGCTGAAGCGCCTGCGCGACACGGGCAACACCGTGCTCATGGTCGAGCACGACCTCGAAGCCATCCGCCTGAGCGACTGGATGCTCGAACTCGGCCCCGCCAGCGGCGAGAAGGGCGGACAAGTCGTGTTCAGCGGCCCGACGGTGAACGCGGCCGACAGTCCGCTCACCGGACAGTTCCTCACCGGCGCCCGCACGATCGCCGTGCCCGCCAAGCGCCGTCGCGTCGGACCGCAGTGGCTCACCCTCAGCGGCGCGCGCGAGCACAACCTGCGCGAGGTCGCCGTGAAGATCCCGCTCGGCGCGCTCACTTGCGTCACCGGCGTGAGCGGCAGCGGCAAGAGCACGCTCGTGCACGACGTGCTCTTCCGCGCCCTCGAGCGCCAGCTCACCGGCGAGCACACGGCGCGCCAGCACCTCGGCGAACGCGTCGGCGCCTTCGACAGCCTCGACGGTTGGCAGGCGCTCGACGAGGTCGTCCTCGTGGATCAGGAGCCGATCGGCAAGTCGCCGCGGTCGAATCCCGTGACCTACGTGAAGGCCTTCGACGAGATCCGGCGCATCTTCGCCGAGGTGCCGCTCGCGCGGCAGCGCCGCTACAGCGCGGGCACCTTCTCGTTCAACGTGGCCGGCGGGCGCTGCGAGACCTGCGAGGGCGCCGGCGCGCTCGAGGTCGAGATGGTCTTCATGGCCGATGTCTTCGTGCCCTGCGAGACCTGCGGCGGCACGCGCTACAAGCCCGAGGTGCTCGAAGTGACGTACTTCGGCAAGCGCATCACCGATGTGCTCGACATGACCGTGGACGAGGCGATCCGCTTCTTCCCGCGCGAGGAGAAGCTCGGCCAGGCGCTGTGGCAGATCCAGCAGGTGGGCTTGGGCTACCTCCGCCTCGGTCAACCCGCGACCACCCTGTCCGGCGGCGAATCGCAGCGGCTCAAGATCGCGCGCGAACTCGCGCTCGCCGCGAAGAAGGGCGGCCGCAAGTGCTACATCCTCGACGAGCCCACGACGGGCCTGCATCCGCGGGATGTCGAAGTGCTCTGCGACGTGCTCGACCGGCTCGTGGACAACGGGCACACCGTCATCGTGATCGAGCACGACATGGACGTCGTCAAGCGCGCGGACTGGATCATCGATATGGGGCCGGACGGCGGCGACGGTGGCGGCCGGGTCGTCGCGATGGGGCGGCCGGAAGACATCGTAACCGTCGCGGCGTCGCACACGGGGCGATTCCTCGCCCCGGAGCTCACCGCCAAGCCCTGATCGCGCGCGCCGCGCTATTCGTTGCGCATCGCGTCGACGGGACTCAGGCGCGCCGCCCGCCGCGCCGGATACAGCCCGAACGTCAGCCCGATCACCACCGAGATCACGACGGCGAAGCCGACGGTCGGCAGCGTGACCGCCGCCTGCACCGGCGCCTGCGTCTGCATGCGCATCACCGCGGCCGTGGCGTAGGCGACGCCGAGCCCGAGCAATACGCCGATCAGCGCGCCCGCGCCCGTGATCGCCACCGACTCGGCGAGGAATTGCGTGAGGATGTCGCGGTCGCGCGCGCCCGCCGCCTTGCGGATGCCGATCTCGCGCGTACGCTCGGCCACCGACGCCAACAGCACGTTCATGATCCCCACGCCGCCGACCAGCAGCGACACGCCGGTGATGGCCGCCATCAGCAGCTTGAACACGCGCATCGCCGTCGCCGCCTGCTCCGCACGATCGCGGCGATTCACCACCTGGACCTGTTCGCGCCATTCGGTGCCGATGCGCTGCTGCGCCCATCGCTCCGCCCCCGCCCGCAGGGAGTCCACGTCCTCGATCCGCGCCGCTTGGATGACGAGCGACGCGGCGACGCGCGGCCCGAGGGCGCGCTCGGCGTCTGCCACGGGCACGTAGGCGACCAGACCGCGGTCGCCGTCTCGCGGAGCCAGGACGCCGATCACCGTGTGCGGCTGCCCACGCAGGCTCACCGAAGCGCCGAGTGCCTGCTGCGGCGCCGTGGAGTCGCCGGCCACAGCCCCAGCGGCCGCGTGGGCGAGCACGATCACGGCGGTGTCGGCATCCGTGATCCAGCGGCCCGTCGCGAGTGTGGGCACGCCTTCGCTTTCCCCTTCCGCTGGGACGGCGCGGATCTCCAGACCGCGTGGCGCCTCACTACTGCCCAGGCGCACAATCGCACCGCCGCGCGCCGACAGTCGCACGGCCGCGGCGGTCGGCAACGCGCGGCGCAGCGCCTCGGCGTCATCGAGGCTGAGGCGCAGCACGGAGTCGCGGGCGAGGAACATGCCATCCACCTCGACCGCCGTCCGGGGCGAGATCGCGACGGTCAGCAGGTCCGTGGTACGGGCCAGTTCCTCGCGGGCGTAGCGTTCGACGCCGTCGCCGAGGGCGAGGACCGACACCATGGCACCGACGCCCATGACGACGCCGAGCGTGGAGAGGATCGTGCGGAGCGGATTGGCGCGGAGGGCCTCGACGCCGACGTGCAGGGAGTGTCGCATGGTGGGAAATACGGCGCGGGCGGCGGGAGGTTACGAGGGCCGCCCGCGCGGGGAGGCGTCCGAGGGGGAACCCGAGACTGGTCCGACGCCTTGAACGCGGGCGGTTGGCCCGTTTATCTTACGCGTCTATTCCGGCGTAGCTCAGTTGGTAGAGCAGGTGACTGTTAATCACCGGGTCACAGGTTCGAGTCCTGTCGCCGGAGCTTTCCGAACGCCCCGCCCTGCATCGCAGACGGGGCGTTCGGATTTTCGGAACGTGACATCGGGGCCAGCCGTTCGCCTCGCATGACGCTCAATCGCGACCTCTCGTCCGCCGGCGCCTTCGTGATCCTCGGCGCCGCCGGCGGCATCGGCTCCGCCATCGCCCGCTCCCTCGCCGCCGACGGCGCACGGCTCGTCCTCGCCGGCCGCCGCCCGGAGGCGCTCGACGCGCTTGCCGCTGGGCTGCACGCGCACGGCGCCGAAGTCGAAACCGCGGCGGTCGAGGCGAGCGACTTCGCCGCCGTCGAGGCGCTGGTCGCCGGCGCCGCGCAGCGGCATGGCCTTGTGGCGGGCATCGTCAATGCCGTGGGCTCCATTCTCCTCAAGCCGGCGCACATGACGAGTGAGGCCGACCTCGCGGACACGCTCCGGCAGAACGTGCAGACGGCCTTCGCCGCCGTCCGAGCCGCCGGCAAGGTCATGACCGACGGTGGCAGCGTGCTGCTCTTCGCGAGCTCGGCCTCGGAGGTCGGACTGCCAAACCACGAGGCGATTGCCGCGGCGAAAGCCGCCGTGGGCGGTCTCGCGCGCAGCGCCGCCGCGACGTATGCCGGCCGCAAGCTGCGCGTCAACGCGCTCGCGCCGGGATTGGTGGAGACGCCGCTCGCCGCGCGCATCACGGGCAACGCGAAGTCGCTCGAAGTCTCCGTGGCCATGCACCCCGCCGGCCGGATCGGGCGTCCGGAGGACGTGGTACCCGCGGCGCGCTGGCTGCTCGATCCCGCCAGCGATTGGGTGACAGGTCAGGTCATCCCCATCGACGGCGGGATGTCGCGGGTGCGCGCGGGGCGCTAAGCTCCCGGGCGATGCCCACGCACATCGCCCTGCTCCGCGCCATCAACGTCGGCGGTACCGGCAAGCTGCCGATGGCCGAGCTGCGTGCGCTCTGCGAGTCGATTGGCTTCACGAACGTGCGCACCTACATCCAGTCCGGGAACGTGGTCTTCGAGAGCCGACTGTGCGCCGTGCGCGCCAGACGCGCCCTGGAAGACGCGCTCGAGCGCCGTCTCGGAAAGCGCCACGCGGCACTGCTCCGCAGCGTGGACGAGCTCGTGGAGGTCGAGACCCGCAATCCGTTTCGGGATGCCGATCCCAAACGCGTCCTGGTGGTGTTCCTTGATGACGCACCGCCTCGCACGGTGATGAAGGGCGTGAAGATTCCCGGCCGCGAGCAACTGCATCTCGACGGCCGCGAGCTGTTCATCCACTTCCCCGACGGCATGGGCACGTCGAAGCTCAAGGTCCCGCTCGCGGACCAAGGGACGGGTCGCAACCTGAACACCGTGCGGGCGCTGCTGGAGCTGGCGGCGCCCTAGCGTGGCGCCGTCCCCCGCCCTGCGGGCATATTTCCCCTATGACCGCACCACTCGTCGGCGTCATCATGGGCTCCAAGTCCGACTACGAGACCTTGGCCCCCGCGTGCGAGCTGCTGGCGCACTTCGGCATCCCCTTCGAAGCCAAGGTCGTCTCGGCCCATCGCACGCCGGATGAGATGTTCAAGTACGCAGAGTCCGCGGAATCGCGCGGCCTGCTCGTGATCATCGCCGGTGCCGGCGGCGCGGCGCACCTGCCGGGCATGGTCGCCTCGAAGACGCTGGTGCCCGTGCTTGGCGTCCCGGTGAACATCACGGCGCTCAACGGGCTCGACGCCCTGCTCAGCATCGTGCAGATGCCGGCGGGTGTTCCGGTCGGCACGCTGGCGATCGGCAAGCCCGGCGCGACGAACGCCGCCGTGCTCGCCGCGGAAATCGTCGGCACGCACAAGCCCGAGGTGCGCGCCAAGCTGAAGGCCTGGCGCGAGAGCCGCGCCGCCGACGTCCGCGCGCAGACGCTGCCGTGAGCGGCGGCGCTCATCCCGCCGTTCCCGCCGGCGCGACGATCGGCTTTCTCGGCGGCGGCCAGCTCGGCCGCATGACGGCGATGGCCGCGCGCACGCTGGGGTACGATGTGCGCGTGCTGGACCCCGAGAAGGATTGCCCGGCGCGCGGCGTGTCGTCGCACACGATCACTGCCGCGTGGAGCGATGCCGCCGCCGCAGCCGAGCTCGCGCAGGGCTGCGCCGCGGTCACGCTGGAAATCGAGCAGATTCCCCGCCCCTCGCTCGAAGCCGTGGCGCGCACCGCACCGCTGCATCCGGGCGTCGACGCCGTCTTCACGGTGCAGGAACGGGCGCGGCAGAAGCAGTGGTTGGAGCGACATCACTTTCCTCTCGGCGCCTTCCGCGTCGTGACGGATGCCGCCGGGGCCGAGGCTGCGGTGGCGGCGTTGGGCCCGAGCATCGTGAAGGCGGCGATGGGCGGCTACGATGGCCGCGGCCAGGTACGCGTGAAGACCGCCGCCGAGGGCCGCGCGGCGTTCGAGCAGCTCAAGGCGCCCGTGTGCGTCGTCGAAGCCTTTCTCGACCTGCACACCGAGATCTCCGTGCTCGTCGCGCGCCGCGCCGACGGCACGAGCGTCGCGTATCCGCCGTCACGCAACCATCACACGCAGGGCGTGCTCACGTGGGCGGTGACGCCGTCGGGCGTGAGCGCCGAGATGGCCGACCGCGCCGAGTCACTGGCGCTGCGCATCGCTGAGGCGCTGGGCATCGTCGGGCTGCTCGCCGTCGAGATGTTCATCCTCGGCGACGGCCAGCTGCTCGTGAACGAGCTCGCGCCGCGGCCGCACAACACGTACCACCATTCCGAGCGCGCGCACCCGACGAGCCAGTTCGAGCAACTCGTGCGCGCGGTCTGCCACCTGCCGCTGGGCAGCACGGAGATCGTCCGGCCTGCGGCGATCCACAACCTGCTCGGCGATCTCTGGGACGGCGGTGCGCCGGACGTGACGAAGGCGCTGGCGATTCCCGGCGTCCGGGTGCATCTGTATGGGAAGAAGGAGGCGCGTCCCGGTCGCAAGATGGGACACCTCTCCGCAGACGGCGACACGCCCGAGCAGGCGCTCGAACGCGTATGCGCCGCCTACGACGCACTCACGCGCTAGGAGGCAGCATGGCGACGCCACGGCCGGTCTTCCGCGAGCTCAGCACCGACGAGTGCATCACGCTGCTGCATCGGCACAATGTGGGGCGGATGGCGATCAGCCACCGCGATCGCATCGAGCTCGTGCCCATCCACTACGTGTATGACGACGGATGGCTGTATGGCCGCACGGCCGTCGGCACGAAGATCGAGATGGTCTCGCACAATCGCTGGGTCGCCTTCGAGGTGGACGAAGTGCGCGACGTCTTCGATTGGGCTTCGGTGGTCGTCAAGGGCGGGCTCTACCTGCTGCGCAAGGACGGCAGCGCGCAGGAGAAGGCCGTGTACGACAAGGGCGTGAGCCTCGTGCGTACGATCATTCCCGAAGCACTCACGCCGGACGATCCGGTGCCTGAGCGCGCGCTGCTCTTCCGCATCCACGCCGACGAGCTCAGCGGTCGCGCGGCGTCGCCGGGCTCTTGACCACCATCATCACCACGAAGACACGAAGGCACGAAGTAATTCGTCCTGCCCGGACCCTCAAAACACGTTGATCGCCAGGACACCTTCGACAACTGCCATTTCCTTCGTGTCTTCGTGCCTTGGTGGTGAAAGCAGTCGTAGTCAGGGCGGTGTCACGCCGTAGCGTCGCAACACCTCGCGCAGCCGATCCAGCGGAATCGCCTCGATCGTCCGCCCGTTGCCCGTGACGGTCGTCGCCATGAACAGCGAGTTGAGGATCGCCTCCTCCGTGGCCTCGACCACGGCCTGGAACAGCGCCGACATCTGTTCGTTGGCGATCTCAGTGGTGCTGAGCCGCGGCGCGTCCCAGGCGCGACGGACCTCGGCGGCCGTCGAGAACGCCAGCACATAGTCTCCACTGCCGTTGCTCGCCGAGCTCCCCGTGCGGGAGACGCCGAGCATCGCGCGGGAGGCGAGGCGTTCGAGATTGCGGTCGCTGAGCGGCGCGTCGGTCGCGACGACGATCATGATCGATCCATCGCCGTCGTCCGCTCCACCGTTGGAGGCACCGCGGAACGCGTACTGGTCGAGCTCGCGGCCCACCGGCGCGCCCAGCACCTGCAGGATGCCGCCGAAGTTACTCTGCACGAGCACGCCGATGGTGTAGCCGCCGAATCGTGTGGGCAGCACACGGGAACTCGTGCCGATGCCACCCTTCCAGCCGAAGGCCACGGTACCCGTGCCGGCCCCGACGCTGCCCTCCGCCACGGGGCCATCGGTCGCCTCCGTGAGCGCGCGGCGCACCGCGTCTGCAGTGACCGGCCGTGCGCGGATGTCGTTGAGCCCGCCATCATTGGTCTCGCCGACCACGACGTTGATCGACCGCACCTGCTGCATGTCCGGCGCCGCGAGCAGATGCTCGACCATCGCGTCGGCGGCCTTCCAGACGCAGAGCGTGCAGGTGAGCAGGATCGGCGACTCGAGTTCCCCGAGCTCCCGCAGCTGCGTGACGCCAAGCAGCTTGCCGAAGCCGTTGCCCACATGCAGCGCCGCGGGCACGCGATCGCGGTAGAGGTTGCCCGCGTGCGGAAGGATGGCCGTCACGCCGGTCCGCACGTTGTCGCCCTGCGTGAGCGTGACCTGGCCGACGCGCACGCCCGCGACGTCGGTGATGGCGTTGTGCCGTCCAGGTGCAAAGACGCCCGGCGCCACGCCGAGCTCGCGGGCGCGAGCGCGCTGGGCGAGGAGCGCCGGGGCCGAGACAGCCAACAGGAAGACTGCGCGGAGGATCGTCATGCCGAGTATTTTACGGGTGTGCCGATTCTCCCGCTCTACGGTCATGAGGCGATGCGCGAGCAGCTCGCCGCACAGATGGATCGCGGCGTGCTGCCGGCCTCGCTGCTGCTGCATGGCCCCGCGGGCATCGGCAAGCAGCGTTTGGCCCTCTGGATGGCGCAGCGCCTGCTCTGCGGCGGCGCGACGGCCAAGCCTTGCGACGAGTGCCAGCACTGCCGCTACGCCCTCGAGCTGCAGCATCCGGACCTGCACTGGATCTTCCCGCACGAGAACGTCTCCGGCTCCGCGGATTGGGAGTACGACGACCTCAAGCCGCTGCATGACGCGCGCGTCGCCGAGCGCGCAGAGGCGAAGGGGCTCTACGCGCGCCCCGATGGCTCCTGCGGCATCTACAAGGGCGACACCAAGTACCTCAGGCACGTCGCCTCACGCTCGCCGGCGCTGGCCTCACGCAAGGTGATCATCGTCGGCGATGCCGAGCGCATGGTGCCGCAGCAGGCGAATCCCGAGGCGGCCAACATGTTCCTCAAGCTGCTTGAGGAGCCGCCGGCAGATACCACGATCATCCTGACGTCATCCGAACCACACGCGCTGCTGCAGACCATCCGCTCGCGCGTCGTGCAGCTGCGCGTCGCGCCGCTGCCCACGGAGGCGATGCGCGCCTTTCTTGCGGATGTGGCGGCGGCGGAGAAACTGCCCAACCTGCCGCCGGCGGAGCTGCTGCGCATCGCCGGCGGCGCCCCCGGCAAGTTGCTCGGCGGCGACGATCAGCAGGTCGCCATGGACCGCGCGCGCAAGTTGCTCGCCGCCGCCGACGGCGGGGCCGAACAGCGCTTTCGCGCCGCATTCACGTCCGGCACGTCCAAGGCGCGCGGGGCCTTCAGCGACGTGCTCGATGCCCTGAGCGTCGTCGTGCACGAGCGCGTCCGTGACGCCGCGGCGCGGGGCGACGAACCCGCCGCGCGCCGGGCCGCGAAGGTCATGCCGCTCATCGAAGACGCCAAGCTCGCCGCGGCCGGCAATGCCAATCCGCAGGTCGTGACCGCACAGTTGCTCGAATCCATCGCGGAGCTGCGCTGATGTCCAAGAACCTCTCGCACGTCAACGCGGCCGGTGAGGCGTCGATGGTCGACGTCAGCGCCAAGCCCAGCGTACCACGCCTCGCCCGTGCCGCGGGCGAGATCGTCATGAGCACGGAGGCCTACGCCAAGGTGCGCGATGCGCAGCTTCCCAAGGGCGACGTGCTCGGCACCGCGCGCATCGCCGGCGTGATGGCCGCCAAGAAGACCGCCGAGCTGATTCCGCTCTGCCATCCGCTGGCGCTCACCGATGTGCAGGTGGTCTTCGCGCTCGACGAATCGCTGCCCGGCGTGCGCTGCGAGGCGACGGCCCGCACGGTCGGGCCCACGGGTGTGGAGATGGAGGCGCTGACCGCGGTGAGCGTCGCGCTGCTCACCGTCTACGACATGGCCAAGGCGGTGGACAGCGCGATGGTGATCCAGCGGGTGCGGCTCGAGGAGAAGCGGAAGGGCTGACCGCGCTCAGCGCACCCGCAGCCGCTGCCCAGGCCGGATCACATCGCTCCGCATGCGGTTCCAGCGCTTGATCTGCGCGACCGTCGTGCCATGCCGCCGCGCGATCGCGCCCAGCGTGTCCCCGCGCCGCACCGTGTAGCTCGCCGAGGCGCCATAGCGCTCGACGCTGGGATTCGGCACGTCGCGCGCCGCCGCGACCACATCGCGCCGCGGCACGAGGATGCGCTGGCCGGCATGCAGGTTCCCGTTGCTCAGGCGCGTGGCCTGCGGGTTATACCAGTTGAGTTCCTTCGCCGTCAGTCCGTTGGCGCGGGCGATCCGCGTGATGAAGTCGCCGTCGCGCGTCACGTGGCGCTTCGTGGCCGTGCGTTGCTCCTCGGGGAGCGCGGCGAACGCGGAGTCGAAGCCCTCCGCGGTGCCGACCGGCACGCGCAGCCACACGGCGGCGCCGGTCGGCGGCGTCATGCCACGCAGGTACTGCGGGTTGTAGTCGCGGATCGTGTCGAGCGGCACACCGGTCACCGTGGCGACCGCGGCCAGCGGCACGTTCGACTCGACCTGCACCGAATCGAAGGTCCACGGGGTCGTGGCTCGCACATCGATGCCGTAGCGCGCCGGATCCTTGCCCACGAGGGCTGCGGCGATGAGCTTCGGCACGTAGTCGCGCGTCTCGGGCCGCAGTGCGCGGGTGTTGTCCCGCAGGGCAAAGAACAAGTCGTCACCCGCTGCGCCCTCGAGCGCCTCGGCGTGCGCGTTGAGCCCGCGCTGCACGCGACCGGGGCCGCCGTTGTAGGCCGCCGACGCCAGGTAGATCGAGCCGAAGGTCTCGCGCAGTTCGTTGAGATACGCGACCGCGCCCTCCGTGGAGCGCACCGGGTCACGCCGCTCGTCCACCCACCAATCCACCCGCAAGCCCACGCCACGCGCCGTGGTGGTCATGAACTGCCACATCCCCACGGCTGCCGCGATCGAATACGCATGCGGGTCATACCAGCTCTCGATCAACGAGAGATAGATCATGTCTTCCGGCAGGCCACCCGCGCGCAGGCGTTCGCGAATCATCGGCGCGTAACGGCCCTGCCGTTCCATCGCGAGTTCGAACGAGGCCTTGAGCGGGCCCGAGAAGCGGCCCACGAAGTATTCGACCCGCTCATGCGACTCGTAGGGTGCGACTTCGATGTCCCACGCCGGCGGCGGGCTGCTCGGCTCCGCCGCAGCATCTTCGACGGCCGGTCCGGTCGACTCCGGGTCAGCGGCATCCTCCGCGCTCGCGACCGCGCGGGAGGTGGGCAACAGGACTTCGACCGCCACGGGCGTCCCCGCCGTCGACGCGGAGGTGGCCGGCGCCGGCGCGGTCCGCGGCAACAGGCCGGCCCGGCCGCAGGCCACGAGCGCGAGCAGGCTCAGGGCGAGCCATGTCCTGGATATCGTCATGCGCGTTCCCAGCGGGTGGTGAGACCCCCGAAACGCGCGGGGGTGTCCAGACGGCCCAACCGACGCAAAATGCGGCGCCGGGGCCAGGTGTGCTACCCCGAAGGACGATTTGGATGGCTTCGGGGACACGATGTATCCCGAGGCCGACATGGGCGCGCGTCCTGCACCGCGTCCGGCCGCGGCATCACCACGCCCCGAGGACCAGCGCGGCCGTCGCCAGCGCGATCGCCTGCCCGGCGAGCACGTCGCCGGGATAATGGACGCCGAGGCGCACGCGCGACCAGCCGACGAGGCCCGAGAGCAGCAGCAGCGGCCACGCGAAGCTCGGATACGCCACCGCGTACACCGCCGCGACGCTCATCACCGCGCAGCTGTGGCCGCTCGGGAAGGAGAACTTGTCGGGCACCGCCACGTGCGAGTGGTCGAGCACGCGCACCGTCGGTCGCTCGCGGAGCACGCCGCGCTTGATCACCTGCACCACGAGGTGCGAGAGGGTCAGCGCCCAGGCCGCCTTGATGGCCACCAACTGGAGCGCCGCGCCGGCGAAGAGCATCGGCAGCAGCACCGCGAGGATCGTGACCCGCGCGCCGCCGACATGCGTCAGCACCCGCCACGCGCGGGTCGCGCGGAGCGGCGTGCGGTCGCTGATGACCCAGCGCAGGAAGAGCGCGCGGTCACGGGCGTCGAGGCGGGTGATCAATGGAGCTCGCATCATGATGCTGAAACCTCAGGTTGGTGTGTCGCGGACACCCGTCGGCTCGGCAACGGCTCGGTAACGTCCAGCCTACGCGGCGGCGACGGCCGGGGCGGCCTCGAAGGCCCGGACCATGGCGCGCCCGGCATGACTCTCCGGTTGGGGGACGCCTAAGGCCCAACAGATCGTCGCGGATTCGTCACGGCGCGCCCACGTTCGTCCTACGGCGCAGCCACTCGTGACCGCGCCGTCACACCACGGTTACGAGGGCCCGAGAGCTTCCGCGCGCATGCGTATCCTTTTCTGCACGGACACCTATCCCCCACAGGTCAACGGCGTCAGCGTCGTCACGGCACTGTCCGTGCAGGGCCTGCGCGAACGCGGCTGGGAGGTCGAGGTCATCGCCCCGCGGTATCCCGAGGGGGATGCCGACATCTTCGGGCCCGGCGTGAGCCACGCGCAGGTGACCAGCATTCCCTCCGTGCCGCTGCCGGGGTATCGCGACATCCGGCTCGCGGCGCCGGCGCGCGGCAGCGTGCGCGACGTCGTCGACCGCTTCACGCCTGACATCGTGCACAGCGCCACGGAGTTCGTGATCGGGCGCATGGGCCAGCGCGCGGCGCGCGATCGCGGGCTCGTGGTCACCACCTCGTACCACACCGACTTCGCCAAGTACACGTCGTCCTACGGCGTGCCCTTCCTGCGCGGGCCGGTGCAGCGGTGGATTCGCCGCTTCCACGCCCACGCGGCGCGCATCTTCACGCCGTCCGAACCGTCGCGCCAGGACCTGCTGGCCCTCGGACTCACGGACGTCGAGGTCTGGGGCCGCGGCGTCGATGACGTGCTCTTCCACCCGTCCAAGCGCGCGCTCGCGCTGCGTCAGCGGCACTCGCTCGGCAACGCGTTCACCTTCCTGCACGTGGGGCGCCTCGCGCCGGAAAAGGGCGTCGACGTGCTGCTCGAGGCGTTCCGCCAAGTGGAGGCCGCGCTCGGCGCCGAGCACGTGAAGTTCGTCGTCGCCGGCGCGGGGCCCAGCCTCGAGGCGCTGCGCGCGCAGGCCCCGAAGAACGTCACCTTTCTCGGCAACCTCGATCGCACGCGTGAACTTCCGGCGCTCTACGCCAGCGCCGATGCCTTCCTCTTCGCGAGCACCACCGAGACGCTGGGCCTCGTCGTCCTCGAGGCGATGGCGTCAGGCCTGCCGGTGATCGCGACGCCCGCCGGCGGTGTGGCCGATAACCTGCGCGATGGCGCGCGGCACTGGGCCGAGCGCCGCACCTGGGCGATGGAGCTCGATCGCCTCGACGCGTCCTACCGCGAGCTGCTCAGGCCAGCGGCAAGGTAAAGCGGAAGCTGCTGCCCTTGCCCACGATGCTCTCGGCCCAGAGCGTGCCGCCATGGGCCTCGACGATGCCGCGGGCGATGGCCAAGCCGAGGCCCGTGCCGCCCTTGGGCGCGTTGCGCCGCACGGTCCAGTAGCGCTCGAAGATCCGCGGGAGCTCGGAGGGCGGGATCCCCGCGCCGTTGTCGTGCACCGCGACTTCGACGTGGCCTCCGACGCGACGGGCCCCGACACGCACGCTGCCCCCGCGGTCCGTGAACCGCAGCGCGTTCCCCAAGAGGTTGGCGAGCACCTGCACGACGCGTTGCTCGTCGCCGATGACCTCCGGCAGCGGCGACGGCTCGTCCAGCGCCAGCGCGACGCCGCGCTCGGCGGCATCGCGCCGGAAGAGTTCCATGGCCTGCGCCAGTACCGGCGGAAGGGCCAAGGCACGGCGCTCGATGTTGAGCCGCCCCAGCTCGATGCTCGCCACGTCCAGCAGGTCGCGGATCATCCGCTGGGTGAGATCGGTCGAGTCGGCGATGGTCGTCACCAGCGCGCGACGCTCGGTGTCATCGGCCGGAGTCGCCGCCAGGAGCGCGCGGGCGCACATGCCGATGGCCGAGATGGGATTGCGCAGGTCGTGCGACACCACGCCGAGCGCATGGTCCCGCGCGATCGTCGCTTGCTGCGCCGTCTCGTAGAGGCGCGCGTTGTCGAGCGCGAATGCGGCGCGCAGCGCCAGCTCCTTGGCGCTCGTGATCTCGGCGTCGCTGAACGCGCGGCCTGCCGACGTGCGGAAGATCGAGAGCACGCCCAGCACGTGTTCGCGCGCCACCAACGGCAGCAGGAGCACGGCGCGCACCTGCATCGCCTTGGCGCGCGCGAACTCCTCCGCCGAGTCCGTATGCGCCTCAAGCCACTCGTCGTCCACGTTTGGCACGTGCTCCACCTGCGCCCGCCGGAACACGTCCACCACGCGTGACGGCGAATCCATGTCGATGCGCTGCTCGGCCATCTGCGCGAGCAGGGCGGCCAGCGCGGGGTCCGATGGCGTCGAGACGACGCGTCGCAGGCTCCCGCCGCCGGCCTGCACGTCCAGCACCGCGCCGTCCGCCAGCCAGCCGACGGGCAGCTGCACGATGGTCCGCTCGGTCCCCGCCACTTCCAGCGTCTCACCCAGCACCGCCACGGCATGCGTCAGCCGCTGCTGCGCCTCCTCGCGCCGGTGCCGATCCGTCACGTCGCGCAGCAGCACGGTGTAGATGCGCTCGCCCGAGGCGAGCACCAGCTTGGAGATCGACGCCTCGGCGGGAAACTCGCTGCCGTCGCGCCGAAGCCCGGAGATGGCGCGGCGCTCACCCATCTGCCGGGAGCGCTCGGCGGCCATGCCGAATCCGTGCACGAACTGCCCGTGGCCTTTCCGGTGCCGCTCGGGGAGCAAGAAGGCCAGCTCCCGGCCCAGCGCCTCCGACGCGGACCAGCCGAAGATACGTTCGGCGCCGGAGTTGAAGTGCACGATGCGTTGCCGATCGTCCACGGAGATGATGGCGTCAGCGGCGATCTCGAGGATGCCCGAGAATTTCGCTTCGCTGGCGCGCAGCGCTGCCTCGACGGCCGCGCGGCGCGTGATGTCGTCATGCAGGCTGGCGTAGGCCAGCCACGCGAGCACCACGGCGAGGATCATCAGGATGATCACCAGCGCCTGCGCGAGACGCAGCGCCGGATCGTCCATGCCCCCGGCAAAGGCGCGGCGCGTCGCGGCGAGCGTCACGCTCCCCACGAGCAGCAGCGCCACCACCCCGGCGCCGACGATCAGGCGCAGCTTGGATTGCGTCGAGACCATCAGGCGGAATATGCGGACGGCGCGCGCCCGATGGTACTCGGGACGCGCGCCGTCGCTCGGGGGGAACCGCGCTCAGGCGTGCAGCAGGCCGAGCCGCAGGGCGAACTGCACGTACTCGTGCCGGTGACTCAGGCCCAGCTTGTCCTGGATGCGCTGCTTGTACGTGTCCACCGTCTTCGGCGAGATGAACAGCCGTTCGCCGATCTCCGGCGCCGAGTACCCCTGGGCCGTCAGTCGCAGGACATCGCGCTCGCGCTCGGTGAGCTTCTCGTAGCGCGTGCGGTCCTCGTGCATCGGATCCTTGCGCTGATACCCCTTGGCGAGGATCCGCGCCGCCTCCGCCCGCACGTAGATCTCGCCGCGCGCGACCGTCCGCACCGCGTCGAGCAGCTCGCGGTCGGGGGCCGTCTTCGGCAGGAAGCCGCTCGCGCCAGCCTCGAGCATCGGCACCAAGTACTCCTCCTCCGGATGCATCGTGAGGATCAGCACCTTGGACGGAATGCCCTTCTCGATGAGCATCTTGGTGGCCTGCCCGCCATCGACTTCACCGATGGAGAGATCCATGATCACCACGTGAGGCTTCAGGCGCTCGGCCAGCGCGACCGCCTCGGGTCCGCTGGACGCCTCACCGACGACGTGCATATCCTTCGCCGCCCCAATCACTGCCTTGAGGCCGGCGCGGACCACGCTGTGGTCATCGGCGAGGATTACGCGAATCAGGTCGTCGCTCATGGCGTGTAGTCTGGGGCCGGGCGCCGGCAGGGCCAATAAAGCATAGGCGGATTTTGACTAGGGGAATCCCCTACCCTTCTATATTGTCACACTCTCGCCCCCAGCCACGAGCCCGATGCCCCGACTCCTGCTGCTGCTCGCCGTCCTGATCGGCTGTGCGGCCCACCCCGCACCGGCCAGCACACAGGCGCGTCCCGACACGGCCAACCTGCCGAAGGTCGTCGTGATCGCCACCGGCGGCACGATCGCGGGCGTGCAGTCCGCGCCCGGCACCCTCGGGGAGTACCGCGCCGGCACGCTCACGGCCGAGCAGATCATCAGATCGGTGCCTGAACTCTCGCGGCACGCGCGCATCGAGACCGAGCAGTTCTCCAACGTCGCGAGCACGCTCATCACGCCCCAGCAGTGGATCGGCCTGTCGCGTCGCATCCACGCCGCGTTGAGCCGCGAGGATGTGGCCGGCGTCGTCGTCACGCACGGCACGGACCGGCTGGAAGAGACGGCGTTCTTCCTGTATCTCACCGTGCGCTCGGAGAAGCCCGTCGCCGTGGTCGGCGCGCAGCGGCCCGCGACCGGCATCAGCCCCGACGGCCCCGTGAACCTGCTGTCGGCGGTCCGCACCGTCGTCTCGCCGCAGGCGGTCGGCAAAGGCGTACTCGTCGTCATGGATGACCGCATCCTCTCGGCGCGAGAGTCGCGCAAGCACTACCAGCGCGTCGGGGGCTTCGAAGGCGGCGACATGGGCACACTGGGCATCGTCGGCAACGGCGACCCGGAGTTCTTCTTCGCGCCGGTGCGCCGCCGCGGACCGCGCAGCGAGTTCGACGTCCTGCGGATCGACTCGCTGCCGGCGGTGGACCTCACGGTCTCGTACCCCGGCGGCCGCGGCCCGCGCTACGACACCTTGCCCGCCGGCATCGTCGTCACGACCACCGGCTTCACCCGCGCCGAGCAGGCCACGTTCCGTCAGCTGCGGCAGCGCGGCGTCGTGGTCGTCACGGCGTTCCCCTCGGGCGACAACGTCGCGGCGGGACGGCAGAACCCGCCGTCCTCGGATTCCACACGCGTGCCGGTCACGCCAGAAGACTCGGCGCGTGTCGCCGAACGCAACGCCCCACCGACAGTGGGCGTGCAGCATCTGACGCCGCAGAAGGCCCGCATCCTGCTGATGCTCGCGCTGACCATCACCCGCGACCCCGTCGAGATCCAGCGGATGTTCCGCGAGTACTGAGCGCGCCTGCGGATGACCCGGGTGGGGATCGAACCCACGACCTGCGGATTAAAAGTCCGTTGCTCTACCGACTGAGCTACCGGGTCGGACTGCCGCCGTGAAAACTAACGGCCTGCCCTAGCGACCGAGAAACAGCGGCGCCCCGGGACCCGTGGGGATGCCCATCCACACCCAGCACACGAGGAACAGGGTCCACACGACCATGTTCAGCAGCGTGTACGGCAGCATCGTCGCCGAAAGCGTGCCGATGCCGGCCTTGGCGTCGTAGCGCTGGAAGAACAGCAGCACCAGCGGGAAGTTTGACGACAGCGGCGTGATGATGTTCGTGAGCGAATCGCCCAGTCGGTACGCCGTCTGCGTGAGCTCGGGGCTGTACCCGAGCAGCATGAACATCGGCACCATCACCGTGCCCAGCATCGCCCACTTCGCGGACGCCGAGCCCATGACCATGTCGATCGCGGCCGTCAGCAGCACGAGCCCCACCATCAGGGGGATGGCGCCGAGTCCCAGCGCCTTGAGGGTCGCCGCGCCCTCGACCGCCGCGAGCACGCCCAGCCCGCTCCAGGCGAAGAGATTCACGAACTGCGCGATGAAGAACACCGCGACGATGTAGCCGGCGACGACCTCCATGTTCTTGGCCATGCCCGCATAGACATCGCGGTCGCGGCGAATGGTCCCCGCGACGATGCCATACACGAGCCCGGGCACCAAACCGAAGACGAAGATCCAGAACACCAGGCCGCGCACGAGGTACGAGCCGAGGAAGCCGGGCCGCTCGGCGTCCAGCAGGAAGCCCACCGGCGGCCACAAGCCGAGCGCCACGATCGCGGCCAGTGCGAGCAGCGCCAGCAGCGCCCAGCGCAGTCCGGCGCGCTCCTGCGGCGTCAGTGGCACGGCCGGCTCCGGCACCGCACTTCCGCGATACGCGCCGAGCCGCGGCTCCACCAGCCGCTCCGTCACGAAGGTGCCCGTGAGCGTCACCAACAGCACCGAGCTCGCCAAGAAGTAGTAGCTCGCCATCGGCGTCACCGTGTACGCCGGATCGACGATGCGCGCCGCTTCCTGCGTGATGCCGGCCAGCGTCACGTCCGTCGGGGAGAGCAGCATGTTCGCCGCGAAGCCGCCCGATACGCCGGCGTACGCGGCGGCCAACCCCGCAATCGGATGCCGCCCCACCGTGTGGAACAGCGCCGCGGCCAGCGGCAGCAGCAACACGTAGCCCACGTCGCCCGCCGTGTGCGACATCGCGCCCGTGAACACGATCACGAGCGTGAGGAAGCGCGCCGGCGTCGCCCCCACCACCACGCGCACCACCGCGCCGAGCAAACCGGCGTGCTCGGCGACCGAGAGCCCCAGCAGGCAGACCAGCACCGGTCCGAACGGCCCGAAGTTCAGGAAGTTCGGCACGAAGCCTTCGATCAACCGGTGCAGCCCGTCGAGCGAGAGCAGGTTGGTGGCACCCACCGGCGCGCCGCCCGTCGGATGCGGAACGGTCCAGCCGAGTGCATGCACGGCCCACGACGCGACCACGACGGCGAGCGACAGCAGTACGAACAACGACGCCGGATGCGGCAGCCGGTTGCCCACGCGCTCGACCGTGTCGAGCGCGCGCACCAACCAGCCGCGCGCCGCGATCACGCGAACTCCCGCGCAGCCGTCGCCAGCGCGCGCACGCAATCCCCGCAGGCCGCGCGCAGTGCAGCGAACTCCTGGGACTTGGTGAACGCCGCCTCGTCCATGTACCGGGCGCGGTTCACCTCCACTTGCACCGCATGCACGCCATCCGCCGGCGCGCCGAAGCTGCGCACCAAGTCACCACCCTGGTATGGGTCGTTGAGCTGCACCGAGTATCCCTGCGACCGGAACCGGTCCGCCACGAAGGCCGTCACGCGTGGATCGGCCGTCGTGCCGTGGCGGTCGCTCACCACCACGTCCGGCCGTGCCGCATCGGCATCGACATTCATGGCGTTGCCCCGCGACTTCATCGAGTGCGCGTCGAGATAGATCGCGATGCCATGGGTGGCACGGCACGCCGCGATGCGCGCGCGCAGCGCCTCGCGGTACGGGCGGTAGTAGCGGACGAGCCGCGCCTCCACCGCCTCGACCGCCAGCGGCGCTGCGTACATCGGCACCTCGGGCAGCGCGAGCCGTCGGATCAACCCCATGCCGCGCCGCGAATAGTCCGTCGGCGCGAGCGGCGTCGGCCACGGCGTCGCGAGCAATGCGGGGTCCAAGTCATCCTCGCGGCGGTTCACGTCGATGTACGCGCGCGGGAACGACGCGGCGACCAACGTCGCGCCATGCGCCGGCGCGTCCGCCCAGAGCTCGTCCACGAACGCATCCCAGGTCGTCCGCAGCGCATCCAGCGTGGCGATGGTCCCGAAATCCTCCGGCATCTCGAGCCCGCTGTGCGGTGAGTCCACCACGATCGGCGACGGCGCCCCCGCGGGCTCGTGGATGCGGAATGGAATCACGCGCGCTCCGTGCGCCACACGAGCAACAGACCCGCCACGGCCAGCGCGCCCATCACCACCGGCGCGCGATGCGAGCCGAGGAACACGAAGGCCGTGAGGTACACGCTGCCCACGAGCAGGGACCCCACCGCGACTGGCACGCCGGTCCGCATGAACGCGCGGAACGTGACCCGCAGACCCTCGCGCTCGGCGAGGCCCAGCGTCGTGACGTTGGCCGACGCGCCAATCGGCGTCGCGTTGCCGCCCAGGCAGGCGCCGAGCGCCAGCGCCCACCACAGCACCGCGCTCTCGCCCGGCAGCTGTCCGACCAGCGCGCCGATGATCGGGATGCTCACCGCCACGAACGGAATGTTGTCCATCACCGCCGAGAGCGCCGCCGCCACCCAGGCCACCAGCAACGCCGAGAACAGCAGCGTGCCGGCATCGCCGAGCCCGAAGGTCTCACGGCCCGCGACGATGCCGCGCTCGAGCAGACCCGCGAGCGTGGCCGTGAGCCCTGTTTCCACCGCCGCGCCGACGAGGATGAACAGCAGCGCGAAGAACGTGAGGGTCGGCCACTCGACCTCGCGCTCGAGCACATGCAGGATGCCGTGCGTGCGCTCCTCGTGCGTCGGCTGGTGGGTGCGCAGGTAGCGCAGGTCCTGCACGATCAGCGCGACGGCCGCACCGATCAGCGCCGGCACGGCCGTCGGCATGCCCGTGGCGCCGTGCGTCACGAAGCCCAGCAGGACGAAGGCGCAGATGACGCCGAGCCAGCGCAGCAGGCCCGGATCGGCGATCTGCGGGCCCTGTCCCGGCGCGTCGGCCTGCGCCGGCGCATCGGCCGCGGCGCCCATCGCGCGCCGCAGGCGGCCGACGGCCCACACGTGCAGCAGCGCCATCATCAGGATCACCGGGAGCGTGAGTTCCTCGATGAAATCCATGAAGGTCAGGCCCGCGCCCGACCCGATCATGATGTTCGGCGGGTCGCCGATGAGCGTCGCCGTGCCCCCGATGTTCGCCGCCATGATCAGCGGAAGCACGACCAACGGTAGCGGTGCCCGCACGCGGCGCGCCGCCGCCAACGCCACCGGCGTCACGAAGATCACCGTCGTCACGTTGTCGAGGAACGCCGACGCGATACCCGTGAACCACCACAGCACGGCCATCGCCCGTGCGGGATTGTGACCGAAGCGCTCCAGCAAGCGCTCGACGGCCCAGTCGAAAACCCCCGTCTCCTTCAACACGCCCACCAACGCCATCATCGCCGCGAGCAGCAGCAGCACATTGAGGTCGAGGTGCGCGATGGCCGCCTCGACCGGCAGCAGGTGGAACGGCGTGAGGTACGTGATGGCCCAGAGCAGCGCGACGGCGCCCAACACCACGAGCACGCGATGCGCGGCCTCGAGGGCGAGCACGGCGAAGAGCGCGACGAGCAGCGCCGCGACAATCAGCTGGGAGACGGGATCGGTGCTGCTGGCGGCGAGGGTCTCGTGCACGCCACAAAGCTACCAAGGCTCGCCGCAGCGCGTCACGGCGGCCCGTCGCCGCGCCGACCGGCCCGGGCCTCAGAGTTCGAGCTGTCCGCCCAACGCCGTGCGGCAGAACTGCACTCGATGGTGCGCGGTCAGCCCGTGCGTCCGCAACGCGGCGATGTGCGTCGGGGTCCCGTAGCCGGCGTTCCGCTCCCACCCGAAGTCGGGGTAGCGCGCCGCGAGCCGCGTCATGAGCCGGTCACGGACCACCTTGGCGACGATGCTGGCACAGGCGATCGAGTAGCACTTGGCATCGCCGCCGACGATGGCGTGGTGCGCGACCGCGAGCGTCTTGATCGGCTTGCCGTCGACGAGCACCTCGTCGGGAGCCCGCGGCAGCCGCGCCAGCGCCCGCGCCATGGCCCGGGCCGTGGCCTGATAGACGTTCCAGCGGGCGATCTCCCGCACACTGGCGGCCGCGAGCGCCAAGGCCACCGCGTCCTGCCGGATGCGCGCCGCAAGGCGCTCGCGCTCGGCGGCACCGAGCTGCTTCGAATCCGTCACGCCGGCGATGGCGCGACGTTCGGCGGGCATGATCACCGCGCAAACGACGACGGGGCCCGCGAGGGGGCCCCGTCCGACTTCATCCACGCCGGCGATGTGCGCGGCACCCGCGGCCCGCAGCGAACGCTCGAAGGCGCTCCAGCCGCCAGCCACGGGTCGACGACTTACGCCTGGGCCGCCTCACCCGTGGCCGGCACCTGCACGCGCACCTTCTTCTCGGCGATACGCGCGGCCTTGCCGGTCACGTTGCGGAGGTAGAAGAGCTTGGCGCGGCGGACGCGGCCACGGCGCACGACCTTGATCTCGGCCAGCATCGGCGAGTGCAGCGGGAAGATGCGCTCCACGCCCACGCCGTTCGAGATCTTGCGGACCGTGAAGGTGGCCGAGACGCCGGCGCCCTTGCGGCCGATGCAGACGCCTTCGAAGGCCTGCAGACGCTCCTTCTCGCCTTCCTTCACGCGGACGTTCACGCGGAGCGTGTCGCCGGCACGGAAAGCGGGGACGTCCTTCAGGTATTCCTTCTGGGTTTCGGAGAAAGCGTGCATATACGACTCCGGGCGCGAAGCGGCCCGCTGAGGTGACAGAGTTGAGCCTTGTAAGCTACTGCCCGGTTTAGGCTTGCGCAACTGGGCTTGGTCGGCCATCCGGGCGGCTGGGCCGCCCGTTCAGCCGCCGCGCTCGCGGGTCAACCGCTCCCCTTCCTCCCGGCGCCAGCGGTCGATCTCGGCGTGATTCCCGCTCAGCAGCACATCCGGGACCTTGAACCCCCGGTACTCGGCGGGCCGCGTGTACGAGGGGGCAGAGAGACCGCGGTCAAAGAACGAGTCCGTGCGGGCGGATTCGATGTCGCTCATTGCGCCGGGCAGCAAGCGCACCACGGCGTCCACCACCGCCAGAGCCGCCGGCTCCCCCCCGCTGAGCACGAAGTCGCCGAGGGAGATCTCCTCGGTGGCCAGGTGGTCAGCGACGCGCTGATCGACATCCTTGTAGTGGCCGCAGAGCAGCGTCAGCTCCGTCCCCTCGGCGAATCGCACGGCATCCGCGTGACTGAACACCTTCCCGCGGGGCGAGAGCAGCACGATCGGCGCGGTCGCGCCCACGGACTCGACGGCGTCGAAGAAGGGGGCGGGTTTCATCACCATGCCCGGGCCGCCGCCGAACGGTGCGTCGTCGACGGTCTTGTGCTTGTCCGTCGCGAAGGACCGCAGGTCGACGCAGTTGTACCGCACCAGGCCCGCTTCGGCGGCACGCTTCGGGATGCTCAGGCCCAGCGGCCCCGTGAAGAAGTCCGGGAAGATCGAGATGATGTTGATCGTCAGCATCACGTCTCCAGCAAGCCGTCTGGCAGGCGAACCCGGATGGTCCGCGCCTCGCGGTCCACATCCTCGACGAACTCATCCACGAACGGCAGGCTGGCCACGCGCCCCTGCGGCGTCCGGAAGTCCAGCAGCAACCCCTGCGGCAGCTCATAGAACTCGACGACCTCACCAATCTCCGCCGCGCTGTCAGCGTCGACCAGCTGCATGCCGACGAGCTCGTGGGCGAACACCTCGCCGTCATCCGGCTCGGAGAGTTCCTCCACCGGCACGAGCAGGCAGCGCCCGTTCCACTTCTCGGCTTCGGTGCGGTCGGCGATCTCGACCAACGTGAGCAGGAAACCGTCCTTCACGGGGCGCAGCGCCTTCACCTCGAGCGTGCGCGGCTGCCGCGTGCGCGGGTCCAGCCACAGCGCGCCGTCCGGCGTGCCCTGGAAAACGCGACGGCCAGGCGCGAAGATCGCGCCTGGCTCGTCGGTCAGTGCTTCCAGCAAGAGCTCCCCGCGCACGCCGTGCGGCCGACGGATGCGGCCCACCGCAGCGCAGTCGGGAAGCGTCACGCCGTCACTTACTCCTTCACCGGGACAGCCTTCGCGGCGAGCTTCGTCGCGAGGCGGGTCTCGTGGCGGGCCTTGAGCACGCCAGCCTTGCGGAGCAGCGAACGCACGGTGTCGGACGGCTGGGCGCCGTTGTCGAGCCAGTAGTTCGCGCGCGCGACGTCGAGCTGGACGGCCTGCTCACCGGCCCGCGGCGCGTACTGCCCGAGGATCTCGATGAACTTGCCATCGCGCGGGCTGCGGCCATCGGCCACGACGATGCGGTAGGTCGGGGCCTTCTTGCGGCCCTGACGGCGGAGACGGATACGAACTGCCATGGGGAAATCCTCGGTGCTACTGGTTGCGTCCTGCCCACTGGCTCATCGCGCATCCGGCGTTTCCGGTGCGCACCAGGGTCCAACACAGACGGCCTAACGCTTCACGGCCATCCGCTTCATCATCTTCTGCATCTCGCGGAACTGCTCGAGCAGACGATTCACTTCGCTCACCGGTCGTCCCGAGCCCTTCGCGACGCGCGCCCGACGCGAGCCATTCAACAGCTCCGGCTTCTTGCGCTCCTGCGCTGTCATCGAGAGCACGATGGCCTCGAGGTGCTTCATGCGCTTCGGGTCGACCTTGCTGGCCTGCGCCAGCACCTTGGAATTTACACCCGGCAGCATCTTCAGGATGTTCTGCATGCTGCCGAGCTTCTCCATCTGCTTCATGGCGGAGAGGAAGTCCTGGAGGTCCATGCCCTCCTTCTTGATCTTCTTCTCCATCCGCTTGGCTTCGTCGGCGTCGAAGGCGCCTTGCGCCTTCTCGACGAGCGTGAGCACGTCACCCTGCTGGAGGATGCGGCCCGCCATGCGGTCGGGGTGGAACTCTTCCAGGGCGTCCGGCTTCTCGCCGACGCCGATGTACTTGATGGGCTTCTTGGTGACGCCGTAGATCGACAGCGCCGCACCACCGCGGGCATCGCCGTCCATCTTCGTGAGGATCACTCCGGTGACGCCGATCGCGTCGTTGAAGCCCTGCGCGATGCGCACGGCGTCCTGACCGGTCATGCCGTCGGCCACGAGCAGGATCTCATCCGGCTGCACCGCCTCCTTCACGCGGCGCAGCTCCTGCATCATCTCGTCGTCGATCTGTGTGCGGCCCGCGGTGTCGATGATGACCACGCGGTCGCGCTCCTTCTTGCCCTGCTCGATACCAGCCTTGGCGATCTTCACCACGTCCTGCGTGCCGCGGTCCGCATAGACCGGCACCTGCAGGTCGCGGCCCAGCGTCTCGAGCTGGTCGATCGCCGCGGGGCGATACACGTCCGCCGCTACGAGGCGCGTCGCCTTGCCCTCGGCCTTCAGCTTGCGGGCGAGCTTCGCCGACGTCGTCGTCTTACCCGAGCCCTGCAAGCCGACCATGAGCACCACCGTCGGCGGCACCGACGAGAGCTTGAGGCCTTCCTTGCGCTCGCCGAGCATCAGCGTGAGTTCGTCGTAGACGATCTTCACCAGCTGCTGCGCGGGCGACACGCTCTTGAGCTGCGTGACGCCGACGGCGCGCTTCTCGACGCGCGCCAGGAACTCCCCCGTCAACTGGAATGACACGTCGGCTTCAAGCAGGACCCGGCGCACTTCGCGCAGGCCGTCCTTGATGTCGGCGTCGGTCAGGACACCACGGCCGCGCAGACGCGCGAACGTGGCTTCCAGTTTCTCGGAGAGTTCAGTGAACATACAGCCTTGAAACATAACGGCTTAGGACCGTTTTTCCAAGGCCGCCCTAGCGGAAGGCTATGCCCTCGAAGCTGTTCGTCACCAGGCGCACCTCGTCGAGGTCGAGCGGGGCGATGGTCACGATTGGACCGGCGCCCATGTCGTAGGGCAGCACGAACAGCACCAACCGATGCGCGCCGTCGCTGGAATTGAACGGCATCTCGACCACAAAGTCCGCCGGCTGGCCCGGTCCGAAGGCGAGCCACGCGGGGTTGCAGTTGGTCGGCTGGGCCGGAGCGTCGGCCCAGCCCTCCGCATACCGGCGCTGGACGCGGACGGCACAGGCGCTCGCGTACCGAGTCCCGTCTTGCGATCTGGTGACGCGCACCCGCACCTGGCCCATCGGAGCGACCAGCGCATCCCGCACCGTGGCCACGCCGATCGGCGAGACCGGCTCCGTTCCGGGACGGCACGCCGCAACGCCGATCAGCACGCCGATGATTCCCACGGCCAGCCGCCGGCCACCGACGACGCGCACGCTCAGCGCACCACGAAGGACGTGCTCGCCGGCCGATGCGCGACGTCGGGCGTCTGCGGGGCACGCATGGTGAAGACGAATCGATACGTCCCCTGCGCGAGACCGGCAGGAACGTCCACGTCTTCCGTGCGCTCGCCATTCGGTTGCAGGATGTACGCCATGCTGTTGCAGAGGCGCATCTCCTGAATCGGCGTGCTCCAACTCTCGCCTTCGAGGCGCTGCACGCTGCGTTCGCAGGGGTTGAACCAGAACTCCGAGGCAACGGTGTTCGTGAAGCGCACCGCGACGACGGCACCGGGCGCCGCGGACTCGGCCTGCACCGTGGCCACGATCGGGCCTTGCTCCTCGATGCGCTGCAGCGGCTCAGATGGGCCAGGCTCGGCGGCGCAGGCGGCAAGCGCTGCAGCGGCGAAGACCGCGAAGGCGCGACGACGGACAGCGGACAACGGCATAAGTCGTACCTCATGAAGGAATCGGTTGACGCGCGGAGGCGAGGTATCCCCGCGAATGTGATGCCCCTTCTACCCGCTGCCGTCGGGGACGCGTCAATCGGTTCGTCCCGAGGGACGAAGCGTTCCCGACGCGCCGAGGGGATGCGCGATTCCGAGCAAGCGGCCTACATTTGACGCGTGACCGACCGCGCACGCGTCCCTGCTCCGCCCGTCGCCGGGCTTACCCTGCCGGCTGACCTCCCGCTGCTCGCGCTGCGCTCGACCATCGTCTTCCCGCACGGGCGCATCGCGGTGCAGGTCTCGTCCGCGGAGAACCTCGCCCTGCTCCTCGCGCATCCCGCGGAAGGCGAACCGGTCATCTGCGTGCTGGATGCCGAGGACGGCGAGCGCGGGCTCGCCGCCCTCGAGGGGCGCATCGGCGTGCTGGCTCGCCTCACGGACCGCCGCCCGATTTCGGCGGGCGTCGCGCAGGTCACGCTGGAGGGACTCGCGCGCGTCGAGCTCGGCGCCTGCGTGCGCGACGAAGTCGCGGGATATCCGACGGCCCGCGCCACGGCGCGCCCCGAGCCGGACGCTCCGCGGGACGCGGCGCGCGCGCTGATGCAGCGCATCGCCATCGCCTCGGACACCCGCGCCGAGCTCGACCCCTCCTTCCCCGCGGAGCTGCCGGCCCTGCTGCGGCGCGAAGCCGATGCGCCGTCGCGCTTCGCCGACCTTGCCGCGGCGCGCGGCGGCCTGCGCGCGGCCGAGAAGGATGCGGTGCTGCAGCGCGTCGACGCCATCGAGCGCCTCGAGTTCCTCGCCGAGCGCTGGGAGCGCGAAGTCGCGCGCGCCAAGGTGCACGAGGAGATGCGGCAGGAAACCGAGCGCCGCGTGGATCGCCACCACCGCGAGTTCTTCCTCCGCCAGCAGCTGCAGGCCATCCGCAGCGAACTTGGCGAAGGCGACGGCGGCGAGGGCGAGATCGCCGAGTTGCTGCGGCGCGTGGCCGAAGCGCGGCTGCCGGCAAACGTCGAGGCAGAGGCGAAGCGCGAGATCGAGCGCCTTCGCGCCCTGTCGAGCGCCTCGAGCGAGCATCAGGTGCTGCGCAACTACCTCGAATGGGTGCTCACGCTCCCCTGGCATGCGCGCTCGGGTGATGATCGCGTCGCCCTCGAGAACGTCGAGGGTGCGCTCGACGGCCGGCACTACGGCCTGCACGAAGCCAAGGAGCGCATCCTCGAGTATCTCGCGGTCCGCCAGCTGCGCGGAGACAGCGGGCGCGACCCGCACGGGCCCATCCTCTGCTTCGTCGGCCCGCCGGGCACCGGCAAGACCTCGCTCGGCGAGGCGATCGCGGCGAGCATCGGGCGCGCGTTCTACCGTATCTCGGTGGGCGGCGTGCGCGACGAGGCGGAGATCCGCGGACATCGGCGGACCTACGTCGGCTCGCTGCCCGGCTTGTTCCTGCAGGCGCTGCGCCGCGTGCAGGTGAAAGATCCGGTACTGATGATCGACGAGATCGACAAGATGACGGCCGGCGGGCCCAGCGGCGATCCGACCGCGGCGATGCTCGAGGTGCTCGATCCCTCGCAGAACTCGACGTTCACGGACCACTACCTGAACCTGCCCTTCGACCTCTCGTCGGTGCTGTTCATCTGCACGGCGAACAACCTCTTCGACATCCCGCACGTGCTGCGCGACCGTCTCGAGGTGATTCGCATCGCCGGCTACACCGTCGAGGAAAAGGTCGAGATCGCCTGGCGCTACCTGCTGCCGCGCCTGCTCGAAGAGCACGGCATCACGGAGTACGACCTGCAGTTCACGGACGAAGCGCTGTCGACGATCGCCAACCGCTACGCGCGTGAGGCCGGCCTCCGCGCCTTCGAGCGGCACCTCGCCGCGCTGATGCGCAAGCGCGCCAAGCGGAAGGCCGAGGGCGAGCAGGGTGCGTGGATCGTCGACCAGGAGCGCATCGAGGACGTGCTCGGGCCGCCCCGCTATGCGCCGGAGGAAGCGGAGCAGGAGCCGGAGGTCGGCACGGTCACCGGTCTCGCGTGGACGGCGAACGGCGGCGAGCTGATGACCATCGAAGCCCTGATGATGCCGGGCACCGGCAAGCTCACCGTCACGGGCCAGCTCGGCGACGTCATGCGCGAATCCGTGGACGCCGCGTGCAGTTACGTGCGCTCGCGCGGGCACGCGCTGCGCGTGGGCGATCCCGAGCTGCGCAGCTCCGACCTGCACGTGCACTTCCCGGCGGGCTCAGTGCCGAAGGACGGACCCAGTGCCGGCGTGGCCGTCACGCTGGCGATTGCGAGCGTGATGAGCCGACGCCCCGTACGCCGCGACGTGGCGGTCACGGGCGAGGTGACGCTGCGCGGCCGCGTGCTGGAGATCGGCGGCGTGAAGGAAAAAGTGCTCGCCGCGTACCGGGCCGGCCTGCGCACGGTCGTGCTGCCCAAGGCCAACGAGAAGGACCTGCGCGACATCCCGTCCGAAGTGCGCAGCGCGCTGACGTTCAAGTGCGTCGCGACGATGGACGAGGTGCTCGAGGCCATGCTGCTGCCGCCGCGTCCCAACGGCTTCGCCGAGGACCTGCCGCTGTTCGAGGAGACGGCGCGCGGGCCGGCGGATCGTCCGCGTCCTGACGACGAAGCACCGGCCCGCTGACCTCAGCGCCCTAGCAGCAGTCGCAGGACCCGCAGCAGGTTCCGCCTTCGCAACATCCGGTCGTATCGGCCTTCACTGAGTGCTTCCGCATACATCCTCCAGGAAGTGAGGCGGCGGGAGAGTCCGCCGCTACTTCTGTCGACGCTCGATGCGATGGAAGGACGCAGGCGGCGCGCAGCCCTCGTCGGCGCCGAGGCCGCGGACGACGCCGCGGGCGTCGCGATGCAGCCCGCAACAGTGCTGCACCTCGCGGAGCACACGCTCGCGGGCCCGCTGCACGCGGGATTTCATGCCCGAGAGGGAAATGCCCTCGCGGCGCGCCGCCTCGTCCTGGGTGAGGCCCTGCAGGGCCGTCAGCTCGAGCGCGCGCCGCGAGGGCGCGTCGAGCGCCGCGATGAACGGGAGCACGCAGGCCGAGATCTCACGGCGCCCTTCGGCAGGGTCCTCCTCGGCCGTGGGCAACTGATCCGGATCCGTCTCGGAGCTGCGGGCACGCCGACGTTGCTCGGCGCGCCAGGCATCGGTGAGCGCGCTCCGCGCCACACGGAAGATCCACGCCTCGACGTCCGCCACGTCCTCAAGCGTCGCCCGATGCCGCGCGAGGCGCAGGAAGACCTCCTGCGCCACGTCCTCGGCGTCCACACCCGGCGGGACGCGGCGGCGCAGAAACGCACGCAGCGGCTCGACGAAGGCGAGCCAACGCGCATCGTCGTCCAGTGGGGAATCCGGCGGAGGTGTCGGGTGTGTCATCGGGCTCTCCCCAATATGACGCCGCATCCCGCGGAAGGACGCAGCGCCGTTAGCTTTTGCGGATGCCCCGCCCCTGGGTCGTCCGCAACTCGCCGCGTCACGGCAAAGGCGTCTACGCCACGGCCGTCATCAAGGCCGGCACCAAGATCATCGAGTACACCGGCGAGCTGATCAGCGAAGCCGAAGGGGAGCGCCGCTACCCGACCGCCCCTGACGGCCACGAGGAGCCCGAGCACACCTACCTCCTCACGCTCGACGAGCACCGGGTGATCGACGCCAATGTCGGCGGGAACGCGGCGCGGTTCATCAATCACTCGTGTGAACCGAATTGCGAGCCGATCGCGTATGGCGACCATATGTGGATCGTCGCCGTGCGGGACATCAAGCCGGGCGAGGAACTCGCCTACGACTACGCCATCGAGCTCGACGAGCCGCACACGCCGTCGCGCAAGAAGCGCTTTCCCTGTCGCTGCGGCGCCCGGCGCTGCCGCGGCTCCATCCTGAAGCCCAAGTACCAGCCGCTGCATCCCTTGGTGCGCGCGGCCATCCGGCGCTACGGACCCGAGGCCGAGGCGCGGCGCGCGGCGGGAGCGCGGCGATGAGCCCGTTGCTGCGCGAGTTCCTGCTCAACGTCGCCATCGGCACCATCGCCGGCGGCGTCACGAATGCGGTCGCGGTGTGGATGCTCTTCCACCCCTACGAGCGGAAGTTCGGCCTGCAGGGCGCGATCCCCAAGAACAAGGCGCGGCTCGCCAAGAGCATCGGACGCACGGTCGGCGAGAAGCTGCTCACGCCGAAGGACCTGCTCGACGAGCTGCATCGGGCCGGCTTCCGCGACACGCTCGACGCCAAGCTCACCGCGCTCATCAAGCATCTGCTCGACGTCGAGCGGGGCTCCCTGCGTGAGATCCTCCCGCCGAGCGTGATCGGCGAGGTCGAACGCGCGCTGGCCGGACTCGGCCCCGCGGTCGGCGACAGGGTCGCCACATGGACCGCGACGCCGGCCTTCGAAGTGAAGGTCCGCGAAGCCCTCGCGCGCCTGCGCAAGGAGCTCGGGGATCGACCGGTGAGCGAGGTGCTCACGGAAGCGCGCCGTCAGGAGCTCGCGGCGCAGGCTGCGACTCTGGCCGCCGAGTTGCTCGACGAGAGCCGTCGCGCCGAGCAGCGCTCGGCGGCGGCGCGCATCGGCGATGCCGTCCTGCGCCTTGCCGGCGAGGAACGCACGAAGGCCTTCATCGAGAAGGCCGTGCACGACGCGCTGGGCCGCGCGGGCTCGCGCACCTGGAGCGATGTGCTCGATGCCATCGGCGAGGACGTGGTCGTGCAATGGATGCTCGAGGCGGGCCGCAGCCCGCGGGCGCACGACCTCGCCGCCGAGGGCGCCGGCACGGCCGCGCTCGCCCTGCTCGACCGCCCCATCGGCCGGCCCTCGCGCTTCCTCGCCGACGACGCGCCCGCACGCCTCGGCGCGCTCGCCGGCCCGGCCGTGTGGGAGCTGATGGAACGCGAGATGCCGAAACTCGTCGAGCAGCTCGACATCCCCGCCATCGTCGAGCGCAAGGTCTTGGGCTTCAGCACGGCGCGCATCGAGGAGATCATCCGCGGCGTCACGCAGCGCGAGCTGAACTTGATCGTGAACCTCGGCTACCTGCTCGGTGCCGTGATCGGTACCCTGACCTTCCTCGGCGGGCGGCTGCTGCGCGGCTGACGCCGCGCCCGCGGTCAGGGCTGCTCGAGCCGCACCGCCGCCCGGTTGAGCACGCCGGGGCGCGTGCCAGCGGGCAGGTCTTCCCAGATCACCACCGCGCGGCCGCCGATCTCCGTCTGCTCGAGATGCAGGCTGCGGCCACGCACGGTCCAGCTGCGCGCACTGCCCTCGCCGCCGGCCCCACGCCGCGTCGCGAAGCGCCGCTCAACCATACGCTCCATGCGGTCGCGGAACTCCGACGCCTCAACGGCGTCATCCCACACGGTGAGCCAGACGATGCCGTTGCCCGCACCGACCTGCACGAGCTGATAGCGGTCGCCATCCCAGCCGGCGGCTGCGGCGGCCGCACCGCCGATGTCCTTGATGTGCTCGTAGAGGAACAGCCGCGTCTCGAACTCGCCAAGATTGTCTTCGTGCACGACCTCGGCGCCTCGCGGCGCGCCGAGCGTCACGCGCGTCGGCAGGTCGGGCACGGAGTCGAGGTACTTGTTCGCGTGCAGGATCTGCTCGGTCGAGGCCGGCGCCGGCGCGTACGGGACCGCGCCTGGGCGCGCGCGCTTGAACTGCCGCACGAACTCCGCGCCCGCGATGTACGGGAAGAGCAGCGTCTCCTGCAGCAGCGTCGGCGCCGACGCGAACTTCGGCATCGAGGCTTGGGCCGAGCGGATCTGCTCGCGGACGTTGTCCCAGCCGCCGGGCAACGCGAGGCCCATGTCGGAGCCGCCGAGCATGATGGACATCTGCTCGTACACGGCCTGCCCCTCGATCATGGCCTGCATCGCGACCTGGCGGTCGTTGTCACCCTTGAGCGACCGCGTGGAGTCGATCGGGAAGTGCATGTGCTGCAACGCATGCACCAGCTCGTGGCTGACGGTCACGCTCGTGATTTCCGGCGACCCATCCTTCACCACATAGAGCACCCGCGTAGCGGGATCGTAGTAGCCGGCCACCTGCTCCGTGAGCAGGTCGAGCAGGAAGGCGCGCAGGTCCATCGTATCGGGGATCATCCCGAGGCGCTTGTACGCCGCCTCGGTGCCGGCGAGCTCCAAGGGCGTCAGCTGCTCAGCGAATTGGCGCTCGAGGAACTCGCGGACCTCGTCGCGATCGCGTTCCTCCAGCTTCGGCGGCGACGTGAACGTGAGACCCGTCGCCTTCTCGAGCTGCGGGATCGCCCGACGGACTTCGTTGCGGTAGGGGCCGTCGTACTCGACCGATGGGCGCTCCGCGCAGGCGGCGGCGACGAGGGCGAGGAAGGTCCACAGGACGCGCGAGTGCATGGGCAAGTCAGAGTCCGGAATACGAGAGGTACGCCGCCACGAGGGCATCGCCCCAGAGCAGCGCCACGAGACCAGCCGGTGCCAGGAATACCCCGAAGGGCACGAGCGGGGGCTCGAACTCCGCGCCCGCGCGCTTGGCCCGCACGGCGCCGATGGGCAGCACCACGGCAAGGAACACCACGGCGCCGATGGCCGCCGCCAGGAACACCGTCAGCAGGCTGCGGCCAGGCCCCACCATCGCGCCGATCATTGCCATGAGCGTGATGTCACCTTGGCCCATCGCCTCCTTCTTGAACGCGATCTCACCGAGCCACGCGACGACCGCGATCAGGCCAGCGCCGGTGAACGCGCCGATCACGGCGTCCCACGGAGCGGCAAAGGGCCCCTGCTCCCCGACGAACATCGCGACGATGGGGAACGCCAATCCCAGCAGGAAACCCGTCAGCGTGAAGCCGTCGGGAATCACGTAGTGCTGCAGGTCCGTCATCACCACACCCAGCAGGATCGTCGCGGCAAGCGCGAGTCGCAGCGCGGTGAGCGAGGGGCCGTAGTGCCAGACGCTCAGCACCCAGATGAGGCCGACCGTCAGCTCGACCAATGGATACTGCGCACTGATCGGTAGCGCGCAGCCGCGGCACTTGGCGCGCAGCAGGAGCCACGACACGATCGGGATGTTGTCGTACCACGCGATGGCGTGGCCGCAGCGCGGGCAGCGCGACCGAGGGCTGACGACGCTTTGCTCCGCCGGCCAGCGGGCGATGCAGACGTTCAGGAAGGAGCCCAGCGAGGCGCCGAGAAAGAAGACCACCGCCCACACGGCGAGGAGGAGGGGATCCACGGGTCAGGCGTCGGGTCGGAGCACGTGAAGGAGAATGCCCGCGGCGACGGCGACGTTCAAGCTCTCCGCGTCGTCGGCCATGGGAATGGCGACCATCGCCGTGCAGGCGGTTCGGACCTCGGGGCTCAGTCCGTTGCCCTCATTGCCGACCGCGATGGCGAGCCGCGGCGGTACCGCCTGCCGTCCGAGCATCACGCCATCCGCTGCGGCGCCCCAGAGCGCCATGCCCTGTGCGTCGAGGAACGCGCGCAGCTCCTCGATGGTAGCAAGCACAGGAGGATGCCGGAATTGATGACCAACCGCCGACCGCACGACCTTCGCATTCCACGGGTCCACCGTACCGGGCAACACGACGGCTGCGGTGGCGCCGAGCGCGGCCGCGCTGCGCAGCAGCGTCCCGACGTTGCCGGGATCCTGGATGCCATCGAGCACGAGCAGACGCGCGGCCGGCGCAAGCATCAGGTCGGCCAAGGCGCGGTCGGGCTGCTCGGCGATGGCCAACACGCCCTGCGGTTGCTCGGTGTCCGCCGCGGACTCGAACTCCGCGTCGCTCACGCGAAGGTGCTCCACGCCGGCGGCGTTGAGCCGCGACAGCAAGTCGGCGCCGCGGGGCGTGCGATCAAGGACGTCGCTGGTCAGGACGCCGCGCAGGCGAAGCGGCGAGTCCAGCAACGCCTCGACCGTCCGCAGCCCTTCGGCCACGAAGAGTCCCTGCCGTTCGCGCGCCTTGCGGCGCTTCAGGTCCCTCGCTAGGGTCAACAATCGCATGCGTACGCTTATCGCTCTCAGCCTTGTGGCCGCGCTCTCCGGGTGCGCCATCTCGACCCAGCAGGAAGTCGAGATGGGGGCCGGGTACGCCGCCGAGTTGAATCGCCAGCTGCCGCTCGTGCAGGACGCGGAGCTCAATCGCTATATGAACGTACTCGGCGACTCGATTGCCCGCATCGCCGACACTCGGAATCTCGACTGGTCGTTCTACATCGTCGACAGCCCCGACGTGAACGCCTTCGCCGTGCCCGGTGGCTTCATCTATATGAATCGCGGGCTGATCGAGCGCGCCACCAACCTCGCGCAGGTGGCGGGGGTCCTCGGGCACGAGATCGGCCACGTCACGCAGCGGCACTCGGTGGAGCAGATGCAGAAGGCCCAGCGGACGAACGTGGGCGTGGTCGGACTGTGCATCTTCCTGCCCAACCTCTGCGCCAGCCAAGCCGGGTCGGCCGCAATCCAACTCGGTGCCGGTGCCGCGATGGCGAGCTTCTCGCGCGCCGACGAGGACGAGGCGGACGCGGTGGCCATCGACTACATGGTGCGGGCCGGCATCGACCCGAACGGCGTGCCGGAGATGTTCCAGATCCTGCTCGAGGAGCGCCAGCGGAAGCCGGAAGGCCTCGACACCTGGTTCCGCTCGCACCCCCTCGAGGAAGACCGCGTGGCCGCTGGCAAGCGCCGCGTCGCGCAGTATCCGCCTGATCAGCTGATCGGACTCACCCGCGACACGCCGTCCTTCCAGAACTTCCAGAAGCGGCTCAAGGCGTTGCCGCCGTCTCCGGCCGCGCCGCGGCAGTAGGTCCTTTTCACCACGAAGGCACGAAGACACGAAGTCTTCTGTCAGTTACGAAGGGCCCGCAGCCTGCTCGTTGGAGCGGTGCGGGCCCTCTTGTTTGACGCGGTTCCTTCGTGTCTTCGTGCCTTCGTGGTAAGTGCAGTGCCTTACAACTTCGCGACGAAGCGTTCGACGAGTCCGCAGAAGGCATCCCCGGCCTTGCGGCCCTCTTCCATGACTTCGGCGTGGTTGAGCGGTGCGTCGCTGATGCCCGCCGCGGGATTCGTGATGCAGCTGACGCCCGCGACCTCCATGCCGATCGCGCGCGCGACGATCGTCTCCGGCACCGTGCTCATGCCCACGGCATCGGCTCCGAGCGTCGCGAGCATGCGCACCTCGGCCGGCGTCTCATAGGTGGGCCCGAGCAGCCCGGCGTAGACGCCGCGCGCGAGCGAGAGCCCGCCCTCCACCGCCGCAGCCTCTAGCAAGCGCTGCAACCGCGGCGCGTAGGGTGCGCTCATGTCGGGGAAGCGGATGTCGCCCGGCTCCAACGCACCGACGAGCGGATTGCGGAACTGCAGGTTGAGATGGTCGCTGATCATCATCAGCGTGCCCGGCGGAAACGCCCGGTTGATGCCGCCGGCGGCGTTCGAGACGAAGAGCACCTTGGCGCCCAGGGCATGCACGACGCGCACCGGGAACGCGGCCACCTGCGCGCTGTGGCCCTCATACATATGAAAGCGCCCGGCCAGCAGCAGCACCTCGCGACCGCCGAGCATGCCGCGGATCAGTTCGCCGCGGTGGCCTTCGACGCCGGGCGCGTGGAAGCCCGGGATCTCCGCATAGGGCACGCGCGTCGCACCCTGCGCGCGGTCGGCGAGTCCGCCAAGACCGGAGCCGAGGACGATCGCCGCCACCGGCGATTGCACGCCGAGTCGCGCGCGGATGGCCTCGGCCGCCTGCTGCGCGGCCTGCGTACCGTGCGAATGCTCGCCAGACACCGACGCGCCGCTCATGCCGCGCTCCGCGTCAGCGTGGCGAGCTCGGCGTCGACGCGCGCGAGCAAGGCGCTGCGTTCCGTCTCCGGCAAGAACGCGTTCTCGAAGCCGGCGCGAGCCAACTGGCACAGCTCCTCGAAGCTGAAGCCTTGGTGCTTGGCCGCGAGGCCGTACTCGGTCACGAGATCCGTGCCACTCATGAGGCGATTGTCCGTGTTGAGCGAGACCTTGAGTCCCGCGTCGAAGTAGCGGCGCAGCGGATGCTCGTCGAGATGCTCGACGGCACGCGTCTGCACGTTGCTGGTGAGGCAGCATTCGATGGCGACCCCGGCCCGCTTGGCCTCGGCCATCAGCGCCGGGTCCTCGATGAGGCGCGTGCCGTGTCCGATGCGATGCGCGTGGCAGTGGTGGATGGCGGCCGCCACGGACGATGCGCCCGCGCCCTCACCGGCGTGGCAGGTGCAGGGCAAGCCGTGCTCGAACGCATAGTCGAACGCCGCCTTGTGCAGCTCCGCGGGGTTCCCCGCCTCGCCGCCGGCCAAGTCGAAGCCGACGACGCCGCGGCCCTTGAAGTCCACGGCGAGCCGCGCGAGCTCGAGCGACACGCTGGGATCCATGTTCCGGATGCCGCAGACGATCACGCGGGCGACGATGCCATGCTCGCGTTCGGCGCGGGCGAGGCCGCGCAGCGGCGCTTCCACCGCTTGGGCGAGCGAGAGGCCGCCCGCGATGTTGAGCACCGGCGCATACCGCGCCTCGAGGTAGCGCACGCCTTCCTTGGCGCAGTCCTCGGCCAGCTCGTAGGCGATGCGCTCCATCGCCTCCTCGGTCTGCATCACGCTCAGCGTGTGGCCGAAGCGCGCGAGGTAGTCCTCGAGGTTGCGCGCGTCGTCGACGCGCATGTACTCGCGCAGCGCCTCCGCGTCGTCCTCGGGCATGGTGACGCCGTGGTCGCGCGCCAGCTCCAGCATCGTCGCCGGCCGCAGGGAGCCGTCGAGGTGGCAGTGGAGCTCGGCCTTCGGGAGCCGCCGCAGCAGCTCGCTGGTCACGACCGTCACGCGTCGATGCCTTCGCGCGCGGCGCGGGCGCTGACGATGCGCATCACGTAGCCGCCGCTGAGCGGCGTGTCGGGGGCGACGCCGATGCCGCGGCTGTCCACCACGCCGCGCGTCCCGGCCCGCACCTCGTCGGCGAGCGCCGCATCGGCGGCGGCGACGGCATCGAGGACCGTGCTGCCGCCCGGTACACGCACCGTCTTGCCGTTCACGAACACCGTCAGCTCGCTCATGGCAGGCTCCGGATGCGCGGCGCCGACAGCGCCTCGGTCATGGTCAGGCGACCATCCGGCACGCGGCGCAGGTGGGCGATGAGGGCATCCAAGTCGATCACGCCTAGCTCCTCGGGGGCAGACCCCCCGGACAATCCAACCCCGTCGCCACCGCTGGCGATGAAGTCGGACATGATCACGCGATAGGTGCGGCGATCGGCCAGCGGCCGACCGTCCGCCATGATGATGCGCCGCACCCGTGCACCGACAGGCGCGTTCGGCGCATAGTCGATCGTCACACCACTCACGTGCACGTTGATGCGGCTGCCGTCGACCAGCGATTCGATGTAGCGCCGCAGGGCATCCCCGCGCACGGTGATCGCCACGAGGCGGTTCGCGAACGGTGCGATCTCGTGCAGGTCGCCGTAGGTCACCGCGCCCGCGCGCAGCTCGGCGCGGATGCCGCCGTTGTTCATGACGCTCATGTCGCCCTGCCCCGCCGCGCGCTGCGCATCGGCGATCAGGTTGCCGAGCGCGTACTGCTCGCCCTGGCGCGGGAAGCGCGCCTCGCTGGTGACGATGGTGTCCTGCACGATGTGCCGCACGGCCGCGACGGCCTGCGCCACCAGCGGCTCCACCACCGGATCCGGCGTGATGCGGTCGCTGACCACGTCGCGCAGCTCGGGTCGCCGCGGCGGCATGCCCGCCGCGAGTTCGAGATCCATCACGCCCAGCGCCCCGGTGCTCGAACGGGCCTGCACGATCGGGATGCCGTTCACCACGGTGCCCACGGCCGAATGCGTGTGGCCCGAGACGATCGCGTCGACGGTGCCGGGCTCGAGCTCGCGCGCGAGCTCGAAGATCTCGCCGCGGCAATCATCGGGATTGTCCACGTTGCAGAAGCCGCCGAGGTGCGCGACGACGATCACCCGTTGCGCCCCCCGCGCGCGCAGCGCGGCGGCCGAGCGGCGGATCACGGGCGCGGGCGGCGTGAACCGGAGATCCGCGACATGCCGCGGCATCGTCGTGCGCGGCGTGGCCGGATCGGCGATGCCCACGATGCCGACCTTGCCGATCGGCGTCTCGAGCACGGTGTCGTTCGGGATCCACTCGACGTCGCGGCCATCCGCATACGTCACGTTGGCGCCGAGCACCGGGGCGGTCAGCTGCCGCATGCGCACGCGCAGCGTGTCCTGCCCGTAGTCGAACTCGTGGTTGCCCAGCGCGTGCGCGGCGAAGCCGATGGCGTTGAGCACGGGCACGACCAGCGCGCCCTTCGTCAGGTCCGAGGGCGGCGTGCCGGTAAACAGGTCACCGCCGCTCAGCACCAGCGTCGCGCACACCGGCGCGCACTCGGCCTGCGCCGCGCGCACCATCGTCGCGATCTGCGCGAAGCCGCCGCGGTTGCCGAGGCTGCCCACCGGACGCGGCCGGAACGCGCCGTGCATGTCGTTCATGGCGAGGATGCGCAGCGAGGCCCGCGGCGGGAGCAGCTCCCAGTTCCGGACGAACACATCCTGCGGCTCCAGCGTCCCGCGGCGGCGGATGTCCTCGATGATCAGCTCACGGATCTCGCGGCTGCCTTCGTACACGACCGGCGCGCCGCGCAGCATATCGTAGCCTCCGCCCCCCGAGGCGCGGTAGCTGTTCAGCGCGACGGTAAAGCTGTCGGTGTCGGCGACGGGGCGGCCGTTGCGCTCGAGCTTGGTGATGCGCCGCCCCACCGGGCGCGACAGGTCCACCGTGTAGTCGAGGCCCTGCAGCACGTCGTAGTTGTAGCCGGGAATGCTGGGGTCGTTGCGCACGGTGAACGCGCCGTTCGCGGCCCGCTCCACCACCCAGTACCGGTTGGTGTGCTCGAGGTGCGCGCGGATCTGCGCGCCCGACAGCTTGAGCGCGCGCAGCGTGTTCTCGTATGGGTACAGCGCGACCAAGCGCTCGACCGTGATGTTCCCCGCCTCGAAGCGCGCCTCAGTGGTGAACACCGACGCGAAGCTCAGTTCGGCACCGGACTCGCGCAGCTGCACCGCCTGGATCAGGTCGATCATCGGCCGGTCCACCATGCGCGAGGAATCCGTGACCCAGGCGACGCTGGTGCGGCCGATGACGGCCGTCGAATAGCGCACGGCCGCCTGATGGCCGCGCTCGACGGCGCGCACGACGGCGCGCTGCTCCGGCCATCCCGCAGCCTGGACGGTCTCCCCGCGCTTGGACACCAGCGTCCAGCGGCCGGCGCGGCGCTCCAGCTCCAACGTGACGACGGCGACGCTGGTGGCCCAGTTGCGCGGTTGCACCAACAGCACGCCGTTGATGGTTGAGTCGGTCATCTCGCGGTGCGAGTGGCCGATGACGATGGCGTCGATGCCCCGCACCTCGCGCGCCACGCGGGCCATGGGGTTCTCGGCCGGCAGGCCCGTCGCGATCGTATCGTAGGAGGTCAGCTCATCGAGCCCGGCATGCGCCACGACAATCACCACGTCCGCGCCGTCGGCGCGCGCCGAGTCCACTTGGGCCGGCAGTGCCGCCACGATGTCGTCGACGACGAGGCGGTTCCGCAGGTTGTCGCGATCCCAGACCATCGACCCCGGCGTTGTGGCCCCGATGATCGCGACCTTCACGCCGGCGCGGGTCACCATGGTACGGCCGGGGTACTGATGGCCGCCGTCGAGCCGGCGCGTGTTGGCGGCGAGGAACGGGAAGCGCGCCTGCGCCACGGCGCGGTCGAACACGCCGAGGCCGTAGTTGAACTCGTGGTTGCCGACGGCAGCCGCGTCGTAGCGCATGAGGTTCATGGCCGCGACCACGGGATGCGGCGCCAGCGAGTCGAGGCGCCCCGCCACGAACGTCATGGCATTGCCCTGCAGCAGGTCGCCGGCGTCCACGAGGACGACGCGGTTCCGCGCGGCACGGCGCAGGGAATCCACGATGCTGGCGGCCCGGGCCAGCCCGCGGCTCGAGTCGGCGCGGCCCGCCGCATAGTCCCAGCCGCGGAGACGCCCGTGCACGTCCGTGGTCGCCGCCACCTTGAGCGTCACCCGGTCTTGGGCGCGCAGCGGCACTGTCAGGGAAGCGCTGAGGACCAGGCCGAGGATGGCGCCGGCCGCCGCGCGGCGCACGTCGATGCGAGTGGCAAACATCCCTGAAAGCTAGCCAGACCGGGCGCGACGATGGAGGTCGGAGGGTGGCGTGCCCGGAGGAAAACGCGGAACTTTCGGGCAGACACCCTTCGATACAGGACCGTGACAGCCTCCTCGCTTCTTGCCGCGACCAGCTCCCGGCAGATTTCCCTCGTGCTCCAACCTCGTCTCGGATTCGCGTGCGCCCGCTGATCATCGGCGTCGCCGGCGGCTCCGGATCGGGCAAGACCACCGTGGCCCGACGCGTCGCGGAGGCCCTCGACGGCGCGAAGGTCGCGTTCCTCGACATGGACGCGTACTACCGCGACCACCACGCCCTCACCCACGACGAGCTGCGCCTGCTCAACTGGGATCACCCGGATGCCTTTGACCTTGACCTGCTCGCCGCGCACCTCGGCCGACTGGCCGATGGGCATGGCATCGAGAAGCCGGTCTACGACTTTGTCCGCCACCGACGCGCGCCGGAGTCGCAGCGCATCGAACCGGCCGACGTGATCGTCATCGACGGCATCCTCCTGCTCGTCGAGGAGCGCATCCGCGCACGCCTCGACATCAAGGTCTTCGTGGACACCGACGCCGACATCCGGCTCATCCGCCGCATCCGCCGCGACATGGCGCGGCGCGGCCGGCCGCTCGAAGAGATCCTCGATCAGTACCTGACGACCGTGCAGCCGATGCATCTCCAGTTCGTCGAGCCCAGCAAGCGCTACGCCGATCTCATCATCCCGCGGGGTGGGGAGAACGCGGTCGCCATCGACCTGCTGCTCGCGGCCATCAACCGCCGTCTCGCCGGGGCGCGCGCGTGACCGCACCGGCCGCCGGCGGAGAGCGCATCCTCGTCGTCGACGACGAACCGGACATCGTTGCGCTCGTCGTCTACCACTTGGCGAAGGCGGGCTATCGCGTCTCCTCGGCGGCCACCGGGACCGATGCCCTGCAGCTGGCCAAGCGTGACCGGCCCTCGCTGGTCGTGCTCGACCTCATGCTCCCGAGCATGAGCGGCTTCGACGTCCTCGCGAAGCTCCGCGAGGACAGCAATACCGCGAACGTCGCCGTGCTCATGCTCACGGCCCGCAAGGAAGAGCCGGATCGCATCCGCGGGCTGGAGCTCGGTGCCGACGACTACATCACGAAGCCGTTCTCGCCGCAGGAACTCGTGCTCCGGGTAGGCGCGATTCTCCGTCGCGTCTCCAGCACCGGCGCGCCCACCGATGTGCTGCAGATCGGCCCGATCCGCGTGGACCGCTCGGCCCACCGCGTGCTCGTGAACGAGCACGAGATCGAGCTCACGCCCACGGAATACAAGCTGCTGCTCACGCTGGCCGAGCGGCGGGGCCGCGTGCAGTCCCGCGCGCACCTGCTCGAGACGGTGTGGGACGCCGCGCCCGACATCCAGACGCGCACCGTGGACATGCACATCCAGCGCCTGCGCACCAAGCTGCACCCGGCGGGCGACCTGATCGAGACCGTGCGCGGCTTCGGCTACCGGCTCAAGGGCGGCAAGGACGCGTGAGGCTCACGCAACGGCTGCTCCTCGGCGCGTTCATCGTCGTCGGGGTCCTCGCGGTCGTCATGGTCACGATCGTCGACCGCCAGCTCACCAACCGACTGCGCGACGACGCGACGACCTTCCTCGAGCGTGAGGCGGAACTCGTCGGCGTGCTGTGGCAGCGCGACGCCCAGGCCCCGGACTCGCTGGCCAATGCCATCGGCGCCGCGCTCGGTCGGCGCGTCACGCTCGTGGCGCCCGACGGCGTAGTCATCGGCGATTCGGAGTTCGATGGCGATGCGCTGCGTGGCCTCCAGAACCACGCCACGCGACCCGAGGTTGCCGAGGCCGTGGCGAGCGGCCTGGGTTCATCGCGGCGCCCGTCGCCCTCGACGGGCGACCAGGAGCTCTACGTCGCGGTGCGCGTGCCCGCGATGGGCGTCGCCCGCGTCTCGCTGCCGACCGCCAGCATCGACGCGGTCACCCGCGACGCGCGCTCGGACATCCTCGGGGCGGCGCTGTTCGCCCTGCTCGCCGCCCTCGGGATCGCGTTCCTGTTCTCGCGGTCGGTCTCGCGGCCGGTGGAAGAGCTGCGCGACGTTGCGGCCGCGCTCGCCGACGGCGATCTCGCGCGGCGGCCGACGCTTAAGGCCCCGGGGGAAGTCGGCGAGCTCGCCGACGCGCTCAAGGAGCTCGCGGAGCAGCTGTCCGCCCGCTTGCGCGCGCTCGAGGCGGACGAAACGCTGCTCGTCCAGCTGACCGAGTCGCTCAACGAGGGCGTGATCGCCGTGGACGCGACACGCATGGTCGTGCGCATCAACGAGACGGCCCGGCGCCTCCTCGGCTCGCGCGCACCCCTGCCCTTCCCCGTCGAAGACTTGCCACGCGACCTCGCGCTGCGCGAGGCGCTGCAGGGCGCGTTCGACGGCACGGTCACGGAGGGCGTTGAGGTCGTCATCACCGGCCGCACACTCAACATCACCGCGCGCCCGCTCAGCGGCGGCGGCGCCGTACTCGCCCTCTTCGACCTCACGCGCGTGCGCCGGCTCGAGGCGGTGCGCCGCGATTTCGTGGCCAACGTGTCGCACGAGCTGCGCACACCGCTCACGATCGTCGGGGGCTTCGCCGAGACCCTGGTCGAGGAAGACGTCCCGGCCGAGACGCGTCGAGGCTTCGCCGAGCGCATCCTCGGCAACACGCGCCGCATGCAGCGCATCGTGGACGACCTGCTCGACCTGTCGCGCATCGAGTCCGGCGGCTGGGTGCCGAATCCGCAGGCGATCGACCTCGCGTCGGTCGCGACCGACGTGTTCGCCGCGGCACGGGACGCCGCGGACCGCAAGGGATTGGCGCTCGACGCGGAGTTCCCCGCCGACGCCGCGTCCGTGTATGCCGACAGCACCGCGTTGCGTCAGGTGCTCGGCAACCTCGTGGACAACGCGGTGCGGCATACCGCCAGCGGGCGCGTGACGCTCTTCTCGCGGCGGCACGAGCGCGGCGTGATCGTCGGCGTGCGCGACACCGGCGTGGGGATCCCGAAGGAGCACCTGCCGCGCATCTTCGAGCGCTTCTACCGCGTGGACCCGGGGCGGGCCCGGGAGGAAGGCGGTACCGGCCTCGGGCTCGCCATCGTGAAGCACTTGGTCGAGGCGCACGGCGGCCGCGTGAAGGCCGAATCCGAGGTCGGCGTGGGTTCGTCGATCACGGCCTTCTTCCCAGACTGAGCCGCCGTTTTCCACACGGCCCGGCGGCCCGTTACACAACCGTTGCGTTGCTGTCGTCTGCCCGGTACCGGCTCCGGGGAGCTTTGAGGCGTCCCTCGTACCTCGTACAGAGACACCCAAACTTCCGACTATTCACGAGACGCCAATGCGCCGTGTACTGCTTGCTGTCCTTGCTGCACTCACCCTGCCGGTCGCCGGACTCTCGGCGCAGGCCGCTCCGGCGGCCCCGGCACCGACCACGGGCCGCATCGTCGGCCGCGTGCTGGACGCCTCGAGTGGCGCCGGCCTCGCGGCAGTCGGCATCCAGGTGGTCGGCACGTCGATCGGCACCCAGTCCGGAGTCGACGGCCGCTTCACCATCGTCGGCGTTCCCGCCGGCACGGTCACGCTGAGCGTGCGCCGCATCGGCTACGCGCCCAAGACCATCACCGGCCTGTTCCTCGAGGCGGGCAAGACGGTCGAGCAGGACGTGACGCTCGCCGAAGCCTCGCTCCAGATCGCCGCCCAGGTCGTGACGGCCTCGGCCGAGCGCGGCTCGGTGAACGAGGCGCTCGACGCGCAGAAGAACTCCGTGAACGTGGTCAGCTCGGTGACGGCCGAGCAGATCGCCAAGAGCCCGGACGGTGATGCGGCGCAGGCCGTGGGCCGCGTGTCCGGCGTGAGCGTGCAGGACGGCAAGTACGTGTTCGTGCGCGGCCTCGGCGACCGCTACACGCAGACCTCGCTGAACGGCGCGCGCATCCCGAGCCCGGAGCCCGAGAAGAAGCAGGTGCCGCTCGACCTGTTCCCGACGGGTCTGCTGCAGACCATCACCACGATCAAGACCTTCACGCCGGACCAGCCGGGCGACTTCTCCGGCGCGACGGTGGACATCCAGACGCGCGAGTTCCCGGCGCGCCGCACCTGGGCGCTGAGCAGCAGCACGGGCGGCAGCGACGCCGTGGTCGGCCGCTTCCTGCCGATGCAGGGCCGCGTGGGCGGTGACCTGTTCGCCGCGGGCGCCGCGAACCGCGCGCTGCCCGGTTTCATCCAGGGCTTCGGCAACTTCGCCAGCAGCTTCCCGACGCAGGGCGACTTCAACCGCATGGTGGGCGACTTCCGCAACTCGTGGTCGCCGCGTGGTGGCGAGGGCGGCCTGAACGGCTCGACCTCCATCTCGGTGGGCGGCAACGATCCGGTCTTCGGCAAGAACGTCGGCTACCTGGTCAGCGGCACCTACTCGTACGGCCAGGAAGCGAAGCTCGACCAGGTGCGCGCGCTGGCGCTGGCCCAGACGGGCGCGACGCCCTCGGCGGTGGACCGCTTCGAAGGCCTGACGGGCCGCTCGACGGTGCTCTGGGGCGGCCTCGCGAACTTCAGCACGCTGCTCGGCCAGCGCACGCGGATCGCGCTGAACAACACCTACAACCGCACGATGGACTCCGAGGGCCGGCAGGAGCGCGGCTTCTCCGAGAACCTCGGCATCCCGCTGGTCATCACGCGCCAGAAGTACGTGGAGCGCGCCGTGTACTCCTCGCAGCTCCTGCTGCAGAGCGACGTGACGGCCAACCAGAAGCTCGAGTTGGCGCTCACCACCACGGGCGTGCGCCGTGACGAGCCGGACCGCAGCGAATTCGTGCAGGGCGTGTTCACGGATGCCGGGACGGGCATGCCGACCACGCAGTGGCTGTCGTCGTCGAACGAGGGCGCCGTGCGCACGTTCAGCGACCTCGGCGAGAACGCCTACGAGGCGCGCGGCCACTACCGGATCCAGTTCGGCGAAGTGGGTCGCCAGCTCGCCCTCAAGGTGGGCGGCCTCGGCCGCTACGCCCGCCGCGACGCCAACAGCACCGCCTACAGCATCAACGCCTCGGGCCTCTCGGCGGCGGAGCGTCAGCTGCGTCCGGAGCTGCTGTTCGACGGCCGCTACACGGGTGCCTCGGATGCGGTGTGGCGCGTGAACGCCATCGGCGTCGGCGGTGCCTACACGGCGAATGACTACCTCGGCGCCGGCTTCGCGATGGTCGAGAAGGACTTCGGCCCGCGCTGGCAGCTCATCACCGGTGCGCGCGTCGAGTACTCTGACGTGCTCGTCAAGGCGGACCCGACCATCGGCGCCCGCACCAGCACCAACCCGACGTTCCTCGACGTGCTGCCGGCGCTGGCCGTCACGTTCCGTCCGTCGGAGCGCACCAACCTGCGCATGTCGGCGTCGCAGACGGTGTCGCGTCCGGAGTACCGTGAGCTCGCGCCCATCCAGTACCGCGAAGTCATCGGCTTCGACAACGTGATCGGCAACCCGAACCTGCAGCGCGCGTTGATCCAGAACTACGACCTGCGCTGGGAGTTCTATCCGGGTGCTGGCGAGGTCGTGAGCCTCGCGGTGTTCGCCAAGCGCTTCACGGATCCGATCGAGCGCGTGTACATCGGCTCCAGCGGCACGCGCATCATCACCTTCGTGAACGCCGAGGGCGCCGACAACTACGGCCTCGAGCTCGAGGGGCGCAAGAACCTCGACTTCATCGCCGCGGCGCTGGCCAACTTCTCGGTGAGCGCCAACGCCACCGTGATGAACTCGGAGATCCGCATCAACCGCAACAGCGGCTCGGTGACCAACGCCAACCGCGCGATGGTGGGCCAGGCGCCGTACATGTTCAACACCGGCCTGACCTGGTCGTCGCCGATGGGCACGACCAGCGCCTCGCTGCTCTACAATGTCGTGGGCGAGCGCATCACCGAAGCCGGTGAGATCCCGCTGCCCGACGTGAAGGAGTTGGCGCGCCACATCGTGGACTTCTCGCTGCGCCTGCCCTTGGGTGAGCGCGTGACGGCCCGCATGGACGCGCGCAACCTGCTCGACGCGCCCTACCGCATCATGCAGGGCCCGGTGACGCGCGAGTCGTATCGCGTCGGCCGCAACTTCTCGATCGGCCTGAGCTGGCGCCCGTAAGCGCGAGTGAAGACCCCGACGGCACCGTGACGGGGCCGTGACGAAAACCCCGCCGTGCAGAGACACGGCGGGGTTTTCGTTGGGTATCACCCTCACCGTGGATGCTTCCATGATCCGACCGAAGTCGATGCGCGCCCTCGGGGCCGCGCTGCTTGCCACCGCCGCGCTCAGCGCGTGCAACAACGACGAAGACCCCATCGGTCCGGTGGAGCCGGGCGCCGCCGTCATCAGCGCCGACATCACGACGAACCGCACGCTGTCGAAGGACACCGTGTACACCCTGCAGGGCTTCATCAAGGTCACCAACGGCGCCACGCTGACCATCCCGGCCGGCACGCGCATCGTCGGCGACTTCGAGACCGTCGGTTCCGCGCTGTTCGTCACCCGCGGTGCGCGCCTCGTCGCGAACGGCACGGCCGCCGAGCCGATCGTGTTCACGTCGGAACGTCCCGTCGGCTCGCGCCAGGCCGGTGACTGGGGCGGCTTGATCATCATCGGCAACGCGACCTCCAACCGTTCGGGCACCGTGGTGCTCGAGGGCACGGGCACCGGCCCGTCGAACCCGCAGCAGGTCTACAGCGGCGGCACGACGGACACGGACAACAGCGGCACCCTGCGCTACGTGCGTGTCGAGTTCGCCGGCTACGCCACGGCGACGGACGCCGAGCTGAACTCGTTCACGTTCGCGGCCGTGGGCTCGGGCACGACGATGGAATACCTCCAGGTCATGAACGGCCTCGATGACTCCTTCGAGTGGTTCGGCGGCACGGTCGACGGCAAGTACTTCGTCTCGTACGAGTCGGGTGACGATCACTTCGACATGTCGGAAGGCTACCGCGGTCGCCTGCAGTACCTGATCGCCTACCAGAGCCGCCTCGTCATCCCGCGTCCGGGCGCCGGCAACGCGTCCAGCGATCCGCAGGGCATCGAGAACGACGGATGCGCGGGTGCCGGCTGCGACAACGGCCAGAACTCGACGCCGCTCACCACGCCGGTCGTCGCGAACTTCACGCTGGTCGGCCCGGGTGCCGGCACCGACGTGGATCCGACCTCGGGGGGCTACGCGATGGTCCTCCGCCGCGGCACGGGCGGCTACTACGTGAACGGCCTCGTGGCCCGCTGGCCGAAGGCCGCGCTCTCGATCCGCGACGCCGCCACGCTCACGCGCGTCACGGAAGGCACGTTCGACGCCCGCAACATCCTCGCCCTCGAGACGCCGGCGCTGTTCCACACGAATTCGCTCGCGGACTCCACGGCCCGGAACCTTGTCCGCAACACCACGGCCACCGCGGCGCAGCAGTTCACCACGCTGACGCTGCCGGCGACCAGCGCGGCCTCGTTCGACTGGACGCCGCAGGCGGGCTCGCTCGCCGCGACCGGTGGCTTGGCGACCTTCACCGGCAACATGGCGACGGCCGCCGGCACCTTCGTGACGGGCACCACCTACCGCGGCGCAGCGGCCCCGGGCGGCACGAAGTGGTGGACCGGCTGGACCGTGTACTACGTGAACTAACGCCCTACATTTAGCAGAGCGGCCGGCGCCCACCGGGGCGCCGGCCGCTCTCGCTTTGGAGACCCCCGATGCCGTCCCTTCGTTTTCGCGTGCTGCTCCTGGTCGCGATCGCCGTCACCGCGGTCAGCGCCTGCGACCGCGGCACTCCTGGCGCCGCCACCGTGCAGGAGTATCCACCGGGCTACGTCGTCGACTCGGCGCTGCCGATCGATACGCTGCTCGCCCGCTTCCGCGCCACGCTGCCCGACACGCCGTCCACGCTGGTCGGCGGTGAAGTCTCGCCGGAGCGCCTCACGCGCGCGCTCCTCGGCGCCATCTCCGCACAGGACACCGCGACGATCCGTCGCCTCGTGCTCAACCGCAGCGAGTTCGGCTGGCTCTACTATCCGCACACCCGTTACACGCGCCGCCCCTATGAGCTCGGGCCGGACCTGCTCTGGATCCAGGTGAACGAGAACAGCGAGAAGGGCATCGTTCGCCTGCTGCGCCGCTACGGCGGCTCGCGCCTGCGCTTCGAGGCGCTGGCCTGCCCGGACAGCGCGACCGTCGAGGGACCGAACACGATCACGGGCCCCTGCACCGTGACCTTCGCCGCGGCGGACTCGGCGGCGCGCACGCTCCAGATCTTCGGCTCGATCATCGCGCGCGACGGGCGCCACAAGTTCGTCAGCTACGCCAACGAGCTCTGACATGGACCCCCGACCGCCGCGTCGCAACGTCGGACTGCTGCAGGGCGCCGCCCTGCTCTGGCTGGGGCTGCTCGTGGGCTTCGCGGTCGGCATCGAGTACATCCGCTCGCGACCCGTGCCGCCGACGCCGTCGGGCGGCATCGACCTCGTCGGCGCGGGTGCCACCTTCCCGTATCCGCTGTATCGCCGCTGGTTCGCCGACTACGGCCGCGAGACGGGCGTGCGCATCAACTACTTCTCGGTGGGCAGTGCCGAAGGCATCCGCATGCTCCTCGACGGCAACGCGGACTTCGGCGCCTCTGACCGCCCGCTCACGGCGGACGAACGCGCGCGGGCGCGCTGCGGCCCCGTCGAGATCCCCATGGTGCTCGGGGCGGTCGCGGTGGCGTATCGCCTGAGCGACCTGACGACGCCGCTGCGTCTCGACGCGGACGTCCTCTCGGACATCCTCGCCGGCCGCATCCGCCGTTGGGACGACGCGGCGCTGCGGGCGCTGAATCCCGGCGTCGCCCTGCCCCCGCTGCCGATCACGGTTGTGCGCCGGGCCCGCATCACCGGGACCAGCGCCATGTTCGCGCGGTATCTCGCCTCGAGCGCGCGGGCGTCGGGCGACGCCGCGCTGACCGCGGCCGGCGCCCAGGTCGAGGGCAATGAAGGCGTGACGGCGGCGATCAGCGCGCAGCCGGGCGCGCTTGGCATCGTCGAGTACACCTACGCGATGCAGGCGAACCTCGACGTCGCGGCGCTCCGCAACGTCGCCGGCGCCTTCGTGCTACCGAGCCCGGCGTCCATCGCCGCGGCGGCCCGTGAGCGACTCGATGCGTCGAGCATCGACACCACACTCGGTGTCATCGGCGCGCGGGATGCCGTGGCCTATCCGGTGGTCGGCGTCACCCGCATCGTGGCCGATGCGGCGCTTGGCGACACGGCGCGTGCCGCGCACTTCCTGGCCTTCGCCCGCTGGGCCCTCGGCGATGGCGCCGCGGTCGCGGCGGAAGTAGGCTATGCAGCGTTGCCCGACGCGATCGCCGACGCCCAGCGCCGACGACTCGCCGCCCTGCGGCCCGGCCGCTGCCCCTCGCCCCGCACGCCGTGACGCACCCGAAGCCGAGCGAGAGTCCGTACCGCAGCGCGCGCGACGAGCGCGAGCAGCGCATCGCGGCCATCGACATCGGTTCCAACTCCATCCGGCAGATCGTCGCGGATGTGTTTCCCGACGGCACCATCCGCGTCGTCGATGAAATGAAGGCCGCGCCGCGCCTCGGTGCCGGCCTCGACGAACTCGGGCGCCTCGACGATGGCCATATGGCCGAAGCCATCGAGGCGCTGACGCGCATGGGCACCTTGGCGCGCCAGCTCGGCGCCAAGCGGATCGAGGCGGTGGCCACCAGCGCCGTGCGCGACGCCGCCAACGGCCAGGGATTCCTGACCCGCGTACGCCGCGAGACCGGACTCAAGGTCCGTCTGCTGCACGGCGAGGAAGAGGCGCGGCTCGCCTTCCGCTCGGCGCTGGCGCACTTCGAGCTCGGCGCCGGCCGCTCGGTCGTGATGGACATCGGCGGCGGCTCTCTGGAGTTGGCGCTCGCGGCTGAAGGCTTGGTCGAGCGGCTGATGACCTTCCCCTTCGGCGCGATCCGCATGACGGAGCAGTTCCTCGCGGGCGGCAACGGCCCGAAGGGCGTGAAGAAGCTCCGGAAGCACGTGCGGCAGGCGATCCGCAAGGCACTGCCGCTGCGCGACTGGCGTGGCGCCGAGGTCATCGGCTCGGGCGGGACGTTCACCAACCTCGCCGGCATGTTCCTCGCACGGCAGGGCATCCGCGTGCGCAGCGTGCACGGCACGCGCATCCCGCGGCACGAGGTGGAACACATCCTCGAGCAGCTCGCGGCGATGACGCCGGAGGAGCGGCTCGCGGTCGAAGGCTTGAACCCCGGTCGCGCCGACATCATCGTGGCCGGCCTCGCGGTGGCGGCGGAAGTCCTGGCGCGCGTCGAACCGCGCGAGCTCGCGGCCAGCGGCTATGGCATCCGCGAGGGACTGCTGCTCGAGACGGCGCGCGTGAAAGCCGTGATCGCCGATCCGGGCGAGGCCCGCGAGCGCTCCGTGATGGCCTTCGCCGAACGCTGCCACTACGAGGCGCCGCATTCGCAGCAGGTGCGGACCTTGGCCCTGCAGCTCTTCGATGCGTTGGGCACGCGCCTCGGCTGCGACCCGGCGGACCGACAGACGCTCTCCGATGCGGCGCTGCTGCACGACGTGGGCTACCACATCAACTATCAGGGCCACCACAAGCACTCGTTCCACTTGATCCAGCACGCCGACCTGCTCGGCATTCCGCCTGACGAGCAGATCGTGATCGCGCACGTGGCGCGCTACCACCGCGGCAGCGAGCCCAAGCGCAAGCACGAGGAGTTCTGTTCGCTGGACCGCGAGACGCGCGAGCGCATCCGACGCCTCAGCGCCATCCTGCGCGTGGCCGACGGCCTGGACCGCGGTCACGTGCGCGCCGTGGAGCGCGTGAAGGTGCGCTGGCTCGAGCGCGCGATCCGCGTGACGCCGGTCCCGCGGCGCGCCAACGCGCCGCTGCGGCTCGAGCTCTGGGGCGCGAGCCGCAAGAGCGGCCTCCTGGCGGATGTCGCGGGCCTGCCGGTGGAGATCGTCGGGCCGGACGGCACGGTGTACGTGCCGGACGACGCCGACAGCGCCTGACTAGATCCCGAACTCGAAGGACGTGCGGGCCGTCCAGCCGCCGCGCGTCGCACCGGTCACGCCATTGCGGTAGTCGTCGCGGATGGCTTCCGCCTGCCACTTCACGCGGTGCCCATGGAAGTACCGCGTGAACACCAGGGACTGCTGGCGTTGGCGCTCGAACTGTGCCCGCACATCGGCGTGGGGATCCACCGTGCTCCAGCGCGCGCCGATCTCCACCCCGCGCGGGAAGTAGTACGACGCCTGCACGTTCGTCCCGCTGCCCGTCAGGACGGCCCGCGTCGAGGCTCCGGACGTCGTGATCGGATTGGCCGCCCGGCGCTGTCCGAACTCCATCGCCGTCGCGAATCCGCGGTATTTGAACAGCAGGTCGGCGAGCAGGACGTCCATGTCCCGCGGCGCGTAGAGAAAGCGCCCGAGTTGTCCACCGGCACGCTCGGCCTGGTCGTTGTGGTTGAGCGTCACGCCCAGCGCCAGGCGCGGCGCCGGTTCGCGCAGGAGGTCGCCCTCGAAGTTGTCGCCGCCGCCCGTGAATGCGCCCAGCGGATGCACCTCGACACGCCCCGTGTAGGAGAGACCAGGATTCCCCGTTTGGACGGACCGTCCCTCGCCGCTCGTGACGGCGGCGCTGAGGATGACGGGCCGGGTGCTGCGTCCGCGCGTGTATGTCGTCCACAGCCCCATGTCACGGTCGATGGTGAAGGCGCCGTTGACGATGGAGCGGTCCGGAAACTGCTGCTCGCCGGAGGAGATCACGCGCTGCCGGTTGCCTGGCAGCTTCGTCTGCCCGCCCATGATCACGAGCTGCGGGGTGGCCTGAAAGCTCACCGTCGCGTCACGCAACACGTTCGGGAAGCCTGAGTTCTCGAAGTCCATGTCGCCGCGCGAGAACGACAGCTGCACGTTGACCTTGAAGCGCGGATCCCAGACCACGCTCTCGAAGCGGAAGCGCGCGCGGCGGATCGCCATCGTCGCGCTGCTCAGCCCCTCGGCCCCGTCGTCCCGGGAGAACACCGCCCACTGCTGGATGCGGAACCGCAACGCGAGGTAGCTGAAGCCGTCGCTGCCGGAGAAGACGAGGCCCTTGGAGGTGAAGTCGAGCGGGCGGCGGGCGGCGGAATCGCGCGGGGCGGTGGTCTGGGCCGCCGCGATCGCCGGGAGGACACACAGGGCGACGGCAGCGGACCGGACGATGGACAGGTTCATGTCGCGAAACCTGTCGTGACCTGTTCGTTGCGTAAAGCCTCGTGACGCGCTCAGCCCGCGAACGCCCGAAACTCCGCCGTCGAACTGGGGGGCCGTCCCGGCGCGCCGCCCTCGCGCCGCAATGCCGAGGTCTCGAACACGAAGGCCCCGCTCTCGCGACTGCCGCCCCAGCTGTCGCGGAGGAGCATCCGGTGCGTGGCGCGTTCGCCGCGACCGGGCTCCGGGTGCCGCTGCACGTAGGTGCCGTCGGGCTGCAGGTCCCAGGCCTGCCGGTTGTCGGCGAGGCAGACCTCGAGCACCGACTGCAGGCGCTTCTTGAACAGCGCATGCTCCACGGGCGTCACGACCTCGACTCGGCGATCGAGGTTGCGGGGCATCCAGTCGGCCGATCCGAAGTAGTACTCCGGCGCGCCGTCATTGCCGAACATCCAGATGCGCGAGTGTTCGAGGAAGCGCCCGATGATGCTGATGACGCGGATGCGCTCGGAGAGCCCGACCACGCCGGGCCGCAGGCAGCAGATGCCCCGGATGATGAGGTCGATCTCGACGCCCGCTTGCGAGGCCTCGTATAGGGCCTCGATGATCTGCGAGTCGACGAGGGCGTTCATCTTGGCGATGATGCGCCCCCCGCGCCCGGCCCGCCCGTGCGCCGTCTCGCGGGTGATGAGGTCCATGATGCGGCCGCGCATGTTCACCGGCGCGACGATCAGGCGCCGATACTCGCGCTGGCGCGAGTATCCGGTGAGCGAGTTGAAGAGCTCGCTGATGTCGGCCCCGATGGCTTCGTCGCAGGTGATCAGCCCGAGGTCGGTGTAGATGCGGGCCGTGCGCGTGTTGTAGTTGCCGGTCCCGATGTGCACGTAGCGGCGGATGCCATCCGCCTCCTTGCGCACGACCAGCGCCGTCTTGGTGTGCGTCTTGAGACCCGGCAGGCCGTAGACCACGTGCACGCCGAACGATTCCAGCGTGCGCGCCCAGGCGATGTTGTTGATCTCGTCGAAGCGCGCCTGCAGCTCGACCAGCACGGCGACCTGCTTGCCGCGCTGCGCCGCCTCGGTGAGCGCCTGCACGATGGCGCCGTCGCCGGAGGTGCGGTACAGCGTCATCTTGATGGCCAGCACGTGCTCGTCGCGCGCCGCGCTCTCGATGAAGGTCTCGACCGAGGCCCCGAACGAGTCGAACGGGTGATGGACGAGGATCTCCTGCTCACGCACCACGTCGAAGATCGAGCGCGTCGTGTCGCGCAGCTCCGGCGGCACGGCCGGGATCAGCGGCGGCTCGCGGTGTTCGGGGAAGTCCAGCGACGACAGCGGCATCAGGTCCGAAAGGTCGAGCATCGGCCCCGGGATGTGCAGCTCGCGCGAAGTGAGCGGCGCCATCTCCGGCGCCTCGCTGCCGCGGATCTCGTCGAGCAGCAGCTCCTGCAGGTGCGCCGGCGTCCCCTCCTCCACTTCGAGGCGCACCACTTCACCGAAGCGACGCTGGAAGAGCTGCTCCTCGATCGTCGCCAGCAGGTCTTCCGGCTCCTCGGTGTGCGAGATCTCGAGGTCCGAGTAGCGCGTGATGCGGAAGGTCCAGGCGCCGAGGATCTCCATCCCGGGGAACAGCGTGTCGAGCCGCGCCGCGATCAACCGCTCCAGCGCCACGAAACTGTTGGGCCGGCCGGTCGGCACCCAGCGCGGCAGCGACTTCGGCACCTTCACGCGGGCGAAGCGGATGTCGCCCTTCTCCGGATCTCGCAACTCCACCGCCAGCGACAGCGACAGGTTGGAGATGTACGGGAACGGATGGCCGGGATCCACCGCCAGCGGCGTCAGCACCGGGAAGACGGTGTCCTCGTAGTACGTGCCGATCGCGGCGCGTTCGTCGTCCTCGAGCGTCCGGGGATCGAGCACCCGCACGCCGACGTCCGCGAGCGCGGGCAGCAGCGTCCCGTGCAAGAGCGAACGGGCCCGCGCGTCGAGCTCGCGGACCCGCAGGTCGATCAGGTCAAGCTGTTCCGCCGGCGTCAGCCCGTCGGACGGCGTCTGGAGCACGCCGGCCGACAGCTGCCGCCGGAGGCCCGCCACGCGCACCATGAAGAACTCGTCGAGGTTCGAGCCGTAGATGGACAGGAACTTCACGCGCTCCAGCAGCGGCGTGCGCTCGTCCTCGGCCTCGTGCAGCACCCGCGCGTTGAACTCGAGCCACGACAGCTCGCGGTTCAGGAACGCCGGGTTCTTCGAGGCCAGCGGGATCATCGGCTCAGCCGCGGAACGCGGCGACGAGCAGGTACGAAATCGCCGCGACCGCCGCCGAGGCGGGGATCGTGATGATCCAGGCCCAGATCATGCGGCTGGCCACGCCCCAGCGCACCGCCGAGAGGCGCTGCGTCGCGCCCACGCCGACGATGGCGCCCGAGATCGTGTGCGTCGTCGACACCGGGATGCCGAGGAACGTCGCAAGGAAGATTGCCGACGCGCCACCCGTCTCGGCGCAGAACCCGCCGATGGGCCGCAGCTTCGTGACGCGCGAGCCCAGCGTGTGCACGATGCGCCAACCGCCCATCAGCGTGCCCATCGCGATGGCGAAGTGCGCGCCGAGCTTGATCCAGAACGGGATCTCGTCGCCCGACGAGATGTAGAAGTGCCGGAGGAAGCCGGTCTCGTCGACGAAGTACATCTGCCCCGCGACGAGCAGCGACACGATGATGCCCATGGTCTTCTGGGCGTCGTTGGCGCCGTGCGACAGCGAGAACAGGGCCGAACTGGTGATCTGCATGCCGCGGAACAGCGGCTCCATCTTGGCCGGCCGCTGGTTGCGGAAGAGCCACATCGTGCCGACCATCAGCGCCCAGCCCGCCGCCATGCCGACCAGCGGCGAGACCACGATGAAGATGATGGTCTTGGTCCACCCCGACGCGATGATCGCCGGGAAGCCCGCCTTGGTGATCGCCGCGCCCGCGTAGCCACCGATGAGCGCGTGCGACGAGCTCGAGGGGATGCCGTACCACCAGGTGATGAGGTTCCAGGTGATCGCGCCGAGCAGGCCGGCGAGGATCACGTCCGGATTCACCACGGCGAGGTCGATCATGCCCTTGCCGATCGTCTTCGCGACCTTGGTGTCGAAGAGGAACAGCGCGAGGAAGTTGAACGTCGCGGCCCACACGACGGCCGTGAACGGGCTGAGCACCCGCGTCCCCACGATGGTGGCGATGGAATTCGCCGAGTCGTGGAAGCCGTTGATGTAGTCGAAGATGAACGCCACCAGGACGATGACGAGGATATACCAGACCACGGCGACGCTCAGGAGTTCTTGAGGGAGATGCTCTCCAGCACGTTCGCGACGTCCTCGCACTCATCCACGGCGTGCTCGAGGTTGTCGTAGATCTCCTTCCACTTGATCACCTCGAGCGGATCCGGCTTGCCGGCGAAGAGATCGGACACGGCCTTGCCGTACAGCGCGTCGGCCTTCTCCTCGAGGACCTTCACCTGGCGGGCCGCCTTGTGCACGGCCTGCGGGTTGCGGATCTCCTTCACGCCCTGCGCGAGCACGGCGCAGGTCTCGACCAGCACGTCCATCATCTCGATGGCCGGGGCGCGGCGCTCGTTGATGTGGAACATCGTGGCGCGACGGGCGGTGCCGTCCATGAGGTCCACGACGTTGTCGAGGCGGTTGGCCAGGAGGTGGATGTCCTCGCGGTCGAGCGGCGTCACGAACGAGCGATCGATGCGCTGCATGATCTCGTAGGTGAGGGCGTCGGCCGCGTGCTCTTCCGCCTTGACCTTGGCCACGAGCTCGTCGAGCCGCTCGGGATGCTGGAAGAGTTCGCGCAGGAAGGCGGCCGAGGAGTTCAGGCGCGCCGAGAGCTGATCGAAGAGGCCGAAAAAGCCTTCGTCCTTCGGCAGGAATCTCACGTGGGGGTCCGCCCTAGGCGGTCGGTGGAGAGTTCTGGGGCGACCGGATGCGTCGGTCGTTAGAGCCCGTCAAAGTTACCCGCCCCCCCGGGGGCACGGCAAACTATTTAGGGGCCTCCGTAACAGAACTGTTACGCGACCCTCAGTGACGGATGTCCAAAAGCCCGCGCTGCAACAACATAGCACGCCTGCGTGCGGTCAGTTCGTCGCGCTCAAACGCGCGCACCAGCAGCGCACCCGCCACGAAGCCACCCACATGGGCCCACACGGCCACGCCGCCACCGGTTTCGGGAAGCGCCGCGAGGTCCGGCAGACCGAGCAGCACCTGCAACCCGAACCACCACAGGAGCACCACCCACGCCGGCAGCGGGATGATCCGGAAGAAGATCACGAAGATGAACAGCATGCGGACGCGCACCCGCGGGAACAGCACCAAGTACGCGCCCATCGCCCCGGAAATGGCGCCTGATGCGCCGACGGTCGGCACCGGTGAGCCGGGCTGCATCCAGACATGCACCGCCGCCGCCGCGAGGCCGCAGAGCAGGTAGAACAGCAGGAACCGCCCCCGCCCCATCACGTCCTCGACGTTGTTCCCGAACACCCAGAGGAACAGCCCGTTGCCCAACAGGTGCGCCCAGCTGCCGTGCAGGAACATGGAGCTCAGCGGCGAGATCCAGTTCAGGGGCTCCGCATCGACGACGCAGAGCAGCGTGCGGGTCAGCGGCACGCTCGTCCCGAGCGGCGCAGCCCCCGTGAGCTCAGCCGGCACCATGCCGAGGTTGCAGACGCTCATCGCGAGGATCTCGACGTCGAAACCCGCGCCCTGCAGGATGACCCACGCGCTGGTAATCCCCGCCAGCAGCAGGATGGTCATCACGGGAATGCGGACCGTCGGATTGTCGTCGCTGAGAGGAATCATCCCCGCGGTCCTGTCACCAGAGGGCTGGTCACGGTATTCGGAGTGTCAAAATGGCACGAATCTTTGGCCCAGAGCTTGCCGTCAACTATCGACGTAACTACGTCCGCGGCCGAAAGCTGGCGGGCGTCCGACTCCGAAAAGATACCTTCCCGAGGAACGAATGGCAGACAAGGTGATTGGCATCGACCTGGGTACGACCAACTCGGTCGTCGCGGTGATGGAGGGGGGAGACCCCGTCGTCATCCCGAACGCCGAGGGCGGCCGGACGACCCCGTCGGTGGTGGGCTTCAGCAAGGACGGCGAGCGTCTCGTCGGCCAGATTGCGAAGCGTCAGGCGGTGACGAATCCCGCGAACACGGTGTTCTCGATCAAGCGCTTCATGGGCCACAAGATGGCCGAGGTCGAAGCCGAGCGCGCGCGCGTGCCGTACAAGGTCGTGCGCGGCCAGAACGATCTCGTCAGCGTCGAGGTGCAGGGCAAGACCTACACGCCGCCCGAGATCTCGGCGATGATCCTGCAGAAGATGAAGCAGACGGCCGAGGACTACCTCGGGCACTCGGTGTCCAAGGCGGTCATCACGGTGCCGGCGTACTTCAACGACGCCCAGCGCCAGGCCACCAAGGACGCCGGCAAGATCGCCGGCCTCGAGGTGCTGCGCATCGTCAACGAGCCGACGGCCGCCGCGCTGGCCTACGGCCTCGACAAGGACAAGAAGAAGGACGAGAAGGTCGCCGTGTTCGACCTGGGCGGCGGCACCTACGACATCTCGATCCTCGAGCTCTACGAAGTGGACGGCACCCGCCAGTTCGAGGTGAAGTCCACCAACGGCGACACGCACCTCGGCGGTGACGACTTCGACCAGAAGGTCATCGACTGGCTCGTGGCCGAGTTCAAGAAGGACCAGGCCATCGACCTCTCGAAGGACCCGATGGCGCTGCAGCGCCTCAAGGAAGCGGCCGAGAAGGCGAAGATCGAGCTCTCGGGCACGATGAGCACGGACATCAACCTGCCGTTCATCACGGCGGATGCCTCGGGCCCCAAGCACCTCAACTACCAGCTCACGCGCGCCAAGTTCGAGCAGCTGGTGGATGACCTCGTGCGCCGTGCGATCCCGCCGATGGAGAAGGCCTTGAAGGACGCCGGGCTGACGCCGGCCGACATCGACGAGGTGATCCTCGTCGGCGGCTCGACGCGCATCCCGAAGATCCAGGAGATCGTCAAGGAGTTCTTCAAGAAGGAGCCCAACAAGGGCGTCAACCCGGACGAGGTCGTCGCGGTGGGCGCGGCCATCCAGGGCGCGGTGCTGACCGGCGAGCAGAAGGACGTGCTGCTGCTGGACGTGACGCCGCTGTCGCTGGGCATCGAGACGCTGGGCGGCGTGACCACGGTGCTCATCCCGCGCAACACGACGATCCCGACGAAGAAGTCGGAGACCTTCTCGACGGCCGACGACAACCAGACGACGGTCGAGATCCACGTGCTGCAGGGCGAGCGCGAGCTGGCGCTGCACAACAAGACGATCGGCAAGTTCCAGCTGACGGGCATCCCGCCGGCCCCGCGTGGCATGCCGCAGGTCGAAGTGACCTTCGACATCGACGCGAACGGCATCCTCCACGTGACGGCGCGCGACAAGGCGACCGGCAAGGAGCAGAAGATTCGCATCGAGGCCTCGAGCGGCCTGTCGGACGCGGAGATCGACCGGATGGTGAAGGACGCCGAGAAGAACGCCGCCGAGGACAAGGCGAAGCGCGAGGAGATCGACACGCGCAATCGCCTGGACACGCTGGCGTACCAGGTGGAGAAGGAGTCGAAGGAGTGGGCCGACAAGGTGCCGGCCGACGCCAAGACGCGTCTCGACGCCGCCGTGGAGCGCGCCCGCAAGGCGCACCGCGGCGAGGACATGAACGAGGTGAAGGCTGCGCTCGAGGAGCTCACCGCCGCGTTCCAGGCGGCGGGCCAGGCGGTGTATGCCGCCGGTGCCGCGCAGCCGGCCGATGCCTCGGCGCCCACCGACGGTCAGGGAACGGCCGACGCCAAGCAGGACGACGTGGTCGAAGCCGACTACGAAATCGTGGACGACAGCAAGAAGTAGGACGGTTTCGCCGGCGCGTCGGAAACCATCGCCCCACATCGCGGTACTTATAGGGTGTGGGGCGAACGCCCAATCGAAGGGCCGCCGCCGGCGGCCCTTTTGTGTACCTTCCAGCCTATGACCTTCCGTATGTCACGCAGCAAGCTGATTGCAGCCGCCACGGTGGCCTTCGTCGGCGGCGTGTTCTTCGCGTCCTCCATGGATTGGACGGACCGCATCTTCGCGCAGGGCGGTAGCACGCCGGCGCCGCGGCCGCGCACGGAAGAAGTGCGCTCGATCGCCGATGCCTCGAATGCCTTCGTGAGCATCAGCGAGTACATCACGCCGGCCGTGGTGAGCATCCAGTCGGAGCGCATGCCGAGCGCCAACCCGCGCCGCCGCGGCGGCCAACAGCAGCTGCCGCCGGGCTTCGAAGAGTTCTTCCGCATGGACCCGCAGCAGCAGCGGCCGCAGGAGTCCTCGGGCTCGGGCTTCATCGTGAGCCGCGACGGCTACATCCTCACGAACAATCACGTGGTGGAAGACGCCGATCGCATCCGCGTCGCGATGCAGGATCGCCGCGTGTACGAGGCCAAGTTGATTGGCCGCGATCCGACTACGGACGTCGCCGTGCTGAAGATCGAAGGCCGCAACTTCACGCCACTCACCTTCGGCGACGACGAGTCGCTGCGCGTCGGCGAGTGGGTGCTGGCCATCGGCAACCCGCTGGGCTTGGATTTCACCGTCACGGCGGGCATCGTCAGCGCGAAGGGGCGCGGCCTAAGAGGCCTGAACCAGGACCAGTATTCAATCTCTGACTTCATCCAGACGGACGCGGCCATCAACCCGGGTAACTCGGGCGGTCCGCTGGTGAACTCGAAGGGCGAAGTCATCGGCGTAAACACCGCCATCGCCTCGCAGACGGGCTTCTACGCGGGCTATGGCTTCGCAATCCCGATCACTCTCGCGAAGCTGGTGATGGAAGACCTGATCGCGCACGGCGAAGTCCGACGCGGCTTGCTCGGTGTCGGCATTGACGAAGTGACCCCAGAGGACGCGCAGGTAGCCGGCCTGCGACAGATCGCAGGTGTGAAGGTCAGCGGCTACTCCGGCGAGGATTCGCCGTCACGGCGTGCCGGCCTCGAGCCTGGCGACATCATCACGAAGGTCGATGGTCGCAACGTGGATCGCGTGAGTGCCCTGCAGCGCGCCGTGCGCGCGAAGAAGCCGGGCGACACCGTGGAGCTGGAAGCGATGCGCTACGGCACGCGCCACACCTTCCGCGTGCGGCTCGCGGCGGCACCCACCGAGTCGCGCAGTGTAGCGCGTGCGGGTAATACGGCGCCAGCGCCGACCACCTCACGGCTCGGCATCAGTGTCGAGGCCGTACCGGCTGAGTTCGTGCAGGCCCGCCGCTTGCCGGAGCAGTATCGCGGATTGCGTGTGGCCAGCTCAGAAGTCGGTAGCCCCTCGTACCAGCGCCTGTTCCCGAACGACGTGATCGTCGAGGTGCTGTTCCCGCAGCCGAAGACGAAGATCCAGAACTTGGACGACCTGCAGCGCGCATTGGACCGTGTCAAACCCGGCGACATTCTCTCCCTGCTCGTGTATCGGGGGGTGGAGGGACAAGGCGGGGGCACGGTGGTGGTGAACGTTAGGGTGAACTAACTGCAACTGCAGTTACGAGTTGGGAGTTGGGAGTAGTGAGAGGGGCACGCCGACTTGTCGGTGTGCCCCTCTTTCAACTTCCTACTCCCAACTTCCAACTGCTGTTGTAGTGCCAATCCCGCCCCCGCATGGTATCTTCTCCCCGGTACGCGGAAGTGGCGGAATTGGTAGACGCGCGGGACTTAGGATCCCGTGCCGCAAGGCGTGAGGGTTCGAGTCCCTCCTTTCGCACTCCCCCGGGTCGCGAACCGGCGGCGGTTCTCTGGCGTTAGGGGTGGTATGCGTATCGTCGTCATCGGAAGCGGGTTTGGAGGCCTGGCTGCAGCGATTCGCCTGCAGGCCCAGGGCCATGAAGTCACCATCGTCGAGCAGCGCGACCAGGCGGGCGGGCGCGCGTACGTGTACCGGCAGGACGGGTTCACGTTCGACGGGGGCCCGACGATCATCACCGCGCCGTGGCTGATCGACGACCTCTTCGACCTCGCCGGGAAGAAGACGTCGGACTACGTGAAGATCGTGCCGATCGATCCGTTCTATCGGATCCGATTCGAGGACGGGTCGGTGTTCACGTACAACTCCGACCGCCAGAACCTGCTCAAGCAGATCCGCGAGTTCCGCGCGGGCGACGAAGCGGGCTACCTGAACTTCCTGAAGGCCAGCGAGGCCGTGTTCGATTCCGGCATGGCGCTGATCGACAAGCCCTTCGGGACCATCGGCTCGATGGCGAAGGTGCTGCCGGACCTGATCAAGCTGCGCGCCGACCGCTCGGTGGCAGGCCTCGCCTACAAGCACCTCAAGGACGACCGCCTCCGGCAGGTGTTCTCCTTCCACCCGCTGCTGGTGGGTGGGAATCCGTTTCAGACTACGAGCATCTACGCGTTGATCCACCACCTCGAGCAGAAGTGGGGGGTGTGGTTCGCGATGGGCGGCACGGGCGCGCTCGTGCAGGCCTTCGTGAAGCTCTTCGAGGATATCGGCGGCACGATCCGCTACTCGACGCCGGTCAATGAGATCATGGTGGACGACCGCACGGGCAAGGCGACGGGCGTGCGCCTGCAGGGCGGCGAGGTCCTCGCGGCCGACACGGTGGTCAGCAACGGCGACGTGGCCTTCACGTACAAGAAGCTCATCGCGCCGAAGTACCGGAAGAAGTGGACGGACGCAAAGGTCGACGGCCTCGATTACTCCATGTCGCTGTTCGTCATCTACTTCGGCACGAACCGGAAGTACGAGGACATCGCGCACCATGAGATCATCATGGGCCCGCGCTATCGCGGGCTGCTCGACGACATCTTCAAGACGAAGCAGCTCTCGCCGGACTTCTCGCTGTACCTGCATCGCCCGACGGCCACCGATCCGTCGCTGGCGCCTGAGGGCTGCGACTCCTGGTACGTGCTCTCGCCCGTGCCGCACCTCGGCGGGCCCACCGACTGGGCCAAGCAGGGCCAGGCGTACCGCGACGCGATCATCCAGTACCTGGAAGAGCGCTACATGCCGGACCTCTCGAAGCACATCGTCTCGGAGCACCGGATCGATCCCGTGCATTTCCGCGACACGCTCTCGAGCCACTTGGGCTCTGCCTTCTCGGTGCAGCCGACGCTCTTCCAGAGCGCGTACTTCCGGCCGCACAACAAGAGCGAGGACATCCCAAACCTGTACTTCGCGGGAGCGGGCACGCATCCGGGCGCGGGGCTGCCGGGTGTGATATCGAGCGGCAAGATCGTCGCGGAGCTGATCGGCGAGGCACAGGACAAGTCGCGCGTGCGCGTGAAGCGCAGCGCGGAGGTGTCGGCGCCGAAGCGTGAGGCGCGTGCCGCCGCGGTGGCGAATGAGCAAGCCGGCGGCGCAGGCACGATCGCAGCCGAGGGCGCGCGCTGATGGTGCTCCCCGGCTTCCTCCGGGAGGACGACGCCGCGCTGGCGAAGAGCGACGCCCAGCACTGCGAGTCGATCACGCGCGCGCATGCCCGCACCTTCGCGCTGGCGAGCGGCTTCCTGCCGCCGCGGAAGCGGCGCGGGGCCTTCGCGGTGTACGCGTTCTGCCGCCTGGCCGACGACATCGTCGACCGCAATCGCGGCAAGGATCCGCAGCACCTGCAGGCCGAGCTCGATGCGTATCGCGCGGGCGTGGCGGAGGCCATCAACGGCAATCCCGACGGCCCGGTGTTCCGCGAGCTCTGGCGCTGCGTCAGCGAATACGGCGTGCCGGCGGACGTGCTCGAGGAGCTGCTCAACGGCGTCGCGCGCGACGTGCAGCCGCAGCGCTACGCGACCTGGGCGGAACTCTCGCTGTACTGCGAAGGCGTCGCGGCCTCCGTCGGCGCGATGTGCACCTACATCTTCGGCGTCAGCGGCGACGAATCCGTGCGCGAGCGCGCCATCAAGTACGCGCGCACCCTCGGCGTGGCCATGCAGGTGACGAACATCCTGCGCGACGTCGGCGAGGACGCGCGCATCGACCGCTGCTACCTGCCGGACGACGTGCTCGCCGCCTTCGGCCTGAGCGCGGAGCGCGTGCTGCACGACCCGACGATCAAGGACGATCCGAAGTGGGTGGCGATGATGCGCCACGAGGTCGCGCGCGCGCGCGCCTTGTACCGTGCGGCATCGCCGGGCATCGCGCTGCTCGAACCCGATGCGCAGCGCTGCGCGCGGGCCTGCGCCGATGGCTACGAGGCGATCCTCGGGGCCATCGAGGCGAACGGCTACGACTCCATCACGACGCGGGCGCGTGTGGGGAACTGGGCGCGTGCCGGGCTGCTTTGGACTATCTGGCGCTCGGGCGCGGAAGTACCGCCCGCCGAGGCGGAAGGACCGGTGATTGAATGGGGCGCGCGACAGCTCTCGCGCCCCGAGGAGATGGTGCTCGGCTGATGTCGCAGACCCGACTCGACGATTATCCGCTCGACCGCGTGGCCCAGGGATTCCTCTGGGGTCACCTGGCCTTGATCGCCTTCGCCACGGCAGCGATGGTGACCATCCTGGCCGGTGAGTTCCCGGTGTGGATGCAGGGCCCCTACACCGCCAAGGTGTACGCGCTCGGCTGGAAGTACTCCGGCCAGGTCTACATCCTGCTCGGTACGGCGGCCGTGCTGCTGCATTCGGCGCCGCGTTTCGGCTGGGGCAAGGCTCTGGCGCTGTTCGTGGTCGCCAGCGGCGTCGCGCTGCTGAGTGAATTGGGTGGCACGAACATCGGATTCCCGTTCGGGCCGTATCACTACACCGAGATGCTGGGGTATCGCATCGCCGGGGATGTGCCGTACCCGATCCCGATCTCGTGGTACTACATGCTGTACTGCTGCCTGGTGTTCTGCGCGCGGCTGATGACCACGGATGATTCGTCGGCGACGAAGTGGCGCTGGGCGCTGGTCGCGGGTGCCTTCTTGACGGCCTGGGACGTGCCGATGGAAGTGCAGATGACGAACGTGCAGCCGCCGCATTGGGTCTGGGAGCTGGAGAACTTCGCAGCCTGGGTGCCGACCTTCCTGAAGGCGCCGATCTTCTACGGCATGCCGCTGTCGAACTGGGTGGGCTGGTACATCACCGGCGTGGTGGTGAGCCGCCTGATGCTCATGCTGGTGCCGCCGACCAAGTGGAAGGAGACCACGGCCCTGACCGCCTTCCCGCTGATCCTGTACGCGACGAACGGCATCATGCCGATCGCGACGGTGGCCCGTCACGGCTACTGGTGGGCGGTGGTGTTTGGCGTGCTGGCGATGGGGGCCCCGCTGTGGCTGGTGCTGCGGGCCCGGAAGCGGGCTGGCGCCGCCCTTGGAGCCAATCCCGCCACCGCTTAGTTTTCAAGGCTCAGGCAGCCCCCCGCCCCGCCTCGGCGAACCTCGCCCGGGCGGGGCGGATTGCTCTGATTCGTCCCTTCCCGCAGCCGAACTCCCGTCATGGAAATCCAGATCACTGCCACCAAGGCCGAGGGCGCTGAGCGCCGCCTCCAGGTGGCTGTCCCGGCCGCCCGCGTTGCCGAAGCCCGCAACAAGGCCGCCGCGCGCGTGTCCAAGCAGGTCCGCATCCCCGGCTTCCGCCCCGGCAAGGCGCCGGCCGCGATGGTCAAGAAGCAGTATGCCCAGGCGATCGACCAGGAAGCCGTGGACCAGCTCCTGCGCGAAGCCTTCGAGGCCGTCCTCGCCCAGGAGAAGCTCGACCTCGCCACGCAGCCGCACGCGCATGACGTGAAGTTCGGTGAGGACGAATCGCTCTCGTTCGAGCTGCACTGCGAAGTGCGCCCGACGATCGAGCTCGCGAAGCTCGAGGGCTTCCGCGTGATGCGTCCGAAGTCGGACGTGACGGACGCGATGGTGCAGGAGCAGCTCGACCGCCTGCTCGAGCAGCGCGCGACGTGGACGCCGGTCGAGGGCAAGCCCGCCGAAGGCGACCTCGTGACGGTGACGCTGGCGACCGCCGAGGAGGATGGCACGATCCCCGAGGGGCGTGAGTACCGCCTCGTGATGGGCGCGGGCCAGGCGATCACGGGCATCGAGGAGCTCGTGCTCTCGATGTCGATCGGCGAGACGAAGGAGCAGCCGGTGAAGTGGCCGGAGGACTTCCCGGACGAGTCGCAGCGCGGCAAGACCAAGCCGGTGCGCGCGACGCTGACCGAGATCAAGAAGAAGTCGGTGCCGGCGCTGGACGACGCCTTTGCCGCCGAGATGGGCGACTTCGCCTCGCTGGCGGCGCTGAAGGAGACGATCGAGAAGGACCTCGCCGAGAACCTCGTGCGCGAGGCCGATGCGGCCGCACGCACGCAGCTGCTCGACGAGATCGTCACGGCGAACCCCTTCGACCTGCCGCCGAGCTGGGTGAAGCAGATGATCCAGGCGTACGCGGAAGCGTACCGGATCCCGCAGGAGGAGATCCTCAAGTTCGGCGACGAGATCAAGGGCATGGCGGAGCGTCAGGTGCGCCGCGACCTGATCATCGACACGCTGGCCGAGAAGCACGCGCTCGTGGCGACCGAGGCTGACGTCGATGCGAAGGTCGCCGAGGTGGCCGGCAAGCGCGGCGAGGACGTCGGCAAGACCTACGCCGCCTTGCAGAAGGCGGGGCGCCTCCGCGAGCTTGAGCGGAGCATCACCGAGGAGCGCGTGTTCGCGTGGCTCCTCGAGCGCAACACGATCGAGCAGGCCTAAGCTCCACCACTGAGGAACCGCACCATGGCGATCATCCCGAATCCGTATGTGATCGAACGCAGCAGCCGCGGCGAGCGCAGCTACGACGTGTACAGCCGCCTGCTGATGGACCGCATCATCTTCCTCGGCACGCCGGTGAACGATGACGTGGCCAACATGATCATCGCGCAGCTGCTGTTCCTCGAGGCGGACAACCCGGGCCGCGACATCCACCTGTACATCAACTCGCCGGGCGGCAGCGTGAGCTCGGGGTTGGCGATCTACGATACGATGCAGTTCCTGAAGTCGCCGGTGAACACGATCTGCATGGGCTTGGCGGCCTCGATGGGTGCCTTCCTGCTGACGGCCGGCGCGAAGGGCAAGCGGTCGGCTCTGCCGAACTCGCGCATCATGATCCACCAGCCGTCGGGCGGCGCGTCGGGCACGGCGGCGGACATCGAGATCCAGGCGAAGGAGATCATCTATCTCCGCAGCCGGATGAACGAGCTGATGGCCAAGCACACGGGCCGTCCGCTGGAGCAGATCGAGCGCGACGTGGACCGTGACCGGTTCATGAGCGCAGCGGAGGCGGTGCAGTACGGGTTGATCGACCAGGTGGTCGCGAGCCGTGCGGAAGCCGAGGCCGCGACGGTGCTGACGGCGACGAAGTAGGCCGGATTGTAACGGCCCGGGTGCTTGTGATTTTTTTCACGAGCCCCAAGGTGGTTTTCTTCGCGGCGTCACTGACCTAGCGTTACGTCAGGACGCCGCGAGCAGTCGAATGTGACCTAGGTCGCAGGTAGGCTTGGTCCGCCGACGATACTCGCACTGTCCCCTTCAGCCCTCCGTCCTCGTCGAAATGTCCCAAGACCGTCACCTGCGCTGCTCCTTCTGCGGAAAGTCCAAGGACGCCGTCCGGAAGTTCATTTCCGGTCCGTCCGTGTACATCTGCAATGAGTGCATCGCCCTCTGCAATGAGATCCTGGCGGAGGACGAGGAGCGCGAGGTCGCGGAGACGCATACCAGCGTCCCGCTGCCGCAGGAGATCAAGGGGACGCTGGACCAGTACGTGATCGGCCAGGAAGGCGCGAAGAAGGCGCTCGCCGTGGCCGTGTACAACCACTACAAGCGCATCAACTCCGGCGCCAAGCGCGAAGGCGATGTCGAGCTCGACAAGTCGAACATCCTGCTGCTGGGCCCCACCGGCGTCGGCAAGACGCTGCTCGCGCAGACGCTGGCGCGCATCCTCGACGTGCCGTTCACGATCGCCGATGCGACGACGCTGACCGAAGCGGGCTATGTGGGCGAGGACGTGGAGAACATCCTCGTGCGCCTGCTGCAGGCCGGTGACTTCAACGTGGCCGAGTGCGAGCGCGGCATCGTGTACATCGACGAGATCGACAAGATCGCGCGCAAGAGCGAGAACCCGTCGATCACGCGCGACGTGAGCGGCGAGGGCGTACAGCAGGCCCTGCTCAAGATCCTCGAGGGCACGGTGGCCAGCGTGCCGCCGCAGGGCGGCCGCAAGCACCCGCAGCAGGAATACATCCAGATCAACACGAAGGACATCCTGTTCATCTGCGGTGGCGCCTTCGACGGCCTCGAGAAGATCATCGAGGCGCGCCTGGGCAAGCGCGCGATCGGCTTCAACAACGACTCGGCCGCCAAGGACGAGCAGAGCAAGACGAACATCTTCGGCGCGATCGAGCCCGAGGACTTGCTGCGCTTCGGCTTGATCCCCGAGTTGGTGGGCCGCCTGCCGGTGGCCGTGCCGCTCGAGGGCCTGGACGAGGACGCGCTGGTGCAGATCCTCAAGGAGCCGAAGAACGCGCTGACCAAGCAGTACCGGAAGCTCTTCGAGCTCGAGGGCGTGGAGCTGACCTTTGACGACGCGGCGCTGCGAGCCGTGGCACGGAAGGCGATCCAGCGCGGCACGGGGGCGCGCGGCCTGCGCGCGATCCTCGAGGAGCTGCTGCTCGACACGATGTTCGACCTGCCCGGGCGCGATGACGTGCTCGAGGTGCGGGTGACCGAGGCGACGGTGACGCAGAAGCAGCGGCCGTTGCTGGAGATCAGCGCGCAGCCGAAGAAGAAAGAGGCGTGACGCCTCCCGACGAGCAGGTGCCGAGCGCGCCGGTGAAGGCGCGCGACCCGCTGCCGATTCGCAAGATCGATTATCTCGGGCCGATGGCCGCCGCCGGCGGTTGGCGGCCCGAGACGTCTTTGCCGGAGGTGGCGTTCAGCGGGCGCTCGAACGTGGGCAAGAGCTCGCTGATCAATGCCTTGGTGCGGCGGAAGGCCTTGGCGCGCGTCTCGAAGACGCCGGGGCGCACGCGCGAGATCCATTTCTTCGGCATCAACGACGCGTTCACGCTGGTGGACCTGCCGGGCTACGGCTACGCGAAGATCTCGAAGGAGCGGCAGGCGGAGTGGCGGCCGCTGATCGAGGGCTACCTGCGCGGCGCGCCGGCGCTGCGCGGCGTGGTGCAGCTGCTCGACGTGCGCCGCGACCCGACGGATGACGACCTGCAGATGTTCGACCTGCTGGCGGACATCGGCTTGCCGACGTTGGTCTGCGTGACGAAAGTAGACAAGCTCTCGAAGGGCGCGGCGGCGAAGCAGGTGCAGTCGCTGGCGCTGCGCTTGGGGTTGGATCCGGCGCAGGTGATCTCGTTCTCGGCGGTCAGCGGCGCGGGGCGGGATGAGCTGGCGGAGGCGGTGATGTCGCTGGTGACCGCTGAGCCCGCTGCGGCCGACGAGGAGTAGCTACTTTCACCACGAAGGCACGAAGGGAGCCGCGACGCTTCCGGAGATTGGCAAACGCGAGTTGAGCGAGGCTTCGTTCGGGTCGCGGGGCCGACAAATCGTTGCGAGATCCTTCGTGCCTTCGTGGTGATTGCCGTTCATTGCTGAGGTAACAGCCAAATGCCAAGAATCCCCCTGCAGAAGCTGCCCGCGCGCGCGACGGAGTCGATCGAGGACGCCTGGATCGCGAACCTGAGCGAGAAGCTGTCCGATGCGAGCACGGACCGTGCCCTGCTCTGCCGCGACACGCTGCTCGAGCTGGCCTACCCGCAGTACGTCGGCCGCTACGAAGCGACGATGGCGGACCTGAAGACGCCGCTGGGCACGCAGCTGGCGCTGGCGGCGCTGGACCCGCGCAACGTGACGCTGGAGCCGGAGTACTACGGCGACTGCGACCAGGCGAAGTTCCAGCGTGTCAAACCGCTGCTCTGGCTGTGGTATTCGTTCGATCGGCTGCCGATCGGCGGGCAGGCGGTGCAGCAGGGCGTGAAGCTCCGCCGCGCGCTGGCGCCGCACATCTTCAAGCGCGTGGGCAAGAACTTCAAGTGCTTCCAGCACGTGGAGTTCTCGTTCGGCTACAACATGGAAGTGGGCGACGACGTGGTGGTGCACCGCCACGTGCTGCTGGACGACCGCGGCGGGATCCGGATGGGGAATCGCGTGTCGATCTCGGACTACGCGAACATCTACTCGCACACGCACAGCATCGTGGAGCAGGTGGACGTGACGAACGCGCTGACGATCCTCGACGACGACGTGCGCATCACGTACCACGCGACGGTGCTGGCCGGCGTGCACGTGCGCGAGAACGGCATGGTGGGCGCGGTGGCCGTGGCGACGAAGGACGTGCGGCCGTACCACGTGAACGTGGGGATCCCGGCCAAGTCGGTGCGCGTGAAGCCGAATGCGCCGGCGGAGCGAACGTCGCTGGCGCCAGAGCGCACGACCGAGTGAACGGATTCACCACGAAGGCACGAAGGGCTAGCTGCACACGAAAGGCCCCGCAACTCCGAGAAGCTTTCCTGTCCTTGGGTTGCGGGGCCTTGAGATTCTCGTGGCTCCCTTCGTGGCTTCGTGGTGAACGCCCTTAGGAAAGCGCCACGGTAAGCACGTCGTGCACCTCGGGCGTGCGCAGCAGCGCGTAGGCGTCGTCCAGGTGACGGCGCTCGTGCGGCCAGGAGTAGCGACGGCGCGCCTGTGAGATCGTGAGCCAGGCATGCTTGTCGTGTTCTTCCCCGCGGACGATGGGCGCGTCGGGCGGGACGATGGCGGCGAAGACGGCGGCCAACTGCACGCTACCCTGCGGCACCAAGTAGAACGGGTGCATGGTCACGCTGAGCAGGCGCTCGGGCTTGAGGCCCGTCTCCTCGAAGAGTTCGCGTACGGCTGCGTCGGGCAGGGTCTCGCCCTCCATGACCTTGCCATGGACCATCTCCCAGGAGCCGGCGCAGCGGGTGCCGGCGCGGCGACGCAGCGCGAGGGCCTGCCAGCCGCGCTCGACGGGGCGGAAGGCCACGACGTCGATGACGCGCACTTCGATGTTCACTCTTTCTTCGCCTTGCGGTCGATGAGCGAGTGGATGCGCGCCGAGAGGGCGCGGGCGCGGAACGGCTTCGTCAGGTAGTCGCTGGCGCCATACTCGAACACCCGCACCTCGCTGTCCTCGTCGCCCTTGGCGGTGAGCACGATGACGGGCAGCTTGGCCGTGGCCGGCCGCGCGCGCAGGTGGCTCAGCACGCCGTAGCCGTCGAGCCGCGGCAGGTTGAGATCGAGCACCACGAGATCGGGCGCGAGGCGATCGATCTCGTCCAGTGCGACGACGCCGTCGTTGGCTTCGTAGATCACGAAGCCCTCGCGTTCGAGCAGGTCCTTCATCACGCGGCGCAGCGCCTCTTCGTCTTCGACCAGCAGCACGCGCTTGGCGGCGGGCCGCTTGGCGATCTCGTCGCCGACGAGTTCGAAGGCGTCGGCGCTGAAGGTGTTGGGCGCGGCGTGCCGCGTCCCGCTGCGGCGGGCCTTGGCGCTGGGCGACGACGGACCCTCGTCGTCGTCGAGCACCGGAGCCGACGACGCCGACGAGAGCCGGATCGGGTTGCCCAGCGGCGGCTTGACCGGCGTGACTTCGTCGGTGGTGACGCGCGCGGCCGCCCCGCTCTTGCTGCTGCCCTCCTGCGGCGCCTCGAGCACGCGCAGCAGCTCCTCGATGGTCGTCTCGCCCTTGCGCACGTGGGCGACGGCGGACTCCCAGAGCGAGCGCATGCCGCCCTCGCGGGCCGCATCGTTGATGCGGTCCACGCTCTCGTTGCCGGCGATGCGGCGTTCGACTTCCTCGGTCACCTGCAGCACTTCCTCGATGGCGAGGCGCCCGCGGTAGCCGGTCATCGAGCAGTCGGGGCAGCCGACCGCTCGGTAGAGCGTGCCCTGCTCGGGGAAGTACTTCTGCATGCGCTCCGGCACCTGGCCCACCGCGAGTTCGCGGCAGCTGCTGCAGATGCGGCGCATGAGGCGCTGTGCGACGACGCCCTTGAGCGCGGCGGCGATCTTGTAGCTCTCGATGCCGATGTCGACGAGACGCGTGACCGAGCTCGCGGCATCGTTGGTGTGCAACGTCGAGAGCACCAAGTGGCCGGTGAGCGAAGCCTGCACCGCGATGTTCGCCGTCTCCTTGTCGCGGATCTCGCCGACGAGGATGACGTCGGGGTCTTGGCGCAGGATCGAGCGCAACGCGGCGGGGAACGTGAGCCCGGCCTTCTCGTTCACCTGCACCTGCACGATGCCCTGCAGCCGGTACTCGACCGGGTCCTCGACCGTGACGATGTTGACGCCGCGGCCCTGCACGGTGCGCAGCATCGAGTACAGCGTGGTCGTCTTGCCCGAGCCCGTGGGCCCGGTGACGAGCACGATGCCCTCGCGGGCCTGCAGCAGCTCGTGGATGCGCGTGAGTTCGTCGGGCAGCAGGCCCAGCGAATCCAGCGAGAGGATGGTGCTCCGCTGGTCGAGCACGCGGATGACGACCTTCTCGCCCTGCGAGGCCGGCAGCGTGGAGACACGGAGGTCCACGCGGTTGCCGGAGATCGCGACGCGCGCGCGACCGTCCTGCGGGCGCAGGCGGTCGGCGATGTCGAGCTGCGCCATGATCTTCACGCGGCTCACGAGCGGGATGCCCGCCGCCTTCGGCAGCACCATGGCCTGCCGCAGCACGCCGTCAATGCGGTAGCGCACGGCGACGCCCGCTTCCTCCGGCTCGAGGTGGATGTCCGAGGCGCGGCTCTGGATGCCCTCGGCGATGATGCGGTCCACGAGCCGGATGACGGGCCGCTCGCCGGCGCGCGCCGCCGAGATGTCGAGGTCGGCCTCATCCACCGACTCGTCCACCGTCTCGACGTCATAGGTGCCCTCGACCTTCTCGAGGATCTTCTCGATGACGTTCTCGGGCCGATACACCTCTTCGATGCGATCGACGATCTTGCGCGGCGTCGCGATGCTCATGCGCACCGTGCGGCCGAGCGCGAAGGCGAGCGTGCGCTCGCAGTCGAGGTCGAGCGGATCGGCGGTCGCGATGTCGAGGATGGAATCCGAAATGGCGAGCGGCAGCACGCGGAACTTGCGGGCCAACGCTTCCGGCACGAGCTCGCGGGCCTGCTGCGACACGCTGCCAAGATCGGCGATGCGCATGCGGAAACGCGCGGCGACCGCCTGCACGATGGCGTCGTCCGTCAGCCAGCCACGGCGGACGACGTCTTCCCAGAGGCTCTCCGGTGGCGCCGCCCGCAGGGCCTCGACCTGTTCCGGTTCGAGGAGCCCCTCAAGGGTGGCCCACAACCACTCGTCACGCATCGACTTGGCGCTGCTGCTGCCCATCACGCTCCTCTGGATGTCCGGACCTGCGCACCTGTCACAAAGATACCGCAGGACCTGCGTGCGGCTACCACCCCGACGCGGCGCTGGACAGCGCCGTCACACCCGGGTCAGAGGACGGGCCACAGCGCCCGGGTCACGTCCAGCGAGAACGTCCAGGTGCCGGCCCGCAGTCCACGGGCCACGTCCAGCCGGACGGTATCGAACAGGCCGATGCCGCCGAGCCCGACGGCCGGGTACCAGCCCTGCGCCCCGGAGGCCTCGCCGTCCACCCACACGCCGTGCGCGTACGGCGCCAGCACGAGGGTCGCCGGCACGCGACCAAACCGCCCGAGGTTGAGCGGGATGAAGGGAATACGCATGTGCCACTCCACGCGCTGACTGAGTCCGCGGCGCGCCGCGAAGCGGTGGAACGCGTACCCGGGGCCGGAGACCGGACCGCCCAAGCGAACCAAGTCCTGCGCGGGGACCACGCCGCCAGACAATCCGGCCGCGATGGTCCGCATGCGCAGCCGTGCGCTGCCGACGCGCCACCCCGCCTCGGCATCCAAGCGCCAGCGGAGGTTCTCCCCGGCGCTGGTGGCGTCGGCCGTCTCCCATCGGGAGGCCTCGAGCAGCGCCTCGACGCGCCAGTCGGCATCGCCGCTGGCGATCGCCTGCGGCCCCTGCGCCAACGCACCGGCACGCGCCACGCCGAGACCCACCGTCTCACGGGTCAGCGCGAGTGCCGGGACCGTCGGCTCGAAGCGCCCGCGCGCCGGCGAGGCCCGCGGAACGAGCGCCCGCTCATCGCGCCGCGAGGTCTCGACAAACCAGTGCGTGCGGTCGGGCGGCGCCCAATGGAGGCGCAGCGCGCCGCCGACGGCGCCGATGGGCTGCGTCCAGTCGCTGCCGAACTCTTGCGCGCCGATGGCATTCCGGATGCCGCTGCCCTCGGGGACCTCGCCGAGCTGCCGCCAGTCGTCGTATCCGGTGGCGCGGAGCGCGAGGCCCGACGCGCGCCGCCACTCGAGGCTGCCCTGCCCCTTCCAGCGGTGATCGGCGAAGCCATAGCGCCCCAGGGCTGCGGCGCTCACCCCCAATCCGAGGCGCTGCGAAAGTCCGGCCCCGAGCGCGAGTCCCTCGACTCGATCGCTGCGCACGAAGTCCGAGACGCGCCGCGCCATGAGATTGCTCGAGCGCACGCGGCGCAATGCCGACTCCTGCACCAAGCGCCGCGCCTCGTCCTGCACGGCGCGCACCTCGTCGGCGTCGAGGGCGCGCACGTCCTCGGGCAGCGCGTCGAGCACCTCGCCGGTGAACGCCGGATGCTGCCGCAGCTGCTCCGGTGGCCCCGCCTCGACGATCTCGGGGCCGCGGAACACCGGCGAGGCCAGCGATTGGTTCGTCGTGATGCAGCAGACTTCCCAGCGTCCGCGGATGATGCCCTTCGCGGGGAAGTCCATCCAGCTGGCCGAGCGGCGGATCTCGATCTCCTGCCGCCGCGGCAGCCAGAAGCGGCCGTCGACGAGCCCGTTCTCGAGGATCACCGAGACGTCTTCGAGCTGGCGGTCGCGCAGCGCGGCGCGGGTGAAGGAGAACGTCATGCGCACGACGCTGCCGGTGGCGCGGTCGAGATACACGGCGCCGACGGCGGCGGGGCGACGTGGATCCTTGGGCCGCACGCTGAGCATCATCACGTCGACGCTGACGCCGCCGCCGCGGATGGCCAGCGAATCGCGCAGCGCGTAGTCGTACGTGCCCGGCCCCGCCGGGCTCAGCGGGTGGACGACGTCCAGCACCTCGTCGCCCTCGCCGAGGCGGATGATGTCGGGGAAGTTGTTCTGGATGATGCCGAGGTGATCGCGATGGTACTGCATGTCGGACGGCAGCAGCAGCGTGTCGCGCCGACCCACGATGCGTTGCTTGCTGCGGTCGGGCGCGCCCCAATAGACTTCGAGCGCCAGCTGGTCCGACTTGACGACGATGGGGCGCGAGAAGGCGCCGTCGCCGAACTGGGCGAGGAAGGTGACGGTGCCAAGGGCCTGCGCGGTGTAATCGCGGAGGGCGGTGTCGGCGAGCTGGAGGCTGCGGCGCGCGGTCGCGGCCTGGACCAAGGCCATGCTGCGGTCGTCGTTCCAGCGCTCCTGCGCGGCGAGGGTCGCGGTGCAGGTCACAAGCAGAGCCGACGCGGCAGCCGCCGCGCACAGGATTCGCATATGTCAAAGATTGCCGCAGCGCAGGATGTGAACAACCGCGGACGGATGGCGTGAGCGATTTCGCGGCATTCGCCTCGCGCGCCCGTACGGGCGGGCTCGTGCCCGTCTGGCGCGACACGCTGCTCGATGGCGACACGGCCGTGGGCGCCTTCCACAAGCTGCGCGAGGGGCCGTTCGCGTTCCTGCTGGAATCCGCACCGGCCGGCAGCGAGACCTGGGCGCGGTACTCGTTCTTCGGCACGGCGCCGCGCGGGGCTTGGCGGCTCGCGGACGGCGTGGTCGAGGACTGGTCGCCAAGCGCGGGCTGGACGGGGGCGCGCCGACCTGCGGATCCGTTCGAGGACCTGCGCGAGGCCCTGACGCAGCACCCCGTCGTCGAAGTGCCCGAGCTCGGCCCCTTCTGGGGCGGCGCGGTGGGCTTCTTCGGCTACGATGTGGTGCGGCACATCGAGCGCCTGCCAAACGCGCCGCCGCGCGGCATTCCCTGCCCCGATGCGCTCTTCGTCTTCACGCGCAACGTGGTCATCGTCGACAACCTGCGGGCGCAGGCACGCGTGGTCGCGACCGCCACGGTGCCGGCGAAGGCCGACGACGCCACGCTGCGGCGGCTGTACGATGAGGCACAGGCGGAGATCGCCGCGACCATCCACCGCCTGCACACCGGACCGGCACTGCCGCCGCTGGTGCTGGACGCCGCGCGTCCCGCGGCGGCCGGCACGTCGAACACCACGCGTGAGCGATTCCTCGAGGGCGTGGCGCGCATCAAGGAGCACATCCTCGCCGGTGACGTCTTCCAGTGCCTCCTGGCGCGCCGCATCCGCGTGCCGCGGGACTTCGACGGCACGTCGCTCTACCGCGCCATCCGCGTGCTGAATCCGTCACCGTACATGTTCCACCTCGTGCTCGAGGACCTCGAGCTGGTGGGCAGCTCGCCCGAGCTGCTGGTGCGCGTCTCCGATGGCAAGGTCGTCGTGCGGCCGATCGCCGGCACGCGGCCGCGTGGAACGACGCCCGAGGAAGACGCCGCGCGCGCCGCCGAACTGCTGGCCGACCCCAAGGAGCGCGCCGAGCACATCATGCTCGTGGACCTCGGCCGCAACGACGTTGGCCGCGTCGCCCAGTACGGCACGGTCACGGTGCCGGACCTCATGGTCGTGGAGCGCTACTCGCACGTATTGCATTTGGTGAGCTCCGTCGAGGGCCTGCTGCGCGATGCGCGCTCATCGCTGGCGGTGTTCAAGGCGGTGTTTCCGGCGGGCACGATGACCGGCGCGCCGAAGGTTCGGGCGATGGAGATCATCGACACGCTGGAGCCGGAGCGCCGCGGCCCGTATGCCGGGGCGGTGGGGCACATCGGCTGGGGCGACACGCGGATGGACCTCTGCATCACCATCCGCACCTGCGTGTTGGCGGGGGCTGAGGCCAACGTGCAGGCGGGCGCGGGCATCGTGGCCGATTCGGACCCCGCCGCCGAGTGGGCGGAGACCGAGGCGAAAGCCCGCGCGATGCTGACGGCCATAGGCCGTGTGCGCCATATTTAGGGCATGCACTATCGCCTGATCGGCGTCGGCAACGAATTCAAGTTCGAGCTCATCGGTGCGGGCCCCCACAACGTGGGGCGCGCCGTCACGAACGAGTGCGCCGTCGTGGACCCCACGGTCTCACGCAAGCACGCCGAACTGCGGCTGACCGAGACCGGCATCGAGATCGCCGACGCGGGGTCGAGCAACGGCACCTTCGTGAATGGCGTACAGATCACGAACGGCCACGCCGCGCCGGGTGCGGAGATCACGTTCGGGAAGGTGGTGTTCCGACTCGAACAGGTCGTGGTGCCCAAGCCGGCGGCGGCCGTTCCCCCCACGGCGCAGTCCAAGCCGGCCGCCGCGACCATCGTCCGGCAGATTCCGCAGACCGGCGAGTTCGGCGCGCTCAAGGGCGACTCGGGGTCCATCAACAAGCAGCTCGCGGGCGAAGTGGACCCCGCCGAGAAGGACCGGCGCAAGCTCGCCATCCTGCTCGAGGTGGCGAAGGGCCTCACGAAGGCCACCGACGTGCACGGCCTGCTCGTGAAGATCGCCGAGTACGCGTTCCAGACGCTGGAGGCGGACCGCTGCGCGATCCTGCTCACGGACCGCGACGGGCACCTGCATCCGCAGATCTCGCGCGACCGGCGCGGCGAGGCGGCGAGCGGCGACGTGCCGCAGTCGATCGTCACGCAGGCTGTGGTGGACAAGGTCGCCATCCTCACCGACGACGCCGGCGGCGACCAGCGCTTCACGGGCCAGTCGATCGTGCTGCAGAAGGTGCGCTCGGCGATGTGCGTGCCGCTGATCGGCAGCGAGAACCGGGCGCTGGGCGTGCTCTACGTCGACAACTTCTCGCTCAAGCGCTTCGGCGAGACGGACCTCGACTTCCTGATCGCGTTCTCGGGCATCGCGGCCGTGGCGCTGGAGAACGGGCAGTTCGCCGAGCGCATCAAGGCGGAGATGCTGGCGCGCAGCAACTTCGAGCGCTTCTTCACGCCGCACCTCGCGGCGCGCATCGCGAGCAGCCCCGATGCCGTGAAGCTGGGTGGCGACAAGCGACGCGTGGCCGTGCTGTTCTCCGACATCCGCGGGTTCACGGCGCTCTCGGAGACGATGAGCGCCGACTCGATGGCCAAGCTGCTGACGGAGTACTTCACCGAGATGGTGGAGTGCGTGTTCCGTCACGGCGGCACGCTCGACAAGTTCATCGGCGACGCGGTGATGGCGCAGTGGGGCGCACCGATCGGCGAGCCGGATGACTGCGACCGCGCGATGATGGCGGCGATGGACATGATGGACGAGCTCGACCGCCTGAACGCGCGCTGGCAGAACGAAGGCCGGCCGACGCTGAGAATCGGGATTGGGCTCAACGTCGGCGAGGTGTTCGCGGGCAACATCGGCTCGGACCGCCGTCTCGAGTACACGGTGATCGGTGACCCGGTGAACATCTCGAGCCGGCTCTGCGGCGCCGCCGCGGCGGGCGAGATCCTCATCAGCGATGACTTCCGCTCCGCGCTGGGCACGCCGCCGCCGCTGGAAGCATTGCCGCCGATGGAACTCAAGGGGAAGAGCCAGGCGCTTCCCGTCTTCCGCGTCCGTCGGTGAGCGAAGCGGGGCCCAGCGCACCGCCGGGCTACACGCGTCTGCAGGTGCGGGACGCGACGGTGATCGCGCGGCATGACGCGGTGCTGGGCATCCAGGAGGCGCTGCAGGAGACGCGCACGTTGCACTGCTGGGCGGCGACGGTCCCGGGGGCGAAAGCCTTCCAAGGCCGCGCGACGGCATGGGGCACGACGCTTCCGCGGGGCGGGCCGGCGGTGGTGGTGCGGCACGCGCGGCACGGTGGATTCTTCGCGGCGTTCACGGGCGATCGCTTCCTCTGGCCCGGACGCGCGCCGTGGGAACTGGAGGCCAGCGAGCGCCTGCGCGCCGCCGGCGTCCCGACGCCGGCGATGGTCGCGTACGTGCTGTACCCGGCGGGTCCGGGCTTCTGCCGCTGCGATGTGGCGACGGCACGGTTGCCCGACGGTGCGGACTTCCCACAGGCCTGGCGCGACGCCGCACCCACCGAGCGCGAATCCATGCTCACGGCGACCGCCGCGCTCGTGCGCGCGTTGGGCCTCGTCAACGCACAGCACGAGGACCTGAACGCCAAGAACGTGTACCTCGCGCGCGAGGGCCGTGGCTATCGCGCCTTTGCGCTCGATGTCGATCGCGTACGCTTCCTGAGCGCTGGCGACGGCCGCGCCACCGCGCTCAACCTCTCGCGCCTGCTGCGTTCCCTGCGCAAGCATCGCGAGCGCCACGGCTTGGCGATCGGCGACGCGGAGTTCGCCCAGCTCGAACGCCGTGCGCTCGGGCGCGCCGCCGACGAGGCGCAGCCGTGACCCTGCGGGTGCCGATGGATCGCACGGCGATCGTGATGATGTCGGCGGTGGGCGACAGCGTACATGTGCTCCCCGTGCTCACGGCGCTCAAGCGCGCGCGGCCCACGATGCGCGTGACCTGGGTACTGCAGCCGGGGCCAGCCTCGTTGGTGCGCGGGCATCCCGACGTCGACGAGATCCTCCCCTTCCACTATGGCACTGGCCTCGGGGCGTACACGGCGATCCGCCGCGCACTCGCGGCGCGGGAGTTCGACCTCGTGCTGGCGCTGCAGGTGTCGCTCAAGGCGGGGCTCGTGACGCGCTTCGCGAAGGCGCCAGTGAAGCTGGGGTTCGACCGGTCGCGAGCCCGCGACCTGAACTGGCTGTTTACGACGCACAAGATCCCACCGGGCCCGCGGCGCCACGTCCAGGACCAGTACTTCGAGTTCCTCGCGCACCTCGGCATCCCGCACGGGCCCGTCACGTGGAACCTCGGACCGTGGCCGCAGGAGCGTGAGGCGCAGCGCGCCTTCGTGCAGAAGGTCGGGCGCCCCTACGCAGCCATCGTCTGCGGCACAAGCGACGCGGACCGCGATTGGATGCCCGAGCGGTGGGCCGCCGTCTGCGATGCGCTGCACACGCAGCATGACCTCCAGCCGGTGCTGGTCGGCGGGCCGAGTGATCGCGAGCGTGCGACCGCCGCGGCGATCGTTGCGGCGGCGAAGGTCGCGACGCCGCTGGTCGCGCTCGGCGAAGGCGGATTGCGAGGGCTCGTGGGGATTCTCGATGCCTCGGAGCTGGTGCTCTCGCTCGACACGGCACCGCTGCACATCTCCGTCGCGCTCGGCAAGCCCGTGATCGCGCTCATGTCGCAGGCCGACCCGAAGCGCACCGGACCGTACGGGCGCTCGATGGACCTCGTCGTGAACGCCTTCGCCGAGCCCGGAGACCCGCCGGACGAAGTGCTGTGGATGCGGCGGCGCGGCCGCATGGGGCGCATCACGGTGGACGACGTGCTCGAGCGCGTGGCGCGCTGGAAGGCGGGCGCGCGGTGAGCGGCGCGGCGCTGGACCGCGTGCTCATCGTGATGCTCGCGGCCGTGGGCGATGCCGTGCACGCCCTGCCGGTGATCAACGCGATCAAGCGCGCCCATCCGCGCGCACGCATTTCCTGGGTCATGCAGACGGGCGCGTTGACGCAGTTGCTGACGGGGCATCCGGCGATCGACGAGGTCATTCCGTTCGCGCGCAAGGACGGCTGGCGCGGGTTCCTCGACGTGCGGCGCCGCCTGCAATCGCAGCGCTTTGACGCGGTGCTGGTACTGCAGCCCTACCTGAAGAGCGGCATCGTCGCGAGCTTCGCACCCTCGCCGATGCGACTTGGCTTCGACCGCGCGCGTGCCCGCGATGCCTCGTGGCTGTTCAGCACCCATCGCATCCCCGCGCATCCGCTGCAGCACATGCAGGACCAGTACCTCGAGTTCCTCGCATATCTCGGTGTGCCGGCGCAGCCGCTGGAATGGAAGATCGGGCCGTGGAACGACACGGAGCGCGCCTGGCAGTCGACGTTCTTCTCGCGCTACGAACGCCCCGTGGCGCCGATCGTCGTGGCGACGAGCAAGGCGGAGAAGGATTGGCCCGCCGAGCGCTGGGCGGAGGTGAGCGACGCGCTCTGGCATGATTTCGGCCTGCAGCCGTTGCTGGTCGGCGGGCGGTCCCCACGCGAGGTGGAGGCGGAGCGCATCATCTTCGAGCGTGCGCGCGTGAAGCCTGCCTCGGCGCTCGGGGACGGCGGGCTCCGCGGGCTAGCGGCGATCATCGAGAAGAGCGCGCTGGTGCTCTCGCCGGACACCGGGCCCCTGCACCTGAGCGTCGCGCTGGGGACGCCGGTGGTCTCACTGCTGGGTTACACGAATCCCAAGCGGGTGGGGCCGTACCGCCGGTTCAGTGAGCTGATGATCGACGCCTACGGTGATCCGGGGGAGGATTACCCCGTGAGCATGGAGAATCGGCCGGGGCGGATGGCGCGGATCACGGTGACGGAGGTGCTGGAGCGGGTGCAGAGATGGGCGACGAGAGACTGATAACTGCAGTTACGAGTTGGGAGTAGGGAGTTGGGAGTGCTCACAACTCCCAACTCCCTACTTATAACTGCCGTTCTGCGCCCTACTTGTGGCTCACGCTATACACGTAAGCGGCGACCGCCCGCCACCGATCATCCGGTAGCATTACTCCTCCGTAGGGCGGCATCACGCTCGAGAACTGCTTGGGCGACATCACGCCGGCCTTGATCGTGTTGGCGATGCCTTCGTACGAGCCGTCGCTGTGCAACCACTCGCCATCGGTGAGGTCGGGCGCCGCGGCACCGGCCTTTCCGCCCGCACCATGACAGGCCTGGCAGGAGCTCGCGCCGATCTTGCCATGGAAGATCGAATCGCCGAGGGCGATCATCGCGGGCGTGATGCTCGCGGGATCGAACGAGGCCTGCGCGACGGGCGTGCTGGCCGCGGAGGCCGAGGACCCCGAGGCCGCAGGGGCGGCATCACCGCCACCACCACAGGCCGCGAGCGCCACGACGGCGGCGAGGGAGAGCGAACGGGTGCGGACGGTCGACATCAGGATGCTCCGTGAATGAGAGAGGGGGGACTCAGAAGTCGCGCCGCAGGAAGCGGCGGCGCGCGAGGGACACGGGCAGCACCGTCCAAAGTGCCAACGCCGTGAGCGCGACGCTAGGGCCGAGCGCGCCGCCGAAGAGCCGGCGGAACAGCGCGCCGGTGTAGCCCAACAAGGCCGCGGTATCGAGGCCGGTGAGGACGAGCACGCGAGCGAGATCGACCGGATTGCCGAGCATGAGCAGCAGCAGCGGCTTCTCGAGCGGCCAGTCGCCAAACATCGAGACCACCGCGAGCACCGCCCCATCGTAGCCGATGGTGAACAGGAACCAGGCGCCGAGCGACAGCGACATCCCTTTCAGGCGGTCATCGCTGCCGAGCGCGATGGCCATCGCCATGGCGGCGAACGTCGCCGTGAGCAGCACGCCGACGGCGGCGAGCGCCAGCAACGCCGACGGCGAAGCGGCGGAGAGGGTGCCGTGCAGCAGCAGCGGGATGCCGACGCCGAGCACGAACGCGCCGGCCAGCGGCAAGGTCAGGCCGAGGTACAGCCCCGTGAAGATCGCGCGTCGCGGCAGCGGCTGCGCGAGCAGCAGTTCGATGAACTCGCGCGAGGCGTACACGTGCATGGTGCCGAACACCAGCGCGACGAGCGGCACGAGCAGCAACGTGGCATTGAGCAGCGAGAGCAGCACCTGCTGCCCCGCCCCGCCGAACACGAAGAGCAGCTCCGACATGCCCGCGAGGGCGATGCCATACGCGAGCAACCAGCGGTTCCGTGCGAGGTCGCGCACGCCGGCGCGGAGCACGAGTCCGAGGGGACTCGCTGCGCGGGGCGCCGCGGCAGCCAGGGTCACGGTCGTCATCGGGCACCTCCGTTGGCCACCTTGAGACCGCGCAGCAACGCGGCGATGGCTGGCTCGAGCCGCCGCGTGCCTGTTTCGGCCAGCAACGCCTGCACCGATCCGGCGAAGCGCAGCCGACCGTCCGTAAGGAAGGCGACGTCATCGGCCAGCTCCTCGAGCTCGCTGAGAATGTGGGACGTGATGAGCACCGTGCGTCCCTCGGCGCGTGCCGCACGGATGGCGTGCTTGAGCAGCCCCGCGGCGATGGGATCGAGGCCCGCCGTGGGCTCGTCGAGGATCAGCACGTCGGGGCGGAACAGCCAGGCGGCGGCGAGCGAGACCTTTTGCCGCCAGCCGCCGCTCAGCGTGCCGACCGGCGTGGCCCACTCCGCGCGCAGCGAGAACTCGTCGAGCAGCGTCTCGTCGACGCTGGCCGTCGGACGCAGCGCCTGCAGCATCGCAAAGACCTCGCCGACCGCGAGGTTGGCCGGAAAGTGCGGCGCTTGCGGGGCGTAGCCGATACGCGCACGGTAGGCACCGTCTGCATCGGCAGGCGTGCCGTCGAGCAAGAGGCGGCCAGCGTCGGCGCGCGCGAGACCGAGGATGCACTTGATGAGTGTCGTCTTGCCCGAGCCGTTCGGCCCGACGAGCGCTGCGATGCGGCCCGGTTCGAGGGACAGCGAGACGCCATCGAGCACGGTGCGGGTGCCGAAGGCCTTCCGCATGGAGTCGAGCGTGATCATCGGGGCGGCCTCATGAGCGGACGTTCATCCGCCAGCGGGGGAGTGAGCACGGGGAACACGCGCTCGGCGGCGTCGAGGACGGTCGTCACCGGCGAGCGCAGCATGAGCAGCGCCTCGGGATGCCGCTCGACGACGAGCGCGAAGAAGCGCACGGGCCGGAAGGGCACGTCGCCGCGCCCGTCCCGGTCGAGGTCGTAGCCGCGATAGGCATCCCACCAATTGCCGTCGAAGGTGGAACGGAGCGTGCGGCTGTTCGTGGCGACGTCGAAGGCATTGCCTTCGAAGGTGTTGCCGACGAAGCGGTTGTCCAACGCATCGGCCATGAGGCGCACCGCCCAGCCGTTGGCGCGGAATTCGTTGCCGCGGATCTCGAAGCGCGAGGCGCCCTCGAGATACAGGCCGGTGGAGCTGCCGATGAACTTGTTCTCGACCAGCACCCCATCGGTGATCTCCTTGAGCAGCAGCGCGTACGCCGCCGAACCCACGGCATCGCGGAACTCGTTCCGCTCCATCGTGATGCCCTTACTGTACATGACGGCCACGCCGGCGCCGTTCGCGACGAAGGCGTTGTCGGTATAGCGGCAGGAATCGGAGAACATGAAGTGCAGGCCGTACCGGGCGTTGGCCTCGCTGCGGTTGTTCTCCGCCACGGCTCCGCGCGAGAACTCGAAGTAGATGCCGTCGCGCTGGCCGGTGATGCGATTGCCGATCACGCGGATGCCCGTGGAGTGCCAGAGGTGCACGCCGTTGCCGTTGCTGGACTCACCGCCGCCAGCGCCGACGATGTCGTTGTTGCGGATAGTGCAGTCCACGGCGCGCTGGAGGTACACGGCGAAGAGCGTCTGCCGGAAGCGGTTGTCGGCGACCGTGCAGCGGGCGGCCTCGATCACGCGCAGCGCGGCGCGATCCTGCATGTGGGCGATGCCCGTGTTGAAGAACACGAGGCCCTGCAGGGTCACGTCGTCGGCACGGATGTTGACGATCTCGCGCTGGCCCTCGCCGTCGAGCACCGGCCACCCCTCCCCGACGATCCGGAGACGTGGCGTGCGGATCTCGATCGTCGGTTCGCGGTAGGTGCCGGGGCGCACGCGAATGGTGCTGCCGGGACGCGCCGCAGCGACCGCGGCGGAAACGGTCTTGAACGGCGCGCCATCGCCCACGACGAGTTCCTGCGCCGGCAGTGCGGCGGCGAAGAGCATCGTGAGGAGAAGGGCGGCGCGCATCTCAGGGCCCGCCGTGGACCGACTCGGCTGCCCCGCCGCGCACCACAGCCCAGTCGATGAGCCTCCCGCCGAGTCGCGCGCGCGCCGCCTCGGCGGCTGCCGGCGACGCGAACGCCGTGATGCGACCCATCGGGCTGCGCAGGTTGGCGTCGGCGAGGTAGCCCGCGGCCTCCGCGCTCACCCAGGTGCCCGGGTTCTCGACGTCGAGCACCCAGATGCTCGCCACCTTGTCGGCCGGCGTGCGCTCGAGGAACTCGGCGAGGCATTCCGGTGAATCGAACACGAGTTGGCGCCCCGTGGTCGTCACGACCTGTGACCCGAAGCGCGGATCACTGATCTGCATCTTGCAGTGCTCGCAGGCGTCCTGGTTCACGACGAGGTCGCGCGGCGGGACGTTCGCGCAGCCCGCGGCGGTGAGCAGCACCGCCCCGAGCAGGGCACGCCGCCGCGTGTCGAGCACGGCGAGGAATACCAGGCCTGCCGCGAGCGTCAGCGCGATGCCGCCGCCCGATGGCCAGGACGTGGCCCGGAAGTTGAGCAGCTTCTTGGAGCCGATGAGCGGGGGTTGATAGGTCATCCCCGGCACCTTGATGATGGCGACCTCTTCGTCGAGGTCGTGCCCGTAGTCGTAGCCCCAGCGATAGAAGTCGGCGAGGCCGGCGACGAGGGTCAGGGCCAGCGCCCCGCCCCAGACGTGCAGGGCGAGACGCTTCCCCGAGGCGGCGACCGCGAGGCCGCCGGCGATGAGCCCCGCGAGGATCCACGGCATGTACCGCAGCTCGGGAATCGCGTCAGGCTCGATCCTCTTCATGCCGATGTAGTGGTTCAGGTTGTTGATGGAGTTGAGGTCCTGCGGCTTCAAGCCCTCAACCCCATTGATCTTGATGTACATCCCAAGGCCCTCCGGATACTGCGGCGCGATCAGATCGACGCGCCACAGCGGGAGTACGTAGGCCGTCGCCATCACGAACGAGGCGATCAAGACCATCCAGCGGGCCCGGGATGTCATCTCAGTTCCCTCCGGCGCGCTGCGGCGCCCGGTTGTTCGTGGTCGCGCGCAGGGCGACGTTCGAGCCGCGTGCCGACACGCGCACGTAGCCTTGCATCTCCTGGTGCAGCGCCGAGCAGAAGTCCGTGCAGTAGAAGGGATAGACCCCGACCTTCAGCGGCACCCAGCGCAGCGTGCGCGTCTCGCCCGGCATGATCAGCAGCTCGGCGTTCTGCGCGCCGAGGATGGCGAAGCCGTGGGGCACGTCCCAGTCCTGCTCGAGGTTCGTCACGTGGAAGAGCACCGTGTCGCCGACCTGCACGCCTTCGATGTTGTCCGGCGTGAAGTGCGAGCGGATGCTGGCCATGCGCACGTGCACCACGTTGCCGCGGCGTTCGATGCCGCTTTCGCGCTCGGCGCGGATCACGCGCTGATGGCGGTTCTCGGCCAAGGCGTAGAAGCGCTTCTGGTTCTCGCGGACCTTCGCGGCATCGATGGCGTTGGCGTAGTGCGGCTCGCCATGTGTCGGGAAGTCGAGCAGCAGCTCCATGCGTTCGCCCGTGATGTCATAAAGCTGGGCCGAGTGGGCGAGCTCCGGACCGGTGGGCAGGTAGCGGTCCTTCGTGATCTTGTTCATGGCCAGCACGTAGCGGCCGTAGGGCTTCCGCGTGCCGCCGCCGGGGATCATGAGGTGGCCCACCGAGTAGTAGGTCGGCTGGCGGTCGACGACTTCCCAGGTGCCGAGCTTCCACTTCACGATTTCCGACGAGAGGAACATCGAGGTGTACGCATAGCCTTGGCCGTCGAACTCGGTGTGGAGGGGGCCGAGGCCCGGCTCCTTCACCTCGCCGGCCAGCGTCGCGTTGTACTTGAGCACCGGAATGCCCTCGAGCTCACCCTCGAACTCCTTGGCCTCGATGGCGGCCAGCATCTTGGTGGCCGAGTGCACCGGGATCACCGACGCGAGCTTGCCACCGGCGACGATGTATTCGCCCGACGGATCGACATCGGCGCCATGCGGCGACTTCGGCGTCGGCAGGAAGTACATCACCCCCTGGCAGTCCGCGGGCGTGATCTGCAGCACGGACGTCTTGCGCTCGCTGACCGCGGTGCGCGTGAACTCGTCCATGTGGTTGTGGCGATAGTCCACCTGCGCGCGGCGGCCCTTGCCCTGGCGGACGCAGGCTTCGGCGGCGCGGTAGTTCACCGCGGCGATGTAGTCCTTGTCGTTCTGCGAGGCGTTGACCTCGAGCAGCGTGTTGGCCTGCTCGGTGTTGTACGACGAGAAGAACATCCAGCCGGCCGACGGGCCCTTGCCCGCGCGGGCGAGGTCGTAGTTGAACCCCGGCACGATGAGCTGGAAGGCGATGTCCATCTTGCCCGGCTGGTCGGCCGTGATGAACGAGATCTGGCCGCGGAACTGCGCCTTGTACTCGGCGATCGGCACGTCGCGGTTGGGCACCGGGATCGAGAAGCGCGTCGAGGAGACGATGTACTCGGTGTTCTCGGTGACGAAGGGCGAGGCGTGGTTGCCGGCGGCGTTCGGGATCTCGAGGATTTCCGAGGTCTCAAAGGTCGTGAGGTCCACGCGCGCGACGCGCGGCGTGTTGTTGCCGTTCACGAAGAGCCAGCGACCGTCGTCCTCGCCGTTGGTCTGCGAGAGCGCGGTGTGATGGAGGTCGTCCCAGGGGATGAAGCCATAGGACGTCTCGAGCATCGGCTTCGTCTCCTCCGAGTAGCCCCAGCCGTTCTCGGCGTTCTGCGAGAAGACGGGGATCACCTTCAGGAGGCGGCCCGACGGGATGCCGTAGACGCCGACTTGGCCCGAGAAGCCGCCGGAGAGGAACGCATACAGTTCGTCGTACTCACCCGGCGCGACGTAGGTGCGCTGGGCATTGCCGGCTCCGCCGGCGAGGGAGGATGTGCGGTTGCCCGCACAGGCATACCCGATCCCGACGGCTCCGAGGAGCGCGGCGCCGAGGATCAGGCGGTTGCGGGAGAGGGACGGCATAGGACGACTCCAGAAGGAAGGGGGTGGATCCAGCGGGTGCTGTGGAGGTGGCTTGCGCTGGACGACTAAAAGGTGCATTTTACTTGCACCTTTAATCCAGTCCGAGAACGCCGGATTTGGCATAAGGGTTTCCCCTAGGGGCTAGGTTCGACCCATGCGACTGACTCGACACACCGACAGCGCCCTGCGCGCACTCATCTACCTCGGCATCCACACCGAGGAGGCGCCGGCCCGCATCACCGACATCGCCCGCCGCATGGGCATGAGCGAGGACCACCTCGCGAAGGTGATCGCGCGGCTCTCCCAGCTCGGCTACGTGGAGACCATCCGCGGGCGCGACGGCGGGGCGCGGCTCGCGCGGCCGGCCTCGGAGATCGTCGTGGGCGCCGTGGTGCGCGCCACGGAGGACAATCTCAACTTGGTCGAATGCTTCGACCCCGCCACCAACCAGTGCCCGATCGCCCCGGCCTGTGCGCTGGCGCCAGCACTCGATGAAGCGCTGACGGCGTTCCTCGCGGTGCTCGACCGCTACACACTCGCCGACCTGGTCGCCAAGCCGCGCGGCCTCACCAAGCTACTCATCGCCTGACGTCTTTCCCTTCGCCACGCATCCCATGGACTGGTTCGTCCGCAGCTTCCTCAAGGCCAGCCTCGTCTGGCTCTCGCTCGCCGTCCTCCTGGCGCTCACGATGGCCTTCGTGCCCACGCTGACCGTCTATCGCACGGCGCACCTGCACATGGCGCTCCTGGGCTTCGTCGGGCAGATGATCTACGGCGTGGCGCTGCACGTGATCCCACGCTTCTTCGGCCAGCCGCTGGTATACCGTCGCGCCGCCGAGGTGCAGTTCTGGGCCGCGCAGATCGGCCTCACGGCCCTCGCGACCGGATTCATCACGCGCGTCCACGGCCTGCCCGTCGCGACCGCGCTGATCGCGACGGGCGGCACACTCAGCGCCGTCGGCGCCGGCTGCTTCGTGGTGAATGTGTGGAGGACGATCGACGCCAGCCCGATGGCGGCGGTGCATCAGAAGGCGGGGAAAGGGCTGCCGACGCTGCCGCAAGCTGATGCGCACTGACAACCTCTTTCAACTGCAGTTGCGAGTTGGGAGTTGTGAGTGGGGAGTGCACTAACCGCGTAAGCAAATGTCCGCCCACCCCTCCCATCTCCCCCCCGTCTCCCTCATTCCCCTCTCTCCATCCCCGCCCCTACCCTCGTCTCCCGTCTCCCACGATGAGACCGGCTGCAAACCCGTATCGCACCCCGTGCCTCTCGAAGAGCTCCACGAGCCTCCGCAGCCCCAGCCCCATGACGCTGAAGTAGTCGCCGTCGACGCGCTCGACGATGGTCGCGCCCCAGCCTTGGATGCCGTACGCGCCCGCCTTGTCCATCGGCTCACCGGTCTCGACGTATGCAGCGATCTCCGCGTCGCTGAGCGCGCGGAACGTGACGTCCACCTGCTCCACCGCGCTCTCGATGCGCCCGCCGTGCGCGACGGCGATGCCCGTGCACACCGTATGGCTGCGGCCGCTGAGTCGCTTCACCATCGCCCGCGCGTCGGCTTGGTCCACTGGCTTGCCGAGGATGTCCCCATCCACGACTACGGTCGTGTCGGCGGCGATGACATACGCCTCCGGATGCCTCGCGGCGATCGCCGCGGCCTTCTCCCGCGCCAGGCGTTCGGTGTACGGCACGGCCTGCTCCCCCGCGCGCACATCCTCGTTGATGTCGGCAGGCAGGACCTCATGGTCGATGCCGACGAGGGCGAGCAGTTCGCGCCGCCGCGGCGACTGCGAAGCGAGGATCACGCGCAGGGTCATTTCTCGAGCCAGAGGGTGACAGGGCCATCGTTGACCAGCGCGACGTCCATCATCGCGCCGAACTCGCCGGTCTCGACCGTCACGCCGCGCTCCCTCAGCTTGCCGATGAAGGCCTCGTAGAGCGGAATGGCCTGCTCCGGCCGCGCCGCGTCGATGAAGCTCGGGCGGCGGCCCTTCTGCGCGTCGCCGTAGAGCGTGAACTGCGAGACGACGAGCATCGCACCGCCCACATCCTCGATGCCGAGGTTCATCTTGCCATCGGCATCGGGGAAGAGGCGCAGGCCGTGGACCTTGTCGGCCATCCAGTCGAGCCCGGCGTCGCTGTCGCCGTGCGTGAAGCCGACGAGCAGCAGGTAGCCGCGGCCAATCTGCCCGACGACGCGGCCGTCGATGGTGACCGAGGCTGACGAGACCCGCTGCAGCAGGACTCTCACTTCACGACGGTCCGCGCCCAGTCCCAGCCTTCCATGCCGCGGGCGTTCACGGCCTTCACCGCCACGTGCCAGCCCTCGCGCAGCGAGTTGAGCACCGCGCGCGGGCTCGTCGCCGTGGCGCTGTACTGCATCGGGTTCGCCGGCGGGCCGTAGCGGATCAGATAGCGCGTGACACCGCGCTCGCGCGCCGGCGTCCAGCTCACGGTGCTGCCCTGCGCCACCAGCCCGGTGAGCCGCGACGGGCTCGACGCCATGTACATGATCGTCGCGACGGTGGTCTTGCTCGTCTCCGTCAGCTGCCGGTGGTTGATCGTCTCGAGGACGTCGTGCACCTGGTGGTAGTGCGGGTTGCCGAGGATCGGATACGAGCCGATGCCGGCGATGATGTCGCCCCAGGCGTCGTACAGCGCCTGCGCGTCCGTGCTCTTGTAGTAGAACGCGTCGTAGGTGATCAGCTCGGAGAACTGGATCGCCGCCGCGTGCTGCACGTCACGCAGGCCGGGGTTCGAGTAGCGGATGGTGTTGTCGATGCGATGGTCGTTGGACCAGCCCATCATGTCATTGTTGAGCGCGCCGACGACCGTCATGGAGTCCTTCATGACGCGGCCGAACTCACGGGCACCGCGCAGGCCGGCCTCCTCGCCGGTGAACGCGACGAACATCACGGTGGCCGGCTGCGGGCGCTTGGCCAACACGCGCGCCGCCTCGAGGATCATCGCCGTTCCCGAGGTATTGTCGTCCGCGCCGGGGCCTTCGGCCCGCGAGTCGAAGTGCGCCCCAACCACGTACACCAGCTCGGGATTCTCGGTGCCGGGAATCGTCGCGAGCACGTTCGCGACTTCGATCTCGCTGCCGGCGACCGTCTTGAACCGCTGGAGGCGCGTCTGCAGGCCGAAGCCGCGGTACGTCTCCTCCAGCCAGTTGGTCGCCTTCCAGTTGCCCGGCTGCGTGATGTGCTTTGAGTCGAAGCTGAACAGCTGCTTCTGGTACTCGTAGATGCGGCCCGTGCTCACTTCCTCGGTGGCAGCCCGCACCTGCGCGGCGATGGGCGCGAAGATGCGGCGGCCGTTGGCGCGCAGCGCCCGCTCCGCGGCGAGATTCGAGTCCACGCGGGCCACCAGGGCCTGACGCGACACCTTCCGCGTCAGGTCCGTCATCCAGAGATGGCGATGCGGTGTGACCGTATCGCCGTCGCGCTCGGTCACGATCGCCACGCGCGAGCCATCGGGGCTCACCGCCCACTCGTACTCCGGCGCCACCGTGCGCACCGAGTTGTTGTGGTGCAGGCGCGTGCGCGTGCCGCTGCGCAGGTCGTAGAGGTACGAGCGCTGGTGACGGCCCTCGCCCATCGCGCCCAGCAGCAGCGAGTCGCTGATGAAGCGCGGCGAATGGTCGTGCTGGATCTCGCGGGTGACGCGCATGGGCTCACCCCCGTTCCCCGACACGGCGAAGAGCTCCCAGTCCTCGCGTAGCATCGTCGGATACGCGACGTAGGCGCCGGTCGGCGACACGGCCGGCGCCTGGAAGCGCCCCGTGATCGTCACGAGATCGCGCACGGGTCCATCGTCGCGGCGGAGCCGCAGGCGGGCGACTTCACCACCCGGCTCGATCCACGCCAGCGCGCGGCCGTTGGCGCTCCAGGTCGGCATGATGCCGCCCTCAACTGCACCGAGCGCGTTGCCCCGCAGCTCGGCGAAGGCCGTGTTGCGCGATTGCTGTTGGAAGCCGGGCACCTGGCGCGCAAACGCACCGCGCTCACCGAGCAGGACGAGGAGACGACGGCCGTCGGGTGACCGCAGCAGCGACACCGGCTGCAGGGCACCGGTGCTCACCGTGGTCCAGCTCCCCTCGCCGACCGAGTACACCAAGAGTCGCGCGGTGGAATCGCCGGGCGTGCCGGCGATGACGGCCACGCGCACCGGGTTGCTGCCGAAGGCGGTGACGGACGTGATGGCCGGCGCATCGACGTTGACGCGCTCGAGCCCGCGTCCGCCGACCACGGCGTAGTTGAAGGCCGACGCGCTGCCGGCGCCGAGCGGCACCCACGCGACGGTGCGGTTGTCGGCCCCGAAGGTCGGGCCGAAGCCGGTGCCCTCAAGCAGCGCCGGTTCATTGAGAGCTGCGGGGTTGCTCACGCGGAAGAATCGCTGCGCGCCGACACCGGCGGTATACGCGAGCAAGCGACCGTCCGGCGACCACAGCGGCGCCGACGCGTTCTCGGCGACCAGCGACGTGGTGTAGATCTCGCCCGTGAGCTCGGCCACGCGATCGTGGAACTGATCGGCATCCGGAGCAGCGAGCACGCGCTTGAGCTCGACGAGCGCGGTGTCGAACTTGCCGGCGTCCCAGAGATAGTAGGCGTTCTCGTAGCGCTGCGCGGTGGTCATCGCGGGCCGTTGGGCGGCGGCCGCCGGGGCGGCTGGGCGCGGCGCTGCGGCGGGCTGCTGGGCGAGGACCGGGCCGGCGGCCGCGGCAACGAGGGCGAAGGCAAGCGTCGAACGGCGCATCAGGCGGGCTCCCGTGGGTGGATCTGCTGCTGTGCAAGCTAGCCGCGGCCGCGGGCCTCACCAACTGCTGGTCACCACGAAGGCACGAAGGGCTCCGCAACGGAGACTCGGGCCCGCGACCCCAAGAAGCATTGCTTCCTTGGCGTTGCGGGCCCGAGATGTTGTCGCGACTCTCTTCGTGGCTTCGTGGTGAAGGCCGTGGCAGCTACTCGACCGTCACCGACTTAGCCAAATTCCGCGGCTGGTCCACGTTCGCCCCGCGCTTCACGGCGATGTAGTACGCCAGCAGCTGCAGCGGCACCGAGGCCAGCACCGGGGTGAGCATGTCCACCGTCTCGGGGATGCGGAACTCGTGGTCGACGAGGCCCTCCAGCGCCGGTTCGTCGCGGGACGTGATGATGATCGTCTTGCCGCCGCGCGCCTTCACCTCCTGGATGTTCGACACGATCTTGTCGAACACGCCGTCGTGCGGCGCGATGAACACCACCGGCATCTTCTCGTCGATCAGCGCGATCGGCCCGTGCTTCATCTCCGCCGCCGGATAGCCCTCGGCGTGGATGTAGCTGATCTCCTTGAGCTTGAGCGCGCCCTCGAGCGCCGCCGGGAAGTTGAAGCCGCGGCCCAGGTACAGGAAGTTGTGCGCGTCCTTGTACTCCTCGGCGATCTTCTCGATCTCCGCCGCGCGGTCGAGGATCTTCTGGATCTGCGCCGGCAGGTCGTGCATGGCCTGCGCGATCTCACGCCCGCGGATCACCGACAGCGTGCGCTTGCGCGCCAGCTTGAGCGCGAAGAGCGCCAGCGCCACGACCTGGCTCGTGAAGGCCTTGGTGGACGCGACGCCGATCTCCGGTCCCGCGTGCAGGTACACGCCGCCGTCGTCCTCGCGGGCGATCGTCGAGCCGACCACGTTCACGAGGCCCAGCGTGTGGGCACCGCGACGCTTGGCTTCGCGCATGGCGGCCAGCGTGTCCGCCGTCTCGCCGGACTGCGAGATCACGATGCACAGCGTCGTCGGCGTGACGATCGGGTTCCGGTAGCGGAACTCCGACGCGTACTCGACCTCCACCGGAATGCGGCAGAGGTCTTCGATCATCATCTCGCCGATCAGCGCCGAGTGCCAGGACGTGCCGCAGGCGGTGATGACGATGTTGTCGATCGCCATCAACTGCTCATGGCTCATGTTGAGGCCACCGAGCTTGCTGGTGCCGTCCTCGAGGATGAGGCGGCCGCGCATGGTGTTCTCGACCGTCGTCGGCTGCTCGAAGATCTCCTTGAGCATGAAGTGGTCGTAGCCGCCGCGCTCGATGGCGGCGAGGTCCCACTCGATGCGCTCGACGCTGCGCCGGATCGGCACGGCGTTGATGTCCATCACCTTGTAGCCATCGGGCGTCAGCACGGCGAGGTCGCCGTCATTGAGGTAGACCACCTGGCGCGTATGCGCGAGGATGGCCGACGCGTCGGAGGCCAGGAAGTACTCGCCATCGCCGACGCCGATGAGCAGGGGCGAGCCCTTGCGGGCGGCGACGATCTTCGACGGATCCTTGCTGCTCACCACCGCGATGCCGAAGGTGCCCTCGACCTTGCGCAGGGCACCGATCACGGCCTCCTCGAGCGAGCCTTCCCACAGCTCCTGCACCAGATGGGCGATGGTCTCCGTGTCCGTATCGGAGCGGAAGGTGTGCCCCAGCTCCGTCAGCTGCTTGCGAAGCACGTTGGCATTCTCGATGATGCCGTTGTGCACCACGGCCACCGTGTTGTCGGTGGAGAGATGCGGGTGCGCATTGCGCTCCGTCGGCGGCCCATGCGTGGCCCAGCGCGTGTGCGCGATGCCGACCTTCCCCGTCACCGGGTCAGCCGTCAGCGTACCCTCGAGCTTGGCGATCTTGCCCGCCGCACGGCGGGTCTCGATCGACTCGCCGTCGAACACGGCGATGCCGGCGGAGTCGTAGCCGCGATACTCGAGGCGCTTGAGGCCTTCAATGAGGAAAGGAGTGGCTTGCTTGGGGCCGATGTAGCCGACGATGCCGCACATAGAAAAGGCAGTAGTGAGTTGTGAGTTACGAGTTACAAGAGAACTGCAACGGCGAGAGGGGGAGCAAGGCAAGACGGTGAGGCGCCTCTCATGACTCACAACTGCCAACTACCTACTGCAGTTGTCAGCCCGTCTCTCCCATCCCTTACGCGAGCTTCGCCAGCAGCTCCCTTCCCTTCTCCACCAACCCTCTGGCCGCCCGCTCATCCGGCCCTTCCGCAATCACCCGCACGATCGGCTCCGTCCCGCTCGGCCGAATGTGCACCCAGCGATCGCTCCAGCCAAGGCGCAGGCCATCCTGCGTATCCGCCTCGGCGTCCGCAAACGCGTCCCGCAGCGCGGCGTAGACGGCGTCCAGCGGCTTGGCCGGCCGATCCAGCTTGTCCTTGATGATGGTGTAGCGCGGGAACCGCTCCACCGTGCGAGACAATGGCTCCGCGTCCTCGTGCATCATCTGCAAGAGCAGTGCCACGCCCAACGGCGCGTCGCGGCCCAGATGCAGTTCGGGGAGGATCACGCCGCCGTTGCCCTCGCCGCCGATGACGGCGTTCACGGCCCGCATCTTGAGAGCGACGTTGACCTCACCCACCGGCGCGCGCACGACGCTCACGCCGTGCTCGGCCGCCATGTCGTCCACGATGCGGCTGGTCGAGAGATTCGTCACCACCGCGCCCTTGCGGTGTCGCAGGACGACACGTGTCGCCAGTGCCAACGTGTAGTCTTCACCGATCGCGCGCCCGGTGTCGTCGACCAGCGCCAGGCGGTCCACGTCGGGGTCGGTCGCGAAGCCAATCTGCGCGCCCGTCTTCTGCACCAAGGTCTGGAGCGCCACGAGATTCTCAGCCACCGGCTCCGGCGGACGCGGAAAACGACCGTCGGCCTCGAGCTCGATCGCGTGCACTTCGCAGCCGAGGAGTTCGAGCAGCTTCGGGATCACTGCACCACCGGCGCCGCGGCAGGCGTCGTACGCCACGCGGAAGTTGCGGCTGCGAATGCCGTCCACGTCGATGAACGGCAGCGCCAACACGGCATCGAGATGCCGCGCCACCGCATCCCCGTCGAAATACACTTCGCCAAGCGCATCCCACTCGGCGTAGGGAACGCCGGCATCCACGAGCGCGCGCATCTCGGCGCCTTGCGCGGCGCTCAGGAACAGGCCATCGGGCCCGATGAACTTGAGCGCGTTCCACTCGATCGGATTGTGGCTCGCCGTGATGCCGAGTCCGCCCGCCGCGTGGTGATGCTCGACCGCCAGCTGCAGCGTGGGCGTGGTGGTGAGACCGATGTCGATGACATCCGCGCCGACGCTTTCGAGCGCGGCGCGCGTGACACTATGGAAGAGCGGACCCGTCACGCGGGAGTCGCGGCCGAGCACGATGGCGGTACGGGAGCCGCGGTCCTTGGCGCGGGCCACGGCCCAGGCGCCGAAGGCGGCGGCGTAGCGGGCGACGACTTCCGGCGTGAGGCCGTGGCCGACGCGGCCGCGGATGCCGGAGACACTAATCATGAGACGGGGGTCGGTCATTCCTGAAATCTAGGTGGGAGACGGGAGAGGGGGGCACGGGCGGGGGGTGGGAGAGGGGAATGGGGGAGACGGGGGGGAGAGGGGAGGGGTGGGTTCGATTGGGTGCGCTTCGACTCGCTTTAGCGGCTCCTTTCCGTCCTGCCAGTCCGCCCGCGCCGGCGGCCCCCTAATAGCCGAGGGTCCTTAGCTTTCCCGCGATGGCTCTTCACCTCGATTTGGCCTAGGTCATGGACCTCCTGCCCCTCAGGGCCGCGGCTGGACGCGGCAGCATTGATGGGATTCCCGCGGCGGCGCTGGTGTCGGCTGGGTTCACGCTGCTGCAGCGCTGCGTGCCGCTGGTGCGCGCGCTGGCGGGGCGGCGCTCGGCGATCCTGCTGCCCTCGTCGCCACAGTTCCTGCTCGCGCTCGCCGCCTCAGATGGGCGCGGTGCGGTGCTGGTGAACCCGCTCGCGTCGAGCGCCGAGGTGGAGCATCAGCTGCGGGAATCGAACGTGGGGGCGGTGTTCACGGTGCGGGCGTTGGCCGCGAAGGTCCCGGAGCATCTGCCCTGCGTGTTGCTCGACGAGGCCCCGCGCCGCGCGACCTTTTCCGTACTCGGCGGCGATGACCTCGAGATCGACCTCGGCAGCCACTTCGGCCTCGATCTCGAAGGCGACGCGGACGCGACCGGGCGCGACGAGGAGTGCGCCATCGTCTACACCAGCGCGATGGCCGGCACGCCGCTCGGCGCGGTGCTCACGCATCGCAATCTCATCACGAACGCGCGGCAGACGGTGCAGGCCGCGGAGAATACGCCGCAGGATCACCTGCTCGCGGTACTGCCGTTCTCGCACCTGTTCGGGCTCACCGTTTCGCTGATTGCGCCGATGATGGCCGGGGCGCGGGTCACGACGATGCCGCGCTTCAATCCGATTGCCGCGGTGGACCTGATCGAGCGGGAAGGCATCACGGAAATCGTCGGCGTGCCGGCCGTGTTCGCCGCGATGCTCGGCGCGATCGCACGGCGTGGCGGCAAGCTTGCGGCCCCTGCCCTGCGCCTCTGCATCTGCGGCGGCGCCCCGCTGAGTGTCGCGCTGCAGGAGCAGTGGGAGGCGGCGACGGGCGTGCCGCTGCGTCAGGGCTACGGCCTCACCGAAGCGTCGCCGGTGGCGCTGTTCAATCGCGTGAACGCCGAGAACGTGCGGGGCACGCTTGGGCTGCCCTTTCCCGGCGTCTCGATCTCGATTCGCGATTCCGTGACCGGCGCGGAGCTGCCGGCGGGCAGCGTCGGCGAGATCTGCGTGGCGGGCGACACGGTGTTCCGCGGCTACGTGAGCGAGTTGCCAGCGACTCCGGACTTCCTCGCGCCGGCTGCCGCGAGCGCCGACTCGCTGGCGCGCCGCGCACAATCGGCGGGATTGCGCACCCGCGACGGCTGGCTCTACACGGGTGATGCGGGCGTGCTCCGCAGCGACGGCCGCGTGGAGTTCCGCGGTCTCATCAAGCCGATGTTCACGCGCAACGGCTTCAACATCTATCCGCGCGAGATCGAGCGGGTGCTGTCGCTGATGCCGGGCGTCGCGCGTGCGGCGGTGACGCCGCTGCCCGAGCCGGCGCGGGAGAACGACATTCGCCTCGAGCTGTGGCTCGATGGCAGTCGTGGGGTGAGCGACGCCGAGGTGAAGGCGTGGTGCGAGCAGCGGCTCGCGCAGTACAAGCAGCCATCGCAGATCGTCATCGCAGGCGCGTGAGCGGCACGCGCGACGGACCGGCTCAGGGCTCGGCGAACAAGTCGATCTGCGGTGGCTCGAGCGGCAGCGCGAGGGACTCCAGCACGGCGGGCACCCAGCCATCGCGATTCGCGGGGTCTAGGTGCACCACCGGCACGTCGAAGGCGCGCACGAGCTCGTCGATCGTGGCGTCGATGTCCAATTGGAACTGTCGGCTGACTGCGCGCTTGCCATCGAAGGTCGGCGCGTGGATCACCGGCACCTTGAACAGCGCGTCGTAGCCCGTGATCCACTCGCGGACGAGGTGATCCAGCTCCGGACGCCGCCCGATCCGCGCCACGAGATAGGCGTAGTTGTCCAGCACCGAGCGGTCGCAGACCACGACCTCATACATCGCCTGGGCGGCGATCTCCTCGGCCACCTGCGAGTGCAGGATCCACAGCTGCGCGTCGAGCGTCGTCTCCTCGTTGATCGGCAGCGGGCAGCGCCGTGCGACCTCCTTCACGAGGTCCACGGCGAGGTCCAAGCGCTTGAGGTGCGCGGCGAGGTCGAAGCACAGCGTCGTCTTGCCGACGCCATGCGTGCCGACGAACGCGATCTTCAGGCGACGGCACCCACTGGCGTCGAGGGGGAGCAGGAGGCGAGGCGCAGACATCGTGCGCGAAATCTAACCGCTCCCTTCAGGTGAAGATGATCTGCCCTCCCGCCGCCATCGCATAGAACTCACCGACCGTGATGATGTCCTCCACCTGTGGGATGAAGTCATCCTTGGTGAGCCCGAACATCTCCACACTCGCCTTGCACGCGTAGAGCTTGCCGCCCGAGTCGGCGATCAGCTCCAGGAACTCCGGGATCGGCGGGATGTCGAGCTTCTCCATCTGCTTCATCATCTGCCGCGTCACCAGCGCCGACATGCCCGGCACGCCGCCCAGCCAGGTCATCAGGTGCAGGCCGGGATTCCCCACCGTCGCGACCTTGATGGCGTCATGCCGCGCCTTGTTGATGGCGTCCATGCCGAAGAACGTGAAGAACACGTTCGCCTCGATGCCTTCCATGCGCGCGCCGTTCGCCATGATCAGCGCCGGATACACGCCGTCGAGCCAACCCTTCGACACGATGATTGACACCTTCGTGATCGGCTGCGGCTCCATCGTCGCGGCCGCGCCTTGGCCCTGCGTGAACTCGGGTGACATGGGTTCCTCCGGCCGTCAGATGCAGCCTTTGGGTTTCGGGATGCCGCCGATCTTCGCGGCGAGTTTGGCGGGGCCCTTCGGGAACAGCGCGTACAGTTCCTTCACCTGCACGCCCGACTCCTTGCCCAGCGTGCGGATCGTCGGCGCGCTGCCTGTCGCGATGTACGTGTCGCGCATGTAGTTCACGACGAGCCAGTGCCGGTCGCTGAGCTCGGGGATGCCGGCCTCGCGGGCGATCTCGCGGGCGATGTCGCGATCCCAATCCTCCACGCGTTCGAGGAAGCCTTCGGCGTTGCGGGGCACTGCGGCGAGTGTGGTCATGAGGGATCTCCCAGTCGAAGTCTCAGTCCTGTGTCTGCAGCATCCGTTTGCCCGAGCGCTTCATCTTGGCGTCGATGCCCGGGAAGTCGCGGCCCGGCAGCAGGCGGTTCCAGTACGCGTGGCGGAACGCCAGCTTGCCGAGGTGGTTGAGCCGGCTCTCCTTGAGCAGCGGCACCGGACCCCAGGCGTACGGGAACATGCCCGGCAGCGGCTCGGTGTCGTAGTTGAAGTCGATCAGCAGCGCCTTGCGATGGCCCGTCTCGATGAAGCAGTTGGCGTGGCCATCGAAGCCCGCGTCGAGCGCGCGGCCCTCGAGCATGCGGACGACATTCTCCTCCAGCACTTCCGCCTGGAAGTGCGCCACGCTGCCGGCCTTGGACGTCGGGCAGTTCGCGGCGTCACCGAGGGCGAAGATGTTCGGTTTCCGCTGGCTCTGCAGGGTCCGCGGGTTGACCATCACGAAGTCCATGGCGTCACCGAGTCCCGCCGCCGTCGCGATGAACGCGGCGCCCTTGTGCACCGGCACCGTCACCAGCAGGTCGAAGGGGATGCGGCGCTCGTCCCAGCTCACCAGCGCGCCCGCGCGGCCGTCGAGCTCGTCTGCGGGCGCACCGGCCGCCCGCGTCTCGATGCGCCCGGTGTTGAACTCCGTCTCGAGCAGGATGCCCTTCTCTTCCAGCAGGTGCCCGAGCGACTTCGCGGCGACCGGCTTCGTGAACGCGCCGTCCAGCGGCGTCGCGTAGACGATCTCCACCTTGTCGCGAATACCGCAGTTCGTGAAGTACGCGTCGGCGAGGAAGGCGAACTCCAGCGGCGCCACCGGGCACTTGATCGGCATCTCGACCACGTTCACCACCACGCGTCCGCCGACGAAGCAGTCCAGCGCATACCCCAGGCGTTCGGCCCCTTCGAGTGAGTAGAACTCGTGCACCGACTCGCGCCAGCCCGGGCCCGTCATGCCCTCCGTCTCTTCCGGCACGAGGCGGGCGCCTGTTGCCACGATGCAGAGGTCGTACGACAGCCGCGTACCGTCGGCGAGCGTCACCGTATCCGAGTCCGGATCCATCGCCGTGATTGCCGATGCCACGTACCGCACGTCGCGGTCCAGCGTCGGACGGCGGTCCTTGGTGATGCGTTCGCGGAACGATTCGCCGAAGGGAATGAACAGCAGGCCCGGCTGATACAGGTGCACCGGGTCTGGGTCGACGATCGTGATGTTCACGCGGCCCGCGCGCAGTTGGCTGCGGAGCCGCCGGCTGAGGCGATTGGCAATGACCGTGCCGGCCGTGCCAGCACCGAGGATGAGGATGTGCCGCATGCGCGCTCCCGTTGGTGTGCTGCACGATGGGCGGCCGGCGCGGTCTACATCTATAGGAAGAGTTCCGCGGGCGCTGTGCGGGGATGCCGTAGGGGAATGGCTGGCGCCGCGTGGTGCACCAAGTGGCATTCTCGTGATGCGCGTCTGCTGCCGCTCCTCCCCTTCGTAGAGGTCATGCCCATGCTTCCCCTTGATGGCCGTCCCGATGCCCCCACCCAGCCGCCGACCATTCTCGAAGAGCTCGCCACCGCCATGCGACTCAAGCGGTATAGTGCACGCAGTGTCGAGTCGTATTGTCGGTGGGTCGGACAGTACATCCGGTTCCATGGGCTCCGGCATCCCAGTGAGCTGCATGCCGTGCACATCAAGCGCTTCCTCGTGCATCTCGCCGAGGACCGGAAGGTCAGCGCGAGCACGCAGAACCAGGCGCTGTCCGCGCTGCTCTTCCTGTACCGAGAAGTGCTGTCGCAGCCCATGGGCGCGCCCGAGGGCCTCGCCCCAGCCAAGCGGAGCGAGCACGTCCCCACCGTCCTCTCGCGCATAGAGATTCAGCAAGTACTGAGCTACCTCAGCGGCGCCCCTTGGCTCATGGCGTCGCTGCTGTACGGCGCCGGCCTGCGCGTCGGCGAAGTCGTTGCACTGCGTGTGAAGGACGTCAATCTCCAACGGCGGGAGATCACCGTACGGGCCGGCAAGGGAGCGAAGGACCGGCGGACCATGTTGCCCGAGCAGCTCGTCGGCCCCCTGCGGAAGCAGATCGACGCCGTCGAGCGCCTCCTCGCGCGCGATCGCGCTGCCGGTCACGCCGGCGTCGTCCTGCCCGACGCCTTCCAGCGGAAGTCCCCCAGCGCCCCCTGGAGCCTCGCATGGCAGTGGGTGTTCCCCGCCCGGCGCGTGTACGTCGAGCGCGAGACCCGCCTCGTGCGCCGGCATCACGCCGACGCGTCGCTAGTGCAGCGTGAGGTCGGCGACGCCGCGCGGCGTGCACAGCTCGGCCGGCGTGTCACCTGCCACACGTTTCGGCACAGCTTCGCGACCCATCTGCTCGAAGCGGGCTATGACATCCGGACCGTGCAGGAACTCCTAGGCCACAAGGATGTGAGCACGACGATGATCTACACGCACGTGCTGAACAAGGGCGCGCTGGGCGTTCGGAGTCCGCTGGATATTGCTGCAGACTCGCAAGAATACACGGGCGGCGGCGGGCGTGGGTCGCGCGGCTAAGGCTAGGTGCTGTGGGGAGTTGCGGGGAATCGTGCGGGGCGGCATAGTCTGGATATTGGCTTGGAATGGCGGGCGGAAATCTGAGCTAATCCACGTTAGGTGGACGTGCGCGAGACTAGAGAATACCGGACGCTGGAGCCGCTGCGATGACGAAGGAGGCGCCTCGGGACGTATTTCGCGCGGCTTGCGACGCTCTCGCATCGCGCCTCGAAGAAGCCGGCTTCCGTTATGCGCGGAGCAAGGCGCGCGCCACACGGCACGCATCCGACTTCAGTCACCACGTGACGTTCCACTCCAGCCGTTACAACCACGCGGGTCACAGTGTCGTGCTCGCTATCAGCGTGGCTATTCACTCCGACACCCTGTGCGCGTGGAGGACGCTACGCCAGCTGCCCGATGCATCTGGAACGCTTCTCGCCTCACACCTTGGCAACCTCGATACCCCTTGGGGCTGGCGCCAATGGAACCTGGCTGACGCAAAGAGCCGGCCAGTCGCCCTTGCGGAGAGCTGGGAGCAGATCTCGCGCGTGGCGCTTCCTCTGTTCGCTCGGTTTACTTCGGCTCATGGAGCGCTCCAAGCGCTACTGGACCCAGAGAACGGGTCCGTGGCTCCGGTCAATGCGATAGAGTTTGCATTCGCCTGCGAGCGCCCAGAGCTCGCGCAGCGCTACCTCGTCGAGCTTCTTCAGGTTCGCCCTAGGGTGAAGGAACTGCTCGCCGCCGAGCGAGAATCCCGGGCGCGTGTCCCGGAGCACGCACGGAACGCGTCGATTGCGAAGCAGCTGGCGTGGTGTATACAGACCTACGACCTCTCGCTTCCGACAGCCGCCACCTAACGACGCTTGCTGCCGACAAGCGCGGGTGCGGTAGCGGTTGTGGGGCCGCTGCTTCACATTCAGTGAAGGACTGCAGCGGCCCCACAACCGCATCTTATGGGAGCGCTTGCAGCAGAAGCATACGTTATCGCGACTCGCGCCGGTCCGCCCTCACACCAAACTAGATACCCCGAGTGAAGCGCCAGACCGCGATCATCGCTGTGCTTATCGGCACCCTGCTCTTCGGCGCCGAAGTGGCCTATCGCGAGCGTGACACACAGAAGGCCGGCTGGCAGAGCTACGTAGCTAGCACGTCGATTTCTGCTCGCGTACGCACCTTCGTGGAAGGCACGCCCAACCCCTTCCGTGGCAACAAGAACGCGGACAGCCTGAATCGGCGTTGCCGCGCATTAATCGATAGCCTTGGCATCTACCAGAAGGAGAGAAGTCTCGTCTCCTTGATGAGTCCTGCGCAACGTGCGACGCTCCCACCCCCCGCGCGCACGATCACCGTTGCGGACTCTCTTTTGCTTGCCGCAGAGACACCGTGTGACTTCGCGCCTCTCCCTTCTCAGGACTTTCGCGCAGATACTCTTGCCGTGTCGCTCGCGTTCCTCAATGGATGTCTGATTGGGTTGGTACTTCTAGTGCCGCTGGCCATTGTGGCAACGTACTCCTCTCGCGGCTGGAGACGGGTAGCTATCGTTACTGGAGTTGCAGGGGCGGCCGTTGCAGCATCACTCGCGCTTTCAGATTCATCGCGGGACTCTCTGTTCTTGGTAATACTCGCCGCAGCAAGTGGCGCATCGTTCTCGGTTATCGTTTTGCGCGAAGGCGTCCTATGGATTCGCCGAGGATTCCACCAGGACTAGGTTTCTTCTCCGAACGCGCGATAACGACGCTTGCTGCCGACAGCCGCAGGTGCGGAGTGGGTTGGGCGGGGCGTCCGGGATGGCCTAGGCTGGTTGCGGACGCCCCGCCCAACCCTTCTTATTGGAGCGGCTGCAGCAGAAGCAAACGTTATCTGGACTCACCATTCCCGGGAATATGACAGATCGCCTGCGGCTTCACTTCAATCTCTACCGTCCCTCGCCAACGGGAGCTACCGGACCTGAGGTGATTCATTCGTATCTCGTGCTTGCTAGCCCATGGCAGTTGCCGGATTCCGGCGTGGCAAGCATGGTTCCGCTGAGCGCGGACGCTCCAGCGCCACCGATGGCCGCCCTCATCCGAGAATCGGGCGGAGCTCGCGCAGCGTTTTCAGCAGCGGTTGCGGAGATTCTGTCCCTGCCCGGGAACGCGGGGCTTCATTCGGTGCCTAAAGACTTGACCCAAGCTCAAAACTGGTGAGCAAGTGGAGGGTCGCAGTGACCGGCCCGATCGTCGCCGAGCTTCTGCAGGACCTCGAAGCGGGGCCAATCTATGATGATGCGGGACGCCGCTCACTCAATGAGGTCAAAGTCGGAGAAATTGGTGGGCTGCTCGTTTTTGTTTTTGCCGACGAGCACCCTCCGCCGCACTTCTGTGTTAAGTACGGAGACGAGTCAGCGAACTTCCGCATTTCCGATGGAGCGAAGATGCAGGGCAAGCTTGACCGTTTTGAACGCAATATTCGCAAGTGGTACAAGAAGAACCGTGCTCACATTATCGAGCAGTGGAACCTGAATCGACCAACGGACTGCCCGGTCGGCGACTTCAAGGATTGAGCGCGGCCAGATTACGACGCTTGTTGCTGACAGCCGCGAGTAAGGATGCAGCACAAGCATACGTTATCTGGACCTGAAGCCTTCGCTTGGCCGAAGCGGTCCTCCTACTGCACTGACGCGCTATCTCGCGCACAGCGGTGCTCTTAGAGTAGCCCCACGTTTCCAGTTTTGCCGTACCAGACCTCGTGCCACCTGCGAATATGACCATCTGGAAAGACACCGAGATTGAGCGCGCCATTTTTGCCGAGCCTCTTCGCGCGGGGTGCAACTCGCTTCACGTTCTGAGCGGCTATGCCTCGCCTCAGATTGTGTATTCGCTTCTCGCGCGAGAAGGCGCGACTTCCGTGAAGGTAAACGTCACGGTCGGTATGGTCGTCGCAGATGGAATTTCGCTGGGAGCGCACAGAGGCTTCGTTTCGCTACAGAACATTGACTATCCCGGCCGCGTACGCGTTGGATACGTGGTGCGAGGAAAGCCAGTGCACACGAAGCTGTATGTGTGGTGCCAAGGTCGCGTGCCGCGATTCGCATTTGCAGGATCGGCGAACTTTACTTCAAACGGTCTACTGGGAGGGTATCGAGAGGTACTCGTTCCGGCTGACCCAGCGGCAGGTCTTGCGCTCGTGAACAGCGTGGCGGCGACGTCGATTTCGTGCGACGACCCGAAGATGCCTGGTGAACTGGTTGTTCTCAATCCGCGCGCTCGCGCCCGAGTCACCGGAGTGATTCCGCAGTACCGTCCTTGGCAGGGAGAAGGCGAGAAGTTTGCTGATATCTCACTCCTGAACTCCCGCACGGCTACGGGTGTCGCCTACGGACTGAACTGGGGACACAGGCCAGGACGAGATCGAGACCAGTCCTATTTGCCAGTACCTGCCGTTGTTGCGAGGAGTGGGTTTCTGCCACGGCGAGGACTGCGGTTCACGCTCTTGTCAGCTAGTGGCACTGCGTTGAGCGCCGTCGTAGCGCAGGATGGCGACAAGGCGATCGAGACGCCGGACAGCAATGCGATAATGGGCCGATTCATTCGCTCCGAACTTGGCTTACCGTCGGGCGCTCTAATCGAAGCGTCCGACCTCAAGCGAGCGAAGGTTACCGGATTTCGCCTTTACGCGGTCGATGACGAGACTTTCGCAATCGAGTTTGGCTTGTTCGGCTAGACTATTGGAAGCCCGGTTGCCACGCTCGAATCACAATCTCTCGGTTCACCGAACCCCGCTTGATTTACGGCTTGTCTTCGGGCTATTATGTCGGACACGACAGCGGTTCAGCCCACTCTAGGAGACCAACCTATGCGTTTCGGAGAACTCTTTTCTGGCCCGGGCGGGCTGAGCCTAGGCGCGCACCTCGCTGCTCGCGAGGTTGGGTTGAAGTTGAAGCATCTTTGGGCGCTCGACTATGACGCCGACGCGACGGCTACGTACAAGCGAAACTTCCCGACCGCGGAAGTTCATACCGCAGACATTCGAAAGTTTCCTCTAAAGTCGCTTCCGCAAGTCGACGGCATGGCCTTTGGTTTTCCGTGCAACGACTTCAGCCTCGTGGGTGAACACAAGGGCGTCAACGGAAACTTCGGGCCTCTGTATAAGTACTGCGTTGCTGCAGTTGAGCACTCGATGCCCAAGTGGTTCGTTGCGGAGAATGTCGGAGGAATTCGAAGCGCGAACTCTGGCGAGGCTCTCGAGACAATTCTGCGCGACTTCTCCGACCTCGGCTACTCGCTGACGCCGCATCTGTTTCGATTTGAAGATTATGGAGTCGGGCAACGGCGTCATCGAGTCCTGATCGTTGGCTTGCGCGACGATCTCGGGTTGCGCTTTGAAGTGCCTGCACCTCGGAAAGCTCCGCGAACCGCGAAGCAGGCAATCGAGGAGCCGCCCATTCCAGCCAGTGCGCCAAACCACGAGTACACCAAGCAGTCACAGCGGGTCATTGAGCGCTTGAACGCGCTGGCTCCTGGGGAGAATGCCTTTTCGAATAACCTTCCCGAGGAGCACAGGCTCAACGTGAAGGGTGCGCGCATCAGTCAGATTTATCGCCGCCTTAACCCGGACCAGCCCTCCTACACGGTTACCGGAAGTGGTGGTGGTGGCACGCATGTGTATCACTGGAGTGAGCCAAGAGCTCTCACCAATCGTGAGCGCGCGCGCCTCCAATCATTTCCGGACGACTACGTGTTCGAGGGAGGCAAGGAAGCGGTCCGACGTCAGATTGGGATGGCAGTTCCGCCTGCGGGAGCCGCAGAGGTCTTTCGTGCACTGTTCCTCACTCTTGCAGGCCAACGATATCCTCGGGTGCCAGCAAGCTTGGGCGGAAAGTACGCTGGACTCGTGGCTGAACTACGAGGAGAGCAGTCGGTTCCAGCTCAGCGCACCAAGGTTGCCTCCTAGTTCATTGCAGATACGACGCATTCTTTTGTATCGCTGCCAGACAAGGAAGCTTGCTGCCGACGAGCGCAAATGTCGCGCAAACTGAGAGCCTGTACCTACTGCGGGCGACCTGCAGATACCAAGGATCATGTACCCCCGCAGGCGTTCCTTCGGCCGCCGCTGCCTTCGACACTTCGGTCCGTTCCAAGCTGCGAGCCATGCAACGGCGGTCGCTCAGAGGACGAGAACTATGTCCGCAACCTACTAGCACAGGTGGGCACCTCTCAGCACGCGACAAATCTCGTTTCGTCGGGTGGTACTGTTGACCGCGCCATGGCACGAGATCGACGTCTCGCGGCGCGGATCGACGACACTGCGGTGATCGATCCGTCAGGTGAGCGCGTAGCACTATTTCCTGAGAACGTTCCGATTGCGAGAGTTCTCCACAAGATTGCTCACGGACTTTTCGTCCTTGACTATCGTCGCAATCCCGGCAGGGAGGCATTTCGTGTAATCGGGATGTTTCCGTACAGCATCGAGGAGCAGCGCCCTGCGGCAATCTTCGTCAGCACCTTCGATGCTCGATTCCGCGCGAAGCGCTGGAAGTCGGTACAAGCGGGCGCCTTCGAATACATCTTTGTGCGTCACCCTGCTTCGGGCGCGCGCATGTTGTGCGTGATGGACTTCCACCAAGACGTGTGGGGCGTCGTGGAGTCCCCGTCACCACTGGCCGGTCAGCCGCCGGCATTTGTTGGGCAACCGACGTTACTCTGATTCTGCCCGCGCCAGATAACGACGCTTGCTGCCGATGAACGCGGGTGCGGATTGGGTTTGGCGGGGCGTCCGCGATGGCCTAGGCTCGGTTGCGGACGCCCCGCCAAACCCTTCTTATTGGAGCGTTCACAGCAGAAGCAGACGTTATCGCGACTTGTGCCGGGGGACAGGCGATTCGCAGCATTCGCGTCGCGAGCAGTGCGTTGTGATCCGCGGGTTCAGCGATGGTGCTTTTGGGGTCCGCTCCGAACGGTGCTGCGCGCGGGTGTCCCGCCAGACTTCGCGACTTACGGTCGGATCCTGGCGGACGGCCCAGGCCGCTCGACGGGCATCGCCTACGCATCCCGCGCAGTTTGCGCGCTCCGCCGCGCGCGCCGACGCCGCGCGCGATAACGACGCTTGCTGCCGACAGCTGCGGCTGCGGAAGCAGTTGTGGGGCGGCCGCCCTGTGGGGCGTGGGACGGCCTAGCGGCCGCCCCACAACTGCATCTTATTGGAGCAGCTGCAGCAGAAGCTCACGTTATGCTGACACCGAGGCGTTCACGTGTACGAATGGGTTTTCGGCTCCACTGAACCCTTCCACATCAGCGCGCCACGACGCCCTATCGAGACGGACAGCGTCGACCAGAGAACATCGCCAGCGTCGGAATCGGCTCCTCTTGGAGGCAGACTACCTGCGCGCCGAACGCTCCCACTTGGCCCCACGCTTCCAATGGCGGCGCAGCGACGGAAGTGCGCGCGGCGAGCGTATAGGTGAGATACCCGACGGTTCGTCGGCCCTGGGGAGTCATCCGTCCACGCGCGACGACAATGCCGAGGTTGTCCGCGAGCGACACGAGGTTGGACACGATGTCATAGGTGTCCCCTTGGCGTATCTCAGCGGCGAATCCCCCGCCGTTCGCAACCATTGTCATGACAGCGAACCCCGGCAATGCATAGACGTCATGCCGTCGCCCCTCGGGGTCGATGCGATGGACTTCACCGAGGGTCCGCGAGACGACCACGAGTTCTCCGTGGCGGGTGTCGCAGTGCAACGACCCCGACGCCTCATTTCGCAGAGCTGGGATCGCGGAGAGGGGATGGAGAGATCTTGGCTCCGCGAATGCGCGCTTGACTACGAGCCGATCTCCCTCGACGGCGAACTCCCTAAGCATGGTCGCCGAGTTTCGCACTAGACCGAAGAGTCGTCCACGCAGCAGGCACACGCCCTCCAGCGATGGCTCAGGGGCGGTGAGCGAACGGACGAATCGTAGCGAGTCCCCCAGCGAGTAGACCGACACCCGGACCGCCGCCCCGTCGACGACGAGCACTTCGCGTCGCGTCAAGTCGAAGTACACCGCGCTCGGTTGCCGGAACTCGCCCGGTCCTCCTCCCAGCCGGCCAATCTGCTGCCGTACCCGACCCTCAGGAGTGACGAGCTTGAGAAACGGCGCATCACGCTCCACTACGAGCAAGTGATTCGGTAACCGAAAGACACGTGCACGGGCGCCGAGTTCGGTCCCCTCACCTTCCTCTCCTCCGACAACCCAATTCGGAGCGGACTGCGCTTCGCAGTTGATCGCCGCAGCGGAAAGCGCGGCAATGAGCGAAATGCTGACAGTCAGTCTCACGTTGGCTCCTCCCATCGTCATGGCTCGCCGCCGCCAGCTCGCTTCGTCCACAGTCAACATATGTGCGGGATGGTTCACGTAAAGTCTCATGGCCTGTGTGCGCCGAGGCAACGTGGGATCGCGACGAGCAGCATAACGACGCTTGCTGCTGATGAACGCGGTGCGGATTGGGTTTGGCGGGGCCGCCGTGATGCCCTAGGATGGTTGCGGCGGCCCCGCCAAACCCTTTTTATATGAGCGTTCACAGCAGAAGCACACGTTATATGGACCGCCCGAATGGAGAGAGCATGGTCTCCCCGCGTCTCGCTCGCAGCTCTCGCTGGCTCGTCACGTCCTTCGCGCTCTTCGCGTTCGCCAGCGCGCTCACCGGCGGCCTCTTCTCACCGGTAGCCGAGCCCCGCTGGCAGCGGCTGATGTTCGCCACGGGCGTTTCGCTCTTAGCCGCATCCGCCTGGGTCGCCCCGATCGAGGCTTGGCTCACCCTCCCGCCGTCGCGGAAGCGGCTCTTCTATGGACTGGTCACCGCCGCGATCCTCCTCGGCGTCGTCCAGCTCTCCTGGTAGACCGGCGAGCGCGGCACCGGCGTCGCCATATAACGACGCTTGCTGCCGACAAGCGCGGCTAGTGTAGCGGTTGTGGGGCCTCAGCTTCATCTTGATGAAGGTCTGCTGAGGCCCCACAACCGCATCTTATGGGAGCGCTTGCAGCAGAAGCATACGTTATACCGATTTGACGAAGTGCAGCGCGTGTGCAATGTTCGCCTGCCCTGCGTTCGGCGAACGTCCTTACCGCGACAGAAGGAGCCCGAGCTCCACACGCGTCGTGACGTGGCTATCATCTCCCGACATCGCGTGCGTTCGCACGGTCAGGCGTGGACCGATGCCACGACGTGCCCCCGCAGAGATTGCGCCGCCAAAACCCGTACGCCCCACACCGAAGCGGGTATACGCCACGCTCGGGCCCACAAATACGCCCCAGCTGCGCGTCTCCGGCGTGAGCAACCATAAAGCCGCCGCTTCACCATAGATGCCCGACGACGTGCTGCCACCCGCGGTTCCGCCTGGCAATGCTCCGGCCCCAGCCGAGACGCCGAGCCGGAGTCGCCGTCCGCCGCCGAACTGAAGCGAGGCACCGAGCAGCGGCACGCGCACCGACGTGCTGCCGTCAAAAGGATCGAGCGGCGTCGCGAACTCCCCCATCCCCACGTATATCGTCGTCGCGACGCGCGCAGGATCCGGCGCGCTCGGCTGCGCTGCCAGTGAACCGCTTGCGAGGCTGAGCACACTCACGAGTGCGAGACTGGCGGATGAAGTCATCGATGAGCGCACAGTTCCTCCTTGGGTCACTCGTTTCGAGGCGTCTTCCAATAATCGTCGCACAAACCGCACGGGGGCTACGGTATCGCGCGTAACGGTATAACGACGCTTGCTGCCGACGAGCGCGGGGGCGGTAGCGGTTGTGGGGCCTCGCCTTCATCTTCTGTAAGGTTTGGCGAGGCCCCACAACCGCATTTTTCTGTGAAGCGGCGGCCCGCGTCAAGCCCCAGATGTGCTGACGCTGTTGCAACTCTCGATTGTGCCCGCGCGGCTCGAGGTGCTGCTCATCCTTCTGTTCGCGCTCACTCGTGAGGCCCGCGGCCTCGGCGCATTGGGGTCTGCGAAGGAGTGGTGGCGCCAACTATGGGTCGGCTCTCACCAGCGGCCATAAAATGCGTCGCGCTCACCACGCCCGATTCAGTCATCTCGATCCTACGCAGGTCCTGCATGCCCGCGGTGCTTACGCGGCGTGCACCGGCTCGCTCGGCGGCATCCGCAGCTGGCCCGCGTCATACGCCCGCTGATCCCGCCACATCGCATACAGGATGCCCGCGAGCCGCCGCGCCAGCGCGACCGCCGCGATCTTCTTGCCCCGCCGATGCAGGATGCGCTGCGCCCACGCGCGCAGCACCGCGGTGTCGGCCGCCTTCGAGCGGAGGATGCGCCACGCCGCCTCGACCAGGAGATAGCGCGCGCGGCGGTTGCCCGCCTTCGTGATGTGCCCGACCCGGCGCTTCTCGCCTGAGCTCCGCTCCCCGGGCACCAGCCCGAGGAAGGCCTCGAACTGGTGCGCCGACGGGAACCGGCCGACGTCATCCGCAATCGCGACGAGGCCGCTCGAGGTCACCGGCCCGATGGAGGGGGCCGTCTGCAGCAGCGCCACGATCGGGTCCGTGCGCCCCAGTGCCGCGATGCGCGCGTCCGCGGCCTCGATCTGGACGTTCAGCGGGCCGAGGACCGCGATCAACGGCGCGAGCTCGGCCGCCAGCGTCGACCCGAGGGGGAGCGCCGTGAGTCGCTCGACGAAGTTCGCGGCCGTGCTGCTCGGCACGCGCAGGCCGTCGCGGCGCACGAGCGCCTTGGCGAGCGCGATGCACCGCGTGCGCGTGCGGACCAGCGCCTCGCGCACCGCCAGCTCGGCGCGCACGTGGCGGCGCGCGGCCGACACGCGGTGCGCTGGCCGATAGGCGCCGAGCCGGAGCGCGTCGGCGAGGGTGCGCGCATCGCGCCTGTCCGTCTTCACGCGCCGACTCCGCGTGGCGTACATCGGCGCGAAGTTCGGGTCGGCGACAATCACCGCGTGGCCGAGCGCCTCCAGGTGACACGCGACCCATTCGCTCTCGGTCGACGCCTCGACGAGGATCCGCGCGGGCGGACGCGACCCCAGCACCGCCGTGAAGCGGTCACGGCTCGTGACGATGCGCCGCTCCGTCGCGTGCCCCTCCGCGTCGAGGATGCAGAGTTGGCTCTCGCGCTTGTGGAGATCAATCCCTATCATATCCATGGCGGCTGGCCTCCGCAGTGTGCCCCGTCGCGAGACGGTGAGCACGGTAGATGGTATGGGGCAGAACCTTGCACCCCGCGATGGGCGGAGGTCCAGCCGCCGCTTCATACCAACTATGGGAGCGCTCGCAGCAGAAGCAAACGTTAGCAGGACAGGACATGCCTCGACTCATTTTCACGGTTCTCCTGCTGCTCGCACTGCCGACGACGCTTGCCGCGCAGGCGACGCTCAGCGGGCGCCTCGTCGAGGTGTCGAGCGGTCGGCCCATGTTCTGCCTCCACGTCACACTGCTCGATAGCGCCGGTGTCGCGCGCGACTCCACGTACTCGGGGTTCGGCGGACTCTTCGAGTTCGCCGTGCCGGAGCACGCGGACTTTCGGCTCCGCATCTCCAGCCCGCCCGTCGTGGATGTGCAGACCGCCCCGGAGCGCACGGGCGCGGCGACGTTCTTCAGCCGGGAGTATCGCATCACCCTCACGCCCGACCCGCGGATCTTCACCGACACCCTGCCGGGCGATTCCATCACACCCATCGGCCTGGCACCGGGCTCGCCCGGTCCACGGTATCCCCGCGCGCTCCAGCGCGAGGGCGTCGAGGGGGCCGTGCACTATACCTTCGCCATCGACACCCTCGGCCAGATCGACACCGCCTCGGCCTTCCCGCTCCGCGCAACGCACCGGCTCTTTCTGCGGGCTGTCCAGGAGGCGCTCCCGCGCATCCGCTTCCGCCCGTGGTCCCCGACCGGCATGGCCACCTGCACCCGCGTCGTCCAACCGTTCCTCTTCCGGCTCCAGCGCTAGGCGCGCGCGCCTGCTAACGCCGCTTGCTGCCGACAGCCGCAGGTGCGGAACGGGTTGGGCGGGGCGTCCGGGATGCCCTAGGCTCGGTTGCGGCCGCCCCGCCCAACCCTTCTTATTGGAGCGGCTGCAGCAGAAGCACACGTTATGTTGACGCGCGTGTTCTTTCAGTCACGACAGCCCGCCCATCATGTGCCGTGGACCTGAATGCACCGAACTCGGCGCAGATAGCAGCCGATGGAGTCGGCAGGCGCCCCTGCCCCCGCCCGACTGGTTTCGCCGCGAAATCGAAACACTCCATCGCGTGGTCCACGCGGCGTCCCGCGGCGACGTTTCGCAGAGCGCTCAGCTCCTCACAAAGCTTCGCGGCGAAGCGTTAGCGGAGTGGTACGTCGAGCACGGGCAGCGCTCTGGCTTCTTTCGGGTTCGTAACGCGACACTCGCGCCTCGAACGGCGCGCGGGATTCGCGTGCGGATGCCTGCCTCCCCGAGACTGCGCGCCATCCTCGAGCGTGACAGATTCCGCTGCCGCTACTGTGCCCTTCCCGTCGTGCCCATCGCTGTATTTCGGTGGCTGAGTCGCGCACTCGGACCCGACGTCTTCCGGGCCGAGGGAAGCGGGAACGCCGCCAAGCACGGTGCCGTCATCGCGTTTCGCGCGAACTTCGACCACGTCGTGCCGCTCGCACTTGGCGGTCCGAATGACGAGCAGAACCTGGTCGCCTGCTGCTGGTCGTGCAACTATGGCAAGCGCGCGTTCACGCTCACAGAGCTCGGCCTCGACGATCCGCGCGATCGGCCACCGCTCGCAGATGCGTGGGACGGCTTGGTCGGCTGCATAGACGGGTTGCGAGCCACCGCACAGGCGCGGCGAGGAGCGCGCGCCAGCACGGGCGCAACATAACGACGCTTGCTGCCGATGGCCGCGGGTGCGGATTGGGTTGGGCGGGGTCGCCGTGATGGCCTAGGCTTGGTTGCGGCGACCCCGCCCAACCCTATTTATATGAGCGTCCACAGCAGAAGCACACGTTATGCCGACACGCTGCGCACTAGGAGTATGCCAAGCTCGTTCGTCGCGCTGATTGGGCCGCTTACGCTACCCCCGAACACGCGCCATACGCTCCGTGTCGGCGACGCAGGGGTCGAGCAGTTGATGCCTCCTGCCCAGCTCGTGCTGCTCGAGGTAGAAGACTTGGGCTATTGCCAACTCTATCGCTACACACTCGACGGCACGTTCGCAGGCGACACGTGGCACCAGTCGAGAGGTGACGCCGAACATCAAGCTCGATTTGAGTTTGGTGACGCCCTTGGCGAGTGGCACGAGTTTGTCGCGCCAGACGACGATTCGCACGAAGCGGCGATCGAGTGGGCGCGTCGGATGGGTGCGGCATAACGACGCTTGCTGCCGATGGCCGCGGCTAAGGATGGGTTTGGCGGGGCCTCCGTGATGACCTAGGCTAGTAGCGGAGGCCCCGCCAAACCCTTTTTATATGAGCGTCCACAGCAGAAGCACACGTTATCTGGACGAGGGAGAGATCAGCCTAATCTCACATGGGGATTCTCACTCGCTTCTGGTCGTACGTAAGCGACGGGCCGTTCCAGCTGCCTCGGCGCGAGTACCACCACTTCCACAACATCGTCATTCCGACCACGCGCGGCACGACAGAGGTTGACCACCTCATCGTGTCGCGCTTCGGCGTGTTTGTCGTGGAGCTGAAGGACTACTCCGGTTGGATTCTCGGCAACGCGAACGATTCGTTCTGGACGGCCGTGCACTTCAGGCAGCAGTACCGGTTCCAGAATCCCTTGCACCAGAACTTCGGGCATCTCAAGGCCGTCGAGGAGCTTCTGCACGTCAGCCAGCACGCGCTGCACGGTATCGTGGTCTTCCGCGGCTCATTCCGCTTCAAGACGGCGGTTCCGCCAGGCGTGCTGCTGCATCGGTACCGCAGCTGGGTTGCATCGCACCAGGATGTCCTGCTCGACGATGCGGCAGTCGTTCGCATGGTCACGACACTCGAATCTCGCGGCGAGCGTGGCTGGCTTGCCGGTCGGCAGCATGCACGATCGGTGCGTGAGCGCTATGCAAGCGACACCGAGTGTCCCAAGTGCGGTGGGGAGCTGCGCGTCCGGACCGCGCGGCGCGGATCCGGAGCTGGCTCGCAGTTCCTCGGCTGTTCCAACTATCCCAAGTGCAAGTTCACGAAGCCCCTCGGGTAGCGGGCGAGGATCGGCGCGCCGCCAGATAACGACGCTTGCTGCCGATGGCCGCGGGTGCGGATTGGGTTGGGCGGGGCGTCCGTGGTGGCCTGGGCTTGGTTGCGGACGCCCCGCCCAACCCTCTTATTGGAGCGTCCACAGCAGAAGCATACGTTATGCCTGCCTTTCCACTTTTCGCGCAGGATACCGATATGAACGAGCGCGAGTCCCCCTCCGCAATGGCCGTCCGTCTCTGGCGACGTGTACCATTCGCCTTCGGCGTCGCGATCGCATTCGGCTACCTCGGCGTCGACGCGCTCCTGACGGACCTCGGAGTCGTGGTCAACAGCGGCCCCAGTTGGCGATACGTCGGTGCGGCGAGCAGTGGCGTGGTCGGATACTTGATGGCCTCCGACTGGCGCCGCGACGCGCGAGAGCGTGAGCACCGCGAGATCGACCGCACGGAGGCATAACGACGCTTGCTGCCGATGGCCGCAGCTAGGGATGGCCTGGGCCGAAGCGGCCTAGCGGCCGCAGGGCCCAGGCCTCTTATTGGAGCGTCCACAGCAGAAGCACACGTTATACGCACCTAGGACGGCCTTGCCTACTCTCGAGCACCAACTGCAGGACGCATTCGCGCGCTTCTCCCAAGACCTTGCTCGCGAAGCACCTTGGGCGAGGGAGAACGAGCTGGTCAGTCTGTTCGCGTTTGGGCCGCTCGCTGACGTGGTGGCCGACGGTGCGCCGCTTTTCAGCCAACGCCAGATCGCCATTGAGTGCGCCGTTCCCCAGCGCGTGAACGCGGCGAAGTCCGGGCGTGCCAAGCGGGACGTACGTAAGGACCTCCTGATTTGGAAGGAGGCTGGGATGACAGCCTGGGATGCGACCGGCCGTCTCGCGAATGACCCGATTGCCGTTATCGAGTGGAAAGGCGGGCGCGCGAAGGCGGCTCGGCGTGAGTCACTCAAACGCGACCACGACCTCCGCTTCCTGCGCGCATTCGTCAAGGCCACCGGCAACGAGGCGTACTCCGCGCATGTCCGGTGGACGGGCAACGACTGGCACGTGAACGTGGCGCGCATCACCAGCGGTGCTGAATACCCGCATTGGTTCGACTCCGCTGAGCGCGCGGGCGTATAACGAAGCTTGCTGCTGATGAACGCGATGTGGATGCAGTTGTGGGACGGCCGCCCTGTAGGGCATGGGACGGCCTAGCGGCCGCCCCACAACTGCTTCTTATTGAAGCGTTCACAGCAGAAGCTGACGTTATCGCGACTCATACACATCGGACCGGATGAGAGCTATGTCTGAGGAAATGCTCGCTCGGGATGGATACGCGGCGCGTCCGCCGCTGTTCCGTGCGCTCGCGCTGTCCCTGATCAGCTTGGTCGTGGCGCTCATCGAGGGGCCGCGCTACATGGTCGTCCTGCTCGCGGCCGCCGCCGGGCTCGAGTCCCTGCGCTACGCCCATCGGCGGCGCGATGCCCTCACCTCGCCCGACGCACGCTAGCCGCTTTCGGTCCCAGAGGATTTCGCCGATGAAGAGTCGCCTCGCACAGCGCAGTGAGCGCGCGCAGCAAGCGCGCCGGATGCGCGCGAGCCTGACGGAGATGACGGGTGACAGCATCGCCGCTGAGGATCAGATGGTCGCGAGCGTCCTGCACCAGTTCATCCTCGGGCCGTTCCTCGTCGCCGGCCTGGCCGCCGTCTACTTCTGGTGGCGCGGCGACGAGATGACGCTCGGACACTTTATTGCCATGGGCGCCGCCGGTGCGATCCTCGGCTTCCGGTTCTGGCCCCGACGCAATCGACGCGCGGCGCGATAACGCCGCTTGCTGCCGACAGCTGCGGGTGCGGAAGCAGTTGTGGGGCGGCCGCCCTGTAGGGCATGGGACGGCCTAGCGGCCGCCCCACAACTGCGTCTTATTGGAGCAGCTGCAGCAGAAGCAGACGTTATCGCGACTCCCCCAGCATCCGCTCACAGATGGCTTCTCCTGCCGAGATCAGTGGAACACGTCGCGCCGTCGCGGTACTCGCGGCGCTATTTCTGCTCGCGTACTTGGGCGGCACGCCCGCTGCGGAGCGCGTCGCCACAGCCGTCCATCTCGCCGTCGCGTGCGCAACCGGACTCGCATATGCCGCAGTAGGCAGCTGGCCTCGTTCTAGCTCCGCGCGGACCTTTCTTGGCGCAGGAGTCGCCGGCATCCTCATAGCGGCGATTCAACTAGTACAGGCTGCTCCAGCCTCCGATTACGAAACGGGCACCGTTGTCGCGGAGAGCATTTTCACCACTCTGCTCTTCGGTGGCCTCGCAGCCCTTATCAGGCGTGGCGTAGTGCGCGACGAGAAGATCTGACCGATGCCGGTCTAACCACACTCGACGAGACTCCCCCGCTGCGCGATAACGACGCTTGCTGCCGACAGCCGCAGGTGCGGATTGGGTTTGGCGGGGCGTCCGTGATGACCTAGGCTCGGTTGCGGACGCCCCGCCAAACCCTTCTTATTGAAGCGGCTGCAGCAGAAGCACACGTTATACCGAGCTGTGCATATGACTGGCTTTTCACGGATTGTCGCCGCGCTACTTGTCGCGGTGCTCGTCGGCTGTGATCGTGGTGCCGCGCCCGAAGCGTCGACGCCCGATGCCGGCTCCTCGCCATCCACGTCCGCCCCCTCGGCCGTTCCCGACTCGCTGCAGATCGACGTTGCCCAGCTCACCCTCATCGGCTTTCATCCGTTCGCCACCGATTCGATGCTGGAGCGCGACGAGGCCCTCGCGACCATCCTCGATGACTTTGGCTATCACCTGAGCGGGGCCATGACCGCCCTCCGGGACTCCGGCTGGGTGGTGGACACCCGCATCGCGGACACGCTGCACTTCCGGTCGAGCGGCCGCACTTGGACTTGGATCCGGCCGGCGGACAGCGTCAACGTCGGCTACATCCTCACCGACTCGACGGGCCGCATCCGCACCCTGTTCGGTGTCCGCACGAACATCGACCTCGTCATCGTCGCCGACAGCTTCGCGCGCGGGTCGCGACGCTAGGATGGGCCGGTATAACGCCGCTTGCTGCCGACAGCCGCGGGTGCGGAGTGGGTTGGGCGGGGCGTCCGTGATGGCCTAGGTCGGTTGCGGACGCCCCGCCCAACCCTTCTTATTGGAGCGGCTGCAGCAGAAGCACACGTTATGTGGATCTGGCCACCTCCGGAGCATGCGAACGCATTTCCTGCCGCTCGTCGCGCTGCTTGTCACTGGGTGCGCCTCCCGACCCCCCGCCGTACTCGGCTCGCTCCACGGTGAGTGTCCGCGGCGCGAGAACTGGCTCGCGCAGGTCGCCGTCCGGCGGGCGGAGCGCCCGGAGCCGGCGCTCGCCACCGCTCAGCAGGCCGGTCTCGCCATCCAGGCGCGCGTCAAGGCCGACACCACCGACTCGGTGCTCGTAGACGCGCAGTTGCGCGTCTTCCGAGGCAATCAGGACTTGCCGACCACTCTCATCGCGACCGGCACCGTCGACAGCACGGGGTGGTTTACGCTCGACACGCCTGCTCCGCTCGTTGCCTACGTCCACGCACGCTGGTTCGGCTACGTGCCTCGCGGTGAGCCTATTCCGCTCCGCGCGGGCTATCGCGACACGGTCATCATTCATCTGCGCTACGACGTGGTTTGCCTCAGCTCGTGACCACATAACGACGCTTGCTGCCGACGAGCGCAGCTGGTGTAGCGGTTGTGGGGCCCCAGCCTCATCTTAGAACAAGGTCTGCTGGGGCCCCACAACCGCATTTTATGGGAGCGCTCGCAGCAGAAGCACACGTTAGGCCGACTCAACAAGATTCTCGGAGAGGACATATTGACCGTACTTCGCTGGATTGCCTTTGCTCCGCTCGCACTTGCCCTGAGTCTTGCAGCGGGTGGGCTGACTGCCTTTGTAAGCGAGTTGTTCGCGGGAGGCCCAAACTGGTACACTTGGCTCGTCAGCGGTGCAGTCACCGGGGGCGTGTGCTGCTACGTGGCGTTTCGGGTCGCTCCCACGGCCAATTCGCTGGTAAAGTGGGTCACCGTGGGCTTTGTCGGACTCGTGGGTGCGGTAGCCACAATTCGACCGATTTTTGACGGCGACGTCCTGCGCGCGCTTCAGGGTATTGGCATGCTTGTCATGGCCGTCACCTACGCACGGCAATCGCCGGCGTCTCTGCTGCAGAATCCAGAAGGCGTTCCAGAACGCGCCGAATCAGCAGCACTGTAGCTCCCTGCCGCGGAACTGACCGCGCCACATTGATGCACGTCCTTGAGTCCAGCACCCTTGTCACGTCCCTTTCGGAGAAAAGATGAGCGCCAAGCAGCGCAAGACCATCGTGCCCCTTGAGAATGGCAACGGGATCACGGTTTACTCGGGAGCAAAGGTCAGCACGGCTCTCGAGGAAGTGATGGCAGACATGACCTTGTACAAGGGAGTCAAGCTTTCGCAGGTGCTTGAAGCCGTATACTCACAGGGCAAAAAGGATGGAGCTCGGGACGCGTTCGAGAAGATGAGAGCGGGCCTAGAGCAGGCTGAATCTGCGGTTCCTCATCGTATCCCTGGACGACCGAAGAAGCGCGCCGCCAAGAAGAAGTAGTGCGGGCGCAGCCTAACGCAGCTTGCTGCTGATGGCCGCAGTTATGGATGGGTTTGGCGGGGCCTCCGCTATGGCCCGGGCTTGTTGCGGAGGCCCCGCCAAACCCTTTTTATATGAGCGTCCACAGCAGAAGCACACGTTATCGCGACCACCGACGGTCTGTGGCGTTCTCAGGCTTCCTGGGGCTAGATTTCCAGTATCTCTCCAGGAGCGCGCCGTGGTCGAGTCAACCGCCAAAGTCTTGCTGCGTCAAGCCGTTGAGCAGCTGCCTGATGACGCCACCGTCGAGGATGCTATCGAGCGCCTCGTCGTCCTTGCCGAGATCGAACGCGGCATCGCAGACGCTGACGCCGGTCGGACGATCAGCCATGAAGAGGTCAAGCGGCGCCTCGGCCTGTGATCGAAATCCGCTGGACCGAGCACGCCTTCGAGAACCTCCGCGGCATCCACGCGCAGATTGCCCTCAGCTCGCCTGCCGTCGCGCGCGAGGTGGCGGCCCGCCTCTGGGAGTCCGTCGGCCAGTTACGGCACTTCCCTGACTCCGGACGAATGGTACCCGAGCGTCGCGCTCCCGACCTGCGGGAACTCGTGCTGCCCCCGTATCGCCTCGTCTACCGGCGGCACGAAGCCGTCGTCGAGATTCTGACCGTGTTTCACGGGACGATGCGCTTCCCCAGGCGGCTCCCGGGCGAAGCGCGATAGCGACGCTTGCTGCTGACGGTCACGCTATTGATGGCGCGGGCTGCGCCCGCGCATTCAATTGGAGTGTCCGCAGCAGAAGCACACGTTATGCGGACTTGCGCGCGGGACGCTTACGGCCGACCGTCGCGAACGCTTCGCCGATCTTCGTGCCGGACGCCCCGGACACGATCAGCGACCGCACGAGCAAGTCAATCGAAACCGACTTGTCCGCAGCCTCCATCTTCGCCACCCGCGACTGGCTCGAGCCCAGCGCGCTTGCGAGCTGCGCCTGCGTCCAATGCCGCTCGACGCGCGCCTCCTTGAGCACGCGCGCCAGTTCGGCTCGCACCGCGACGAGCGTCGCCTCTTCGTCCGTCAGGCCCAGGAAATCCTGAGCGGTTCCGACCTTCCAGCCAGCCGCCTCCAGGCGCTGGCGCTTCTCCTTACGCATCGGCTCCTCCCGTGGCCTCACACGCTGTCGTAGCGCTTCAGCCGAGCCTTGCAGGTGTCAATCACGTGCTTCGGGGTCTGCCCCGTCTTCTTCGCGAACACTTCGAGGATCACGACGGCATCCTCGTCCAACCGATACATGATGCGCCACGTCACGTTCTCATCCACGATGCGCAGCTCGTGGCACCGCGGGCCGACGCTCGGCATCGGGCGCGAGACCGGCATCCCCAGCCGGTCGCCCCGCTGGAGCATGCGCAGCAGAACGCCCGCTTCGAGGCGCGCCGCAGCCGAGAAGGGTGGCGTCTTGACCTCGCCGTGCAGCCAGACCAGCGGCTTGTCGTGAGGGGACATTGGAGGAAGCTAATGTCACGACTGACATATGTCAATACCGACATAGCCGCATAACGACGCTTGCTGCTGACGGCCACGATGAGGATGGCGCGGGCTGCGCCCGCGCGTTCTATTGAAGTGTCCGCAGCAGAAGCAGACGTTAGGCTGACCAAGACAGTCCTGCCCATTCCGCGGTGAAGTCGATGCCGAGAGTCTTGTCCGTTGCGCTGTTGGTCCTGCTGAGCGGATCCGTCCTCAGAGCGCAGGAAGTGTTCGGCGTCTTGCGCCGCGCCGATATCGATGCGCCGTCTCAGGGGACGCTGGTCATCGCGGAGCGTGTCGCCGATGGACAGGTGGTGGCCCGAGCGGTGACCGGCGCGCGAGGCTCGTGGCAGCTGCGCGTCACCGCCGATTCGGTCGTCATACGGGCCCTCCGCATTGGATTTGCCCCGCACGTGCTCGGCACCGTTCGCCTAGCCGCGGGAGAGCGCCGGGAGCTCAACGCCGTGCTGCCCGTGACGCCCGTCGCGCTACCGGCCGTCCGCACCGCCGCCGACACGCGCTGTCGCGTCCGGCCGGAGTCCGCCTCGCTGGTCGCCTCGGTCTTCCACGAGGCGCGGACCGCCCTGGCCGCTTCGCAGCTCATCGCGCCCGATGGTCCCGTGCGGACACGCGTTCGTCTGAGCGAGGAGGTCCTGTCGCCTTGGGATGACGAGGTCATGGAGGTTGAGCACCGCGAGTACGTCACCGACGCCCTCCGCCCATACCGCACCGCACCCGTCGACTCGTTGCTCGAGTTTGGATTTGTCACGCGAATCCTCGATCCATTCAATCACTACGCGAAGAACGCCGTGGCCGTGGAGTATCGCGTGCCGAGCGTCGACCTGTTCCTCGACGACCGATTCCTTGACGAGTACTGCCTTCGTCTCGTCGAGTCGCCGACCGAGCGCCGCGACTGGATCGGCGTCGGCTTCCGCCCGGCACGCTGGCGGCCGATCACCCAGCTCGAGGGCACGCTCTGGATTGATCGCCGCACGTCGGAGCTGCGACGGATGGAGTTTGGGTACGCCGGGCTCAATGCGTCCGAAGTGCGCCTCAGCCCGGGAGGCTGGCTGGAGTTCTCGCGTCTCGAGCGCGGCCTGTGGTTCGTCAGCCGCTGGATGCTCCGCGCGCCGGCGCTCGGCACCTGGTCGGAGCGACGGGGGCGCTCGAATTATCAGATCACCATTCGGCACGTGCCCGTAATCCGCGTGCACGGCTCCGTGCTGGAGTTGGCGGTGGACGCACGCGCCTTGTTCACGGCCGGTGTCCCCGACGCGCTCGAAAATGGAGCGCTGCTGCCGCTCCCCGCCCTCGCCGACTCCGCGGCGACCGGATGCACGCGAGCACCAGGCACCGTATCCCTCTCCGGCGCGGTTCGCGGCGTCGACGGGTCGGCGGTTCCCTTGGCAGACCTTCGCTTCTTTTGGAGGGAGCCCGGCGGGTCCCCTGATGCGTGGCAGCAGGCGTCAGCCGTCGCGGGGCCCTCGGGGGTCTACCACTCGTGCGCGCTTCCCCAGGATGCGCTGGTCATCGTCGAGGTCCGCGCGGCCGGATATGAGCCAGCCGCCATCACGCTCCGCGTCGGAGCACCGCGCTCGGCGGCACGGCTAGATCTCACACTCGTGCCCGCAGCCTAACGACGCTTGCTGCTGACGGCCACGATGAGGATGGCGCGGGCTGCGCCCGCGCGTTCTATTGGAGTGTCCGCAGCAGAAGCACACGTTATCTGGACCAGTCATGACTTCCTCAGAATCGAAGAGATCGAAGCCGCGTGTTGATGACCGCGGCCGTGCATTCGCTGGAAGCCAGCTGCAGGTTCAGCTCTACTCGTCCCGCCTGCTTCCGACGCTCGAGGCCGCACTCGCTGGCGCGATCAATCGGGCCGGCGAGCAACTCGATTGGATTGCCCCGGCCGAGAACAAGAAGTTCGAGGAGCTGCTGGATGAGGCGTTCATCAACGCCCTAGGCCTTGGCGCACATGCCGCTGCGCTCCGAAGCTTCTGGCCGGGGAGCGGTCCGCGCTGGGATGGTCTCGCGCGCTTGCGGCAAAGTGGCGCGGTCCTACTCGTCGAGGGAAAGAGCTACCCTGCGGAGATGCGCGGGAGTGGATGCCAGGCGAAGGACCCTCGTTCCATCGAGCTGATCGACGCGGCCTTGGACGGGACGAAGGCATGGCTCGGCGTTCCGAGGGAAGCCGACTGGAAGGGCGAACTCTACCAGTACGCCAATCGCTTGGCGCACGTCCGCTTCCTTCGCGAGCGTGGTGTGGAGGCTTGGCTCGTGAACCTCTGCTTCGTGGACGACCCCACGAAGAATCCGACGGACGCAGCGACGTGGAAAAGCGCGTTGACGCAGGCCAAGATCGACCTAGGCCTCGGCGATATCAGCCACGTCGCGGTGGACGTGCTCCTGCCCGGTCTCGCGCCAACTGCTTGGGACCTTCCCGCGGCCAGATAACGACGCTTGCTGCCGACGGCCACGCTATGGTAGCGCGGGCTGCGCCCGCGCAGTCTATTGGAGTGTCCGCAGCAGAAGCATACGTTATGCGGAAGGATCCGAGCTCACGGAGCTCCCGATGCTTCGCAATGCGGCAGACCCGGCAGGCGCGGGTCCCCAACCGCTCTCTTGGGTGGTCCGTGTGAGCGGATCGGCGCGCGTCCGCTGCGAACTCTATCGGCCAGCCTGATGGTCCCGACTCGCGACGCGGCCTAGGCCTCCGCATAACGAAGCTTGCTGCTGACGGCCACGTTATTGAAGCGGCCGCTGCGCGGCCGCATCTTATGGAGTGGCCGCAGCAGAAGCCAACGTTAGGCTGACCACCACGAATGGACCCTCACACCACTTACGCGTGGATCCTGCTCGCAGTCCCGACGGCGGGCGCGCCGATCCAGACGGTCCGAGCGCGAGCGGAGATGCTGAACAAGTCGTCGCCCTCGGAGCGTGAGCTGCACGACAGCATTGCGTGGCTATGCGAACACGGCTTCCTGGATGCGAGCGAAGATGGTGTGCGGTACACTGTCGCTGGTGCACAACTGGTAGCTGAAGCGTGGGCGAGCGATTCCATGTATGAGACGTGGAGTCGCGTCGCGCGGCGCCTGGCTCTGGTCTGATAGTCCGCCCATATGACTGCCCGTTGACCTGCGGCGCGCGGCAGCCTAACGACGCTTGCTGCCGACAAGCGCGGGTGCGGTAGCGGTTGTGGGGCCGCTGCTCCACTATATGTAAGGTCTGCAGCGGCCCCACAACCGCATTCTATTGGAGCGCTTGCAGCAGAAGCACACGTTATCGCGACTTGTGCCGGGGGACAGGCGATTCGCAGCATTCGCGTCGCGAGCAGTGCGTGGTGATCCGCGGGTTCAGCGATGGTGCGTTTGGGGTCCGCTCCGAACGGTGCTGCGCGTGGGTGTCCCGCCAGACTTCGCGACCTACGGTCGGATCCTGGCGGACGGCCCAGGCCGCTCGACGGGCATCGCCTACGCATCCCGCGCGGTTTGTGCGCTCCGCCGCGCGCGCCGACGCCGCGCGCGATAACGACGCTTGCTGCCGACAGCTGCGGCTAGGGAAGCAGTTGTGGGGCGGCCACCCTGTAGGGCATGGGACGGCCTAGCGGCCGCCCCACAACTGCATCTTATTGAAGCAGCTGCAGCAGAAGCTCACGTTATACTGACCACGATTACTTGGTGACCCGCCCGGCTAATGTCCCATGATGCACGCGACACCGAGGAGCGCCTCCGTAGTTGGCTGGATGGCAATCAGCCGGCCCGCGAGCGTCTTTGCCTCCACTTGCTTTCGCTCGATCGTCGGTTCACACAGATCAAGCCCGTTCAGCCAAAGGGCGGCCCTGATGGTGGGCGCGACCTCGAAGCGCGTTTCGACAATATCGGCCCCGCTCGCGGTGGGATCGGGTTTCGCAACTCGCCGAGCGATTCTTCGACAGATTTTCGTTGGGTGAAGTCGAAGCTTGCTGACGACCTCTCCAGCGCACTGACGAATGAACCGCGCTTAGTCGCCTTTGCGTTCTTCACGAACGTACGGCTGACGGTCGGTCAGAGACAGAAGCTCGAGGAACTCGCCAGGACGAAGACCACCGCACAGCTTGAGTTATATGACCGCGAGCGTATGCGGGTGCTTCTCGATGGCGTCGAAGGTTTAGCCGCGAGATACCAGTTCCTGCAGATTCCGCTGAGCGCACCCGAGCAGGCTGCATTCTTCTCACGCTGGGGATCAGACCTTGAGGCAATGGTCACGAGGTCGTTCACGAAGGTTGATGAGCGCCTGCGTCGTATTGAGTTCTTGCAGGAGTCACAGCGCCCACTGACGCAGTTGGCGTTCCACATCGTCCTTGCTTCCGCCACGCCCATATCCGACCTGCCACATGTTCGGGCCATGCTGCACATCTCGCGCTTCACTGGCGACCTGCGCCGCAATCGGTGGAACCTCGCGGTGTGCAACAATTCACCAGATCGCTCGCTGCCCAGCTGCGGTCAAGGTCCGTGCGTTGGCGGTGCGTTCTGGCATGAGGACGCCGCCACGCCGCTTGGCACCTTCGCCTCAACGTGGCCAGACCCGTTCCGAATCATCGCATCGCACGGCGGAGTAAGTGCGTGGCTCGACGACAGTCAGCTCTCTCGACTTGCTGATTTGGACGAAGCTTCATTTGCTTTCTTTATGAATCGCAAGCTTTGGGAACGCGTTGGTCGGATTGACATCTTTGCGAACGACTACTTAGTGTGGACGGCATCCGTTAGCGAGCTCAGTGACGATCCTCCGAATGCTCAGCCAGAGCTGCCGTGGCAGTTCAGCGCGGATGAGCTTGCTGACGAGTGGGTGCGCGTTATGCCGCGAGGGTACACCGGCTCGCTAAACTTCACATCATCAACCCCGCTCCGGCTGATTGAAGCCGAGCAGATGAGACGCCGTGACTAGCGCGCGCAGTATAACGACGCTTGCTGCCGATGAACGCGGTGCGGAGTGGGTTTGGCGGGGCCGCCGTGATGCCCTGGGCTGGTTGCGGCGGCCCCGCCAAACCCTTCTTATTGGAGCGTTCACAGCAGAAGCACACGTTATGTTGACCCGCGCGTTCATACGCATCGGAGATTCCTGAATGCGACATGCTCTGGCCGCGCTCTTCGTGCTCGGACTCGTCAACGGCGCCGCGCACGCACAGCAGGCAGCCCGCCCGTACCCTGACTTGCTGCAGGCTGGCACCGACACCCTGTACCAGTACTTGGTGCAGGGCGCCGACACCACCTTCATCGGTACCGTCGTGGATGTCATCGAACGCGTCTCCCTGAATGGGCGCGCGGTGATCCGACGGATCTACTCGAGCGACAGCCGCTTGAGCGGCGGCACCCGCGATACCATCATCGACGACGCGGCAACGCTCCGACCGGTGCGTACCGCGAGCTACTCGACGCGCGCCATCGAGAAGGTCGAGTATGGACCGGATCGCGCGTCAGGGTGGATCCGGCAGCCGAACGGCGACTCGTTGCGCATCGACGTTGCGGTCCCTCCGCAGGTGTACGCCGCTTCGAGCTTCGACGTCGTGATTCGCGCCTCCGAGCTCGACGATGGTTGGAGCGCAACCGTTCCCGCCTTCGTCGCCTCGAGCCGCGTGGTCGTTCCGATGACCGCCCGCGTTGTGCGCGAAGAGCGGATCGACGAGTGGGAGTGCTGGCGCGTAGACGCTGAGTACATGGGAATGCCGGTCACCTTCTGGGTTGAGCGCGAGACCCGAAGGCTTTGTCGGCAGGAAATGCGCCCGCGAGTGGGCCTCTCCCTGCTCTACACTCGCCGTGCCCCTCGCGCGCCACGCCGAGGGGCAACATAACGACGCTTGCTGCCGACAGCCGCGGCTAGTGAGGCAGTTGTGGGGCAGCCGCGTTATGATGCATGGGACAGCCTGCGGCTGCCCCACAACTGCTTTTTATGGAAGCGGCTGCAGCAGAAGCACACGTTATACCGAGCCGTGCAAGCGGACAGCTATTGGGCTATCTTGATTCGACGCCTCGACACCGGACGAGACCTATGGTGCGCTCCCCCGATACCCTAGAACGCGAACTCCTGCACCTGCCGAAGGCCGACCGTGCGCGGCTGGCACAGGTGCTGCTCGCGAGCCTCCACGCGGAAGAGGCCGCGGCCTCGCCTGCCGAGGTCGAGGCCGCTTGGGAAGCAGAGATCGCGCGCCGCGTGGACGAGTTGCGCAGCGGGACCGTGGCCGGCATCCCCGCGGAGCAAGTATTCGCGGAAGTACTCGACCGATAAGCCCGGCCGTGCTGCGGTCGGTCGTTTTCCATCCCGAAGCCCGAATCGAGTTCCGCGCCGCGGTCGCTGAGTACGAGGCAGAGCGCGACGGGCTGGGGCGCGCGATGGCCCGAGAGGTGCGCGAGCTGGTCGAGCTCGCGCGCGCGTTCCCCCAGATGGGATCGCCCTACTCCGTGCCAGGGGTTCGTCGGCTCTTCCCCCGCACGTTCCCGTACGCCCTCGCCTATCTCGTAGTGGACGACACCTTGTTCATCGTGGCCGTCGCGCACGGCCGGCGCGAGCCCGACTACTGGCACAAACGGCTCTCGGCACCGACGGGGCCGGTATAACGACGCTTGCTGCCGACGGCCACTTTTCGGTAGCGCGGGCTGCGCCCGCGCGTTCTATTGGAGTGTCCGCAGCAGAAGCTCACGTTAGCCAGACAATGACCGGCACCGACCCTGAAAGCGATCCATCCGATCTCGGGCAGGCCGCGCACCGCGCGATTCGTCTCGTGCGCCTACGCTAGCCCGCGCAGCAGGACAGCTGAGAGACGTCCTTGGTGAACGTCTGTGCCGCCAGCTTGAGCCCCTCGACCATTGTGAGATACGGAAAGAGCTGGTCGGCGAGATCGTTCACAGTCATACGGGCACGGATAGCGAGCGCGGCTGTCTGAATGATCTCCCCCGCTTCAGACGAGATCGCCTGCACTCCGAGCAGCCGACCGGTACCGGCCTCCGCCACGAGCTTGATTGCTCCACGTGTTTCGAAGTTGACCAGTGCACGTGGTACATGTTCGAGCGAGAGCGTCCTGCTATCTGTCTCGACGCCGCGCAGTCGCGCCTCTTCCTCCGAGATGCCCACAGTGGCGACCTGCGGGTCCGTGAAGATCACGGCCGGCATGCTCGACAGATCCAGCGTGCGCTGTCCGCCCATCAGGTTCACTGCCGCGCGCGTGCCGGCAGCCGCGGCGACGTAGACGAACTGCGGCTGCGTCGTACAATCTCCGACCGCGTAGACGTTCGGGGTGCTCGTGCGCATCTGGTCGTCAACCACGATTGCCCCGCGTGTGTCGGGGACGAGGCCGAGCCGTTCGAGGCCAAGGCCCGTGGTATTCGGTGTGCGACCAGTCGCGACCAGGAGCTGCTCCGCCTCAACGAATCCCGCGTCCGTCTCGAGCCGGAAAAGCCCATCGTGAAACGATGCTTGGTGGACCTCTGTCTGGGTGCGGACGTCGATCCCCTCTGCGCGGAAGGCCGCCGTCAACTCCTCACCGAGGATGGGATCCTCGCGGAAGAGAAGTGTGCTCCGGGCCAGAATCGCCACCTGACTGCCGAGCCGCGCGAACGCCTGTGCCAGTTCGACCGCGACCGCCGACGAGCCGATCACGGCGAGCCGAGGTGGGATGTCGTCACTGGCCAGCGCGTCGGTTGAGTTCCAGTACGGCGTTTCTCTGAGGCCTGAAATCGGGGGGACCGCGGGACTGGCGCCAGTTGCGATCACGCAGCGATCGAAATGGACGAGCTGTTCTCCGCCGTCCGCAAGTGCGACCGACAGCGACGCTGCGTCCCGAAAGACTGCCGTACCATGCACAACCGTGATCGACGCGTTTTCGGCGAGGATGTTCTCATACTTGGCATGCCGTAGCTCGTTGACGCGTGCCCGCTGCTGGCGGAGCAGTAGTGGGCGTCGGACGATCGGCGCCGTGGCGCTAAGGCCGAGATCGAACGGACTGCTCCGGCGAAGATGCGCGACGTGCGCCGCGCGGACGAGAATCTTAGAAGGGACACACCCGATGTTGACACAGGTGCCGCCGATGACCCCGTGCTCTACGAGAGTGACTTGCGCGCCGAGTTCCGCCGCCTTGAGTGCCGCGGCCATCGCGCCTCCGCCGCTGCCGATGACCGCCACTCGCACCGGAGATCCGGGACGCGTGGCAGGCAAGTCCCCGTTCGTGGGGGAACCCGGCGAGGTGCTCTCGGCACAGCAGGACGAGAGCGCCGACTGGCCCTCGGCCTTCATCGAGACCCGTTTCTGGCGGGCGTGGCGGGCTTGACCGTCGACGGATAACCCGCATCGGTCGTCGCCTTGATCAACGCGTCGGTGTTGGTCAGCGCGTCATCGAACGTGACGACCGCTTCGAGCTTCTCATAGCTCACCGTCACGTCCGTCACGCCGGGGACCTTCTTCAGCGCCGCCTTGATCGTGATCGGACACGTTGCGCACGTCATGCCAGGGATCGAGAGCGTAATCGTCTTCGGCGTGATCCAAGCGGCGGTCACCAGGACCAGCAGGGCAATTGCGGCGGAACGAAGGAATCGCATGGGGTTCTCCACTCAGTAGAAGAAGGGGGCGACATACGGAAAGACGAGCGCAACACCGAGCAAGGCCACCACGGCCCAGAAGAGGACCTTGTACGTCCGGCTGACCGCCGGGACCGCGCAGATCTCTCCGGGCAAGCACTCGCCGGCGGGGGGGAAGATTCTACGGTGCGCAAAATACACGGCCAGAAGCGCGACCCCGATGAAGACTGGCCGAAACGGTTCGAGCGCCGTGAGATTCCCGATCCAGGCGCCGCTGACACCGAGCATGAGTAGCACCAGCGGACCGAGGCAGCAGGCGGATGCGAGCAGGGCGGCGACTCCGCCCGCGAGGAGAGCGCCGCGTCCAGACGATGCAGTCCCGGTCGATTCTGGCTTTCCGAGGGTATCCATACCTGTTAACCTTACAACCGTACCGAAGTACGGAGTCAAGAGGAGGCCGTATGCCCGTGCAGGAGTTCACCATCGGCGCCTTCGCGGCATCTGCCGGCGTAAGCGTGGAAACGATCCGGTTCTACCAACGCCGCGGACTCATTCGCGAGCCATCGCGATTGTTCGGGCGGATACGCCGCTACCACGCGGAGGACGTCTCTCGAGTGCGCTTCGTGAGGTCGGCGCAAGGCCTGGGCTTCAGTCTGGACGAGATCGCGGGCCTGCTCCGCTTGGAGGATGGAACGCACTGCAACGAAGCACGCACCGTCGCGGAAGAGAAGCTCGCCGGAGTGCGGACGAAGCTGGTCGACCTTCAGCGCATCGAGGCGGTGTTGGGCGAGCTCGTGGAAGAATGCTGCGAGGCCACGGGCAACGTGCGATGTCCGCTTATCGACGCGCTGCAGCATGAGCGCGGAGATGAAACACAGACCCCGACGTCGACTCGTCGGCTGCGACGCGCCGCTGGCTAACGAAAGTTGGTGCAGATGGCCGCGCTATTGATGGCGGCCGCTCCGCGGCCGCATTATTGGAGCGTCCACAGCACAACTCGACGTTATGCCGACCGAGCACCGCTCGCAGTTCGCGTTTCGAACGAATCATACGCGACTACGCAAAGTCCGTGGCGGGCGACTCACGGACCATCACACGATTGCCACTCTTGCTCGACCGTCGCGCGTTCTGCCATCGACGGCTCACTGGGCAGGGCTAGCGCCACGGCCTCGGGTAACGTAGCTTACGGTTCGATGCATCATTTTCGTCTCCGTAGTTTGCGCGGCCTTTCTGCGCTCGTGATCACCCTTTCCTTCGGTCTCCTCACGACCGAATCTATGCTTGCGGACGTCCACGACGGCGACGCGACGCACGAGGAGCTGACGCGAATCGAGGGTGCTGCGCGACACAACGCGACGCACGTTGCGCACGGAGATCGCGAGGGCGGCTCGATGAACCACGCGGACGATCATCCGGGCGAGCGTGCGCCTGATGACGCGGGACACGACCGGCACACGTGCCATCACGCGCACGTGCACAGCGGTTGGTTCCATAAGGACGAAGCGTTGAACGGCTGTGCCTCCGCAGAGCACGAATCGCCGATTGCGTTGCGAAAGCGTATTCCCGCGAGTTGGGACGCCCAACCGCAGCTCCGACCGCCCATCGGCTGAGTCTCCCGCGGCGCTGACCCCCAGCCACGACGGCTGAGGCGTTCGAACTCGCGCTGCGTGCCCGCCATCGGCGGGCCCCAACAGATCTCGTCGGCCGACCCGTTCGACACCGCGCTCAGGCGCGATGGTGCCGCTCCGCATCGCGGAACGCGCGCCGTTGCGTCCGACGCACTCGAGCGTGGCGTGCGATGAGATCCTTCGGAGACTCACGCACGTGTCCCGTGGAATCCCCTCGATCCCGTTCTTCTCAGCGTCTCTGACGCTGCTCTCCCTGCTTGGCGGAACGATCGTCACGCGGTCGGCGAACGCACAGTCCCCCGCGGCGTCGGCGCGCGCCGACACACTCGTCCTCGCCCTCGACGATATCCAACGGCTCGCTATCGGACGAAGTCCCACACTCCTCGGCGTTCGCCAGGAGACGGCGATCGCGCGCGGCGCGCTGCGCCAGACGCGCGTGCTGCGATCGAATCCCGAGCTGGCGGTACAGTCCGCCGGAGGAGCGCTCGGGAGCGCCGCCGACCAACTGGAGTTGACGGTGCTGCAGGAGATCGAGTTCGCAGGGCAGCGCGGCTTGCGTATCGATGCCGCGCGGATCGGGCTCGGGCGCACCGCGTTCGACGTGCAGGATGCGGCCCGCCTCACGATCGCCGAGGCGAGCGCCGGTTTCTATCGCGCGGTCGCCGCCGATCGTCGGCTCGAGGTAGCAGCGGAGGCACTCGCGCTCGTGGAGCGATTGCTCGCCGCGGTGCGGATCCAGGTACGTGAAGGCGAGATCAGCCGACTCGAGGCGAATCTCGCCGAGATCGAGGCCGGACGCGCACGCGGCCGCGTGCTGAGCGCGCGCCGCGCCGCGGTGAGCGCCGAACTCGAGCTCCGTCTGCTCGTCGGGCTCGATGCCGACACACCGCTCCGCTTGGTGGCGGACTCGACCGCCGCGTTGCTCACGGACATCGACGCGCTGTCCGGCGACTCCCTCCTCGCGCTCGCGCTCGTCGGTCGTCCCGATCTCGCCGCGACCGGAGAGGCGGTGCGGGAGGCGGAGACGCTGCGCGCACTCGGCCGGCGGGAGGCGTTCCCGAACTTGCGCATCGGCGTGGGAGGGATCCGGTCGCCGAACGACGGCTCGGTGCAGTTCGGTCCTGCCTTCGGACTGACCCTTCCGTTCTTCAATCGGAACCAAGGACTCGGCGACCAGCGCCGCGCACTCGTGGACCAAGCGCAGTTCGCGCGTCGCTCAGCGCTGCTGCGTGTCGAGACCGATGTGACCGTCGCCGAGCGGGCGTATCGCGCCGCGGCGGAAGAGGCGCGGGTCTATGAGTTCGAGGTCCTCGCGCGGGCGCATGAGAACGCCGCGCTCCTCGAGACCGCGTATGGCGCGGGCAAGATCGACCTCTCGACCCTCCTCCTCCTCCGCAACCAGCTGCTCGATGCCGAGTTCGGCTTCTGGGACGCTTGGCTCGCCCAGCGCGAGGCGCTCGTGCAACTCGATGCCGCGACCGGCCGGCTCACCCCGTCCGCCGCCTCACTCCAGCCCATCGATCCCGCGGCGATCCGCCGGCAGGACTCGACCACACCCATCGTCAGGAACACCCCGTGACCCAGCGTCTCAACCTCCAGCGACCGCGGCCGGTCGTGCTGCTCTTCGCCCTCGTCGTCGGCGTTGTCTCCCTTGCGTGCGGCGGTGGCGAGGCCACCGCGGACAGCGCGGCACCACTCGCGGCGGACTCGACGGCCGAGTCCGACGTGGTCGTACTCGACACGACGTCCATCCGACTAGGCGGCATTCGCGTCGCCGTCGTGGATTCGATCACCACGAGCGGCCTCCAGGTCACTGGCGCCATCACGTATGATGCCAACCGCGTGAGCCACGTCGGCTCGCGTACCGAAGCGCGCGTGCTGGCGGTGCGCGCCGACCTCGGCGCGCGCGTCGGTGGCGACGCGGTGCTCGCGATGCTCGAGAGCGCGGACGTCGGACAGTTGCGCGCCGAGGAGCGCCAGGGCGAGGAGTTGGTCGCGATCGCAAAGGAGAACTTCGCGCGCGAACAGCGTCTCGAGTCCCAAGGCATCTCGAGCCGGAAGGAGTTGCTGCTCGCTGAAGCCGAGCTGCGTCGCAGCGAGGCGGCGCTTCGCAGCACGGAGGAACGGCTGGCCGTGCTCGGCGCTGCGCACGATCACGGGGCGGGAGCCGCCTACAGTCTGGTCGCGCCCTTCGCGGGCACCGTCGTCGCGCGCAACGTCAGTCTCGGTGAGGTCGTCGGGCCGACCGACGTGTTGTTCACGGTGGCCGATCTGTCCGTGGTCTGGATCGAACTCGACATTTTCGAGCGGGACTTCGCGCGTGTGCGCGCGGGGCAGTCGGTCGTCGTGACCGTGAGCGCATACCCCGGGCGGCGCTTCATCGGGCGCCTCGCGTATGTGGGCGAGGTGTTGGACGAGACCAAGCGCACGGTGCGTGCGCGTGTGGAGATCCCGAACGGGAACGCCGCGCTCAAGCCGGGGATGTTCGCGACCGCGAGCATCCAGGTGGGCGGGGGTGGTCCCGCGATGCCCGTGGTGCCGCAAGCCGCGGTCCAGGAAGTGGAGGGACGCCAAGTGGTGTTCGTGCCCGGCGACGCGCCGGGTGAGTTCCGGCCCGTACCGGTCGTCGTGGGCGAGACGGTGGACGGGGATCGCGTGATCATCCTCAGTGGTCTGCGACCGGGAAGTCGCGTGGTCATCGCTGGCGCGTTCGCGCTTCGGTCCGAACTCGCCAAGGGCGAGATCGGCGAGCACGGCCACTGACCGCCAGAGGATCCCTCATGCGCTCCCTCATCGGCTTCGTCCTGAATCAACGCCTCCTCGTGCTCGCGATGACCTTGCTGCTGGTCGGCGTGGGTATCTGGAGCGCGTTGGCGCTCCCGATCGACGCGGTACCGGACGTGACCAACGTCCAAGTCCAGATCAATACCAACGCGGCCGCACTGCCGCCGTCGGAGGTGGAGCGTCAGGTGACGCTCCCGGTCGAGCTCGCGATGTTCGGTCTCCCCGACCTCGAGGAGATTCGATCGATCTCCAAGTTCGGGCTCTCGCAGGTCACGGTCGTGTTCGCCGAGGGCACCGACATCTACTTCGCGCGACAGCAGGTGCAGGAGCGACTGCAACTGGCGCGCGAGGAGATCCCACCGGGATACGGCACGCCCGAGATGGGGCCCATCTCGACCGGGCTCGGCGAGATCTTCCAGTACACCGTCTCGGCGGACTCGGGCACCGGCATCGACGCCACTGAGCTGCGCACGCTGCAGGACTGGGTCGTCGCGCCGCAGTTGCGCGCCGTGTCCGGCGTGGCGGAGGTGAACGCGTTCGGTGGGTTCGAGAAGCAATATCAGGTGTTGGTGCGGCCGGAGGCGCTCGTGCAGTACGACCTCACGCTGCCGCAAGTGCTTGAAGCGATCGCCGCGAACAACCAGAACGCGGGCGGCGGCTACATCACGCGCGGTGCCGAGCAGCTCGTCATCCGCGGCGTGGGTCAGGTGCAGGACCTCGACCAGATCCGCAACATCGTGGTCGCGAGCCGCGGCGGGACACCGGTACGGGTGGGCGACCTCGCGGAGGTCGTGATCGGGTCGACCATCCGGCAGGGCGCGGTCACCAAGGACGGGACCGGAGAGGTCGTCACCGGCATCGTGATGATGCGGATGGGACAGAACTCGCGCACGGTCGTCAACGCGGTCAAGGAGAAGTTCGAGGTCGCGGCGCGCACGTTGCCGCCCGGCGTTCGCCTTCAACCCTTCTACGATCGAACCGACTTGATCGGTCGCACGATCAAGACGGTCGAGAAGAACCTCGTCGAGGGTGCCATCCTCGTCATCGTCGTGCTCTTCGTCCTGCTCGGGAACTTCCGCGCGGCCCTGATCGTCGCGGCGGCCATCCCGCTCTCGATGTTCTTCGCCCTCAGCATGATGGTCAAGGTCGGGATCGCCGGGAGCCTGATGAGCCTCGGCGCAATCGACTTCGGGCTCGTCGTCGACGGATCGGTCGTGATGGTCGAGAACGCGATGCGTCGACTCGGCCATCGCAAGCCGGGCGACAACTTCCTGCACACGGTGCTCGAATCGTGCGCCGAGGTGGGCCGCCCGATCCTCTTCGGTATCGGGATCATCATCGTGGTCTACCTGCCGATCCTCACACTGCAAGGCGTCGAAGGGAAGATGTTCCGCCCGATGGCGCTGACGGTGGTGTTCGCGTTGGTCGGATCGCTATTGCTCACGTTCCTGCTCACGCCGGTGCTGATCTCGATCTTCCTCAAGGGCAAGGTGACCGAGGAGGACGTCTGGCTGGTCAAGCGCGCGAAGGCCATCTATCGACCGGCGCTCGAATGGACACTCGCCAACACGCGGCGGGTGCTCATCGGGTCGGGCGCGGCGGTCGTGCTCGCGCTCGCCGCGGTGCCGTTCCTCGGTTCCGAGTTCATCCCGCGACTGGACGAAGGGTCGTTCGCCCTGCAAGTGCTGCGCCTGCCAAGCATATCGCTCGAGGAGTCGGTCCGGCAGACGACGCAGTTGGAGGCGATCCTGCTCGAGGAGTTCCCCGACGAGGTGATCGACGTGGTCGCCAAGACGGGCCGCGCGGAGATCGCGACCGACCCGATGGGCGTGAACATCAGCGACATCCTCGTGCGGCTCGCGCCGCCGGAACAGTGGACGAAGGCGACCGACAAGGGCGAACTCGAAGCCGTGATGACCGAGGCGCTCGCGCGGATCCCTGGCTTGGTGGTGAGCTTCAGCCAGCCGATCGAGCTGCGCGTGAACGAACTCATCGCCGGGGTGCGGAGCGACCTCGCGATCAAGATCTACGGCGATGATCTCGGCCAGCTCAGCACGACCGCGGAGCAGATCGTCGCGGCGGTGGCCGGGCTGCCCGGCGCCACCGGGTTCAAGGCGCAGCAACTCGAGGGGCTGCCGCAACTGCAGATCGCGGTCCTTCCGGAGCAGCTCGCGCGCTACGGCATCAACTCCGCCGATGTGATGCAGGTGGTCGAGGCGCTCGGGGGTGTGCAGGTGTCGCAGGTGCTCGAGGGGCAGCGACGGTTCGCGCTGACCGTGCGCTTCCCTGCGTCGGTGCGCGCGAACGCTGCGTCGATCAGTCGCATCCTGGTGAGTGCCCCGAACGGGGAACGCGTGCCCCTCGGGACGCTGGCCAAGGTGGAGGAGGTCGGCGGGCCCGCCGAGGTGAGTCACGAGAACGGGTCGCGATTGGTGATCGTGGAGGGGAACGTCCGTGGGCGCGACATCGGCAGTTTCGTGGCCGATGTGCGTGCGCTGTTCGACAATGGCACGATCACCCTCCCTCCCGGCTACCGGCCCGAGTTCGGCGGTCAGTTCGAGAATCTGGAGCGCGCGAGCAAGCGCCTCTTGCTCGTGGTGCCGATCTCGCTTCTGCTGATCTTCCTGCTGCTCTTCGCGACCTTCAACTCCTTGCGACAGGCGGCACTCGTGTTCACCGGCATCCCGTTGGCGACCGTCGGCGGCGTGCTCGCGCTCTTCGCGCGCGGGATGCCATTCAGCATCTCGGCGGGCGTCGGGTTCATCGCGCTGTTCGGCATCGCAGTGCTGAACGGGGTGGTGATGGTCTCCTACATCAATGAACTGCGCCAGCACGGCCGTCCGCTCGACGAGGCCGTGCGCGAGGGCGGGATGACCAGGCTGCGTCCCGTGCTCATGACCGCGCTGGTCGCGAGTCTCGGCTTCCTGCCCATGGCGCTCTCGAGCAGCGCTGGCGCGGAGGTGCAGCGGCCGCTCGCGACGGTGGTCATCGGCGGACTCATCACCGCCACGCTGCTCACGCTGCTCGTGCTGCCCCTCTTGTATCTCCTTTTCGAACGTCGACCGGAGACTGCCCCATGAAGATGGTGATCGCATACATCCAACCGTTTATGTCCGATGCGGTGGAGGCAGCGCTGCATCGCATCGGCGAGCTCTCGGGCGCCACGTTCACGGACGTCCGCGGCTTCGGACGCGGCGGTCACGCCGACGCGCCGGCGTCCGAGGGCGTGCTCGGTACGGTGCCCAAGGTGCGCGTGGAGGTGGTCGTGCCCGCTGCGCTCGAGGACGAGGTGGTGCGCGCGATCGAGCACGCCGCGCGCACGGGCAATCGCGGCGATGGGAAGGTCGTCGTGGTCGCGGTGTCGCGCGCGCTGCGGATCGCGACGGGCGATGAGGGCGAGACCGCGGTCTGAAGGAGCTGAACCACCCGGCGACACGCTCGAGCACCCTCGCGCCGGGTCAACCTGTTGGATACTCCGGAGTCACGATGCGACGTGCTGCGCGGCTCGACCTGCCCCTGCTGCTCCCCGAAGTGAAGGACCTCCGCGACGCGTGCGTGGCGCGACTCATGCGATTGCTTGAACGCCAAGAGGGCGTCGAGAGCGTGCACGTGGTCGAGGCGAGTGCGGAGCCGGACGGTGAGCCGCCGCACGCGGACGGCGCGACCCGGACGGCGCCGTCAGGGCCGCAGCTCTGCCTGCACTACGATCCCGACCGACTCACGCTGACCCAAGTTGAAGCGTTTGCCCACGCGGCCGGTGCGGGGGTGACCGATCGATTCGCGCATATGGTCATCCCGTTCCGTGCGGTCGGCGCGGAGGATGAGGGGCGACGCATCGAGGACGCGCTCCGTGAACTTCGCGGCGTGAGCGCGGCCGTCGTCAACTTCGCTGGCCAGGTCGTGCGCGTGGAGTTCGACCGCCGACGCGTCGATCGGGCGCTGATCGAGGCGCGACTGCGCGAGGTCGGCGCAGTGCCGGTCGCGGAGACCGTGGGACAGGAAGGCGCTCCGGCGTCCGCGGCGGCCGTAGAGGCGGGGGCGAGCGCGGGGGTGACGAGTCCTGCTGCTCCGATGTCGAAGAGTTGGTCTGCCCGCAACCGCACGCTCGCGTGGAGCATCAGCTCGGGCGCGCTGCTCGTCGTCGGCTGGGCCTTGGGACGATTCACCGAGGCGCCTTCGGCGCTCGCGCTCGCGTCCTTCGCCGCGGCGTACTTCTTCGGCGCGCGCGACCTCGTGGGCCACTTCATCGCCGACCTGCGTCGGGGGAAGTTCCGCTTCAACATCGACCTGCTCATGGTGGTCGCGGCGGCCGGAGCGGCTGTGCTCGACGCCTGGCTCGAAGGGGCGTTGCTGCTCTTCCTCTTTAGTCTCGGTCACTCGCTCGAGAAGTACGCGCTCGGCCGAGCACGCCGCGCCATCGCCGCGTTGGCCGAGCTCGCCCCACAGTCGGCGACGGTGATCCGCGATGGGAAGGAATTGTCGGTGCCCATCAGCGAGGTGGTCCGCGGCGACCGCGTGGTCATCAAGCCCGCCGAGCGCATCCCGGTGGACGGGGCGGTGCGTGAGGGAAACTCGGCGGTGAATCAGGCGCCGATCACCGGCGAGAGCGTGCCGGTCGACAAGGCACCGGGCAAGCCGGTGTTCGCCGGAACGGTGAACGGCGAAGGGGCGCTCGTCGTCGAGGTCACCGCCGCGATCGGTGACCGGACACTCGACCGCGTCATCAAGCTGGTCTCGGAGGCGCAGACACAGAAGGCGCCGACGCAGCGGTTCACGGACCGCTTCGCGCGGATCTTCGTGCCGATCGTACTCGTCGCCGATGTGTTGCTGATCGCCATCCCACCACTGCTCGGCGTCTGGACGCTCGAGGAGTCGTTCTACCGCGCCATGGCGCTGCTCGTCGCGGCCTCGCCCTGCGCGCTCGCGCTCGGCACACCGGCCGCCGTGCTCTCGGGCATCGCGCAGGCGGCGCGAAAGGGTGTGCTGATCAAGGGTGGAGCGCACCTGGAGTCGCTCGGCGCGATCACGGTGCTGGCACTGGACAAGACCGGGACGATCACGGTCGGGGAGCCGTCGGTCACGGACCTGCGGCCGACGACCGGTGTGAGCACCGACGCCTTGCTCGCGACGGCGGCTGCAGTCGAGCAGCGCTCGCAGCATCCACTCGCGCACGCGATCATCGGTGCGGCCACGAGCGCCGGCGTCGCGGTGCCGGCAGCTCGTGATCTCGAGTCGGTGACGGGGCGCGGGATCCGTTCGACGATCGCCGGCGTGCGCGTGGAAGTGGGGCGACTGCTGATGTTCGAGGAGCGTGGCGCGGCGGTGCCGGCGGCGGTGCGCACCGAGGTCGAGGAGTTGGAGAGGGCGGGGCGCAGCACCGTGGCGGTGCTTCGCGGTGACGAGTGGCTCGGCGTGATCGGCATCGCCGACGAGCCGCGTGCCGATGTACGGCAGACGCTCGACCGGTTGCGTGCGACGGGGATCCGTCGGATCGTGATGCTCACGGGCGACAACGCCGGCGTGGGCAACGCGGTGGGGATGGAGGTGGGCGTGGACGATGTGCGCGCGGGGCTCCTCCCCGAGGACAAGGTCGCGGCGATCAAGGAACTCGAACGCGAGGGGCGCGTGGCGATGGTCGGCGACGGCGTCAATGATGCCCCGGCGCTCGCGCATGCGACAGTCGGAATCGCAATGGGCGGCGCGGGGACCGCGGCGGCGCTCGAGACGGCGGACGTGGCGCTCATGGGCGACGATCTCGGCCGTTTGCCGTTCGCGATCGGACTCAGTCGACAGGCGCGTGCGATCATCCGGCAGAACCTGATCGTGTCGCTCGCCGTGATCGCGTTGTTGATCGTGGCCACGACGACCGGAGTGATCGGGATCGGTCCGGCGGTCGTGGTGCATGAGGGGAGCACTCTAGTGGTGGTTGGAAACGCGCTGCGGCTTCTGGTGTATCGGCACGCCAGTACGGGCTGAGTTCCGTTGTTATGGCGCGCGAGCCTGCTACACTCTCGGGCGAGTCTCTGGCGCAGAGGTGCCGACCCGTGCGCGGTGCAGCGCGCATAGCGCAGGGCGATGATGATGCGTTGGCTCAAAGCGCGCGCGATCTCGCCCCGAACGCCCCTCGTCCGCCGGTCCGGTGAGTGCTTCCGCACGGTCCGGACACAATCCGCTTTGTCGCTCGCAACAGACACGAATATCTCAATGCTTCCGCTGGCACTGGGGGCGCCTGCCATGACATCGTGCGCTCCGTCGCGTCGCTTCGAGTGCACCGACCAGATCTTGATGCGGGTGAATGGAGTTCTGTCGCCGTGCGACCGACGAAGCAGGTTGGCGAAAGGTTGATGGCTACTCGGTCGCGCCGCGGCATAACGAAGCTTGCTGCTGACGGCCACGCTATTGTAGCGCCCGCTTCGCGGGCGCATCTTATGGAGTGTCCGCAGCAGAAGCACACGTTATACCGAGCCGTGCAAGCGGACAGCTATTGGGCTATCTTGATTCGACGCCTCGACACCGGACGAGACCTATGGTGCGCTCCCCCGATACCCTAGAACGCGAACTCCTGCACCTGCCAAAGGCCGACCGTGCGCGGCTGGCACAGGTGCTGCTCGCGAGCCTCCACGCGGAAGAGGCCGCGGCCTCGCCTGCCGAGGTCGAGGCCGCTTGGGAAGCAGAGATCGCGCGCCGCGTGGACGAGTTGCGCAGCGGGACCGTGGCCGGCATCCCCGCGGAGCAAGTATTCGCGGAAGTACTCGACCGATAAGCCCGGCCGTGCTGCGGTCGGTCGTTTTCCATCCCGAAGCCCGAATCGAGTTCCGCGCCGCGGTCGCTGAGTACGAGGCAGAGCGCGACGGGCTGGGGCGCGCGATGGCCCGAGAGGTGCGCGAGCTGGTCGAGCTCGCGCGCGCGTTCCCCCAGATGGGATCGCCCTACTCCGTGCCAGGGGTTCGTCGGCTCTTCCCCCGCACGTTCCCGTACGCCCTCGCCTATCTCGTAGTGGACGACACCTTGTTCATCGTGGCCGTCGCGCACGGCCGGCGCGAGCCCGACTACTGGCACAAACGGCTCTCGGCACCGACGGGGCCGGTATAACGACGCTTGCTGCCGACGGCCACTTTTCGGTAGCGCGGGCTGCGCCCGCGCGTTCTATTGGAGTGTCCGCAGCAGAAGCACACGTTATCCGGATGCGGACGCCCACGTGCGCGGGAGAGTTTTCCCGCGCATTTTCTCGCTCTTTCGGCTTTCCTTCGGACCCTGTAGATTGGGCCGTATGACTGAGAGACTCACTTCACTCGAAATCTGCGCTGGGGCCGGTGGCCAAGCGCTGGGCTTAGAGCGCGCGGGGTTTAGTCACGCCGCCGCCGTCGAGCTGGATGCGCACGCGGCGAATACGCTTCGTGCCAATCGGCCCGAGTGGCGCGTTATGAACGAGGATGTGCGCAATCTCGAGGGCCGCGAGTTCCGCGGCATTGACCTCTTTGCTGGTGGCGTCCCTTGTCCGCCGTTTTCCGTCGCTGGCAAACAGCTCGGTCCGGATGACCAACGCGATCTGTTCCCCACCGCTCTGAGGCTAGTTGCTGAGTCTAAGCCAGCAGCGGTGATGCTAGAGAACGTTCAGGGACTCGCAACAGCGAAGTTCAAGAGTTACCGCGCCTCAATCGCGTTGCAGCTTGAGAAGTTGGGATACCGCGTCGACTGGCAGGTGTTGAATGCGTGCAACTTTGGAGTACCTCAGCTCCGGCCACGCTTCATTCTAGTTGCACTGAAGCCAAAGGCGTTTCGTAACTTCGCGTGGCCGAGTCCTGTGTCCTCGCCGCCCACTGTCGGCGGGACGCTTCGTGACCTCATGGCATCGCGCGGGTGGCCAGGCGCATTTGCGTGGGCGCAAGCGGCAAACGGAATTGGCCCCACGCTTGTCGGAGGATCTAAGTTGCACGGTGGACCCGATCTCGGACCGACTCGTGCACGCGAGGCCTGGAAGTTGTTGAATGTGGACGGGCGCGGACTTGCGAATGAAGCTCCCGACGCGGACTTCCCCATCGATGGAATGCCGAAGCTGACCGTGCGCATGACCGCGCGCATCCAGGGATTCCCTGACTCTTGGAAGTTTGAAGGTCGGAAGACTGCTTCGTATCGTCAGGTGGGCAACGCATTTCCTCCTCCAGTGGCCGCAGCCGTTGGAGCTGCCATCAGAGACGCGCTCGCGGGCCGCGCCTCGAAGCACCTTCCTGAGCAAATCGCGCTCCACGTCGGATAGATATGCCATCAAAGAAGCGTAAGAAGCCCGCGCCGCGCGGCGGCGCACGAGCAAAGCTCCGTGAGTATTTCCTTGCTCATGTCGGCGAGGTGGTCGAGTGGAGAACGCTTCGGAAGGTCGCGGGTGGCATCACGGAGTGGGCCCGACGCGTGCGCGAGCTGCGACAGCTTGAAGGGATGAACATCGAGACGGACAAGGACAACAGCGCGCTGAAGCCAGGGCAGTACCGTCTCGTCAACACGAAGCCGCTTCCGGTGTTCTCGTCCGGAATCTCCAAGGAGACGCGCGCGTTCGTGCTGGATCGCAACGGATTCACCTGTCAAATGTGCGGCGCAGTCGCTGGTGAGCCGCATCCATCAGACCCTTCGCGCAAGACTCGCCTTCACCTCGGTCACATCATCGACCTAAGTCACGGCGGAACGGACGACGCGCAGAATCTCCGAGCTCTCTGCTCCGTGTGCAACGAGGGCGCCCAGAACATCACGCTGCCGCGTCCGAAGGCGACTCAGCTTCTGACGCAGATTCGACGCGCAGCGGGAGACGAACAAGTCGAAGTCTTAAAGTGGCTCGTTCGGAAGTATCCAAAGCAAGCTCAGTCGCTCACCGAGAATTCTGCGGACTGACGCAGTCGCTGGTCGCGTCGGCGACACTCGACGCGGGCACCGGATAACGATGCTTGCTGCTGACGGCCACGGTATGGAAGCGGGCGCTTCGCGCCCGCATTTTATGGAGTGTCCGCAGCAGAAGCAAACGTTAGGTGGACCATTTAGAAGAGGCGCATGCCCGACCCACGTTCAACAATCCTCGTCAGCTTCCCCCTGAGGTAGACAGTCGGAGTTAGACTTGGGACGGTGCCTATGGAGGAGCCATGCGCCGTTCGAAGTTCACCGAGTCCCAGATCGTGGCCGCCCTGCAGGAAGTCGAAGGCGGGGTGCCCATCGCCGAGGTGATCCGGAAGCACGGGATCAGCCGGGCGACCTTCTTCACTTGGAAGTCGAAGTACGGCGGGGCGACCGTCGCCGAGCTCAAGCGGCTGCGGGAACTCGAGGCCGAGAACGTGAAGCTCAAGCGGATGTACGCGGAGCTCGCGCTCGAGAATGCGGCCATCAAGGACGTCCTCAGTCGCAAGCTGTAGCGCCGCCCGCGAAGCGGCAGGTGATCGCGATCTTGGTGGAGGAGCACGGGCTGTCCGTGCGGCATGCCTGCCAGGTCGTGTCCCTCTCGCGGGCGGCGTACTACCGACCGCCGCCGGACCGGCTGGACCGCGACGCCGACGTGATCGCGGCGCTCACCGCGCTCGTGACCGAGACGCCGCAGTGGGGCTTCTGGATGTGCTTCGATGCGCTGCGCCTCGCCGGGCATCGCTGGAACTGGAAGCGCGTGTATCGCGTGTACTGCGCGCTGAAGCTCAACCTCAAGCGACGGACGAAACGCCGGATCCCGCCGCGCGAGCGGCAGCCGCTCGACGCGCCCGCGGTCCTCAACGGGATGTGGGCCGTCGACTTCATGAGCGACATGCTCTACAGCGGGACGCGTTTCCGCACGCTGAACGTGCTCGACGAAGGCAATCGGGAGGCCCTCGCGGTCGAGGTGGCGCTGTCGCTGCCGGCCGCGCGGGTGACGCAGGTGCTCGACCAGCTCGTCGCGCTGCACGGGGCGCCGAGCGCGCTCCGCTGTGACAATGGGCCCGAGTTCGTCTCGGTCGAACTCACCACGTGGTGCCGGCGCCATGGCGTGCGGCTGCTGCACATCCAACCGGGCAAGCCCAACCAGAACGCCTACATCGAACGCTTCAACGGGAGCTACCGCAAGGAAGTCCTCGACGCGTACCTTTTCGGCTCCCTTGACGACGTCCGCGCCGAGACCGAACGCTGGCTCACGATCTACAACACGCGGCGGCCGCACGACAGCCTCGGCCGGGTCCCGCCGCTCACCTTCCTGCCGAGGTCACCCGCGCCGCTCCAGTCTAGTTACGAACGGTCTGCCTGACGGGGAAGCTGACGTCCTCACGACGCTCTTCGCTGGACTGGCCGCGAGAAGGCCGCCAGGAGTGCTATTCCACTATACCTCGCAGCTAGGACTGGTCGGCATCCTTGAATCGCGGTCGTTCTGGGCGACGAACATTCGCTTCCTAAACGACTCGACTGAGTTTGCTCTTGCACTCTCGTTGTTGGCTGAGTTGCTGCAGACTAAGTCTGAGAGCACCAGAAACAAGTTCGAGCGGGCACTATTCGGGATGCTTCTGGAAAGTCTCCGAAATGCATCCGAAGCAGATGTATTCGTGACTTTATTTTCCGAGGTCGGAGATCAACTCAGTCAGTGGAGAGCGTACAGTCCGACTGGCTCGGGATACGCAATCGGACTTGCTCCGCGTACACTCCGTCAAGCACACGGTAACTCTGATCGACTTCATCTTCTTCGTTGCCTGTATCAGCCTTCGGAGCACATTGCTGCGCTAGAGCGGCTCATTGGGCTCGCTGAGGACTACATAGACGAACACAAGGTCGCGCAGAGCGACGATCCAGATCGCGTGTATCGAGAGGCATTCAAGCTTTTCGCGATTTGGCTGCCAATGGTTGCAGCAGTCATCAAGCACTCTTCATTCTCAGAGGAGCGCGAGTGGCGCCTAATCGCGCCCGCTACATTTTTTGACGAGCAGTCCGTTCGCGTTCGCCCTGGGATGTCGACCCTAGTTCCGTTCAAGCGTTTTGTTCTTGGCGAGAACGATGTGGCTATCGCAGTTGACGAAATCGTTGTCGGTCCAACACCGCACCCAAGCTTAGCCGTCGAAGCAGTGGCGGCTCTTTGCGAATCGACTGCTCTGCGCAACACTCGTGTCTACTCGTCCAGAATACCATTTCGGGCATGGTAATGCCGACGGACAACAATGTTCGCAGATGCCGATATCCGACGCTTGATTGCTAGGAGCGCGGGTGCGGTGGAGTTTGTGCGAACTTAGCGGTACAGCGCTGCGGCTGCGTTTGAGATTCGGTTGAGGGAATGACGAACTTCATAGAGCAAGTCGTCGGCCGGCATATCCGGATCCTTTTTTGCCATCTCGTAGCCCAACGCGAGCGAGTACTCAGAAAATGCGACCTCATACGACAGCCGCCTGAAGGTCTGCTCTTCGACGCCCCCTTCTCCCAGTGCAGCCGCGAGCACTGGATTGTCCAAGTTGATCAGAATAGCGAGCGCGTTCGGGTCGTACACGGACCGCATTTCATCCGGCCCAAGATTTCGGTAAGCGACCTTGAAGCCTCCGCGGGGCCGAGAGCGTGACCCACCATTGCCGCCACTCGGATCCAGCGCAGAACTGCCGTCTGGATTCGGCGTGCCTGAAGCCGCAACCGTCGGTGCCTTCCTGCCACGCGTGCCGTTCCCAGGTTTCCGTGCCGTGCTCTCTTCAACATCACCTGGCACGGCTATTCCCTCGACCCACTCATCAGTTTCCGAGCCGGCTGCCTGACCATTTCCGAACGCAGATCGTGCGCTTCCGCTCTTGGAGGCTGCCGATCGGATATCGTCTAGTCGCTGCCGCACGTGTTCGAAGTCCGCGTTCAGGATCTCGGCTATCCTATCAGCTTCCTTGGCGAGGCGAAGTGACTGCACGGACTTTCTCGCCTCTCGCTCCCGCTGAACCAGCCGCGCCCTGACCTCGTCGAGCTTGGCGCCAATAAACGAAATAAGCACCGCCGCCACGGGGTGAGCAGTGTTGAGGCTCAGGGATCGTGAGGAGTCGTAAGGCTCAATCAGTGACGAGTGACTTTCGAGCAACGGCGCATCAACAGTTCCGAACAAGTAGTTGCCGAACTCCTTTCGTTCGATTCCAGCTCGCTCGACGGCTACTAGGTTGCCCGGTCCCGCGGTTATCGCGACCCCCTGCTCAGCTTCTGGCAAGGGAGCCTGAGCCACCTTCACAACCAGCTTTATCGATCCCACGGTCTTGGACTGTTCTGCACTCGGGGTGAACTCGAACGTTTCTGCAATGGCCGGCTCACGGTACTCGCAGAGGTGGTCATTGATTGCCACTTGCGGATTGACATTCCGAAACGCTTGGAGGTGTCGCTCGACATACTCAATGATCGTCGGAACCGCGATACGAGCAAGGGCAACGTCGCTGATGGTGATTGTGGTGCCGTTCGCAAGAGTAGTCGCCGCGTTGCGCGTAACCCAATTCAGCGGAATCGCGTCACCAGATGATTGAGAGATCATCTGACGTGTGAGCTCGACGGCGTTCAACAGACCATCACGCCGAGACTCTACACGAAGGCGGGCCGCTATGCCAAAGGCGGCGGACTTACCTGTGCCGAACTTTCCTCGACCGGGACGACCTGCTTTGCGTTCGAGGTTCTCACCGTGCATTCGAAAGAAGTGTGAGAGATCATCAGCGTCCATTCCACGCCCGTTATCGCTGATCTCGATCTCTTTGGCTCGCGGCCTTACGGTCACCTGAATGCGCGGTGAAATCCCACGATCCACATATTGTAGGCCGTTGACCACGTACTCCCAGACCACCGCGGCCTCTGTCTTGAACGCAGCCGCCGAAGCTAGGAGGTCGCGCCGTACGTCTGATGTGACTTTCAAGCTCGCGTCCTTGGCCATTTCAACTCTCTTGGGCTACGAGCCCAGTGGTCGCGTACTCGAGAAAGGAAAGCACTTCTTGATCTGCCTCAAAAAGCTTTCGCAGCCGCTCGATCTTCAGCTGTCGCATTCTGCCGACAGCATAGCTGTCGATTCTGAACACCGCTTCGGCATCGCGAAGGCCAATTCGCCGCTCGCCAGCGACCCAACTCTGCCAAGCTTCTGTACCGAGAATTCGTTCTCGCTCGCGTCGCCACCTCTGCTCATTCAACGGACCTCCACGCGCTTGTTCCCGCGGGCGATCTAGCTGCGCGACACTCATAACTCGCTGTTGCTCTCGCGCCCATCTCACGCCGTGTGGAGTTAGCGTCCAGCCAGACTTCCCCGACCCGTCCGTGTACCCGCCCTTCTTCGGATTCTTCGCGTCGGACAGATACACGCGAACTAGCTCGAGGTTTATCTGGTTCGGGTACTTCCGCCACGCGAATCGCGTCGGAGCCAGCTCGTGAGCCTTGATCGCCACATCCTCGGTATCAACCGGACGCTCTGCCGCACCAACGAGGTAGGCGGCAAGGGAGACTAACTGAGCGTTTGAGAGTTTTGTCAAGAGATTTGTTGATTTGAAATGTCTTGCGTAGTATTGTAGGATGACGAGTCCTGTTTCCGCAAGCCTTCAACGGGCTATGCCCTTTCTTGCATGGGGTGAAGCCGGAGCTCCGCTGGTTCCGCGGTCGCTGCGACTTCGATGGTCAAATGAGAAGTTGCCGGCATGGGTTTGCGATGACCTTGGACTGCTGAGCGGCAGTACGATTTCCTCGCTTGACTCGGGACCGCTTCCCGCAGAGCTAAATCGTGCAGCCAGGGTGCAAGCGTACCTTGCGCAGCTCATCGACGGTCGGCGCTCCGAGATCGATGGAATCGAGTCCATAGGGTTGCCCTTGCCACCTTCAATAGAAGTGGCGGAGCTGCCGTTGAAATCGCGGACCAGATTTGCAATCTCAAAGCACCCGGTTTTCCGTCGACCATCCGAGTTGCCGTATCTGACATTCGGGCAGTTGCTGGGTATTCCTGGAATGGGCGCGCATTCAGTCCTAGATCTGACCTGCACCATCGAGGCCGCGATGCAAAAGGCAGCGGACGCCGACGCGCCCAACACGCGGCCGGACGATTCAGCCGCGATGAGCGAGTTGCTCCTGGACGCACTATCCCAACCTTGGGCAGCAATGGTCAGCGGCTCGGACAGACGCTTCCAGAATTGGCTTCCAGCCGGCTCACCTCCGGTGGCGGAGCAAATTGACATCCTCACCGCGTCACCAGAATCTCGGGAGAGCGACTTCTCAGCACTTGCGGAAACGCTCAAGGCACTCCGCCCCGAGCTTGAGCGGGTCACGTCTCTACGACTCGAAGTCGGGTTGGCGGAGTATGTCGCAGTGACCGCCGGAGTTCGGGACAAGCGCCTCGCAGCCCTCCTTGCGCGCCTTCATCTCGCTGGACAGCCAACGCAAATCACGCTCGAGGAAGCAGGGACCCGCGCAGGTGTAACTCGAGAGCGTATGCGCCAGATTCAAGTACGCTTCTCCGATCGGCAACCAAAGCACCAAGTCTTTATTCCCGCCCTCGACCGCGCCCTCGGGTGGTTAAGCGAGAACGCTCCAATCGCAGCAACCGAAGCAGCTCAGGCGCTAGCCGAGCACAACATCAGCGAGAGACCGTTCCATCCTGCAAGCATTCTGGCCGCAGCGAGGCTCCTCGGGCACGCGACTGGAGTAAGCATTGAAAGCATCCGGGACATTCCAACTGTAGTCGGATCGCAGTCTGGCCCGCACGTACGCTTCATCGTCCGCGAGGCTCAAAGGCAGCTCTCCGGCTCCGGAGTCTCGAACGTGCTTGAGGTCGCTGCAGCCGTTCGCATGAATCACGAACAAGATCACGACGAAGTACTCGTCCGCGAAGTGCTTCAAACTTACGCATCATTCGAGTTCCTTCATGGTGACTGGTTTTGGGATCCCAGTCGACCGTCGGATCCGCTCCGCTTGATTGCTCGACGCGTTCTCTCTCTCGTGTCGGAGATCGACGTGGAAAGGCTGAGAGAGGGCATCCGCCGCCAGTTTCGTTTTCGCGAGAGCCTTGCACGGAGAATGGGGCGGCCGTTACTCGTCCCGCCGCGCGCCGTTCTCGCAGCGTACCTAGCCGCGCATCCAGAATTTGTACTGCAGCCGGATTCTACAGTGCGGTCGGTACGACCGCTCGACTACCGTTCAGAGCTTGGCCCGATCGAGCGGACAGTCGTAGAAGTGATTCGGTCTTCTCCGAGCAGCGTTCTCGACCGATCCTCAGTACTTCAGCGGACCGGCGCACTTGGTGTGAATGCAAACTCGGCGTCAATCGCGCTCACTTACAGTTCTACCATCGAGCATCTCGGTACAGACCTGTGGACAGTTCGCGGTGCGATCGTGGATCCCGTCGTCGTGGAGTCGGTGCGCCGCTCCAAGGCTCTCAGAGTCCGCGAGCGACGCGTCCTCGATTACGGCTGGTCTAACGACGGTCGCCTGTGGGTCGCCGCGCGCATTCCAGACTCGATAGAAGCCTTTGTCTTTGGCGTCCCCAGTCCAGTCAGCCGATACTTGGCCGGCCGTGACTTCGACGCTTCTGACATGGACGGCAATCCGTCTGGCCGAATCCGCGTCTACGACTATGGCGCCGCGACTGGGTTTGTTCCGTTCCTTCGGCGCGCGGGGGCAGATGAAGGAGACTTGCTGTTGATGAGATTCGATCTAGGAGCTTCGACTGCCATTCTTTCTGTAATCGGCAATGACGATCTGGACACGCTTAGTCCCGAGGAAGACTGACCATCCAGCTGAGACCACGGTCCAGCTCGATCGCAATCGACGCCGCGGCGCGCGCGCCACCTAACGAAGCTTGCTGCTGTCAGCCACGCTATTGAAGCGCCCGCTGCGCGGTCGCATTTTATGGAGTGTCTGCAGCAGAAGCACACGTTATGGCGACTACCTGACGAATAGATGAAGTTCACTCCAGCGCAGGTAGCCAAGACATGGAATCGCGTCATGGAGAGTTCGCCGAAGGAGTGGGCGAAGCTTGAGGCGCGCTCCGGCCCGTTCCAGGATGAGCTGACGGGCTTCGTGTTGGGGTTCACGTATCAGCTCAGCGATGACGCACAGGAGCTGGCGCGAGACTGCATGGTCGCGTGCTACGAGATCTACCGCGAGCACTTCCCCGTCATCCGCAAGGCGACGGATGAGCAGATCATGGCGCACTGGCAACGGTGTCGCGCACGCATCGCGGACGCGGAGGCGCTGACCGATGCGGGGGCGCCGCTGCAGCAAATGTACGGCGGCTCGCCCCAGCCCCTCCTGTTCGAGGCGGTAATCGATGGCCTCCTCCCGCCCGATCCCGATGAATTGGACGCGGAGGAGGCGTACGCGCTCGACGATGAGGAGTTCTGGGACGTGCTCGCCGTGCTCGACACCGTCATTGCCGTCCTCGATGAGTGCGCCCAGACGGCTCCTGCGCCATAACGACGCTTGCTGCCGACAGCTGCGGGTGCGGAAGCAGTTGTGGGGCGGCCGCCCTGTAGGGCATGGGACGGCCTAGCGGCCGCCCCACAACTGCGTCTTATTGGAGCAGCTGCAGCAGAAGCACACGTTATCGCGACTTGTGCCGGGGGACAGGCGATCTGCGGCATTCGCGTCGCGGGAAGTGCGTCGTGATCCGCAAGTTCGTCGCCAGTGCTTTGGGGGTCCGCGCCGAACGGTTCTGCGTGTGAGTGTCCCGCGAGACTCCGCGACCTACGGTCGGATCCTGGCGGACGGCCCAGGCCGCTCGACGGGCATCGCCTACGCATCCCGCGCGGTTAGTGCGCTCCGCCGCGCGCGCCGACGACGCGCGCGATAACGACGCTTGCTGCCGACAGCTGCGGCTAGGGAAGCAGTTGTGGGGCGGCCGCCCTGTGGGGCGTGGGACGGCCTAGCGGCCGCCCCACAACTGCGTCTTATTGAAGCAGCTGCAGCAGAAGCACACGTTATATCGACACCGCAACCTTTCGATGCCAACGCCCAAGAAGCGCACGCTGACGCTCCACTCGCGCCCCGCGTCGACGCTCGGCGTCATCGTCTTGCGCGTCAGCATTCGCGGCATCGAACCGCCCATCTGGCGGGAGATTTCAGTGCCAGAGACCTACACGCTCGCGCAGTTGCATCGCGTGCTGCAGTGCGTGTTCGCGTGGTTGGACTATCACCTCTACGACTTTCGCATCGGCCGCAAGCGCTTCGTGCCGGTCGTCAACAAGATGCCGGGCATCGACACGGCGGTCACGACCCTGGCTTCGCTTAAACTGAAGCGTGGCGCGCGACTCATCTATACGTACGATTACGGCGACGATTGGGAGCACGACCTCGAAGTCGTGCACGTCGCGCGTGAGCCGATGAACCCGCGCGCAATTCCGATGCCTCGAGTGCTCGACGGACAACGCGCCGCGCCGCCCGAGGATTGCGGTGGGCCGCTCGGGTACGCGAGACTCCTCGAGGCGCTCGCGGATTCGCGGAATCCTGATCACGACCAGGCGCACTACTGGGTTCCGCGCGGCTTCGATCCCGCCGTCTTCGACCGGCCCGCTGCAGACCATGCAGTCGTGCTGGCTTGCGCTTGGGGTGCGATATAACGACGCTTGCTGCCGACAGCCGCGGGTAAGGATGCAGTTGTGGGGCGCCCGCGCTATTCTATGGGACGTCCTGCGGCCGCCCCACAACTGCTTTTTATGGAAGCGGCTGCAGCAGAAGCACACGTTATACCGACCACCGCTCACTGGTGGTGCCGACACCTCTCGCACGAGAAAGCTTGACGCGGAGCCCAGCATTTCAGCGCGCCCGACCAGCCCTCGGTCCGACATTCGGCGTAGCCGTCGCCATGTGCTCGCTCATCGTCGAGGCGCTTCCAGCGCAGACTGCTCCTCCGCGCGTCGTGGCGCTACCCGGTCCTGCCATCGAGCTCGGCGAGCCGGTGAGCAACGTTGGTGAGTTCCTAGAGCTCGCAGACGGTAGGGTGCTCATCAGTGATTTCCGTGAGCGCCGACTATTGATCGGCGATCTTCGACGGCACACGCTGGTCGATGCCGCACGCACCGGTAGCGGCCCTCGTGAGTTCCAGGGTGCCTCCCCAATCATTCGTGGTGCGAATGGCGAAGTCCTGGTCTGGGATGTTGCGCAGGATCGCGTACTCGTGCTGAGCCCGCTTGGAGTACCGCAGCGCACACGCGCGGCCGACAGCCAAGGCGCATTCGCCATCCTTCCGCGTGCAGCCGATGCGTCGGGCCGCCTCTATGGAGAGTTCCGAGACTGGGTGCGCGCCGATCGGGGGCTGGTGCAGGCGGAGTCCGCGGCTGTCATCAGAATCTCCGGGCGTCGGCGCGACACCCTCGCGCTTATCCAGCCGCTGATGCGCCCGCATCGCACCGCGCGCGACCGCTTCACGCTGCGTGCCTCTGGCTTCGCCACGCAGGACGCATGGGGCGTCTTCCCCGATGGCCGGCTCATCGTCGTGCGAGGAGCCACGTATCTTCCCGAGCTCGTGCTGCCCGATGGCTCGCGTCGAGCCGCTGCCGCCATCTCCTTCAGGCCGCTTCCCGTCACCGCGCGCGACCGGCAGGATCACATGGCCGAAGCGCAGCGCGCACTCGCGGAAACGCGGCGGAATGCCCGGTCTGCGGCCGCCGTTCAGCACGCCAACGCCCTTCGCGTCGCGGAGCCAGAGCGCTGGCCGCAGTTCAAGCCACCGCTCCGAGACGCCGTCATCCTCATAGACGCCAAGCAGCGCGCATGGATCTCGGTCTACGATGCGGACGAGAGTTCGGGATTGCGGTACGATCTGCTCGATCGGAACGGCGTTCGCGTCGGCGCGGTGCGTCTGCCGCGTGGAGAACGCCTGATCGGGTTCGGGAATGGCACGGTCTACACGGTGCGCATCGACGAGGATGACCTCTCCTTCGTGCGGCGGTATAGTCTGCCGCAGTGAATGTCGGCGCGCGCGGTATAACGACGCTTGCTGCCGACGAGCGCAGGTGCGGTAGCGGTTGTGGGGCCTCGGCTCCATTTTCCGGAAGGTTGGCCGAGGCCCCACAACCGCATTTTATGGGAGCGCTCGCAGCAGAAGCACACGTTAGCTGGACGAAACGGCGCTCTCAGTGAGGTAAAGTTCTTCACTCTTGGAGTATGCCGTGAAGTCGCTCGCACAGCGCGCACATCGTTGCGCCTCGAACCGTGAGCCCGCCTTCCTGATGTGAGATTTGACGTTTCGCAGGAGCAATGGCCTTTGGCTCTACGCGTTTGACCTGATGCCACTGCCGTTGTTCGCGAGGCCACCGAGAACGCGCCTCATCTTCATTGGAGGTTGGGCACCGGGCACGGCGGCCGTCGCAGCGGTACGACCCAGCTCCTCAGCAGGGCAAGTAGTCCGTGCGTTCGAGGGGCCGCAGGCTGACTGCGGTTGGCGCAGACGGACTTCGTCCGGGAAGCAGGTGGGCGGGCGCTTGATTCTGGGCCCACATCTCGATGAACTCGACGAGCCGGTCGAGGGAACTCTTTCTGGCGTGGACGGCTCGTTACGCACCTCCTTCAAATGCGCCGGTTGATGATGGCGCAGATGACTTGGCGAGGCGCGCGCGCTTCTTTGGTGCACGAGTCTGGTGCGCAGCACGAAATCATCTGCCCTAGGTCTTATTGCTCAGGAGGTTGTTCACAGGGCGTAGCCTCACCAAGCTGGGGTTGTCGAGACACGCAACCGGCAACGCCAGAGGCCCTGTGAACACCCACAAGAATGCACGACTCACCCCGTACGCGCGACGGGAGGCCTGCCGCCGCGTGTGGGCCGGTACGCCCGTCGCCCAGGTCGCCCGCGCCTTCGGTGTGTCGCGGCAGACCATCTACAAGTGGCTGCGCCGCCGCGCGGAGGTCGAGACGCGCTCGTCGCGGCCGCATCACTCGCCGACGCGCCTGAAGCGCCGCTACCGCCGGCAGATCCTCAAGCGGCGGCGGCAGCGGTGGTCGAGCCGCCGCATCGCGCAGCACACGGGCCTGCCACTCTCGAGCGTCGGCCGCGAGCTGCGCCGCCTGGGGCTCGGGCGCCTGCCGCGTGTCGAGCCCCCGCGGCGCCTCGTGCGCTACGAACGGGCGCGGCCCGGCGAGCTCGTGCACCTCGACGTCAAGAAGCTCGGGCGCATCGGCGTCGTCGGGCACCGCATCCACGGGGACCGCACCCGCCGCACGCGCGGACGCGGCTGGGAGTTCGTGCACGTCGCCATCGACGACCACACGCGCATCGCGTACGTCGAGGTCTTGCCTGACGAGACGGCACCGACCGCGGCGGCCTTCCTCGCGCGCGCGGTCGCCTGGTACGCGGCGCTCGGCATCGTCGTCGAGCGCATCCTCACCGACAACGGCAGCTGCTACCGCGCGCTCCCCTTCGCGGAGCAGGCGCTCACGCTCGGCGTCGGCCAGCGCTTCACGCGCCCGTATCGGCCGCAGACGAACGGCAAGGCGGAGCGCTTCATCCGCACGCTGCTCGCGGAGTGGGCCTATGAACGCCCGTACGGCCGCTCCGGCTGGCGGACCCGCGCGCTCCCGCACTATCTCTCCTTCTACAACACCGAGCGCCGCCACAGCGCGCTCGGCGATCGCACCCCGGCCCAGCGACTCGCCCTCTACCTGTCAACAACGTGCTAGGTCATTACACCTAGGCTCCGCCTATCCGCGCAGCATGCGGAGTCCGCTCGCAATCACCACGAACTCACTCATCTCGTGGCCGATCACTGCCAAGGGCAGCGTAAGCTGGCCGAGCACCGCGCCCACCACCAGCACCGTGATCACGATGACGGAGAGTGCGAGGTTCTGCCGCACGACGCGCTCGTGGCGTCGGGCGAGGCGAAGCGCGTATACGAGCTTGTCGAGATCGTCCGCCATCAGCGCCACGTCGGCAGTCTCGAGTGCGACGTCCGTTCCCGCGGCGCCCATCGCCACGCCAACAGTCGCTTCTGCCAAAGCGGGCGCGTCGTTCACCCCGTCACCGACCATTGCTACGTGCCCGTCGCGTGCCGTGAGATTGCGGACAATGCCCGCCTTGTCCTCGGGTGTCAGGTCGGCGTATACCTCGTCGATGCCGACTTCGCGAGCGATCGCCCTGGCCGTTCGCTCGTTATCGCCAGTCAACATCGCGACGGTGCGGACGCCGGACGCGTGGAGCGCACGAATGGCCGACGCCGCGTTGGGACGCACGTTGTCACGAATGGCGAGAATGGACCAGGCCGAACCCGCGTCGCCAACCACGATCACGGTCTTGCCTTCCATTTGAAATCGAGAGACGTCCGCGGCCACTTCACCGAGCGACACGCGGAGCTCGCGCTCGAATAGCGCGGGACTCCCGACAAGCACCTCCTGTCCTCCGTTTGCTGAATCCAGACGCGCCGCGGCACCGGCCCCCGTGAGCGAGCGAAAGTCCGTGATCGACGCCGGTGTCACACCACGCGACTTCGCGTATCGAAGGATGGCTCGCGCCAGCGGATGTTGACTTCGCGACTCGATACCTGCGGCCGCGGCGAGCACACGTTCGGCGGCGAGCGGTGAGCCAGCGAGCAATATCATGTCGGTGACCTCAGGCGCGCCGTGCGTGATCGTGCCCGTCTTGTCGAGCGCGACAACCCGCACTTTCGCCAGATCCTCTACGAACACTCCTCCTTTGATCAGCACGCCGCGTCGTGCCGCAGTGCCTAGCGTCGCCACGAGCGCGATAGGAATCGAGATCACGAGCGCGCATGGCGCGGCCGCGACGATGAACACCGTTGCTCGGGCGATCCACTCTCGCCACGCGGCATCGGTCAGCAGCGGCGGGAGGATGGCGATGAGGATTCCGATGGCCAGAACGGCCGGGCTGTAGCGTTTGCCAAAGCGCTCGATGAAACGCTCACTGTTACCCTTCCGCTCCTGCGCCTCCTCGACCATGTGAATGATGCGCGCGATGGTGTTGTCTGCGAACGCCTTCGTCGCGCGCACCTCCAGCGCGCCTTCGCCGTTGATCGTGCCGGCAAAGACGGTATCGCCGACGTTCTTCTCCACTGGCACGCTTTCGCCCGTGACCGGTGCCTGGTCGACGCTGGATTGGCCGATCACTACTTCGCCATCCGTCGGCATGGACTGCCCTGGCAGCACGACGAAGACGTCGCCGGCCTTGACCTCCTCGGCGGGAATGTCGACCTCGCCCCCGTCCCGACGTACGCGCGCGGTCCTCGGCGCGAGGTTCATCAGCGCCTTGACGGCAGCGCGAGTCTTCTCGCCGGTGTACCCCTCCGCCGCCTCGGACATTGAGTAGAGGAAAGCGAGCATCGCCCCTTCGAATGGCTCGCCCATCAGCGTCGCGACCACAGCCGCCGTGGCCATGAGCAACTCGATGCCGACCTCGCGTTCGAGGAGCAGTTCCTCGATCGCTTCGCGGCCGAAGTAATAGCCGCCGATGATGAGCGAAGCGATGAAGACGGCCGTCGCAGCGACTTCAGGCGCGCCGCCACGCGAGAGAAGCCAACCAGTAAGGAGGAGAACTCCCGACAGCGCCGACGTGACGACCCTTGGATTCCTCCATGGACGGGGCCGCGCAACCATGGTCGTCGGTCCCTGTGCCGGGAAGCCGAGATCGCGGAGTTGATTCTTGAGGGAGTCCGCGGACGTGGTGCCGGCCGCGAAGCGGACCGAGACGCGTGCCGCCTTCGGGTATACGGTGATCTTTGAGACTCCGGGCGCGCCACCGAGCGCCCGCTGGATCTTTGCGGCGTCGTTCTCACAGTCGAGGTTCGCGACCCGGACATCGAGCGTCGCCTCCGCGTCGCCCGAGACAGCCACGAATTGCTCGTCGGATGTGTTCCTCACGTCGCGCACCAATCATTTCCTCTCATGTACGGTGTGAAGCGGATCAACCCTTCGTTCTGCCGACGCCACTCACGGAACCACCCCTACCCGTTTCGCTCCAGATGGCGAATGCCCTCTCGCACCAGCTCGCCGACGTGGGCATCGTCCAGCGAGTAGTACGCGATCTTCCCAACCTTGCGGTATCGCACCAGGGCGAGCTGCCGGAGCGTGCGTAGCGAATGTGATACTCCGGATTCGGAGACGCCTATGAGCGTCGCCAGATCGCAGACGCAAAGCTCGTCGACACCTTCGGTCGCGAGCGCGCAGACGATCTGCAGCCGCGTCCGGTCGCCGAGGGCTCGAAGGGTTTCAGCCAACGCCGCTAGGGTTCGCAACTCGGGCAGGGAGGCGCCTGCCAGTGCGACTTTCTCCTTGTCGACCCACTGCACCTCACAGAGGTCAGCGCGATCGCCAGGTGCTGCTGCGCGCTTCACCGCGTGCGCGGTCCGACGCACGCGATTGCCGGTGCCTCGGCTGGGGGATTGCGGACCAGAAGGGGACGTCATACGTTAGTGAATACCTGAGCAGATGTTCATACAATATACCAGCGCCAAGTAAGCGACGCAACATCTCGTGGGCGCATTCTCATCTCTGGACTCGCCGCCCGGCTCGTCATCGACGCTCCTTAGTCGCGGGCGTCCGGTCGCACACCACCACATGATACGTCACACCTTGAACCTACCCATCCCCCAACGCGGCTGGCACCGCGCACGACGTGTCGGCCGGTGGTCCAAGACAATTGTGGTGATCGGGGCGATCTCGTTCTTATGCGTCGGGACGCCAGAGCTTCTCGCGCAAACGCACTCTCCGGCAACCCCCGTCCACGCAGTGGACTCACTGCTCGCGTCGCTGCTCCCGCCACGGCTTCGAACAGCGGTGCTCGCGGCATCGCGCGAGCTATCGTTGCGTCGCGCCGAGATCACGGCTGCGGAAGCCAGGCGAGACGCGAGCGGTTTCGCCTCACCGGGGTTGCTGGTTTCCGAGGTGGATGACGCGAGAAACGGACGTCTCGATCGGGGGAGCGTTCGCGTGGAGATCTCCCGTGCGTTCCTATCCTCAGCTCGTACGCAAGGTGAACGTGCCGTCGGTGATATGGAAGTGCAGGCGGCGCGCGTCGCGCTAGGCGCCACCGAACGACGAGTCCTGGCTGAGGCCACACGGGCGCTTTACACCGCCGTCGGCTGGCGCGCCATCGTGCGGCGCCTCGCGGCTCAAGACTCTCTTCTCGCGTCCGCCGAGGCGTCGGTGCGGGCCCGCTTGAGCGTCGGCGAAGCGCGCTACGTCGATGTGCTGCGTCTGCGAACAGAACGCCTTCGCGTAAATGGAGATCGGGTCGCCGCCGAAAGCGAGATCGAGGTCGCGGCGGTCACGCTCGTGGGACTCATCGGGGGCGACTCTGCCGCTGCCGGAATCGCTGCGGCATCCTTCGACAGCCTCGACCGTGGTGAGGGGCTTGGGGCTCTCCTCACCGTGGCGGCGCGATTGCCCGAGGCGCCATCAGTCGAGTCGCTCGTCGCTACGGCCGCCGATGTGCGGCTGGCGGATGCTCGAATAGCCCTGACCGCAGCACAGCGGCAACTCCTGCTCGCCGAGCAACGGCCTTCGTTCGCGGGTTCGCTGGGCCTCCAGCGCATCGGCCAGGACAGTAATTCCCCTCCGGGGCTTGGGCCCGTGCTTTCAGTCGGTATGACGCTGCCGTTTACCGCTGGCCGCGCCAACCGCGCGTCCCTCGAGGCGGCCGATCGGCAAACTGCAGTCGCGTTGGCGGAGCGCAGCGCGGCTTCCGTCGCCGTCCGCGCCGCGCTCGGTGTCGCTCGCGCACGGTATGAGGCCGCACGACGACGCGCCACCTCTTACGACGCAGCGCTGCTTCGCGCCGCCCGCGAGGAGCGTGAGAGCGCCCTCGCGGCGTACCGAATCACCGACATCTCCCTTCTCGATCTTCTCGATTTCGAGCGCGCCCTGACGCGGGTCGAGATCGAACGTGCTCGCGCGTCGATTGACGCGCTGGCGTCGCTCGCCGAGCTGCTCTCCGGCGCGCCGTCCTCAGCGATGATGTCTCCCTCGACCGCTGGGTCTGGCGCTGACCGGGGCCGCGATGACCGCTAACACGGATACCCCGATGCTCGACTTCATCAGAACGAAGCAGAAACGCCGCGCCGTCACCATCGCAGTAGTCCTTGGACTCACCGTCGCCGCCTGTTCCGGAGAGAGCCCAAGACCGGAAATGGCAGCCGAAAGGCCGGAGGACGCGGCCCGTGCCGAAACCGACGGTGCATCGGGGAATCAGGAGGCTTCGAACGAAGGCGCCGGAGAGGGCAAGAATTCGAACCGCGTGACGCTCACCGAGGCGGCCTTCCGCACCGCGCGGATTCTCGTCGAAGTTCCGGGCCTCGACCAAATGAGCGCCGCTGCCGGTGGCCTCCAAGTGCCCGGGCAGGTCGAGTTCGATCCGGCGCGCGTGGCCTATATTTCGCCGCGTACCGGTGGACGGATCGAGCGGCTGCTAGCCGTGCCAGGAGACCGGGTCGAGCAGGGCGAGCAGGTGGCGTTCATTCAGAGCCCCGCCTTCACGATCGCCCAAAACGACCTCCTCCAGGCATTGCGTCGCATCGAAGCGCTCCGCGGAACCGCCGACGCCGAGGGTGCGCAGGCTCTTCTCGACGCGGCGAAACGCCGGCTCGCGCTCCTTGGCGCGAGCGATGTGGCCATGCAGCGGCTCGAGTCCGGTGGTGCGCCCGAAGCGATGCTTGCGATATCGGCACCATTCACCGGAAGCATTGTGGAGTCTGGCGCGCTCGCCGGGCAGGCCGTCGAGTCGGGGACGCCACTCTACAAGATTGCTGACCTCTCGGTCGTGAACATCGCGGCAGACGTTCCCGAACGCCTGCTCCCCGCCGTTCGTGTGGGTCAGGCCGCCATGATCATCGCGGTGGGCGCGTCACAGACCGCGTTCGCCGGGCGCGTGACGCGCGTCAGCGATGTGCTTGATCCTGAACGGCGCACCGCAAAGGCTCTTATTGCCGTGACGAACGCCGAGCAAAGGCTCAAGCCTGGAATGTTCGCCAGCGTGAGCCTCCGAGGAGGAGGCGCGCCAGCCGCTCGCGTCCTGACCGTTCCTTCGAGCGCTGTCGTCACCGACGGCGCGACGCGATACGTCTTCGTCGAGTTAGAGCCGCGGACGTACGAGCGCCGGACGATCGAGATCGCGTCCGGCCTGTCGGGCACCGGGCCGGCGAGCGGACGCGTCAACGTCATCAGCGGCCTCAATGCCGACGATCGCGTGGTCGTTCGGGGAGCCTTCACGCTCAAGTCCGAGCTCGCGAAGGCGTCGCTTGTGGAAGATGAGTAGAGCCCCGAATGATTGATAAACTCATCGAGTGGGCAGTCCGCGCCCGCGTTCTGATCGTCATTGCCCTCGTCGCGCTCGTCGGTGCCGGAACGTGGGCCTTTCGGACGCTGCGCGTCGATGCATTTCCTGACCTGACCAACGTTCAGGTCGCCGTCCTTGCGGAGGCACCCGGTCTCTCGCCGATCGAAGTGGAGCGGCTCCTCACGTTTCCCATCGAAGTCGCGGTGAATGGCGTGGCGCGAGTGGAGCAGGTGCGCTCGATCTCGAAGTACGGATTCGCTCAGGTCACCGTCGTGTTCGAGGACGGCACCGACGTCTTCTTCGCTCGCTCGCTCGTGAATGAGCGCCTGCAGTCGATGCGCGATCAACTTCCTGAGGGGACAGAGGCGACGCTCGGGCCAATGGCTGGCGCGACGAGTGAGATCTATCTCTACACGCTCGAGGACACGCTGCATCCGAACGCAGCACGATCCGACAGTGCGCTGATGGCGCTCCGGACGCTGCACGACCGCGTCGTGCGGCCGCAACTCCGCAGCGTGCCTGGTGTCGTCGAGGTCAATACGTTTGGCGGATTGGTGCGCCAGGCGCAGGTCGTCGTCTCGCCCGACAAGCTCGCGGGTTACGGTCTCTCGATCGGTGACGTCGTGGAAGCCGTCGAGGCGAACAGCCAAGTGCCCGCCGGCGCGTATGTCGAGCATCAGACCGAGCAATACATCCTGCGCGGTCTTGGACAGGCCGCGAGCCTCGACGACATCCGTCAGTCCGTGATCCGATCCCAGGGCGGTGTCCCGGTCCTGGTCGGCGACGTGGCTGACGTGCGCTACGGGCCCGAGGTGCGTCAAGGCGCCGTGTCGCGCGACGGTGAAGGTGAGGTGATGAGTGGAATCGTGATGATGCTCCGCGGCGCCAATAGCCGGGAGGTCGTCCAGCGAGTCCGGGAGCGCGTTGCCGCGATCAACCAGTCGCTCCCGCCGGGTCTCGTGGTTGTGCCCTATTACGATCAGACGGACCTCGTGGAGGGCACGCTGACGACGGTCGAGCGCAACCTGCTCGAGGGCGGCTTTCTCGTGATCGCCGTGCTGCTGCTCTTTCTTGGGAACGTGCGCGCGGCGTTGCTCGTCGCCGCGACCATCCCACTCTCCTTGTTCTTTGCGTTTATCGGGATGCGGTGGCTGGGGCTCTCCGCCAACCTGATGAGCCTCGGCGCGATCGACTTCGGCATGATCGTGGACGGCGCTGTCGTGATGGCGGAAAACTTCGTCCGGCGGATGCAGGCAGATCCGGTGCGCAACACGCACCCGCACGAGGAGGCGGGCCCGTACCCAGCTGCGCCTCGCATTGACCGGGAGATGTCTCGCGAAGAGACAAACGCGCGAATCGTCGCCGCAGCGAAAGACGTCGGCCGACCGATCGTGTTCGGCGTACTCATCATCATGCTCGTGTATGTGCCGATCATGACTCTGCAGGGGCTCGAGGGGCGCATGTTCCAGCCGATGGCGATCACGGTAGCGATCGCCCTCTTCGGCAGTCTCCTGCTTGCGTTGATCGCAGTGCCGGCAGTGGCGACATGGCTGTTCCGGCGTGGCGCCCGAGAGGCGCAATATGCCGTGGTACTGGAGCACTGGATGGACCGCCGCTACGCGCAGTTGCTGCGAGCGACGATGCGTCGGCCGGCACTCGTCATCGGTGCGGCGGTGGCGCTCTTCGGCGCGAGCATGATGCTCGTGCCGCGCCTCGGCACCGAGTTCCTGCCCGAGCTGGATGAGGGGTCGATTCTGTTGCAGGCGACCAAAGACCCCAGCATCTCGCTGTCGCATGCGGGTGAAGTGCACCGCGCGATTGAACGCGTCGTGCGGCAGACGCCCGAGGTCACGACGGTCGTGAGCCGTATGGGACGCGCCGAGGTCGGTAGCGATCCAATGGGAACGAACCAGAGCGATGTATTCGTGATGCTCAAGCCGCGCCACGAGTGGCGGGAAGACGTCGAGAAGCAGGACCTCATCGAGGAGCTGGAGCAGAACCTCAATGAGCAAGTTCCGGGTGTCGGCTTCGGGTTCACGCAGCCGGTGAAGATGCGTCTCGATGAGCTGATTTCGGGCGTGCGCAGCGACCTCGCCGTGAAGGTCTTCGGTGACGATCCCGAGGTGAACCGGGAGACAGCGGAACGTGTCGCGGCGGCAATCCGAAAAGTATCGGGAACTGCCGAGGTCTCCGTCGAGACTACAACGGGTCAAGGGTACCTAGCGGTGCGCATGGACCGCGTCGCGATGGCGCGCTACGGGATTCCGGTCGAGGAGGTGCGTCAGGCGCTCGCGGTTGCGGTCGGCGCGCAACCGGTTGCACCGATCACGGATGGCCCTGCGGGCACGTATACGCTCGATGCGGTCGTGCTCGTGCCCCCGGGCTACCGCAATACTCCTGAAGGAATCGGCAGTATCACCGTGCCGTCGTCGTCAGGCGCGCGAGTGGCGCTGGCGGAGTTGGCCGATATCAGCATGGAGTCGGGCCCGGTGCAGATCAGTCGTGAGAGCGCGCAGCGCCTGGTCATCGTTCAAGCGAACGTCCGAGGGCGTGATCTGGGTGGCTACGTCGGTGACGTACAGGCCCAGATCGCAAATGACGTGAACGTCCCGCCGGGGGTGTTTCTGACCTACGGTGGGCAGTTTGAGAATCAGCAGCGCGCCATGGGACGCCTACGCTTCGTCGTTCCGGTATCGATCGCGCTTATCGCACTGCTCCTCTACGCGTCCCTCCAGAGCTGGACGCTCGCGGGTCTGGTGCTGGTGAATCTCCCGTTCGCTGCGGTGGGCGGCGTGTTCGCCCTCTGGCTGCGTGGTCTACACCTCAGCATCTCGGCATCAATCGGCTTCATCGCGCTCTTCGGCGTCGCTGTGCTCAACGGACTCGTACTGCTATCGACCGTCCAACGGCTGCGATCCGACGGCTCCGAAGGAGACGAAGCCGCCGTCGATGGCGCTCGGGCCCGGCTCCGGCCTGTGCTGATGACCGCGCTCGTCGCGTCGATCGGCTTCATACCTGTCGCAACATCTCACGGAACGGGAGCGGAGGTCCAGCGTCCTCTCGCAACAGTAGTGATCGGCGGGCTCATCACTTCGACGCTGTTGACACTGCTGGTCATACCCACGCTCTACGCGGCGATCGAACGACGGCGCGGACGGCAGGCGAGAGCGGCGCAAGTGTCTGTCGAAGCGGAATCACCAGTGGTTTAAGCTACGTGCTCTCGTGCTCGACGTGTTGTGTGCACCACCACGCGCCCTTCGGGGTGAGCGAGTTCATCCTGATCGCGAACGACCTTCGAATGTTGCGACACTCAGGCTGAAGCGACTCGTGCAAGACACGGCATCCGTTTACAGGCTCGGTCATTGCGGCCTGTTAAGGGAGATCCGGCGGACCCGTATCTTGAATAGAAGCGCGCCGATGACGATGAGTCTGCAGCTATATGTGGCAGCCCAGCTGGGCAGTCCGGTAATCGTCAGCACCGGAGGTCATAGGCTGAATTGCGGCGGCAACACCGATTGTGATACCGCGTCACACGCTCTGCCTAGGGCCAAAGGGCAATTGGCATCATCCCGCCGCCAGCTAACGAAGCTTGCTGCCGACGGCCACGGTATTGTAGCGCCCGCTACGCGGGCGCATTTTATGGAGTGTCCGCAGCAGAAGCAAACGTTAGCGTGACCTAACCGACTTCCGCGCGGCCGCTAGCGTGATTACATTGTGGGTACTGCCTCTTGGAGCCCCAATGAAGACCCGCCTCGTACGCATCGGCAACTCCCGCGGCCTCCGCCTACCCAAGCCCCTGCTCGAGCAGGCCGGCCTCGAGGATGAGGTCGAGATTCGGGTCGAGGCCGGTGCCCTCGTCATCGCGCCCGCGGCTACCGCGCGCGCCGGGTGGGCGGAAGCGGCTGCCAAGTTCGGGCCGACTGGCCTCGTGGACGCCCCATCGGCCACGCGCTTCGACGACGAGGAGTGGGCGTGGTAGACGTCCCCGTCCGCCGCGGCGACGTCTGGCTCGTCCAGCTCAACCCCACCCGCGGCCGCGAGATCCGGAAGACGCGGCCCTGCGTCGTGGTCTCGCCCGACGAGCTCAACGCGCACATGGGCACCTTCATCGTCGCGCCGCTGACCACCGGTAGCCACCCGTACCCGTTCCGCATTCCCGTGCGCTTCAGCGGCAAGGACGGCCACGTCGTCCTCGACCAGCTCCGCACCGTCGACCGTGAGCGCCTGGTCAAGCGCCTCGGCGCCCTCACTACCCCGACCCTCGCGAAGGCCCTCGGTGTGCTCGGCGAGATGTTCCGCGCGTGACGGCACGCTAACGCCGCTTGCTGCTGACGGTCACGCTTCGGTAGCGCGGGCTGCGCCCGCGCATTCTATTGGAGTGTCCGCAGCAGAAGCACACGTTATCGCGACGGGGCGCGTGGCAGAATTGCAGGCTCCGGGGTATCTTCAATCATGCGCCTGTCCTTCGAGCTCTCTGAGGCCCAGCAGGGCCGGCTCAACGCCATCGCCCAGCGGCTGAACGTGCCCGCGGATGCGCTGGCGGCCGCGGCCTTGCGCGACCTCCTCGATCGCCGCGAAGCCGCCTATGAGGCTGCCGCCGCGCACGTGGTCGAGAAGAACGCCGAGTTGTATCGCCGGCTCGCGTGACCGGGTCGCCCGTGGCGGCGCGGTTCCTCTCCCTCGCTGAAGTTCTCGACCTCTACGGTCGCGTCCTTGTCGCGGGTGGTGGCTCGTCCGCCATCCGCGACCTTGGCGCGCTGGAGTCGGCGCTCGCACAGCCGCGAGCGACGTTCGACGACGCCGAGCTCTACCCGACGCTCGTTGAGAAGGCGGCAGCCCTCGGGTTCTCGCTCATCCGGAACCATCCCTTCGTCGACGGCAACAAGCGCATCGGCCACGCGGCGCTCGAAGTCTTTCTGGTGCTCAACGGGCACCAGCTTGAGGCCAGCGTCGACGACGCGGAGCGTGTCATCCTTGGGGTCGCGGCGGGAACCATCGACCGCGACGCATTCGCGGAGTGGATCCGCCAGCACCTGGTGACCTACCGGCTCGGCTGAGCGCGCCGACAGCCGCGCGATAACGATGCTTGCTGCCGACGGCCACGGTATGGTAGCGCGGGCTACGCCCGCGCATTCTATTGGGGTGTCCGCAGCAGAAGCAAACGTTATCCGGACAGGAGAGTGCGCGTCGTGCGTAGAGTGCTACTGCTCTCTTTTCTCGCGCTCCTCGCGGGATCCGCGCGGCCGCTGGCCTTCAATGACCCGCCCCGGCTCAGCGATCTTATCCGCTGTCCTGCGCGACTCACACCGCGTGACACGAGCGTCGCCATCATCTTTGCTGGAAGCGGCGCGCCGCGCGACTCCATTCTCGTGCGCGTCTTCGGCGGCCATCGCGGCCTCAAGCTGCCGACCGTTGCCATGCTCACGTGGGACTCGGTGCCTGGAGCGCTGCGCACGCATGGTCGCTCGAGCGGCGAAGACGGACTGGCGTGGATGCCTGTGCCGGCCGACAGCGTGCGCGCCTTCACCGTGCGCTCGATCGCGATGCTCAATCTCCGCGTCATGGTGCCCGCCGCACGCGCGATTGACAGCATCCACGCCATTCTGCAGCTCAACACGCCGCAGGCTTGCCTCCTCCAAGACGCTGTGTCGTACGCGGCCGGATAACGACGCTTGCTGCCGACAGCCGCAGCCAATGATGCAGTTGTGGGGCCGCCGCGCTATTGTTTATGGGACAGCTTGCGGCTGCCCCACAACTGCTTTTTATGGAAGCGGCTGCAGCAGAAGCATACGTTATGCGGATGCTCCCGCGCTCACGGTCACAGCTCCCCTCGTGAAGAAAGTCTTCGTGCTCGTGGGAACAACGCTCGGCAGCAGCCTGGGCTGGTGGCTCGGCTCTGCGAGCGGTCTCATGGGCAGCTTCATCGCCAGCATGATCGGGTTCGGCGTCGGCATGTATTACGGCGCGCAGCTCGCGCGTCGGCTCGACGGTTAGCGTTGCCCTAGCTCGCGATGTGAGGACGGGCACCGCATAACGACGCTTGCTGACTGACAGCCGCGGCTAAGGATGCAGTTGTGGGGCACCCGCACTATTCTATGGGACAGCCTGCGGCTGCCCCACAACTGCTTTTTATGGAAGCGGCTGCAGCAGAAGCACACGTTATGTGGACACGTGACATTCTCTGAGATGCAAGGGTAACAGTGGTATGAGACTTTCGAGTGTGCGTCCCGCGCCCCGTGCGCCTTGGTTCCGTTTGACGTGCGCGCTCTTGCTCTCCGTTGGCTGCGCTGGCTCACCGACCGAGCCTTCCGGCCCGCCCAGCGACGCACGTCTGGCCGGGCTCCTCGGCAGCGAACCGTTTCTCGCCCTGGCCGAGGCGCGCATCAAGCACACACCGGGCGCGCCCGACTCTCTTCATCTCTTCGCGCAGCGACGGATCCGCGCGCGCAACACCGTTGAGTATCTCAGCATTCGCATCGCGGTCGCCGGGCTCGGCACGTACAGCCTTGCCGAGTCGCAGGTCATCCTGACGGAGGTCTCCGGCGGCGACATGGTTTACAGCGAACGCGAGGCGAGTTCCCTCGCGCCCGGCACCCTCACCCTCTCGGCACTCGGCACGACGGGCGAGCTTGTCGTAGGCACCGTGCAGTTCCTGCTGTCTCCGGCGGACGGCCGAACGCCGCACCCCGAGCCCGTGGCGTTCACGGACGGCGTGTTTGCCATTCGGCTCAGCGCGCCGCTCGGGACGCCCGCATCCATCCGCTGAACCCGCGCGCGTCGGACGGGTGCCACATAACGACGCTTGCTGCCGATGAACGCGGGTGCGGTGGCAGTTGCAGGGCGGCCGCCTATGGAGAACGCGAAGGGATAGCGGCCGCCCTGCAACTGCTTTCTATTGGAGCGTTCACAGCAGAAGCACACGTTATGGCGACTACCCAATGAATAGATGAAGTTCACGCCTGCACAGGTGGCCACGACATGGAATCGCGTGATGCGAAGCTCGCCGAAGGAGTGGGCGACGCTTGAGGCGCGCTGCGGGCCCTTCCAGGATGAGCTGACGGGCTTCGTCCTCGGCTTCACGCACCACTTGAGCGACGACGCGCAGGAGATCGCCCGCGACTGCATGGTGGCTTGCTACGAGCTCTATCGCGAACACTTTGCAGCCGTCCGCGCCGCGACCGAAGACCAGATCACCGAGCAGTTCGAGCGCTCCGATAGGCGCATCGCGGACGCGGCGGCTCTCGTCGACGCCGGCTACCCAGCCGAGCAGATGTTCAACGGCTCGCCGCAGCCACATCTGATGGCGGCCGTCTTCGAGGCGGTCATCGGCAGGGACGCCGAAGACCCCGAGGAGGACGACGATCCCACGCTCGATGATGATGAGCTGTGGGACGTCGTCGCCGTGCTCGACACGGTCATTGCCGTCCTCGATGGGTGCGCGCAGACGGCTCCTGCGCCATAACGACGCTTGCTGCCGACAGCTGCGGCGAAGGAAGCAGTTGTGGGGCGGCCGCCTTGCGGAGCATGGGACGGCCTAGCGGCCGCCCCACAACTGCATCTTATTGGAGCAGCTGCAGCAGAAGCACACGTTAGCCGGACAAGGTGCGAACCTCCGGAGTGCACATCTCTGCCTCGCTCTCGAATCTACGTCGCGCCCGAGCTGTGTCGGCTTCACCGCGTTCTTCATGCTTACTCCGTGCCTAGGATGCTACTACGCCGGGGCTCCGGCACGCACCATTCGCCCAGCGTCCGACAGCGACTGCAACAGCTACTCGAGGTTTCGATGAAGATGTTCGTGCTGGTTTCCCTGCTGGCTCTTGCCAGCCTAGACGCTCGCGCCCAGAGCGTGCAGCACGTCGAGAGGCGAGCGAGCGTCGAGCGCACCGAACGCCTCCTAGAGCTCCTCAGCTCTCGCGAGCAGTTCGCGGAGACGAAAGCGCAGATGCTTCGGACCGTCGCCGCGAATCCACTGCTGGGACAGCACGTGGATTTGCTTCAGGACTTCTTGGATCGCGTCGCACCGTACGATTCGATACTTCCGTCCCTAGTCCACACATATCGGCTCCGCTTGAGTGAACGGCAGGCGGAGTCGCTCATCGCGTTCTACGAGCGACCGGAGAATGAGGGGCTCGCCCTGCTACTCGGACGTGTGAATCTCGAGGTCGGGCAACTCCTGAGCGACCGAGTCAACGCCCGGATGCCAGAGTTTACACAGGAGCTACTTGCTCGCTTGCAGCGTCCGTAAGGCTAGGCGTTACCAGCCGCGACATAGCGACCACGGCCGCTCGCCGGCGTGCGCGAGTAGCGTTTCATTGCGCTCTGAACATTGACTATCCGCGCAAGAAGGCTGCCGGCTAACGCAGCTTGCTGCCGATGGCCGCGGGTGCGGTTGGGTTGGGCGGGGCGTCCGTGATGACCTAGGTGTAGTGACTCAGGAGGTTGTTCACAGGGCGTAGCCTCACCAAGCTGGGGTTGTCGAGTCCACTCAACCGGCAACGCCAGAGGCCCCATGAACACCCACAAGAATGCACGCCTGACGCCCTATCTGCGACGGGAGGCCTGCCGCCGCGTCGCCGCCGGCGCGAAGGTGGCGCAGGTCGCCCGCGACCTCGCGGTCTCCCGCCAGACGATCTACGCGTGGCTCGAGCGCCCCCACGACGTCGAGACCCGGTCGTCGCGCCCGCACCGGTCGCCGACGCGGATCCCGCGCCGCTGGCGGCGGCAGATCCGCAAGCGCCGCGGCCAGCGCTGGTCCAGCCGCCGCATCGCCCAGCACTACGGCATCCCGCTCTCGACCGTCGGCCGCGAGCTGCGCCGCCTCGGCCTGGGCCGCCTGCCGCGCGTCGACGGGCCGCGGCGCATCGTCCGCTACGAGCGGGACCGGCCCGGCGAGCTCGTGCACCTCGACATCAAGAAGCTTGCCCGCATCTCGCGCGTGGGGCACCGCATCCACGGTGACTACACCCGGCGGACGCACGGCCGCGGCTGGGAGTTCGTGCACGTCGCGATCGACGACCACACGCGCCTCGCGTACGTCGAGGTGCTGCCGGAGGAGACCGCGGAAGCCGCGGCCGGCTTCCTCGCGCGGGCGGTCGCGTGGTACGCGGCGCTCGGCATCACGGTCGAGCGCGTGCTCACCGACAACGGCAGCTGCTACCGCGCGCTGCCCTTCGGCGAGCAGGCCCTGGCCCTCGGCATCGGCCAGCGCTTCACGCGGCCCTACCGGCCGCAGACGAACGGGAAGGCGGAGCGCTTCATCCGCACGCTGATCACTGAATGGGCCTACAACCGGGCGTATGCGCGCTCAGGCTGGCGGACCCGGGCGCTCGCGCACTATCTCTCCTTCTACAACACCGAGCGGCGGCACAGCGCCCTCGGCAACACGACCCCGGCGATGCGGCTCGCCCAGCACCTGTCAACAACGTGCTGAGCCACTACACCTAGGCTTGGTTGCGGACGCCCCGCCCAACCCTCTTATTGGAGCGTCCACAGCAGAAGCACACGTTATCGCGACTTGTGCCGGGGGACAGGCGATCTGCGGCATTCGCGTCGCGGGAAGTGCGTCGTGATCCGCAAGTTCGTCGCCAGTGCTTTGGGGGTCCGCGCCGAACGGTTCTGCGTGTGAGTGTCCCGCGAGACTCCGCGACCTACGGTCGGATCCTGGCGGACGGCCCAGGCCGCTCGACGGGCATCGCCTACGCATCCCGCGCGGTTAGTGCGCTCCGCCGCGCGCGCCGACGACGCGCGCGATAACGACGCTTGCTGCCGACAGCTGCGGCTAGGGAAGCAGTTGTGGGGCGGCCGCCCTGTGGGGCGTGGGACGGCCTAGCGGCCGCCCCACAACTGCGTCTTATTGAAGCAGCTGCAGCAGAAGCACACGTTATGCCAAGACAGACTCAGCAATGATATCAGAGAATGACCTGGCTGCCTTCGAGCTTGCAATCGCGATTGCTTGTGCCCACAAGAGCCCAAGCCCGTTCCGAGGCGCTCCCCCACCGATTGCCGAAGGAACTTCGCTATCGCTCCCCGACCGCTTCCGGGATGCCTCTGGTGCGATTGTAGTGTCCTTCGATGCGCGGTGGGAGCCATTCTTGAACAATGGCATTGGTCACCACATCGGCGACGCCCCCCGGTGGTATGTTCCAAAGAATCCCATTCTGGATGCCGTTTGTAGCGCCCTGAGGAATCCGGACGAGTTGAGACGCGCTGGTGCATCAGGCGGGCGTGTGTTTCTCCATGCCGGTGGTGCTCGGCGGCGCCTCGCGGGAGAGGTGGAGCGCGAGGTCGTGTCGTGGCAGCTTCCCCGTCACTCTGTCCTGCTAAGGTAGATCATGCACCCGTGGACGCGAGACGAGGTTGTCCTAGCGCTCGACCTCTACCTAGCGAATGGCGGCCGGACCCCTCCCACCTCTGACGAGAGAATCCTGCGGCTTTCGCGTGTACTCCGAGCCATGCCCGGAAATCAGGCGGCGTCCAATGATCCCCGATTCCGCAACCCCAACGGGGTATCGCTAAAGCTGCGCAACCTACATGCCGTGGCGACCGGCGGCGGAATGGCCAACGGTTCGCGAGTGGACCTTCAGGTCTGGAGGGAGCTAGGCGCTAGCCCAGCGGCAGCGAGAGCAGAGGCCCAACGCATTCTTGAAGGCATCCCCGGCACCGTCGAGAATCGTGCGCAGATGCGATCGACGGGGTTTGCTGAAGGAAGTCCTGTCCTAGAAGCGCACTACCGCCGGGAGCGCAGCCCTGAGCTTCGAAGCAACTTCATCACCGCGCGTAGAGCCGAAGGTCCCCTTGCGTGCGAGATCTGCTCGCTCGCTGCGATCCCTCAGCATGCTGCACTGAGCGAGGGGCGTTTCGAGGTTCACCATATCGTTCCGCTAGGTTCGGGGGAACGCCGCGAAACCACACTGGCAGACCTCGCGCTCCTCTGTGCCAACTGTCACCGGCTCATTCACAGGGCGATGCAGATGGAACAGCGCTGGCTCTCTATTGCGGAGGCCCGGAACTATCTGCGTCAGCGCGCCTTGGCATAACGACGCTTGCTGCCGACGGCCACGCTTCGGTAGCGCGGGCTGCGCCCGCGCGTTCTATTGGAGTGTCCGCAGCAGAAGCACACGTTATCGGGACCGCCGCGTTCTTGCCGAGAGCACGCCTTTCCAGCAGATTGGAACCATGAACCCGCCCGCCGTCGACCTCGAAGCGCTCCGCCGCCTCCCGGTGGCTGAGCGGCTGCTCCTCGTCGAAGACCTGTGGGACTCGATCGCCACGGATACGCCGGCTGCCGACATCCCGATGACCCCGGAGCTCATTGCCGAGCTCGACCGGCGCGTCGAGGATCTCAAGAGCGGCCGGGAGCGCGCCATTCCGTGGGAAGAAGTCCGCGAGAGCATCCTGAAGGACAAGCTCCACGGCCCCTGAGTGGATTTCGTCGCCCGCCGCATTGACGTGCTGTTCTCCGCCGCGTTCGAAATGGACGCGGCGTTTGCTTGGTACGAGAACCGGCAACCCGGCCTCGGCACGGAGTTCCTGCGTGCCTGCGAGGCCACGTTCACAACCGTCGCGCGCCTGCCGCAAGCGTACCGCCTCGTCCGACCTGGCGTGCACCGCGCATTGCTCCGACGCTTCCCGTACATGGTTTTCTTCCAGGCGTTCGAGGACCGCATTGTCGTGATCGGCGTCGTGCACGTGCGACAGTCTCCCGACGTTTGGCCGTTCGCCCGATAACGACGCTTGCTGCCGACGAGCGCAGCTAGTGTAGCGGTTGTGGGGCCCCAGCCTCATCTTTTCACAAGGTCTGCTGGGGCCCCACAACCGCATTTCATGGAAGCGCTCGCAGCAGAAGCACACGTTATGGGGACTGGATTCAGAGGGTCGATGCAACACCTTCCATAGTTCCTTCTATATGGAGGTTGTCGCGATGTTCATCCCCAGCCCGCACGGCTACACGTGGCAGCAGCGCGCTGAACTCTGGGCGCGCTATCGCGCCGGTGACTCGGTCCGCGAGATCGCCCGCGACCTCGCCAAGGATCCCGGCGCACTTCACGGCGTGATTCGCAAGCAAGGGGGCATCTCGCCGCGCCTGCGTGCACGATCGGCGTTGGCGCTGTCGCTCGACGAACGGGAGCGCATCTCGCGCGGGCTCGCCGCCGGCGAATCCTACCGAGCGATCGGCCGCGCCCTGGGCCGTGCCGCATCGACCATCAGTCGTGAGGTCGCACGTCATGGGGGCCCGACGAAGTATCGGGCCGTCCGCGCCGACGCGGTCGCGTGGAAGTCCGCGCGTCGGCCGAAGGCCTGCCGCCTCGCGTCCCGGCCGCGCCTGCGCTATCTCATTGCAGCGAAGCTGAAGCTGCGCTGGTCACCGGAGCAGATCAGCGCGTGGCTCCGCCGCACCTACCCGCACGAGCCGGAGTTGCACGTGTCGCACGAGACGATCTACCGCTCGCTGTACGTCCAGGCGCGCGGCGTGCTCAAGAAGGAACTGCTGAGGCACCTGCGCACGGGACGCGTGGTGCGGCGCGCCCGCGCCTCGACGCGCAAGGGCCAGGGGCGCGGGCAGATCGTCGATGCCATTCCCATCAGCGCGCGCCCGGCCGAGGTCGAGGACCGCGCCGTGCCCGGCCACTGGGAGGGCGACCTCCTCGCCGGCGGCGGCAACACGCACATCGCCACGCTCGTGGAGCGCACGTCGCGCTTCACGATCCTCGTGAAGGTCGAGAGCAAGGAGCCGGGCCGCGTCGTGCCCGCGCTCATCCGCCAGATCCGGCGGCTGCCGGCGCACGTCGCGCGCTCGCTCACCTGGGACCGCGGCAAGGAACTCGCGCACCACCAGCGCTTCACCGTCGCCACCGGCGTGCAGGTCTACTTCTGCGATCCGTACAGTCCGTGGCAGCGCGGCACCAACGAGAACACGAACGGCCTCCTGCGGCAGTACTTCCCCACGGGCACGAGCCTCGCCAACGTTACGCAGCGGCAGCTCGATGCCGTCGCGGCTCAGCTCAATGGACGGCCCCGCAAGACGCTCGACTTCCGCACCCCGGCAGAAGTCTTCGACGAAGCTGTTGCATTGATTGCTTGAATTCATCCGACAGCCACACTCAGTGACCGCACGCGTGCTCGCGGGGTAGGTGGAGTATCCGTCATCCAAGCTCGATTCAACTCATGCGCATTCTCCGCTCTCCGTTACTGGTCGTCGCGAGCCTCGCGCTACTAGCATCCGCATGCGTCTCTCCCACCGAAGCGCTCCCCGGCGTGGTAGTTGAGACAGACGCGACGAGTTACGTTGCAGAGGCTCTGCCCGGTACCCCTCCACGGACGCAGTATGCATTTCGGGTCATTGTGCGCACGACAAACGGCTCCCAAGAGCCGGTCCGCCTCGGCCGCTGCAACCCGGAAAGTGCAGGCCCGATCTTCGGGGTTGAGCTGCACGCAGAGACAGCAGGCACACGCTCCGCCTTCAACCCCGCCTGGGGATGCGTTGGCGGCGTGGAGCCCATCGAGATCCGGCCGGGCGCTGCGAGAGTCGACACCTTGATCATTCACGGGCCCACTGTCTTCAACGGAGCTACCGGGGAGCCCGTTGGCATCGCCGAGGGCACCATGGTGCTACGCCTCGCGAGTGAGAACCGTCGGCTCGTGAGCAATCGCTTCTCGGTCTCCCTCGCTCCGTGAGCGGAGATTGGCGCGCCTGCGCCATAACGCAGCTTGCTGCCGACGAGCGCAGCTAGCGTAGCGGTTGTGGGGCCCCAGCCTCATCTTAGGACAAGGTCTGCTGGGGCCCCACAACCGCATTTTTCTGTGAAGCGGCGGCCCGCGTCAAGCCCCAGATGTGCTGACGCTGTTGCAACTCTCGATTGTGCCCGCGCGGCTCGAGGTGCTGCTCATCCTTCTGTTCGCGCTCACTCGTGAGGCCCGCGGCCTCGGCGCATTGGGGTCTGCGAAGGAGTGGTGGCGCCAACTATGGGTCGGCTCTCACCAGCGGCCATAAAATGCGTCGCGCTCACCACGCCCGATTCAGTCATCTCGATCCTACGCAGGTCCTGCATGCCCGCGGTGCTTACGCGGCGTGCACCGGCTCGCTCGGCGGCATCCGCAGCTGGCCCGCGTCATACGCCCGCTGATCCCGCCACATCGCATACAGGATGCCCGCGAGCCGCCGCGCCAGCGCGACCGCCGCGATCTTCTTGCCCCGCCGATGCAGGATGCGCTGCGCCCACGCGCGCAGCACCGCGGTGTCGGCCGCCTTCGAGCGGAGGATGCGCCACGCCGCCTCGACCAGGAGATAGCGCGCGCGGCGGTTGCCCGCCTTCGTGATGTGCCCGACCCGGCGCTTCTCGCCTGAGCTCCGCTCCCCGGGCACCAGCCCGAGGAAGGCCTCGAACTGGTGCGCCGACGGGAACCGGCCGACGTCATCCGCAATCGCGACGAGGCCGCTCGAGGTCACCGGCCCGATGGAGGGGGCCGTCTGCAGCAGCGCCACGATCGGGTCCGTGCGCCCCAGTGCCGCGATGCGCGCGTCCGCGGCCTCGATCTGGACGTTCAGCGGGCCGAGGACCGCGATCAACGGCGCGAGCTCGGCCGCCAGCGTCGACCCGAGGGGGAGCGCCGTGAGTCGCTCGACGAAGTTCGCGGCCGTGCTGCTCGGCACGCGCAGGCCGTCGCGGCGCACGAGCGCCTTGGCGAGCGCGATGCACCGCGTGCGCGTGCGGACCAGCGCCTCGCGCACCGCCAGCTCGGCGCGCACGTGGCGGCGCGCGGCCGACACGCGGTGCGCTGGCCGATAGGCGCCGAGCCGGAGCGCGTCGGCGAGGGTGCGCGCATCGCGCCTGTCCGTCTTCACGCGCCGACTCCGCGTGGCGTACATCGGCGCGAAGTTCGGGTCGGCGACAATCACCGCGTGGCCGAGCGCCTCCAGGTGACACGCGACCCATTCGCTCTCGGTCGACGCCTCGACGAGGATCCGCGCGGGCGGACGCGACCCCAGCACCGCCGTGAAGCGGTCACGGCTCGTGACGATGCGCCGCTCCGTCGCGTGCCCCTCCGCGTCGAGGATGCAGAGTTGGCTCTCGCGCTTGTGGAGATCAATCCCTATCATATCCATGGCGGCTGGCCTCCGCAGTGTGCCCCGTCGCGAGACGGTGAGCACGGTAGATGGTATGGGGCAGAACCTTGCACCCCGCGATGGGCGGAGGTCCAGCCGCCGCTTCATACCAACTATGGGAGCGCTCGCAGCAGAAGCATACGTTATAGCGACCGGGACGCTACAGCTTTAGTCGAACGAGGCGCTCGCGCATCCACGTGGCCAGCGCAGCCTCGGTGAGTGAGCCGGCCGCCAGCGCCGTCATCACCTGCACCACCTCCGCCTCCGTCGCGTCGAGGTCCTTGCCGTTCAAGCCGAGGAAGATCATCGCCGCAAGGAACGCAGCCCGCTTGTTCCCGTCGTTGAACGGATGCGCTTTGGCGAGTCCAAACGCATACGCCGCCGCCAACGTCGCGAGGTCCGAATCCGGCTCGTAGTTGTGCTTCTGCTGCGGGCGCGCCAAGGCGGCCTCCAGCGCATTCTCGTCCCGAATGCCCGGAAGCCCCCCGTGCTCGCGCAGCTGGTCTAGGTGCGCGGCGTCCAGCACCAGCCGCGGCACCCAGCGAGGCGTCGCCATCGGCTACTTCGCCAGTTCGCGTAGCGCGTTCCGGAATTTTTTGGCCGCGTGCGCCGCGACCGCGAGTCCCGCCTCGACGTCGGGATCGTAGGGCGTGAGCAGAATCCCCCGGTCCGTCTCCACGGCCAGCACACGGTCGCCGGCCTCGAGGTGCAGGCGCTCGGCCATGTCCTTCGGAATCGTGGCGCCGATCGAGCCGCCGACCTGGCGCAGCGTGAGTTCGCGAACCATCCCGGTCTCCGTAGCACGGGTATGCTACAAAGGTAGCACATTGGTACTACCGCGCAAGGGTGCGCGCGCTATCACGACGCTTGCTGCCGACAGCCACGCTATTGAAGCGGCCGCTACGCGGCCGCATCTTATGGAGTGGCTGCAGCAGAAGCACGCGTTATCGCGACTCATACACATCGGACCGGATGAGAGCTATGTCTGAGGAAATGCTCGCTCGGGATGGATACGCGGCGCGTCCGCCGCTGTTCCGTGCGCTCGCGCTGTCCCTGATCAGCTTGGTCGTGGCGCTCATCGAGGGGCCGCGCTACATGGTCGTCCTGCTCGCGGCCGCCGCCGGGCTCGAGTCCCTGCGCTACGCCCATCGGCGGCGCGATGCCCTCACCTCGCCCGACGCACGCTAGCCGCTTTCGGTCCCAGAGGATTTCGCCGATGAAGAGTCGCCTCGCACAGCGCAGTGAGCGCGCGCAGCAAGCGCGCCGGATGCGCGCGAGCCTGACGGAGATGACGGGTGACAGCATCGCCGCTGAGGATCAGATGGTCGCGAGCGTCCTGCACCAGTTCATCCTCGGGCCGTTCCTCGTCGCCGGCCTGGCCGCCGTCTACTTCTGGTGGCGCGGCGACGAGATGACGCTCGGACACTTTATTGCCATGGGCGCCGCCGGTGCGATCCTCGGCTTCCGGTTCTGGCCCCGACGCAATCGACGCGCGGCGCGATAACGCCGGCGCGATAACGCCGCTTGCTGCCGACAGCTGCGGGTGCGGAAGCAGTTGTGGGGCGGCCGCCCTGTAGGGCATGGGACGGCCTAGCGGCCGCCCCACAACTGCGTCTTATTGGAGCAGCTGCAGCAGAAGCAGACGTTATACGCATCCGGGACGGTCGCGCGTGTGCTTGCGGTCTGTATATGTTCGCCATATACTTAGACTATGCTGGATCTCGCCGCGCTCCTGGCCAACGTCGACGGCTTCGAGTGGGACGCCGGGAACACCGAGAAGAACGTCCTCGGCCACGGTGTCTCCCAGGGCGAGGCCGAAGAGATGTTCTTCGTCGCCCCGCTGGTCCTGCTGGAGGACGAGATGCACTCCGCCAGTGAACGGCGCTTTCTCATCTTCGGCCCCACCGGCTCGGGGCGCCTCCTCACCGCCGCCTTCACTGTCCGCCGCAAGCTCATCCGCATCATCTCCGTCCGCGACATGAGTCGCCTGGAGCGTCGCCGCTATGTCCAAGCCCGCTAAGAAGCTCAAGGCCGTCCCCAAGTTCCGCTCCGACGAGGAAGCGGGCGCGTTCTGGATGTCCCATGACGCCGCGGAGTACCTCGACCTGAGCAAGGCGCAGCCCGTGCGTTTCGCCAAGCTCCGCCCGTCGACCGCGACGATCTCGCTCCGGCTCCCGCAGGCCATGCTCGAGGAGCTGCGCGTGCTCGCGAACGAGAAGGACGTGCCCTACCAGAGCTTGCTCAAGGTCTATCTTGCGGAACGCATTGCGCAGGAGCGGAAGCCAGCTCGTCAACGTCGGCGCGCGAGCGTATAACGCAGCTTGCTGCCGACGAAGGCAGGGGCGATAGCGGTTGGGGGGCCACGGCTTCACTTTATGTGAAGGACCGCCGCGGCCCCCCAACCGCATCTTACGGGAGCGCTCGCAGCAGAAGCACACGTTATCTGGACCTCGATTAGATTGGCTGTATGCCAAATCGTGATTTCCACGTAGTCTCGAGCGGGGTCGCAGGCGCCTTGTTTGCGCTCAAGCGCGCCGAGTCGCAGCCGGACGCCCATCGGCTCATCGAAGCACTTGGTGGAATCGCGGGCGGTGCGTTTGGTGGTCGTGCGCCTGACTTGCTCGACCCTCCGACGTCGCCGAATCATCGTGGCAGCGCTCACTCCGTTGCTGCCGCAGCCGCAGTCTACTCCGTCTCCGGATCCGTCCTCATTTCGTGGCAGGAGTGGCTTCGCAGCAAGGCTGATCAGCTTCGGCACGAACGCGAGTTGCTTCCTCAGGATTCACTCCTGAGAGCCGTGTATGCCTTTGCTGAGTTCCTGTGCCGCTTGCTATCGGGCATCATTGCCGGCTTGTTGGCTGGATATACCACGCACTTGGGCTTCGACGCGCTGACTCCGCGGTCCCTTAGCCTGGTTTAGCGCGCACCGGCCAGATAACGACGCTTGCTGCCGACAAGCGCAGGGGCGGTAGCGGTTGGGGGGCCACGGCTTCACTTTACGTGAACGATTGCCGCGGCCCCCCAACCGCATTTTTCTGTGAAGCGGCGGCCCGCGTCAAGCCCCAGATGTGCTGACGCTGTTGCAACTCTCGATTGTGCCCGCGCGGCTCGAGGTGCTGCTCATCCTTCTGTTCGCGCTCACTCGTGAGGCCCGCGGCCTCGGCGCATTGGGGTCTGCGAAGGAGTGGTGGCGCCAACTATGGGTCGGCTCTCACCAGCGGCCATAAAATGCGTCGCGCTCACCACGCCCGATTCAGTCATCTCGATCCTACGCAGGTCCTGCATGCCCGCGGTGCTTACGCGGCGTGCACCGGCTCGCTCGGCGGCATCCGCAGCTGGCCCGCGTCATACGCCCGCTGATCCCGCCACATCGCATACAGGATGCCCGCGAGCCGCCGCGCCAGCGCGACCGCCGCGATCTTCTTGCCCCGCCGATGCAGGATGCGCTGCGCCCACGCGCGCAGCACCGCGGTGTCGGCCGCCTTCGAGCGGAGGATGCGCCACGCCGCCTCGACCAGGAGATAGCGCGCGCGGCGGTTGCCCGCCTTCGTGATGTGCCCGACCCGGCGCTTCTCGCCTGAGCTCCGCTCCCCGGGCACCAGCCCGAGGAAGGCCTCGAACTGGTGCGCCGACGGGAACCGGCCGACGTCATCCGCAATCGCGACGAGGCCGCTCGAGGTCACCGGCCCGATGGAGGGGGCCGTCTGCAGCAGCGCCACGATCGGGTCCGTGCGCCCCAGTGCCGCGATGCGCGCGTCCGCGGCCTCGATCTGGACGTTCAGCGGGCCGAGGACCGCGATCAACGGCGCGAGCTCGGCCGCCAGCGTCGACCCGAGGGGGAGCGCCGTGAGTCGCTCGACGAAGTTCGCGGCCGTGCTGCTCGGCACGCGCAGGCCGTCGCGGCGCACGAGCGCCTTGGCGAGCGCGATGCACCGCGTGCGCGTGCGGACCAGCGCCTCGCGCACCGCCAGCTCGGCGCGCACGTGGCGGCGCGCGGCCGACACGCGGTGCGCTGGCCGATAGGCGCCGAGCCGGAGCGCGTCGGCGAGGGTGCGCGCATCGCGCCTGTCCGTCTTCACGCGCCGACTCCGCGTGGCGTACATCGGCGCGAAGTTCGGGTCGGCGACAATCACCGCGTGGCCGAGCGCCTCCAGGTGACACGCGACCCATTCGCTCTCGGTCGACGCCTCGACGAGGATCCGCGCGGGCGGACGCGACCCCAGCACCGCCGTGAAGCGGTCACGGCTCGTGACGATGCGCCGCTCCGTCGCGTGCCCCTCCGCGTCGAGGATGCAGAGTTGGCTCTCGCGCTTGTGGAGATCAATCCCTATCATATCCATGGCGGCTGGCCTCCGCAGTGTGCCCCGTCGCGAGACGGTGAGCACGGTAGATGGTATGGGGCAGAACCTTGCACCCCGCGATGGGCGGAGGTCCAGCCGCCGCTTCATACCAACTATGGGAGCGCTTGCAGCAGAAGCATACGTTATGCGAACACCGCCGACCTTGACGCGTGTCACGTGACGCGTTACATTTCAGCGTGATCAAGACCTTCGCGGACCGGCAAACCGAGGAGCTGTTCCGCACCGGCAAGGCGAAACGCGTGCCCGCCGACGTCGCCCGCCGCGCCCTGCGCAAGCTCGCCGCCGTAGACGCCGCCACCCAGGTCTCCGATCTCAAGGTGCCGCCCGGCAATCGCTTGCACGCCCTCAAGGGTGATCGCGCCGGACAGCACGCCATATCCGTGAACGACCAATGGCGCATCTGCTTCCGGTTCGCGGACGGGGATGCGTTCGACGTGGAGTTCTGCGATTACCACTAGCTGGAGTGTCTCATGAGCATTGCCAACACCAAGCCGCTTGAGCGGCGCCCCATTCATCCGGGGGAGATTCTCCGCGAGGACTTCCTCCCGGAGTATGAGCTCTCGGTCACGGCGCTCGCCGAGGCCCTCGGCGTCTCGCGGCAGTCCGTCAACGAGTTGCTGCGCGAGCGGCGTGCGGTCAGCCCCGAGATGGCGCTGCGGCTCGGCAAGCTCTTCGGGACGTCGCCGGAGTTCTGGCTGAATCTCCAGCGGAACATCGACCTCTGGGACGCGGCGAAGGGGCTCAAGCGCGAAATCGCGCACATTCACCCCCTGCAAGTCGCATAACGCAGCTTGCTGCCGACGAGCGCGGGGGCGGTAGCGGTTGGGGGGCCACGGCTTCACTTTTTCCCGTGGCCCCCCAACCGCATCCTATGGGAGCACTCGAAGCAGAAGCACACGTTAGTGCGAGCAAAGACGAGATCGTGAATGCCGACGCCTTTTGTAATCGAAGTCTCGCTACCTCCTGCCCAGGTCCGCGCGCGAATAGCGGCGGCATTGAAGCCTGTCCCGCTTCTCGCGGCCGTGAGGCCTCCGGCCGACAGCACGCAGTTCTGGGGACGCGTTGACGCTCGTCAATTGGAGGTGCGGCTACCTCATTCAGGTCGCAACTCGTTTCGCGCAACGCTCACGGGATCACTCGCACCCATCGCCGGCGGCACACGTCTCACGATTCGTCCGACTGGGTTCGCGTTTGCGCCCGTGATCTTCGTTGTATGGTTGTCGACTGTGGTGTCGTGGGGCATCGCCGCGTTCCGTCGAGGTGACGGGCAGTCCTTACTCATACTCGGGGGAATGGCTGCCTTCGGCGTCTGGATCCTGAGAATGGGCTGGCGCATTTACGACGAGCAAGCGAAAGAGCTCGAAAGGCGACTCCGCGCGGCGCTCGAAGCACCGTAAGTTCGGAGCGCGCCGCACCACCGACGCTTGCCGCCGATGGCCACCGCTAGGGATGGGTTTGGCGGGGCGTCCGTGATGGCCTGGGTTGGTTGCGCACGCCCCGCCAAACCCTCCTCATTGGAGCGTCCACAGCAGAAGCACACGTCATGTTGATGCACGCGATCGACTAGCTTTCCAGAGCACGGCGCGCTCCTCGCGCCCGCCGCCCGCGAGGACGACCCCGCGGAGTCCATGCCGCCCCGGGACGACCCGGACTGTCGCGAGCATTCTGAACATGAACTGGTTCCTCCTCACCCTGGCGGGCCTTCTCGAGGTCGGCTGGGCCATCGGCTTGAAGAAGTCCGAAGGCTTCGCTCACCTCGGACCCTCACTCGCCACCCTCGGCGCGATGGCGCTGAGCTTCTGGCTCTTGAGCATCGCGATGCGCTCGCTTCCGCTCGGCACTGCCTATCCGGTCTGGGTCGGCATCGGCGCGGTGGGATCGGTGGTCGCCGGGAGCTGGCTCTTCGGCGAGTCACTCACGGTGCTGCGCGTCGTCAGCGTCCTGCTCATCATCGTTGGCATCATCGGTCTCAAGCTCGCCACGCCCGTACCGGGGTGACGGCCCGATGGAGCATTGCACGGCCTAGCGGCCGCCACACAACTGCATCTTATTGGAGCAACCGCAACAGATGCACTCGTTGCTCGGACCCGCAGTGGTAGAAGGCCACGCTCCCACCATGTCGCACGCATTCAGCGCGAACCTCTTCACCCTCTGCGCGGGCACCGTGACGCTCTTCCAGCTCGCGCTCGTCGCCGGCGCGCCGTGGGGACAGCTCACGCAGGGCGGACGCGTCGGTGGTGCCCTGCCACTCGCCGGTCGTCTCGTCGCCTTGGCATCGGCCCTCCTCCTGGTCGCGTTCATCGTCGCCGTGCGCGCCCGTGCCCGCACCGATCGATTCCGCCGCATGGCCTGGGTCGTCGTGGCCTACTGCGCCCTCGGCATCGTCGCCAACGCCGCCACGCCGAGCGCCCCCGAGCGCGCCCTCTGGCTCCCGGTCGTCACCCTGATGTTCGGCGCGAGTCTCCACGTCGCGCGTCGGCGCGCGCCGACGCGCGACGTTCCATGAGAAGCGCCTCACACGAACGGCATCCGTGTAGGATCCGGGAAACCTGTCGGATCTCACGCCAGCCGCCGAAGCATCGCCTCGGCGGGTCTTCACGCTCCGCAGGCGCTACGGCTGCCAGCGCTTGAGCTTTGGGATCTCACGGGCCGCCCAGCGCGCCAGAAAGCGCGGCCAGTGCTGCTTGGTGGTCAGGATGTTCACGACGAAGTCCTTCATCTGTTCAGCCGTGTCATCCGGCCGGAAGAACCTACCGTTGGCGTAGCAGAGCCCGCAGTACATCGGCGACGGCGAGCCGTCAGCCTCGGTCCCCCGCTTCTCGGGACCCTTGCCCATCGGCATTCCGCAGCTCTGGCAGCGTTGGTAGATGGTCCTGTCCATGACAGCAGTTTACGCCCCACCAACCGCCGTAGCAAACCGGGTTGAGGGCGGAAGCGTCGCGTGCTGCCGACGGCCAGCCCACGGTAGCGCGGGCTGCGCCCGCACGGTCCATTGGAGGGCCCGAGCAGACGCATACGTTACGTGGACACACCCAGTCGAACGCCGCGCTGTTCACCGCGCCGCACTTTCTCTCGAAGCGTCCGCTCCAGTTGCAGGCGCTCGACCGAGGCAAGACTCGCAGCCGTGGGGGACAACGCTGCACGACTCCGACCGGTGAGGTGCTGTACACGCTCGTGTAGGCATGCTTCGCCGCGTGCGGCTTCGGCATCCTCATCGCAGCCGCCCGGCACCGGCTCGTCGCCGCCACCGTGATCATCGCCGCGGTCGCACTCGACACGCCGGTCCTGGCGTTCACTCGCTCGCGGTGCCCGCGCACGGATGTCGCCGCTTGCCGCGAGTACACGTGCGAGTGACGACCTAGCGGCCGCCGCACCACTGCTTTCTATTGAGATGTTCAGAGTAGAAGCACACGTTCTTCTGACCGCCTCTCCTGAGGCTTTTCGATGGGCTTGTTCGGACCGGATCCATACACCGATGCGCACTTCGGAGTGTTTACCCGTCGCAGGGGAGTGTGGATTGCCCGCACCGCATTGCCCGGGCTCGGGACGGTTGAGCTCTGTGTCGCTGGCGATCGCAAGGCCCCGAATCAGCCAAGCCTCGCCCTCGCGCATGAGGCGGCGTTGCAGTACCGCGCGCTCCGGGAGGAGATCGGCCGCTTGCTCTTTGAACACCTTGAGCCCTATGCGGACGCCGTACGCGAGGGCGAACTCGAGGCCGATGCATTCAATCCCGCGGCATTGCGTGGCCCTGACGACGTATGGTCGCACGTTGAGGTGCTGGCCGTACACGTGGACACCGCGCGCCAGTCGTTCCCGATCGAGGTCCAGGTGCAGGTGGCTTGGGACGAGGAGCATACACTTGGCCTGCGCATCCGCGACGGGCGGCTGGTCGAACTCTGTGGCAGCGTTTTGCCGCCGTCCGCCTGACGACGCTCGCTACGGGCAGAAGCACGCGTTACGCAGACCTGAACTGATTTTCGAGTTGCTCTCGTGCAACCCGTTCCCGCTGCTAACGTGCTGGATCCGCCATGGGCTGGGCACTCTGGCTCGTCGGCGTCTTCATCCTCTGCTTCGCCGGCGCCGCAATGCGGAGCCACGTCCAGCGGCTCACCGCGCCTTCCCGCACCTCACGCGCCGAGACGCTCGGACAGGCGGAGCTGTCGAAGAGGACTATCTGTTGATGCGTAGGGTGGGCGAGGCGTCCACGGCAGAAACACAGACTCCTGACAACTTTCCCATCGACACGTCACCATGAAGCCCTCTGCGACCCCCGTATCGTCTGCCCGGCGGCGCTTCGCCATCGGGTTCATCGCTGCGCTCAGCGTTGCGTTCACCGGGCTTGCCGTTTGGCGGGCAGTCTTGGCGCTGCGCGGTGAGCGGGAGTTCCCCATCCTGGGCGCGCTCGGAGGCACCGCCGCCATCATCGGCCTGTGGCGCGCGCTTCGAGATGAAGCCTGACGCCACCCACCCCAACGCCTCCGCGTTTCCCGCCGGCCTCTCCGGCCCGGCGCTGCGGGCGCTCGCCGCGGAGGCCATCCGGCGTGAGAGGCAGCGGTGAGTGACGAGCATCTCGGGCGCCGCGCACTGACCACGCTGTTGGCACTGAACGGCGCGATGTTCGTCGTGGAACTCGCCAGTGGCTGGCATGCGGAGTCCATGGGCCTCGTCGCGGACGGCCTCGATATGGGCGCCGATGCCGCCGTCTATCTCCTTGCCCTGCTCGCCATGGCACGGGGAGGTCCATCTCCAAGCCGCGTGGATCCTTTCGGCCACCGACGTGCAGGCGAACCTCAGCGTCCTGCTGGCCGCTGCGCTCGTGGCGCTGCTCGACTCCGCGATTCCCGACCTCGTCATCGGAGCGGTCGTCTGCGGTCTGGTGTTCCGCGGCGCCATCCGCATCAACCGGCGGGTTCGTGCCGCAAGTCGGTCCTGATTTGCGGTGCGCGCCGAACGCCGCCGGATCGCCTGGTCCTTGACCTCGTCGGCGATGTGCCCATCGGCTGCGCCGCCGTCTGGGCGCGACCGCCGGGCTGGTTCCCGCTGGGCTTGGCCGCCGCGTGCTTCGCCGGCTACGGGGCCCGGGCCCTAGTGGCTCGCCGCGTCGCGCTCGGTCCCATCAAGTCCTAAGGCCGCGGGCGCGCCGCCGGCGTGTGCTTTTCGAGCCAGTCGATCCATCGCGTGACGCGATCGACCGCAAAGCTGGGCCGCCGGATCCCGTGGTTCTCGCCGGGATACACGACGAGCTGCGTCGGCACGTTCTGCGTGCGCAGCGCGAGGTACATCTGCTCGCTGCCGGCGATCGGCACGTTGAAGTCGTCGGCGCCGCCCATGAACAGCGTCGGCGTCTTGATGCGTTCGGCGCGCCAGAAGGCGTACGAGACCTTCTCCCAGAGCCGCGGGTTCTTCCACGGCGGCCCGAGCTCGGCGTCGTACTGCGACGGATACTGGTCGCTGCCGTACATCGACGTGAACAGTGAGCTGCCCGCCCCACTGATCGCCGCCTTGAAGCGCGTCGTGGTGGCGATGAGGCAGTCGGTGAGAATTCCTCCGTAGCTCCAGCCCCCCACACCGAGGCGCGCGGAATCGGCGATGCCGCGGCGCACGGCTTCATCGACCGCGGCCATGAGATCCTCGACTTCCTTGCCACACCAGTCGGCGTAGATGGCGCGCTGGAACGCCTCGCCGCGTCCGCTGGACCCGCGATAGTTCATCTGCAGCACGTTCCACCCCGCCGCGGCCAACGCCTCCTTCTCGAGCCAGAACGACCAATCGTTCTGCGCCACGGGGCCGCCGTGGATCCAAAGCACCGTGCGCTGCGGGCGTGAGGCATCGGCGCCGAGCGCGCGCGTGAGGATGCCGTGCACCATGGTGCCGTCGCGGCTGCGGGCGGCGAACTCTTCCGCCTCGGCCGTGCGCACCTCGGCGCGCCAGGCATCGTTCTCGCGCGTCAGGCGGCGCAGCGAATCGCCGTCGAGCGCGAAGAGCTCCGCCGGCGTCGCCACGTCGGACACGCGCAGCGCGATGCGGTCGTGGGCCTGATGCACCGCGTCGACGGCGCGTCGGCCATCGATGAGGCGCGTGATGGCGCCATCGGCGACGGCGATGCGCACGAGTGGGGCACGGCGGTCGTCATCGAGGATGGTGAGTACGGCGGCGCCGTCCGCGGTCCACACGGGATCGGACTGCGGGCGGTCGAGCGCGGGCGCGAGGACGCGCGGCGTTCCGCCGGCCGCCGGCATCACGGCGATGCGCGGCGTCCCGTACATGGGGACCGGGGTGAAGGTGCCCTGGATGAACGCGATCCACTGACCGTCGGGGCTAAACGTCGCCGAGCGTTCGTAGGCGGGACTCGACGTCAGGCGCTGCGGCTCCGCGCCGGCGCGCGCGTCAACCACATACAGATCTGACTCGTCGCTGCGGTCCTCGTCCGTGTGCCGCGCGCTGGTGAAGACGATGCGCCGGCCGTCGGGCGACCACGCGGGCTCGCGGTCGTCCGCATCGCCGCGCGTGAGCTGCGCGAGTGTCTTGCTCGCGACCTCGAACAGGTACAGGTGCGTACGCCGACGGTCGAGCCAGCCGTCGCCGTCGCGCTTGGCCAGGTAGCGGTCGATGACGATCGGGCGCGGGCGCGTGGTATCGGCCTTGGCGAGCGAGTCGACGTCCTTGGAGACGATCACGATACGGCTGCCGTCGGGCGACCAGGCGTAATCATCCACGCCTTCGTCGAGCTCGGTGACACGCTGCGCCTCACCGCCGGCGCGCTCGAGCAGCCAGAGCTGCGAGGCATCGCTGCCTTGGCGCGAAGAGACAAAGCTCAAGTAGCGGCCGTCAGGACTCCAGCGCGGATCGGATTCGCTCTCGCTGCTGGAGGTCAGCCGCAGCCTGCGCGTGCCGTCCCACCGTACCATGTAGATGTCGGAGTCGCGCTTGTCCTTCGTGGAATCCACGCGCGAGACCGTGAAGACGACCCACTCGCCGTCGGGTGAGACGCGCGGTTCCCCGACGGCGCGGAGACGCAGCAGGTCGGCGGGGACGATGGCCCGGGCGGATTGGGCGGTGAGCGGCGCGGCGCTCAGGACGGCGAGGGCCGCAGCGGCGGCAATCGGACGGAATTCCATGCGGAGAGTATGCGCAGTCCGCGCCCTTGCCGCCACGGCTGGCGGTGGTTCCGCGACGGGTGAGCGATTCCCTTCCACAGCTTCGGTGATTCTCCGGATGTCGGCGTGCCCTCCGGCGCCGCAAGGTGCAGGCAGCATCCCCGCTCTCCCCGCTCCGGAGGTTCCCCATGCGTCACTCGCTGCTTGGTCGCGCGGCGCTCGTCGCGCTCACGACGTTCGTCTTGCCGACGCCGTCCCTGGCACAGAACGACCTGGTTGCACTCGATCGCGTGCACGAACTCTACGTGAGCGGGCGGTCTCGCGAGGCGGCGATGGCGCTGGCCGGCGTCTCCGCCGCGTTCCGGCAGGAGATTGGCCGCTGCAAAGACCCGGAGATCGGCGCCAAGCTGCTGGACCTCGAGCCGCGCACCGACGCATTGGTTTCGCGCCTTGGCAATGGTCGCGTCTCGAACGCGCAGGAGCTGACGCAGGAGTTCGTGCTCTTCGATCGCGCCCTCGCGGAGAATCACCTGCAGCTCGCCGAGCTGGGCTGGAGCCAGCGTCGCAACGGCCGTCTCGACGCCGTGGGACGCGATCTCGACCTCGCGGTGCGGTACGCGGAGCGCAGCGTGCGCTGGACGCAGCGTACGCCGGATGCCGGCACCCGTGCGGCCCTGGATGCAGCGCGGGGCACGGCGGCGCAGCTGATCGCGACGCCCGCGCAACCGCCGGTGGACGCCGAGCGCAGCTTGGCCGCGCTGGCGACGGTCGTGAAGGGGAATCCGTAGGCGGCAACGCGCGCAACGGCGTTAGAATTGGGGCGTGATTCCCTCCGACGCACGCCCCATGCGCTTGATGACCGCCCAGCACGATTTCCGTGATGCGTAGAGTGCTGCTGGTCGGCGCGACAGGCAGCATCGGACGCGCGACGGCGCAGGCGCTGGTCGATGCCGGCTGTGCCCCGGTCGCCATCGTGCGTCCGGGGCGCGAGGTGCAGATGCCTGCCGGTGTCGAAGTTCGCCAAGCCAACGTGCGCGACGCCGCCTCACTCGCCGGCGACGCGTTCCGCGGCGAACGCTTCGACGCCGTCATCTCCTGCCTCGCCTCCCGCACCGGCGCTCCGAAGGACGCGTGGGCGATCGACGACGGCGCCAATCGTGCGGTGCTGACCGAGGCCCAGCGCTGCGGCGTGCCGCACTTCGTGCTGCTCTCGGCGATCTGCGTGCAGAAGCCGCGGCTGGCCTTCCAGCACGCCAAGCTCGCGTTCGAGGAGACGTTGGCCGAGAGCGGAATCCGCTACTCAATCGTGCGGCCGACGGCGTTCTTCAAGTCGCTGTCCGGGCAGGTCGAGCGCGTGAAGCGCGGCAAGCCGTTCCTGCTCTTCGGCGATGGGGCGCTCACGGCCTGCCTGCCGATCAGCGACGCGGACGCGGCGCGGTACCTCGTGGAATGCATCGCGGACGAGTCGCGCTGGAACCGCGTGCTGCCGATCGGCGGACCGGGCCCGGTGCTGACGCTGCGCGAGCAGGGCATGCTGCTCTTCGAACTGACCGGGCAGCCTCCGAAGTTCCGCTCGGTGTCGCCGAAGCTGCTCCTGGTGGTGGCCTCGCTGCTGGACGCAGTGGGCGCGCTGATTCCCCCGCTGCTCGACAAGGCGGAGTTCGCGCGCATCGGGCACTACTACGCGACGGAGAGCATGCTGCTCTGGGACGAGGCGCGCGGCCGCTACGACGCCGACGCGACGCCGCGCTACGGCCGTGACACGCTGCGCGAGCACTATGCGCAGTTGCTGCGCGGCGAGATTGGGGACGACCGCGGGGCGCACGCGGTCTTCTGATCGCGGGCGCACGGCCGCTGCCGTCGGGCACTTCTCGGCGGCCCTACCTTTCACGGATGCCCCGCACCGCCGACATCGCCCTCGTCTCCGAGCGCCGCTACGTGGGCCGCGAGCCCGCCGCCGACGACTGGTATCTCCGCAACATCCTGCACGACGACCGCCTGCTCACGGAGGCGTTGGCCGCGCGGGGGCTCTCAACGGAGCGGGTGGATTGGTCGGATGCGTCCGTGGACTGGGCGTCGTACCGGCTCGCCGTGTTCCGCACGACCTGGGACTACTTCGACCGCTTCCCCGAGTTCACCGCCTGGCTCAAGCGTGCCGAGCGCCTCGTCCCCTTCATCAACGACGCGCGCACGGTGTGGTGGAACCTCGACAAGCACTACCTCGGCGACCTCGAGCGCCGCGGTGTGGCGATCGTGCCGTCCGTCTACCACGAGGCCGCCAGTCCCGAGACCTTGCCTGAGCTCGTCGCGCGCTGTGGCTGGGACGAAGGCGTGCTCAAGCCCTGCGTGAGCGGGGCGGCACGGCACACCTACCGCGTGGACGCCGCGAACGCGGCCGCCTTGCAGGAAACGTTGGCGCCGGTGCTCGCGCAGGAGGCGTTCATGTACCAGCCCTTCGTGCGCGACATCCAAGTCGGCGGCGAGCGGTCGGTGATGGTGCTCGACGGCGTCGCGACGCATGCCGTGCAGAAAGTGCCGAAGGCCGGTGACTTCCGCGTGCAGGACGACCATGGCGGCACGTGGTCGCCGTACGAGCCGACGGCCGCGGAGATCGCCTTTGCGCAGCGGGCGATCGCGGCGGTAGACCCGCACCCGCAGTACGGGCGCGTGGACATCGTGCGCGGGAACGACGGGGCGATCCAGCTCATGGAGCTGGAGCTGATTGAGCCCGAGCTGTGGCTGCGGTCCAAGCCGGAGGCCGCGGCGCGATTCGCGGCGGCGATCGCGGCGGCGGTGCCGTAAGCCACCGCCGCCGTCGCGCTCAGGTCAGCTGAGCTCGGTCACCGAGCTGATGATCTTGCCGGCGACGCCGTATTCAATGGCCGTCTCGGCGTCGAGCCAGAAGTTGCGGTTGGTATCGTCCTCGATGCGATCGATCGGCTGACCCGTCGCGACGGAGAAGATCTTGTTGAGCCGCTCGCGCATCTTGAGGATCTCGCGCGCTTCGATGGCGATGTCCGCCGCCGTGCCGCCCATGCCGCCGGCCGGCTGGTGCAGGAGGAAGCGCGTGTTCGGCAGGCAGAAGCGACGCTCGCGCGGCACTGACACATAGATGAGCGCGCCGGCGCTGGCCACCCAGCCCGTGCCGACGATGCGCACCGGCGCGTCCACGAACTTGATCATGTCGTGGATGGTGTCGCCGGCCTCGACATGCCCACCCTGCGAGTTGAGGTAGATCGTGATCGGCGCCTTGGACTCGGTGCTCATGGCCAGCAACTGCGTGGTCACGCGCTCGGCGAGCTCTTGGTCGATGCCGCCGCTGATGATGATGGCGCGGGCCTTGAAGAGGCGTTCGGCGTAGGGATCGTGCAGGATCTGGGTCGCGTTGCTGCTCATGAAGTCTCCACGGCCGCGGGGGCCGAATGTGTCAGCGGGCGCACTGGCGCCACGGAAGGGAATCTAGCCCGCGGACCGTCGTCGTCGAAGGGGAGGCCCCGGCCTTCGTCGCGGCTGGCCCTCGCCTGCGCCGGTGGCCATGATTCGAGGATGCCGATGCGCCCGATCCCACCCCGGTGGATGGCTGCCGTGACCGGCGGCGCAGCGCTCTGCGCCTGCGGAATCGGCGCGCCGGCGTCGGAACCGGAGCCGCGCCTGCCGGTCGTCGTCAGCCCGATCGTCGGTGCCGTCATCCGCGACAGCGTGCGCGTACGGTGGGACGTGCCGGAGCGCCCGGGGCAGCTGAGCGACGAGCGACTCGCGGAGTTGCGGCCACGCATCGCACGATTAGTCGCCGATCCGGATACGTTCCGGATGGGACTGACGGACTCGGTGTTCCTTGGCCAGCGTGTGCGCGTACTCGCCGTCGACAGCGAGGGCAGCGTTCTCGGCGAGCTCAGACGCTACGGGTTCTCGCTTCGGAACGGGCTTTCGATCACGCCAAGCGGGGCGGTGCGGGCGCAGTACTTCGTCGCCGGAACGTTCACCGCGACACTGTCGCGGTCGCGGCAGCCAAGCCTATTCAGCGCGGTGCCGGCGGCGACCGTCACCGTGCTGGTGCAGGACAGCGTCGGCCGTCCCGCGCCGGTGTTCGCCCGAGCCGGAACGGTGCGGCTCCGCGGCGTGGTGCGGGACACCGCGGGGACTGCGATGCCAGGCGTGCCGGTGTTCGTCGCGCGCCATGGCGTGAGACTCGCCGCGGATACCACGGACGAGTTTGGGCGTTTCGCGCTCGATAGCCTGCCATCGGGCGTGCTGCGCGTCGTCGCACGCAGCTTTGGACAGACGCCCGCCACGGCCGAAGTCTTCACCACGCCCGGCACGACGTTCGTGCGCGCCCTGCAGCTCGGACGTCTGTCAGCCACGCTCGAGCCCGTGCGCACGGACGGGCCACGCGGGACACCTCACACCCTTCGGCCGGAGCACTAGCATGACCAAGCGCCTGCAGACCTACCAAGGCAACGGTGTCGAAGTCACCTTCGACCCCAACATCTGCACCCACTCTGCGAAGTGCGTGCGCGGACTGCCCGCAGTGTTCGACACCCGTCGCCAGCGCTGGGTGGACGTCGACGCCGCGAGCGCCGACGAGATCATCGCACAAGTGGCCAAGTGTCCGTCGGGAGCGCTGCAGGCGCGGAAGCTCTAGGAGAGCGAGGTCGCGTGGGAACCTGGAGCCCCGCTTCTGGCTATTGTTCTGTCATGCGCCTTCTTCTTGCCCTCCTGATCTTCCCCGCCCTCCTCGTCGCCCAGCCGGGCGGCCAGCAAGGCGGCGTGACCATCCAAGCCGGCGAAGAGTGCCCGCCGGGCATGACCGAAGTGCGGCCGCGCAATTGCCGCGCCCCCACGATGCCGGCACCGAGCATCCTCGACTACCGGCCCCGCAACACGGTGGTGAGCGCGGACCAACCGGTGCCGCGCGCCAAGTTCCCGGCCGTGGACTTCCACGGCCATCCGGCGCCGATCCGCAGCGCCGAGCAGCTCGACGCGCTGCAGCGCGAGTTCGACGCGATGGGCCTGGGCGTCATGATCGCCGCCAACAACGTGAGTGGCGATGCGCTCAAGGCACAGGTGGCCGTCGTGCAGGCGCATCCGACGATGCGCAATCGCATTCGGTTCCTCACGGGCATCAGCTTCGCGAACGTGGGCCCCGGCTGGGCCGAGCGCGCCGTAGCACAGCTCGAAGCGGATGTCGCGGCGGGCGCCGTGGGCGTCGGCGAGATCGGCAAGGGCTTGGGGCTCAGCACGCGCAAGGCCGACGGCACGCGCCTCGCGATCGACGACCCGGCGCTGGATCCCGTGTGGCAGGCGGCGGCGCGTCTCAAGATTCCCGTCTTCATCCACACCGCCGACCCGGCGGAGTTCTGGCAGCCGATCGACTACAAGAACGAGCGCTGGCTCGAGCTCGCGCTGTTCCCCAACCGGCGCTACGGCGAGGAGTTTCCGAGCTTCGAGCAGCTGGCGCAGGAGCGCGACCGCATGATCAAGCGCAACCCGAACACGACGTTCGTGGTGGCGCACATGGCCTGGTACGCGAACGACCTGCCGCGCCTCACGCGCATGATGGACGAGATGCCGAACATGCTCGTCGAGGTCGGCGCGGTGCTCTACGACATCGGCCGCCAGCTGCGGGCCATGCGGGACTTCTTCGTGAAGTACCAAGACCGCATCCTGTTCGGCAAGGACTCGTACCAGCCCGAGGAGTATCCGTACTACTGGCGCGTGTTCGAGACGCGCGATGACTACTTCGACTACTACCGCGACTACCACGCGTTCTGGAAGCTCTACGGCATCGACCTCCCGGACGCGGTGCTGCGGAAGGTGTACTACCAGAACGCGCTGCGGATCATGCCGACCGTGCCGCGCGCGGCCGGGATGCAGTGAGCGACGGCTTCCGCCTCGACGAAGCGCGTGCGCTGCTACTGCGCACGCCGCGGGTCCTCGAGGCGTGGCTGGGCGGCTTGCCCGATGCATGGCTGCATGTCACCGAAGGGGCTTCCACGTGGAGCCCCTTTGACGTGCTCGGGCATCTGATCCACGGGGAGGAGACCGACTGGATCCCCCGCGCCCGGATCATCCTCGGTGATGCCGCGGACAAGACGTTCCCGCCGTTCGATCGCACCGCGATGTTCGAGGCGAGCCGCGGCAAGTCGGCGGACGTGCTGCTCGAGCGCTTTGCGACGCTGCGCGCCGAGAGTGTGCGCACGCTGGACGGCTGGACGCTCGGCGACGCGGATCTCGCACGCCGCGGCGTGCACCCCGCCTTCGGCGAGGTGACGCTGCGGCAACTGCTGGCGACGTGGACCGCGCACGACCTCGGCCACCTCGCGCAGGTCGCGCGGGCAATGGCGAAGCGGTACCGCGAGGAGGTGGGGCCGTGGCGAGCCTACCTCTCGCTGATGGACTGGAAGGACTGACTACGGCCGCGGGGCGCGCACGGCGGTCACCTCGATCTCCACGGTGGCGCCCTCGGCGAGCAGCCGCGTGATCTGCACCCAGGTCGCCGCCGGCGTGTGTCCCGCGTACGCCCGCAGGCGCGCCGGGTTCGCCGCCGCGAGCGCCTCGATGTCCTTCGCGTAGGCCGTCTCCTTCACCACATCCTGCATCGTGAAGCCATTCACGCGCAGCGTGCGCTCGATGCGCCGATAGATGTTGGTGATCTCCTCTTCCATCGTGCGGCCGCCGCTCACGGTGCCGGAGACGTAGATGGTGTTGCCGACCACGATCGCCTGCGCGTAGCCCCATTCGGTTTCGCTGGGGGCATGCTGGTGGTAGATCGTGCGGTCGCCGCGCGTGTAGGAGGAGTCGCGGGCCTGCACGGCTTGGGCGGTCGCGGCAGCGGGGAGGGCCAGCGCGGCGAGGGCCGCCGCCAGGAGAAGTCGCGTGTGCATGGTCGTCGGGATCGTAGGGTCCGCTAGCCGTACGGACGCCCGTGCGGCAATGTTTTGGGGTCGATGTCGCCCACCTTTCACTGCCTTCGCATGCGCCGCCTGCTGAGCCTGCTGCTTCTCTGTTCGGTCACCGGACTTGCCCGCACCGTTGCCGCGCAGGCGCCGGGACCGGCGCGCCCGGCCACCCTCGGTCTCCAGGCCAACATCACCTTCCTCTACTACCGCGACATCCCGCGCGCGCAGCGCTTCTATGAGGACGTGCTTGGACTCACGCTCACGGTGGATCAGGGCTACTCCAAGATCTACCGCGTCTCCCCGACGTCGTACGTCGGCCTCGTGGACGAGTCGCAGGGCTTACACCGCGCCGCACCGCAGAAGCCCGTGACGCTGAGCTTCGTGACGGCCGAGGTGGACCAGTGGTACGCGTACCTGCGCGGCCGCGGCGTGGAGATGGTGCACGAGCTCGCCGACGGCCGCCGGCAGCCCACGCGTGGCTTCGTGGCCAAGGATCCCGAGGGCTACTATCTCGAGTTCGAGACCTTCCGCGACGACCCGCAGAACGCGACCATCCGGCCGCAGCTGGCGCTGTCCCCCGGCGGTGGCCTGCAGCGCGACGCGACGCTCTACGTGGAAGACTTCCTCAAGCGCTACCTCGGCCAGTTCGACGCCTCGCGGGAGCATCCCGAAGGCTGGAACCCGCTCACGGTGCTGCGTGACGACCTCTCGCCGACGCTGATGCGTGCGCTCCAGGAGGACCGCGATGCGGCCGTGGCCAACGACGAGGAGATTGTTGGGCTCGACTTCGATCCGTTCATCAATGCCCAGGACGTCTGCGACGGGATGGAATCGCGTGCGGCCGTCGCGACTGACACCACGATGGACGTTGCGGTGTATGACCGCTGCGACTGGGGACACCCGCTGGTTCCGGACGTGATCTACGTGTTGCAGCGTCGCGGCAACCGTTGGATCATTGCCGACATCCGCTACGCGGGCGGCCAGTCGCTCCTCGAAGTCCTCGCCTACTACGCCGAACAACGGAAGCAACCCCAATGACGCTCGACCGCAACAATTCGATCATCCTCGCCGTGGGCATCGCGCTTGGCGGGCTGCTGGCCGGCCATGGCGTGGTGCGCGCCAAGGCCGCCGAGCGCTACGTGACGGTGAAGGGCGTGGCGGAGCGCGAGGCGGTGGCGGATCTCGCGATCTGGCCCCTGCGCATCGTCGCCGCGGAAGATGACCTCGGGCGCGCCAACAGCGACCTGCAATCCAGCGTGACGCGCATCAAGCGCTTCCTCGCGCGGCACGGCGTGGACACCACGCAGATCACGCTGCAGGACTTCGCCGTCCGCGACAAGCAGGCGCAGGAGTACGGCGGGCAGATCGGCGGGCCGCGCTATCTCATCACGCAGACGGTGCTCGTACGCTCGACGCAGCCGGAAGTGGTGGCGGCGGCGAGCCAGCGCGTCGCCGAGCTCGTGAACGAGGGCGTGGTGCTCTCGAGCGGCGAGCAGTACGGCAACGGCGGACCGACGTTCGTGTTCACGGGCCTGAACGCGCTCAAGCCCGAGATGATCGCGCAGGCCACGGCACGCGCACGCGAAGCCGCCCAGCAATTCGCCGAGGATGCCGGCTCGTCGCTGGGCGGGATTCGCCAGGCCAATCAGGGGTACTTCGAGATCCTGCCGCGCGACCAGGCGATGGGCATCGGCGAGGCGAGCCAGGTGAAGAAGACGATCCGCGTGGTCGCGACGGTGGAGTACCTGCTGAAGTAGCGCTAGGGCTTCGGGAGCACCGGGCCCTGGGCGTCGATCGGTGGCGCGGCGGCCGCGGGGCCCATTCCCAGCCCGACGATCTTGCCCTCGCTGTCCAGCACGACCCGGAACAGGAAGTCGTCGGGAAACTCCGTCATCTTGGATGTGCGCCAGTACTGCCGCGCGCCGTTGCGCAGGTTCCAGCGCTCCTCCACGACCTGCGTCTCGCCGCCTGCGCGAAGGCTCAGCTGCGTGAGGCCCTGCACGATGCCGTCACGGCCGCCGAGATCCGCGATGACCTCGGGCGTCATCATGCGCATCAGGCTATCGGCCTGAATCGCGTAGAAGTAGCGCGCCGCGCGGCGGGCGATGTCGAGCGAGTCCTGCGGCAAGGCTTGCTGCGCCTGCAGCGGCGCGGCTCCTGCCAAGAGCGCGGCGGCGACCAGCGCGATGCGGTACGGACGTCCAGACATGGCACACTCCGGGAAATGCGAAGGGCTGCGTGGCATCGCCTACGCAGCCCTCCCCCTCTCCGGTTTCGTGCGGCGCCTACTCGTGCTTGCCCGGCAGGTGCGGGAGCTGCTGCCCCGCCCCGCTGCGCAGCAAGCCGCTCTTGGTATAGACCTCGAGCTTCTCGCGCGTGTCCACGATGTCCAGGTTGCGCATCGTCAGCTGCCCGATGCGGTCCGCCGGCGTGAAGAACGCCTCGCCCTTCTCCATCGTGAGGCGCTCCGGCTTGTAGGTGAGGTTCGGGCTCGACGTATCCATGATCGAATAGTCGTTGCCGCGGCGCAGCTCCAGCGTGACCTCGCCCGTGATGGCGCGCGCCACCCAGCGCTGGGCACTCTCGCGCAGCATCAGCGACTGCGGGTCGAGCCAGCGCCCCTGGTACAGCAGGCGGCCAAGCTTCTTGCCGTGGATGCGGTATTGCTCAATGGTGTCTTCGTTGTGGATGCCCGTCACGAGGCGCTCGTAGGCGATGAACAGGAGCGCCATGCCCGGCGCCTCGTAGATGCCGCGGCTCTTGGCCTCGATGATGCGATTCTCGATCTGGTCCGTCATGCCGAGCCCGTGCCGTCCGCCGATGGCGTTCGCCTCGTAGAACAGGTCGAGCAGTGACGCGAAGGACTTGCCGTTCAACGCCACGGGCGTGCCTTCCTCGAAGCGCACGCTCACGGTCTCCTTCTTCACCACGCAGTCGTCCTTCCAAAACGGCACGCCCATGATCGGCTGCACGATGTGCATGCCCTTGTCGAGGAACTCGAGGTCCTTGGCTTCGTGCGTGGCGCCGAGGATGTTCGAGTCCGTCGAGTAGGCCTTCTCCGTGCTCATCTTGTACTCGAAGCCGTTGGCGACGAGGTACTCGCTCATCTCCTTGCGGCCACCGAGCTGGTCGATGAACGCCTGGTCGAGCCAGGGCTTGTAGACCTTGAGCGACGGGTTGGTGAGCAGGCCGTAGCGGTAGAAGCGCTCGATGTCATTGCCCTTGAAGGTCGAACCGTCGCCCCAGATGTTCACGTCGTCTTCGCGCATCGCGGCGACGAGCATCGTGCCGGTGACGGCGCGACCGAGCGGCGTCGTGTTGAAGTACGTCTGCCCACCAGTGCTCACGTGGAATGCGCCGCTCTGGATCGCGGCGATGCCCTCGGCGACGAGCTCATGCCGGCACTCGACCAAGCGCGCCTTCTCCGCCCCGTAGGCCATGGCCTTGCGCGGGATCTCCTCGTAGTCGGATTCATCCGGCTGGCCGAGGTTGGCGGTGTACGCGAACGGGATGGCACCCTTGGCGCGCATCCAGTGGAGGGCGGCGGAGGTATCGAGGCCGCCGGAGAAGGCGATGCCGACGCGCTCACCCTTGGGGAGCGCCTGGAGGATCGTGGCCATTGCGGGTTCTGCTGGAGAAACGAACGTAGGCGAACCCGAGAAAGATAATCCCCTCGGCGGACTTGCCGGGGGTCGCATCCAGCGACAGGCTTCCCTGACCCCTCACTCGCGAGCCAGCCGATGCCCCGCCCCCTTCGTGATTCGCTACTCGTGCTCGCGGCGTCTCTTGCAGTCGGCTGTAGCGGCCCCTCAGGGCCGACGCAGGTAGTGTACGCGTGGACCGCAGGTGCAGACAGCAGCGCGGCCGACTTTCTGGCGGTCGTGGACGTCGACAGCGGCAGCCCGACGTATGGTGAGGTGCTACAGCGCGTCGAGGTCCCGGGGCGCGGCAACCGCCCGCACCACAGCGAGCACGAGCTCGCGGGCGACGGCCGGCTCTTCGTAAACGGCTTCGCGAGCGGCCAGAGCTGGGTCTTCGACGTAAGCGATCGTACGCAACCGCGCATCGTCACGCAGTTCGGTGATATGGCGGGTTACTCGCACCCACATTCCTTCATCAGACTGCCGAACGGCAACGTGCTCGGCACGTTCCAGATGCAGCATCTGAACAAGGGCATGCGCCCCGGCGGACTCGTCGAACTCACCCCCGACGGGGCCGTCGTGCGCGCCTCGGCACCGCAGCCGTCGTCCGTGACCGCCGCGACCCGTGTGTACTCGGGCGCAGTCGTGGAAGCGCTCGACCGCATCGTGACGACCACCACCGACATGGACGGCGACGATCCCGCGTCCCGCCAGGTCCAAGTGTGGCGACTGTCGGACCTGACATTGCTGCACACCATCACGCTGGCAGACGGGCCGCGTGGCGGCGAGGGGATGTACACGGCGGAGCCACGCCTGCTCGGCGACGGCAGGACGGTCTTGGTCTCCACCTTCGCTTGCGGGCTTTACCTGATGCAGGGCCTTGAGAGCGAGCGCCCGAGCGCCGAGCTCGTGGCGTCGTTTCCGGAGAAGGACCGGACGAACTGTGCGATTCCCGCAGTCGTCGGCGACTACTACCTCGTGACGGTGCCGGCGTACTCCGCCGTGGTCGCCCTCGACATCTCGAACCCCGGCGCGCCGCGCGAGGTCTCACGCGCCGTGTTTGATAGCACGGATGTCCCGCATTGGCTGTCGGTCTCGCCCGACCGGCGGCGCGTGGTGGTGACCGGATACGCGACGATGCAAACGCGGGTGGAGCTGCTGTCGTTCGACCCGGCCACGGGCGCGCTTGGCAAGCAGCGCACGATCGCCGACGTCGGCGGCATCCCGCACGGCGCGGTCTTCAGCCGTCCCTGAGCGACGTTCCGCACTGTCCCGTCGATGACGCGCGCTCCACAATCGGATCCGCAGCCCACGCTGCGAAGCTTCGGCTTGGCCTCCGCCACTGCCGTGTTGATCTCCAATATGGTCGGCACCGGCGTGTTCACCTCGCTGGGCTTCCAGGTGGTGGACCTCTCGAGCGGTTTCGCGCTGCTCGCGCTCTGGGCGGTCGGCGGCTTGCTCGCCCTGAGCGGGGCGCTGTGCTACGCGGAGTTGGGCGCGATGTACCCGCGCTCGGGCGGCGAGTACGTGTACCTCACCGAGGCCTGGTCGCCGCGGCTGGGGTTCATCGGCGGATTCGTCTCGATGACGGCCGGCTTCGCCGCGCCAATCGCCATCGCCGCGATGGCGTTCGGCCGCTACGCGGCGCAGGTGCTGCCCGTGGCGCCGATGCTGGCCACGGCGGCCGTGCTCGCGCTCGTCGCCGTGGTGCAATGGAGCGGCGTCTCGTTGGCGCGTCAGTTCCAGGTGGCGACCACCGGCAGCACACTGCTGATCATTGCCGCATTCATCGTCACCGGGCTCGTGATCGGGCCGGTGGAGCCGCTGTCGTTCGCGCCGGACGCGGAGGCGTTCCGGCAGATCGCCACGGCGCCGTTCGCGATCTCGCTCATCTACGTCGTGTACGCGTACACGGGGTGGAATGCGATCGGCTACGTGGCCGGCGAGGTCGCGGAGCCCCAGCGCACGATTCCGCGCGCCGTCGTGGGCGCCGTGCTGCTGGTCGCGCTGCTCTACCTCACGCTGCACTTCGTGTTCCTGCGCACCGTGCCGCTCGACGCGCTGCGCGGCACGGTGGAGGTGGCCTCCCTCTCGGCCACGCGCATCCTCGGCGTCGCCGGCGGCCGCGTGATGAGCGCGCTCATCGCACTGGTGCTCGTGGCGACGATCAGCGGATTCCTACTCGCCGGCTCGCGCGTGACGCAGGCGGTGGGCGAGGGCACGGCGCGTCTGGCCTGGCTGGGTGCGCGCGGCGGCGATGGCGTCCCGCGGCGCGCGCTGGCGCTGCAACTCGCGCTGATCGCACTGCTCATCGCCACCGCGAGCTTCGAGACCGTGCTGGCCTACGCGGGCATCGTGCTCAACCTGATGAACCTGCTCGCGGTGGCCGGCCTCATGAAGCTGCGGCGCGCGGCGCCGGCGCTGGCCCGTCCATTCCGCACGCCGCTCTATCCCCTCGTGCCGCTCACCTTCGCCGCGCTGTCGACCTGGATGATCGCCTTCGTCATCTGGCAGCGGCCCAGCGTGATCCTCGCCGCGCTCGGCACGCTCGTCGCGGGCTCGGCGCTCTATTCCTTCGTGTCGCGTCGCTGAGCGGCGGGCTGGAGCCGGCGTCGCACGAGGCCAACGACGCCCAGCAGGCCCACGACGAGACCGCCGGCCACGATGCCGACCAGCGCGTCGGCAAGCAGTTTCACGACGCCGCCCGCAGGTCCCGCCGCGTGCTCCACGCTCGCGACGAGCTGCTCGATGGCGGGAACGCCGTGCGCCACGATGCTGCCGCCGACGAGGAACATCGCCGCCGTGCCGACCACCGATAGCGTGCGCATGAGCCACGGCGCCATCCGCAGGATCGCGGCGCCGAAGGCGCGGCTCGACGCCGCCGCTGGGTTGTCGCCCGCGGCGCGCAGCAGCTGCAGGCCGAGGTCGTCGAGCTTGACGATGCCCGCGACCAAGCCGTAGACCAACACCGTGATGCCGATGGCGATGGCGCTCAGCGCAGCGATCTGCTGGCCAATCGGCGCATCAGCCATCGTGCCCAGCGCGATGACGACGATCTCCGCCGAGAGGATGAAGTCGGTGCGGATGGCCCCACGGATACGGCCGCGCTCAAGCGCGACGACGTCCACCGCGGGATTCACCAAGGCCGCCGCCATCGTCGCGCGCGCCGCCTTGTCCTCGGGCGTCGGAGCGCGATGCGCGACCTTGTGCCAGACCTTCTCGAATCCCTCGTAACACAGGAAGATGCCGCCGACCATGAGCAGCGGCACGATCAGCCGCGGCGCGAAGGCGCTGATCAGCAACGCCGCCGGGACGAGGATGAGCTTGTTTACGAAGGAGCCCTTCGCCACGGCCCAGACCACGGGAATCTCGCGGTCGGGCGTGAAGCCCGTCACCTGCTCCGCGTTCAATGCGAGGTCGTCACCGACGACACCGGAGGTCTTCTTGACGGCGACCTTGCTGAGCACGGCGACGTCGTCGAGCAGCGTCGTGATGTCGTCGAGGAGGGCGAGGAGACTGGAAGCCATGGCTAGAAAGCAAGCTTTTGCCTGACACAGGGCAAGTGCCGTCGCCGTAGTTTTCCGGTACGCCGCACGCCGCGGCGTCGCCACCGGGAGGAAGCGCAGCGCCATGCTCGTCGTCACCACCGATACCATCGAAGGCCGCCCCGTCAAGAAGACCCTCGGACTCGTCTCCGGCGAGGCCATCCTCGGCGCGAACATCTTTCGCGACTTCTTCGCCGGTATCCGCGACATCGTCGGCGGACGATCGGCGGCCTACGAGGAGGAGCTGCGCAAGGCGAAGGACATTGCCATCGCCGAAATGCGCCAGCAGGCGGCGGAAATGGGCGCCAACGCCGTCGTCGGCGTGGACCTGGACTACGAGAACATCACCGTAGGACAGACAGGCGGGATGCTCATGGTGAGCGCGAGCGGGACGGCAGTCGTCGTGTAGGCGGAATCGGCCCCCAGCAGGGGGCAGCTCGGCCCCGCCGCAACGCGGCTCGGCCCGCATGAAACCCTGCCCCCTCGGTCGCTGTAGATTACGAACGGCCAACCCCGGCAGCCCGCGGGGTGTCTATCCTAATTGCTAGGACTCGATGCGCACGTCTCTCTCTCTCCTCCCGCTGCTCGCCCTCGTCGCGGTGGCTGCCTGCGCCCCACAGGGCGGCGTGGCGACCGGCCCGACGCCGATGACTGAGGCCGATCGTGTCCGTGCCGACTCCATCCGGCTGCCGTACACGGATGCCGACGTCACATTCATGACCGAGATGATCGGGCACCACGCCCAGGCGATCCTCATCTCGCGGTGGGTCCCCAGTCACACGGACGATGCGGAGATGCGGACGCTCGCCGCCCGCATCATCAATGCCCAGACCGACGACATCGCCCTCATGCGCCGCTGGCTGGCCGAGCGCGGCAAGCCGGTGCCCAGCGTGACACCCGACGGCGTGCTCGTGCCGCCTCCCGCCGACCCGAACGACGAACACGCGGGGCACGACATGGGCGGGCACGACCATTCGATGATGGCCGGCATGCTCACGCCGGCGCAGCTCACCGAGCTCGACGCCGCACGCGGCGACCAGTTCAACATCCTGTTCCTCCAGCGGATGATCAACCACCACCGGGGCGCGGTCACGATGGTGCAGACGCTCATCCGCGACGGCGGCGCGATCGACGAGACCGTGTTCCGCTTCGCCGCCGACGTCGAGGTGGACCAGTCCACCGAGATCCGGCGCATGCTCACCATGCTCCTCGAGCGCGACGGGCTCCCGCCCGCATGACTTTGCAGTTCCCCCAGCAGGATCACCAACAGCAGAGGGTTCCGATGAAGCAGATGTTCCATCGGGCCGCGCTGGCCGCCGCTGCGATCGTTGTCGCCGCGTGCACCCAGCAGCCGGTCCAGACCTCACCCGCCACGACCCAGTCGAACAGCCAGCTGCGCGGCCCGACGGGTACGCGATTCCAGAACGACGCCCGCGTCGGACTCTCCGCCGGCCTCTTCGACGCCGGTGTCGCCACCAGCGGCATGCGCGTCGTCGCGTCCGCGCGCTCGCCCGAGGGCTTCCTCGGCATCACGAACTCCGACCTGGCCTTCAGCGGCAACTACGTCATCCAGGGCAACTACAACGGCCCGGTGATCTGGGACATTTCGAACCCGGCCAACCCGACGCTCGTCGCCGCGGTGACCTGCCCGGCCTCGCAGAACGACGTCTCGGTCTACGGCAAGCTGCTGTTCCTCTCGGCCGAGGCCTTCAACGGCCGCACCGACTGCGGCACGCAGGCCCCGACCGGCCAGTCGAACCCGGCCCGCTTCCGCGGCGTCCGCGTCTTCGACATCTCCGACATCCGCAACCCGAAGCTCGTCGCCGGCGTGCAGACCTGCCGCGGCTCGCACACGCACACCGTGGTCGAGAATCCGCGTGACCGCGAGAACATCTACATCTACGTCTCCGGCTCGGCGCCGATCCGCCCGGGCAGCGAGCTCGAAGGCTGCACCACCGACGATCCCGCGCAGAACCCGAACTCGTCGCTGCTCAAGATCGAGATCATCAAGGTGCCGCTCAACAACCCGGCGGCCGCCGCGATCGTGAACCGCGCCGACATCTTCACCGGCCTCACCGAGTCGGCCTCGCACGGCCCGACGGAAGCCGAGCGCCGCGTCGCCATCACCCGCGCCGACTCGGCGCGCCGCGCCGGTGGCTTCGTCGCCCAGAATCCGCAGACGAACCTGCCGATCATCCTGAATCCGAACTTCGTCCGCGCGCAGCTCGACTCGCTCGTGCGTGCGCGTGGCGGCTCCGGCGCGCCGACCGGTGCCGACAGCACCGCGCTGCGCACCGACCTGCAGAGCATCGTGAACCGCCTCTTCGGGCAGGGCGCGCAGCCCGGTGGCCCGATCGGCCGCGGTCAGCAGTGCCATGACATCACGGTCTATCCGGCCCTCGGACTCGCCGGCGGCGCCTGCGAAGGCCACGGCATCCTGCTCGACATCTCCAACCCCGAGCGCCCGGTCCGCATCGATGCGGTCGCCGACTCGAACTTCGCCTACTGGCACTCGGCCACCTTCTCCAACGACGGCTCGAAGATCCTCTTCTCCGACGAGTGGGGCGGCGGCGGCGCGCCGAAGTGCCGCGACACCGACAACTACGAGTGGGGCTCGAACGCGATTTTCCGCATCGAGAACCGCAAGATGATCTTCGAGAGCTACTACAAGATCCCGACCGTGCAGACGGCGCAGGAGAACTGCGTCGCCCACAACGGTTCGCTGGTGCCGGTGCCGGGCCGCGACATCATGGTGCAGTCCTGGTACCAGGGCGGCGTCTCGGTGTTCGACTGGACCGACCCGAAGAACCCGCAGGAGATCGCCTTCTTCGACCGCGGTCCGGTCGATGCCAACCGTCCGTCGATGGGCGGTGCCTGGTCCACGTACTGGTACAACGGCGCGATCTACTCGTCCGAGATCGCCCGTGGCCTCGACGTCGCCGAGCTCACGCCGACGCAGTACCTGACGCAGAACGAGATCGATGCGGCCAAGACGGTCCGCTTCAACGAGTTCAACGCGCAGGGTCAGCCGCAGCTCAACTGGCCGCCGAGCTTCGCGCTCGCCAAGGCCTTCCTCGACCAGGCTGAGCGCAACAACTGCCTCTCGGCCTCGCGCGTGGGGGAAGTCCGCACGGCCATCGCGGCCGCCGAGCGCACGACGGGCACGGCGCGTCAGCAGGCGCTGCAGGCACTGGCCGGCACGCTCAACCGCGATGCCAGCAACAGCTGCGACAACAACAAGAACCAGCAGCTCCAGCGCGCGCTCCAGCAGCTCGCGGGCGTGACGATCTCGTAAGTCCGTCAGTTCCGTTCGACCCGACGCCCCCGCGACCGGATGGTCGCGGGGGCGTCGTGCGTCCGGCCGATGCAACCGACGCCCGTGCATCGGCGTACAATACGGCGACTGTCCCCTTCCACACGCGTTCGCTCGAGAGACTCGCATGCCCCTGACCAGACTCCTGCCCTTCCTCGCCATCTCGACCCTCGCAGCCCTTCCGCTCAGCGCGCAGCAATCGGCGCAGTCGATCGCCGACCTGCTCAAGCGCCCCGCCGACCCGGCGCGCATGATCGGCAGCGGAGAGACCAAGACCGGCGCGCTCGCCGACGCCAGCCTGCGGCTCGACGACAGCAGCCGCGTGGAGCTCTGGTACTTCCGCGGCACGGCGGGCCAACGCGTGACCGTGCGGCAGCGCTCGGAGGACTTCGACACCTTCGTCCATGTGGGGCGGCAAGGCGGCGACGAGCCCGACGTCCAGAATGACGACGCCGACGACGACGGCGTGAACTCCGCCGCCGAGCTCACGCTGCCGAGCGATGGCGTCTATGTGATCATCGCGAATGCCTTCGACGGCGACGGGCGCGGCGCGTACACCATCGCGCTCGAGATCCGCGACCCCGCACCGGGAATGTCCGGCCCCGCCACGCCCGCCACGGTGACCTTGCGCGAAGCGGAGCCGGCGCAGCGCCTCGCACTCGGCCAGCGCTTCGGCTCGCAGATCGATCCGCGCGATCCGACCATGGACGACGGCACGCCCTTCGAGCTGTGGTTCGTCACGGTCGCCGCAGGCGACACCCTGCACTTCGCGGTGCAGAGCGACGAGTTCCCCCCGGCTATCCATGTCGGCCGTCAGGGCAGCGGCAGCATCTACGCCGAAGCCTCTGACGCCGCGCGCGCCGCCGTGCGGTTCATCGCGCAGGAGAGCGGCATGTACTCCGTCATCGTCCGCAGCACCCGCGGGACGGCGACGGGCAGCTACATCCTCGAGCTCAGCAAGGCGTCGGCGCCGCGCTGACGGGCGACGAGCCGGCTCACCGCCGACGTCCCGACCCACACGCGACCGCGGCACTGTCGAGCGCCGCGGTCGCGTGGCGGGCGCGCGAGACCAGGATCTCGCAGTCAACCTTGGCCGTCCCGCCCGAGCTTGCCGTCGCCCGGAATCCCGCGCTGTCCGCCTCACGCACGCGGACAAACAGGTTGTATCCGCTCTGCCACGGGATGGAGGTGAGGTCGTACGCGTAGCGGCCGGTGCGGGCGAAGTAGCGCTCCTGCGCCTGTGCCAGGCTCACCAGCTCCATGCGGATCGCCCGCTCCGCAAAGTCCCGGCGACTGCTGGGCCAGACGTCCCGGAGCGCTTGCGGCGAGACCCATGCCGTCACGGCCAACGCCACAAGCGTCGTGAGCCCCGCGACCGTCAATGCTTCCTGCAGCTCGCCGCGCGGGCGCCACACCGTCAGTGACCGCCCGAGAGCAAGGCCGCGGCGGCGGAGAGCGCGAAGCCCAACGCGCAGGCCGCCAGTTGCGAGCGCGGCAAATCCCAGGTCCGCTGCGCCTTCAACTGCGACAGCATGACGGCCCCACCGACAAAGAGGAACGAGCCAGCGGCGACCGGCACCACGACCTCCGCCGCGTGCGCCGTCTCCTCGCCGAACCACAGCGTGAGGGCCGCGCCGGCGAACGCCAGCAGCCCGCTGATGAACGCATAGCCCACCGCGCGGCGCGGACGCGTCCCGTAGTGCACGAAGACACCGAAGGTGCCGATCTCCCGCGGCAACTCATGCGCGAGCATGGCGATCGCCGTCGCGATTCCCGGACCGGTGCCGGCGAGGAATGCGGCGGCAATGAGCGCGCCATCGACGAAGTTGTGCACCGCATCCGCACCGAAGCTCACGGCCACCATGGCCGGATCATCGAAGGCGCTCAACGCGGGCTCCCGCGGCGCGGCCTCGTGCGCCGTGTGCTGCACCTTGTGCAGCCAGCGCTCCACCACGTACGACCCGATCACGCCCGCCGCCACCGAGAGCGCGACGAAGCCCACCGAGGGATGCCGCTCGTAGGCCTCGGGCAACAGGTGGAACACCGCGGCCCCGAGCAATGCCCCCGCGCCGAAGCTCACCAGCGTGGGCAACAGGCGGCCGAGCGTGCGCCCCGTGCTCGCCAAGACGGCGAGCACGAGCAGCGGCACGCCGGTGACGGCGAGCAGGCTGGCGAAGGTCGGAATCCAGGGAGTCACGAGGGGAACTTACCGAAGGCGTAAAGGGGCTGCGCCCGCCGCGACCGCATCGCCGGCAGACCCTCGCAACAATCCGGCTCGGGAAGGAGTAGTTTCTGACGAACCCGCCTCGCCCCGAGCCCCCCGATGCGCCTCGACCTCCGCTACGTCCTCCGCAGCCTCCTGCGTGCCCCCGGCTTCGCGCTCGCCGTGATCCTCACCCTCGGGCTCGGCATCGGCGCCAACACGGCCATCTTCTCGGTCGTCCGCGGCGTGCTGCTCAAACCCCTGCCCCACCGTGACGGCGACAAGCTGCTCTACCTTCGCCACACCGTGGCGGCCAGCGGTGACGACATCGCGTTCTCGGTACCGGAGATCAACGACTTCCGCCGCGAGTCCCGCACGCTGGCGCAGATCGCCGAGTACTCGCCGCTCACGCTCAACTTCGTGGACGAGAACGCGGCCAGCCAGATCGACGTTGGCCTCGTCACTGGCAACTACCTCAGCGTGATGGGCCTGGCGCCCATCATGGGCCGCTCCTTCACGGATGGCGACGACGGCGCCGGCGCCGCGCCCGTCATCATGCTCACGCACGGCTACTGGCAGACGTACTTCGCGGGTGACCCGAATGTCGTCGGCCGTACGCTGCGCATCGGCGGGCGCAACGTGGAAGTCATCGGCGTGCTGCAGCCGGCGCCGTTCTTCCCGGGGCGCTTCGACGCCCTGATGAACATGAGCATCAGCGAGCACCACGTGAGCGCGCTCATGCAGGATGGCCGCACGCATCGCATGACGCAGGTCATCGCGCGGATGAGCCCCGACGCCACCCTCGAGCAGGCGCGACAGGACGTCGCGACGATCACCGCCCGCCAGCACGAGCAGTTCCCGGAGATGTACGACAAGGCCTCCGGCTACGGCGTGACCGTCACGCCCTTCAAGGAAGTGCTTGGCGCCGACGCCCGCCTGACGCTGTTCCTGCTCGTCGGCGTCGCGGCGTTCGTACTGATCATCGCCTGCGCCAACGTCGCCAACCTCGCACTGATGCGTGGCGTGCGTCGCGAGCACGAACTCACGCTGCGCGCCGCGCTCGGCGCCGGCACGGACCGCATCCGCCGCCTGCTGATCGCCGAGAACGTCGTCCTCGCGCTCAGCGGCGCGCTGCTCGGCATCGGTATCGCCTACGCCGGCGTCGGCATGCTGTCCGCCATCACGGCGCGGGTGAGCCCGCGCGCCGACGAAATCGCCGTCGACGGCGTGGTCCTCGCCTTCACGCTGGGCCTTTCGCTGGTAGTCGCCCTGATCCTCTCGTTCGTGCCGCGCATCGGCGACGACAACGCGTTGGCCGCGGGGTTGCAGGCCGGGACGACCAAGTCCACGGGCGGCGTCCGCCGGCGGCGCCTGCAACAGGCGCTGGTCGTCACGCAGGTCGCCGTCACCGTCATCCTCCTCACCGGCACGGGCCTGCTCGTGCGCTCCATGCAGCGGCTCGCCGCCGTGGACCCAGGTCTCGACACGCACAACGTGCTGACCATGGAAGTGCCGTTCGACTTCACCGCCGACGACCCCGTGATCACCCGGCAGCGGCACGCCCAGATGGTGACCGAACTCGACGCGCTGCCGCAGGTGGAAGTCGTCGGCATGGGCAGCACCACCCCGCTGCGCCGCGCCGGCTTCCAGCTCGAACTGAAGGTGGAGGGCCGCCCGCAGAATCCCGGTGAGCCGATCCCGACGGCGGAGTACCGCACCGCCGACCCGACGTACTTCCGCGCGTCAGGTATCCGCATCATCGAGGGGCGTGGCCTGCAGTCCACGGATCGCGCCGGTGCGGAGAACGTGGTCGTCATCAACCAGACGCTCGCCACGCGTCTCTGGCCCGACCAAAGCGCCGTCGGGCGTCGCCTGGCCTGGACCGGCGACGTCCTGCGCTTCATCGGCATGGCGGAGAACGAGTTCCGCACGGTGGTGGGTGTCGTCGCGGATACCAAGGACGGCGGACTCGATGCCGCACCCATCGGCGCGGTGTTCCTGCCCACCGAGCAGTCCATCTTCCCGCCCGGCACCATCGTGCTGCGCGCCAACGTCGATCCGACCACGCTCGCACCCACCGCGCGTGAGATCGTGCGCTCCATCGCGCCGGCGCAGCCGATCGAGAACGTGCTGCCGCTCGACGCCATCCGCGACGAGAGCATCGGCCCGCGGCGCCTGAATGTGCTGCTCGTCGGCAGCTTCGGCTTCCTCGCACTCGTCATCGCCACCATCGGCATCGCGGCCGTGCTCGCCTTCTCCGTCACCGCGCGCACCAACGAGATCGGCATCCGCATGTCGCTCGGAGCCGCGCCCGGCCGCGTGCAGCGCATGATCCTCGGCGAGGGCGGCACGCTGCTCGGCATCGGCCTCTTGCTCGGCGTCGTCGGTTCACTGGCGCTCTCGCGCCTGATGCAGGGCCTGCTGTACGGCGTGCCGCCGCATGATCCGCTCACCTTGGCACTGGTCGCGGCGGGCGTCGCGGGAATCGGACTCGCCGCCTGCTGGCTGCCGGCCCTGCGCGCGAGCCGCATCCAGCCGAACGAGGCACTTCGGGCGGGCTGAGGGAGTTCATCCGAAGTCCCTCCACACCCGTGCTGCACACCCTCCGCGTCCTGCTGGCCCTCGGGCCCTTCGTCATTTCCATCCTCCGCGACCAGCGCCGTTGGCTCTGGTTCGGCGCGCCGCTCCTGCGCAGCCCGGAGTTCCACGCGCGGCGCGCCCGCGCGTTGGTCGCCCGCATCGCGAAGCTCGGCCCGACCTTCGTGAAGCTGGCACAGGTCTTCGCGGCCCGCGCGGACCTCATTCCCGAGCCCTACCTCTCACAACTCGGTACGCTCACCGACCGCGTGCCGCCCGTGCCGTGGGATGCCATCGAGCGGGAACTGCGCTCCGCCTATGGCGAGGCCCCCGAGCGCACGTTCACGAGCATCGATCGCAGCCCGATCGCCGCCGCCTCGCTCGGACAGGTGCATCGCGCCACGTGGCGCGGCCGCGATGTTGCGGTCAAGGTGCTGCGCCCCGGGGTCGAGCACACCGTCGAACGCGACCTGCGCTCGGCGCGCGCCATCACCGCCTGGGCCGCCCGCCGCTGGCCCGTGCCGCACGTGCTTGGCTTCCAGTCGCTGGTCGAGGAGTTCGCCACGCGCATCGCGGAAGAGATGGACTTCCGCCTCGAGGCCGAGTACGCCACCGAAGTGCGCGGCAACTTCCGTGGCAACCCCCGCGTGGTGATCCCCGAGGTCATGCACGAGCTCACCCGCCGCCGCGTGCTCGTGCTCGCGTTCATCGACGGGCGCCGCGTCGATCGCCTGCCCGCGGGTTCCGTGGACGCGCAGCGCCTCGCCGCGCTCGTGATGGAGGTCTACGTGCAGATGATGCTCGTGGACGGGCTGTTCCACGCGGACCCGCACGCGGGCAACCTGCTCTTCACGGCCGACGGCCGCCTCGTGCTGCTCGACTTCGGCATGATGGTACGCGTCCCGCAGGAGACGCGGCTCGCGCTCATTCGCACGGTGTTCGCGTCGATCCGCCGGGATCCCGTCGCCGTCGCCGACGGCTTCACTGCGCTCGGCCTCGTCGCACCAGGTGCCGACCCGGCCGAGATCCGCCGCCTCGCCGGCATCCTCGTCGAGCTCAGCGTGCAGCGCACCACGACGCAGCAGCGGCTCGAGACCATGCTCGCCGACCGCGTCATGGCCTCGCTCTACGACTTCCCCGTCATCCTGCCGCGCGACCTCGTGTACTTCGCGCGCACGGCGGCGCTCATCGAAGGCATCGGCACACGCTACGACCCGTACTTCAATGCCATCCAGGTCGGCACGCCGCTGGTGATGCGCATGCGCAGCCGCATCTTGAAGTCGCTGGGGCAGGAGGCGGAGCCGAGCGTCGAGGAGTATGCGGCGATGGCGGGCTGGGCGGTGGGGCGCGCGTGGCGTCGCGTGCGCGAGGTGGTCCGGCCCCTGCTGTCTGGGCTCGCGTTGTGCCTTGGGCTGGGCGCGGCTACTGCACTGCAGGCACAGACGAGTGACTCCCTCGAGGCGCGCATCGCCGCTGCGGTGCAGCGGGAAGGCCTCATCGGCGTGTCGTGGAGCCTCCTCCGCGACGACAGCGTTCGCCTCGGTGCGGCCGGCACCCGCGACGTGCGCAGTGGCGCGGTGCTGAGTCCAGAGTCGCGCATGCAAGTGGGATCGGTCGCCAAGACCGTCACCGCACTCGGTGTGCTCCGACTCGTCTCGCAAGGACGCCTCGACCTCGACGCCGAGGTTTCGACGTTGCTTGACGCACCGCGAATCGAGAATCCGTTCGCGGCGTCGAGTCCGCTGCGTGTCCGCCACCTGCTCGATCACAGCGCTGGCTTGGACGATGCGCGGCTCTGGCAGGTATTCACGATGCGCGGAGATGCATCGAGACCATTGGGCGAGGGTCTGCCCGCTCGCCTGACGCTGCGCACGCCGCCGGGGCGGCAGATGTCGTACTCGAACACGGGCTACCTGCTCGCCGGCATGGTCATCGAGCGCGTGACCGGCTCGCCGTACGAGGCCTGGCTCGACAGCGCGGTGCTCGCCCCGCTCGGGATGACACGCAGCACCACGCGGTTCGTCACGCAGGCCGACGACTCGACGTTGGCGATGGGCCACTTCGACCTCAGCACCGTCGCGCCGACCGTCGCGTTTCCCGTACGCCCGGCGATCCAACTGACGACCACCGCCGAGGACATGGCGCGCCTCGCACGATTCCTGGTCTCGGATGGCCGCATCGGCGACTCCGTCTTCGTGGATGCTGCGCTGCTGCAGGCGATGGCACGCGCCAGCACCACGGATGCTGCTCGTGCCGGGCTCGGCGTGGGCTATGCGCTTGGACTCCTGCGCCGTGATCGTTACGGAGCCGTCGGCCATTGCCACCTGGGGAACCAGGGAAACTTCCGCGCGGTCCTCTGCGTGTACCCGCAGCAGCAGCGCGCGATGTTTGCGTCGTACAACAGCGACCCGGAGAGCGGGAACTTCGCCGCCGTTGACTCCCTGCTCGTCGACGCGCTGGACGTCTCGGCATCAGGCTCCCCCGCAGCGGCAGTCACGAACGCGACGCTGCGCGCGCTCGACGGCTGGTATGAGGTCACGCCGGCGCGCTTTCAGCAGTTCGCGTACCTCGACGCGCTGGCGTCCGCGGTGCGGGTTACCGCTATCGGTGACAGCGCGTTGACCTTCGCGCCGCTTGGCGGGACCGCGCGCCACCTTACCGCCGCGGGATCCGACCGCTTCCGCGCCACGGGCCGCAGCGAGGCGTCGCACGTCGTCATCCGCAATGCTGAAGGCAACACCGTGATCTCGGATGGCACCCAGACCTTCGCCCGTGTCTCCGCGGGGCGCCTGTACCTTCGCTGGACGTCTGCCGGACTTGGCATCTTTGCGCTGCTGACCATTCTCGCGCGCGGAACGTGGCGCGGACTGCGCGCGATCCGGCATCGCGCAGCGGGCGCCGACCCGCTGCGATACGCAACCATCGGCATCGCGCTGCTCTTGCTCGCGCCGGTCGCCTATCTCTTCACAGATGCGATGGCCATTGGCGACCCGACCTTCGCCAACCTAGGCGTAGCCGCGGCCACGCTGCTGCTGCCCATCAGCCTGCTCGCGAGTCTCGCCGCCATCATCGGTCGCGGCACGGCAGGTCGGCGCGTGGACCTCGTACTGCTAGTACTCGCCACACAATGGTGCACCGTGCTGGCCGCGAACGGCTTCCTGCCGCTCATGCTGTGGCGCTAGCCGGCGGGCGCCCGCCGGCGGCCCTGATCGCATCGGCGCGCGCCTGAATCGCCGCTCGCCGCTCCGGCGAGAGCCGCGTGAGATTCTTGAGCTGCATCGTCATGCGATTGTTGCCGCGCAGGGCGGACTCGTGCCGCAACAGGTAATCCCAGTACAACGTCGTGAACGGACAGGCATCGTCGCCCACGGCTTCGGCCGGATCGTAGCGACACTCGGAGCAGTAGTTGCTCATCCGCTGGATGTACTTGCCCGTCGCCACATACGGCTTCGACGCCATCACGCCGCCGTCGCCGTACTGCGACATGCCGAGCGTGTTCGGCAACTCCACCCACTCCACGGCATCCACGTACACGGCCAGATACCAGTCGTGCACACGCTGCGGCCGCACGCCAAGCAGCAGCGCGTAGAGACCCGTGACCATCAACCGCTGGATGTGGTGCGCGTAGCCGTAGCGCAGCGTCTGCCCGATCGCGTCCTGCAAGCAGGTCATCTCGACCTGCCCATTCCAATAGAAGTCCGGCAGCGGTTCCTCGGCGCCCATCGCGTTCCGCTCGAGGTATTCCGGCATGTACAGCCAGTAGATGCCGCGCACATACTCGCGCCAGCCAAGGATCTGCCGGATGAATCCCTCGACGGCCTCCAGCGGTGCGCGACCGTCGCGATACGCGCGCTCCGCCTCCGCAATCGCGTCGCGCGGGTCGAGGAGGTGCAGGTTCATCGCGGCGGCGAGGCGCGAGTGGTACAGCCAGGCCTCGCCCGTCCACATCGCATCCTGCCAACGCCCGAAATCCGAGAGGCGGTGTGCGATGAAGTCATCCAGCGCCGCCCGCGCTTCGCCGGGCGTCACTGGCCAATCGAAATCCGCGAGCGCGCCCGGATGCGTCGGGAACACCTCCTCGACGAGATCGATCACCTCGCGAGTGAGCGCGTCAGGCGGGAATCGCACCGGAGGCGGGACGAGCCCCGGGCCCTGCTTGCCGAAGCTCGCCCGATTCTCCGCGTCGTAGTTCCAGTCGCCACCCGTCGGCGATCCGTCGGCTTCGAGCAGCACGCCATGCCGCTTGCGCATCTCGCGGTAGAAGTACTCCATGCGCAGCTGTTTGCGACCCGCTGCGTGCGCCCGGAAATCATCGACCGTGCTGAGGAAGTGCGTGTCCGTGCGGATCTCCAGCGGCAGGCCGGCCGTGTCCGCCACGCGCTGCAGTGACTCCCGAACGCCGAACTCCCCCGGCTCCACGACAATGACCCGTTCCGGGGCGAGTGCCGCAAGCGCCGCCGCGAGCTCAGCCGCCAGCGAGCCGCGATTCTCGCGATCGTCGATTGCGCGGTAATGCACCGCCCAGCCCCGCGCGCGTGCCGCGTCGCGATAGTGCCGCATCGCACTGAGGAACAGCGCCGTCCGCGGCTTGCTGCTCCACGTCCGGCTGCTCTCCTCCACCACCTCGGCCATCCAGAGGGCGTCCTGGTCCGGATCGGCGCCGTCGAACAGCGGCGAGTCCGGCGACAGCTGGTCCCCGAGGACGAGGAGGAGGTTGCGCATCCCGCCTGAACGCACGAGCCCCCGCGGAAGTGCGCGGGGGCCCGGCCGCCGACGTCAGCGCCGGCTGCCGAAGGTCCAGACGAAGTTCACCATCGGCAGGCAGCAGGCCGCTTCCACGCCGGTCGCGCCGGCGAAGGCGAAGTCCGCCGACAGGCGGTCGCCGACGAAGCGGAAGCCGCCGCTCAGCAGGCCCGAGACGCCCGGGTTCACGGCGAACCAGTTCTCGGTGATCAGCTTCACGCGCCGCGAGACCCGCCGCTCCCCGCCGAGCATGAAGACCGGCTCGTTGCTGGTCTCGAGATCGTCTTCGACGTTCGCGTAGAACCACCCCGCGCCGAACGTCACGGCGGCGTCGCTGGTCCCATACGTGCCCACGCCGTAGAGGATGCCGAGATTGCCCCGGTCGGCCTCCGGGGTGTACCAGAATGACAGCGTGCCCACCGACACGTCCACGCGCTCGGCGTCGAAGATCTTGAACTTCGGAGCGAGGTAGACGATCTCGCCGATGCCACCCGGCACGATCGGCGTGCCGCCGGCGATCGTGAACCGATCCGTCACACCGTAGCCGATGAACGGGAACAGCACCCAATAGGCCGAGACGTAGCCTTGCCCTCGCGGCAGCGACCGGCCCGTGGAGGTGAAGAAGAGCCGCGACACGTTCTCATCGTCCGGCCAGACCTGTCCGCCGGGGCGCAGCGTCACGCGGCGCATCGAAATGACCTGCGCGCGCGGAATCTCGGTGCGCACGCCGCCCACGGTCATGAGTACGATGGTCGCGTCGGTCTCGCGCTCGATGCGCCCCACCAGCACTGAGCCGTCGCGCAGCCGCACCTCGGTGACGCTATCGGCCTGGACGCGGGGAGTGGCCTCCTGCGCCGCGCTGCGGGCCGGCAGGACCAAGAGGCACGCCAATCCGAGGAACCACAACGCGCGACGCATCGCCCGCTCCCACGGAGCTGGGGATTGGCGCGCCAGTCAGGATTCGTGCACGCCGAATCCGTTGAACCGCTCCCAATACTCACCGGTCGGGCGATGGTTCGACAGAAGGAAATACCCGCCGTACTGTGCGGCAGTCGCGCAGGCATGATTGGGAATCACCCTAAGGCGCGTGCCTACGGGAAACGCCGACAGGTCCCAAGGCTGCCCGTCGCGACGCGAAATGATGCCGTGCTCCTGGTTCGCGCCCGACATCAGCAGGCCGTCGAGCACCTGTCCCTCGACGTCGCACACGAGCCCGTAGCCCTGGTCCAAGGCCTGAGCGGCGGTGCCGCGGTCGCGCGAGAGCGCCATCCATCCCCCGTCGGTGATCAGCCAGCCTTTCGCCGGCTGATGCCCGATGACCGTGACGAGCACGCTGATCGCGATGTCGTCCACCGCGCAGACGCCGAGGCCCGCCATCACGAGGTCCTGGAACATGTAGACGCCGGCCCGCACCTCGGTGACGCCGCCGAGGTCGTCGGCGAAGTGCGCCGTGGGTGTCGAGCCGACGCTCACCACGGGGGCCGCATGGCCTGCCAGTCGCAGTCGCATCGCGGCGCTCAACGCGGCGTCGCGCTCCTGCGCCGCCATCGCACGCTTGGCCTCGGCCGTAACGCACTGGTATGACTCGCCGGCGTGGGTCATGACGCCGCGCAGATCCGCGCCGAGGATCGCCGCGATCTCCAGCAGCAGCGCGGACTCCGGCGCGACGCCGGCCCGATGTCCGTCGCTGTCGATCTCAACGAGCACCGGAATGCCGCGGCCCGTCGCCGCGTGATGCGCGCGCAATGCCTGCGCCGCCTCGACCGAATCGAGGATCACCGTGATCTCCGCACCGCGCGCCTGCAGCGCCGCCACGTCCGCGAGCTTCTGCGGCGCGATGCCCACGGCGTAGAGGATGTCGCGAATGCCGCCGTCCAAGCACGCCGCCGCCTCGCGCAGCGTGGAGACCGTCACGCCGCCGGGTTGGTCGCGCAGCGCGTAGCGGATCACCGGAAGGCTCTTGGCCGTCTTCACGTGTGGACGCAGCGGCACGCCGAGCTGACGCAGGTGCGACGCGAGCCGCGCGTGGTTCTCCACGAATCGATCGCGGTCCAGCAATAGGCTCGGCGTGGGGAGGGCGTCGAGGTCGGTCACGCGGGGAAACTAGCACGGCACGAAAGCGGACGCGCCGGGCGTTGACCCTTGGTGACCATCCTCTCCGTCGACCTCGCCTCGCGGCGCTACCGCGACAATGGAATCGCCGTGCTCCACGGCGAATGGGGCGACGCCCGCTGCGAGATCATCGCCCCGGAGTCACTCGGCCTCCGCGACACACCGGACCCCGAGCGCTACGCCGATGCGCTGCTCTCGCTCGCGGCGACGGCGGGCGCACGGCTCATCCTGCTCGATGGCCCCCAGGGCTGGCGCGCCGAGCGAAGCGAGCTCGTGCACCAGCGGCAGTGCGAGCGTGCCTCGCATGCGCCCGGCAAGACTGGGTTGCCGGGCATCGTCAAGCCAGCGAGCTGGACCCGCATGGCCCTGTTCTCGGTGGCGCTGTTCGATGCCCTTCACGCCCGTGGATGGCCGCGATTCACATCGGCGTGGGGCGGTGCTCCCGCAGCGATCGAGAGTTTCCCGACGCAGGCGTGGCGTTCGCTTGGCCTTGCTGCCATGCCTGGCCGCGCCAACACGGAGTCGACTGCGCCCTGGCTTCGCCAGCTCGCGGCCCTCGGCGTGCGTGCCCTCCCATCATCGCCGTCGCACGATGAAGTTCAGGCGGTGGTCGCGGGACTCGCGGGCATCCAACTGCTCCAGTTTGGCTCGTCGGGCGTCGACGCGCGTGGCAGCGATCCGCTTCTCGAGCACGGGCACTGGCGCGAGGGCTGGATCGTGTGCCCGATTTCGGGTGTCAGGGAATCCTGACCATTCTGCTCCCCTCTCTTGCGTGCCCTGGAACGGAACGGTTAGACTCAAAGTATGCCGGATGAGAAGCTTTCTCATCCAATAGTCGACCCTCCGTTCAGCCCCAATGACCGCCTCCGCGCGCGAACTTCCCGGCTGCAGCTGCCCCCTCCTCGAGAGTGAGGCAGGGCGTCCGGCCACGGTCGTCGCCATCGCCTGCGGAGAGCAGGACGCCTGCCGCCTCCGCGCGATGGGTGTCTATGAGGGGGCGACGGTCTCGGTGATCAACAAGCGCCACGTGCTCCTCGTCGACGTGCGCGGTACGCGTCTCGCCGTCGGCACCGACCTCGCGCAGGACATCACCGTCCAGCCGCAAGAACGCGCGGCCTCCTGACGTGGCCGCGAGCGCGCCCGCGGCGCCGCGCGAGTCCACCGACACGCTGCGCGTCGCCCTCATCGGCAATCCGAACACCGGCAAGACGACCCTCTTCAACGCGCTGACGGGACTCCGCCAGCGGGTGGGCAACTTCGCCGGCGTCACCGTCGAACGCGTCGAGGGCGTCTCGCCCCTCCCCGACGGCCGCCGCGCCACCGTGCTCGACCTGCCGGGCTCCTATTCGCTCTCCGCGGGCTCGCCCGACGAGCAGATCGCCCTCGAAGTCCTGCTCGGGCGCGATGACGCGCACTATCGCCCGCATGTGGTCTGCGTCGTCGCCGATGCCTCGCACCTCGAGCGCAACCTGTATCTCGCCTCGCAGGTGCTCGAGCTTGGCCTGCCGGTGGTGATCGCCCTCAATCAGTTCGACGTCGCCGAAGCGCAGGGCATCCGCATCGATGTCCCCGCGCTGATCCACGAGCTCGGCGTCCCCGTCATCCCGACCGTGGCGCACCGCGGCGAAGGCCTCGAGCCACTACGGCGCGCACTGGTCACGGCGGCGGCGTTGCCGGCGCCCATGCGCCGCTTCACGGTGCCCGCGGACGTGGAGGGTGTGCTCGCGCCGCTTCAAGGGCTGCTCGAACGCGGCGGCATCAACTACGCCGCCGCCGGCATGGAGGCGCTACGCCTGCTCGGCGTCCGGCGCGACGAGCCGCACCTCGTGCACGTCGACGGCCTCGCCGCGCGCCTCGAGGCGACTCGCGCGGCGGTCGCGGCAGCGGGCTACGTGCCTGAGCGGCTCGAGTCGGAGCTGCGCTACACCTGGATCGGCGGCGTGCTCTCGCGCTGCGTCGAGCGCGTCACGCGCTCCGGCGATTCCCTCAGCGACCGCATCGACGCCGTGCTGCTGCACCGCCTTGGCGGCCCGCTGATCTTCCTGGCGATTATGGCGCTGGTGTTCCAGTCCGTCTTCACCTGGGCGGCCCCGGTGCAGGATCTCTTCGAGTCCGCCGCGGTGGCCATGGGCAGCTGGGTGGGCGGCTTCCTGCCCGAGGGCGACCTGCGCTCGCTCGTCGTGGACGGCGTCTTCGCCGGCGTCGGCAGCGTCATCGTCTTCGTGCCGCAGATCGCGATCCTCTTCGCGTTCATCGGCCTGCTCGAGCAGACCGGCTACATGGCCCGCGCCGCGTACCTCATGGACCGCGTGATGCGGCGCGTCGGCCTGCACGGCAAGAGCTTCATCCCCATGCTCTCCGGTTACGCCTGCGCCGTGCCGGGCATCATGGCCACGCGCACCATCGACGACCCCAAGGACCGCCTCGCGACCATCATGGTCGTGCCGCTCATGTCCTGCTCGGCGCGCCTGCCGGTGTACACGCTGCTCATCGGCACCTTCGTGCCCGCGCTTCCGCTGCTGCCCGGCCTGAACCTGCAGGGCTTCACGATGCTCGTGATGTACCTGCTGGGCACCGTCGCCGCCCTGGCCATCGCGTTCCTGTTCCGCCGGACCCTGCTCAAGGGCCCCGTGCGCCCCATGCTGCTCGAGCTGCCGAGCTATCGGATGCCGTCGTTGGGCTCGCTCGCCGTGACGGTGTGGCAGCGCTGCCAAGTCTTCCTCCAGCGCGCGGGCACCGTCATCCTCTCCCTGAGCATCGTGCTCTGGGCGCTGGCGACGTACCCCAAGGCGCAGGTGGATACGACCCAGCCTGAGACCGTACAGCAGGAGCAGCAACTGGCGCATTCCGTGCTCGGCCGCTTCGGCCACGCCGTGGAGCCGGTCGTTGCGCCCCTCGGTTACGACTGGAAGATCGGCGTCAGCATCGTCGCGAGCTTCGCGGCACGCGAGGTCTTCGTCTCCACGATGGGCACGATCTACGGCGTCGGCGGTGAGGACGAGGCCGCATTGTCCGATCGCCTGCTCGCCGAGCGCCGCCCGGACGGCACGGCGCGGTACACGCCGCTCATCGCCGTCGGGCTCATGGTGTTCTATGTGTTCGCCCTCATGTGCATCAGCACCGTGGCCGTGACGGTCCGCGAGTCCGGCGGTGGGGCGATCGGCTGGCGCTGGGCGTCGATCCAGTTCGGCTACATGCTCGTGCTCGCGTACGCGATGGCGTATCTGGTCATCATCGTGGGCCGCGCGCTGGGGTATGCCGGATGAGCGCGGATACGCTGGTCGTCGCCCTCATCGTGCTCGGCGCGGTGGCCTTCCTCCTGCGCCGTGTGCTGCGCACGCGCAAGTCGGGCCATGGCGGCGCCGGCTGCGACAACTGCGGGCACTGACGGACCGCTTCGAGTAGATTGCGAAGATGACCAAGATCTTCGCCGAAGACCTCGCCCAGCGCGTCGGCACCCGCGCCATCCACGCCGGCCAGCGCCCCGACCCGACCAGCGGCGCGATCATGCCGCCCATCTACCAGACCTCCACCTACGCGCAGGAAGCGCTGGGGGTCAACAAGGGCTACGAATACGCCCGCGGCAAGAATCCCACGCGCGAGGCGCTCGAGCGCAACGTCGCGGCCCTCGAGAACGCGCAACACGGCTTCGCCTTCTCGTCCGGCATGGGCTGCCTCACGAGCATCATGCTCATGCTCCGGGCCGGGGACCACATCATCGTCGGCAGCAACGTCTACGGCGGCACCTACCGCCAGATGGACAAGCTGTTCACGAACTTCGGCGTCGAGATCTCGTGGATCGACATGCGCGACGTGCAGAAGGTGCAGGACGCCGTGAAGAAGAACACGCGCGCGATCTTCATCGAGACGCCGACGAATCCGCTCATGCAGCTCGCGGACATCAAGGCCATCTCGGACATCGCGCACAAGGCCGGCGCGATCTCGATCGTCGACAACACCTTCGCCTCGCCTATCCTCCAAGCGCCACTCGCGCTCGGCGCCGATATCGTCTGGCACTCCAGCACGAAGTACCTCAACGGCCACTCGGATCTCCTCGGCGGCGTTGCGGTCACCAATTCCGACGAACTCGCGGCCAAGCTGCAGTTCAATGCCAACTCTGCGGGCGCAGTCCCCGGCCCCATGGACGCCTGGCTCACGCTGCGCGGCACCAAGACGCTCGCGCTGCGCGTGAAGGCCCACGACGCCAACGGCCGCGCCGTCGCCGCATGGTTCGCCAAGCGCTTGGGCGCCGAGCGCGTGTTCTATCCGGGCCTCGAAAGCCACCCGCAGCACGAGCTGGCCAAGCGCCAGATGAGCGGCTTCGGCGGCATGGTCTCCGTGGAAACGGGCTCCAAGGCCAACGCCAACACCGTCGTCACGCGCCTCAAGCTCTTCACGCTGGCTGAATCCCTTGGCGGCGTGGAATCGTTGGTATGTCAGCCGGCGGGGATGACGCATGCCTCGGTGGAACCGGCGCGCCGCGCGGAGATCGGTATCACTGATGGCCTGCTCCGTTTCTCGGTCGGCGTGGAAGACGTCGAAGACCTGCTCGAGGACCTCGACCAGGCGTTCAAGGGGCTCTGAGCCCCGAGGAGTGCACGATGGCGCGCACCGTTCTCACTGACATCGCGTCCCAGACCTGGGAGCATCCCGCCGACCGCGCCGCGCTGGCCGCGATGCGCGCGTTGCCGGGCTTCGACACCGCGATCAACGCCTTCGCCAAGGCCTTCGGCGAGCGCGGCGTGCGCCATCTGTTCCTCGCCTCGGCGGTGCGCGTCGGGCCCACGCAGCGCCCGCAGCTCGACGCGCTGTGGACCGAAGTCCTGCAGACGATGGACTGGCCGACGCGTCCGCAGCTCTACGTCACGCAGACGCCGACCATCAACGCGGGCGCCGTCGGCTTCGGCGAGCCCTTCGTGGTGATCAACTCCGCCGCCATCGAGCATCTCACGCGCGAGGAGCTGCGCGTGATCCTCGCGCACGAGCTCGGCCACGTGATGAGCGGGCACGTCACCTACCGCACCATCGCGCAGATCATCCTCATGCTCGGCATGGGCAACCTGCCCTTCCTCGCCGGCGTCGCCATCCTTCCCTTCCAGCTCGCCCTGCTGGAGTGGTACCGCAAGAGCGAACTCTCCTGCGACCGCGCCGCGCTGCTCGGCACGCAGGATCCGGACGTCGTGCTCACCAGCTTCATGAAGATGGCCGGCGGCCGCGAGTTCGGGGACACGCTCGACGTCGAGGCGTTCAAGGAACAGTCGCGCGAGTACGAAGTGGACGACTCCGCGTGGGACACCGTCCTCAAGGCCATCAACACGGCGTTCCGCTCGCATCCCTTCTTCACGGTCCGCGCCGGCGAGCTACAGCGCTGGATGGCCAGCGGCGACTACGCCAAGATCCTCGCCGGCGAGTACGTTCGGCGTGCGGACGTGAAGCCCGGCGAGCACCTCGGCGACGACATCAAGAAGGGTGCGTCGTACTACGGTGACCAGGCGAAGGCCGCCGTCGACAAGCTCTCCGACACCGCGAAGCGCGCGAAGGACGCCTTCACGGATGCCATGAAGGGCGGAGCGCGGTGAGGATCCTGATCGTCGGCGGGGGCGGGCGCGAACACGCGCTCGCTTGGAAGCTCAAGCACGACAACCCCGCCGCCGAGATCCTCGCGGCCCCCGGCAACCCCGGCATCGCCGGGATCGGCCGCTGCCTCAATGTGAAAGCCACGGACGTGGACGGCCTGCTCGCGCTCGCCGAGCGCGAGCAGGTCACGTTCACGGTCGTCGGCCCCGAGGCGCCGCTGTCGCTGGGCATCGTCGACCGATTTCGCACCGCTGGCCGCCCGATCTTCGGGCCCACGGCTGCCGCTGCGCGCGTGGAAACATCGAAGCGCTTCGCCAAGGACTTGATGCTGAAGCACGGCATCCCGACGGCCAGTGCGCGCACGTTCACCACCATTCCCGACGCGAAGGCCGAGATCCGTCGCCTCGGCGCACCGGTCGTCGTGAAGGCCAGCGGCATCGCCGCCGGCAAGGGCGTGATCGTCGCGATGAGCGTTGCCGAAGCCGAGGCCGCCGTTGACGACATGCTCGACGCCAAGGTCTTCGGCGACGCGGGCGCCGAGGTGCTGATCGAAGAGTTTATGGAAGGCGAAGAGTTGTCGCTCTTCGCCCTGACCGACGGCACGCACGCGCTCACGATGCTCGGCGCGCAGGACCACAAGCGCATTGGCGAGGGCGACACGGGCCCGAACACCGGCGGCATGGGTGCGTACTTGCCCGTCTCGACGTGCACGCCGGAGCTCGTGGCACGCGTACGCGAAACCATCATCCTGCCGATGCTTGCCGCGATGCGCGCCGAAGGCTGCGCGTTCACGGGCTTGCTCTATGCCGGCCTGATGCTCACGAAGGACGGCCCGAAGGTGGTGGAGTTCAATTGCCGCTTCGGCGATCCCGAGACGCAGGCCGTGCTGCCGATGATGGCCTCGTCGTTGCTCGAGCCGATGCAGGCGATTGCCGAGGGACGGTCCATCGCGGCGTTGCCCGCGCTCGCATGGAAGACCGGCGCGGCGATCACGACTGTCGTGGCCGCCGAGGGATATCCCGGCACTGCGCGCAGCGGCGATGTCATCACGTTGCCGAGCGCCGATCCCGGCGTGACGGTCTTTCACGCCGGCACCGCGACCAATGCGAAGGGCGAGCTCGTCACCGCCGGTGGTCGCGTCCTCGCAGTGACGGCCGTCGCGCCGACGCTCGCCGAGGCGCAGGCCAAGAGCCGCGGCTTCGCGGAGCGCGTGCAGTTCACGGGACGCCAACTCCGCCGCGATATCGGCTGGCGCGAACTCGCACGCGCGCGCTGAGCGGCGCGCTACGCGCCCACCCGCGCGATGCCTGAACTCCCCGAAACCGAGACCATCGCCCGCGACCTCGACGCGGCACTGCGAGGGGCGGTCATCCGCACGGTGAATGTCGCGCGCGCGGACGTCGTGCGCGGCACGCCAATCGACCGGCCCGAGACGCCGCACTTCATCGGGAGCCCGCTGACGCGCGTCTTCCGCCGCGCGAAGGCCATCGTGCTCGAGTTCGCGACCGGCGATCGCCTCGTCGTGGTGCCGCGCTTCACGGGCGCGCTGCTGCTCTCGCGCGATCCGCACGCAGACAGGCATCCCTACTGCTGCGTGCAGTTCCTGCTCACTGACGGGCAATCGCTGCAGTATGTGGACGTCCGCCGGCTCGGCACCGTCTCCCTGCTCATGCCGGACGAGTACCGAACGTGGGACGCCAGCCTCGGACCCGAGCCGCTTGACCCAGCCCTTACCGCCGAGCGATTTTCGGGAATCCTTCGGGGGTCGAGCCGCGCCGTGAAATCCGTCTTGATGGACCAGAAGCGACTGGCCGGCGTCGGCAACATCTACGCCAACGAAGCGCTCTGGCATTCGGGCATCCGCCCGGCGCGCCGTGCGAGCGCGGTGACGCGCGCCGAAGCCGCACGGTTGCTCGACGCCCTGCGCGAGATCCTCACCGCGAGCATCGCGCTGCGCGGCACGACGTTTCGCGACTTCCAGGACGCCTACGGCGGCCGCGGCGGCTACGCGCGGGAGCTCAAGGTCTACGGCCGTGGTGGCGCTGCCTGCCTCCGCTGCGGCGAGACGCTGCAGGAGACGCACAGGCTCGAAGGGCGCTCGACGGTGTGGTGCCGGAGCTGCCAGCGATGAGCCCCCGCCGCCGTCGCCGCCGCGGCCCGCTCGCGCCCCCCAAGGACGTCGAGATGCGCATCGACAACATGCTCGCGCTCGTCAAGGACACGGCGCGCGACGTGCCCGGCGTGTATCGCATGACCTCCGCCGAGGGCGAAGTGATCTATGTCGGCAAGTCGAAGGCCCTGCGCACGCGTCTGCTCAGCTACTTCCGCGCGAAGTTCCCCGCCGACAAAGGCGCGCGCATCCTCCGCGAAGCCGCCACGCTCGAGTGGGAGCCATTGCCCAGCGAGTTTGCCGCGCTGCTCCGCGAGTTGCGCCTCATCAAGCAGCTGCGCCCGCGTTACAACGTCGCGATGAAGCGCGACGCGCGGTATCACGCCTTCGTGCGCATCTCGCGCGGCCCGGCGCCGCGCCTCCACGTCGTGCGCGGTGCCGGCAACGACGAGCACGGCACCTACTTCGGGCCCTTCCGCGGTGCCTTCCAGCTCGGCGAGGCCATTCGCGAGCTCAACGATGCGCTCGGCCTCCGCGACTGCGCGCTCGACACGCCGATGTTCTTCGCCGACCAACCCGAACTCCTCGACCTGCCTTCGCGGACGCCGGGCTGCATCCGCCACGAGATCGGCCGCTGCCTCGGCCCGTGCGTGGGCGCCGTGCGCGAAGCCGAGTACGACGCCGCGTTCGCCGCGGCGCGTGGCTTCCTCGAGGGCGCCGAGGACGCGCCGGTGCGCTTGCTGCGCAGCCGCATGGAGCAGGCCAGCGAGACCTTGGACTTCGAGCGTGCCGCGTTCTGGCGCGACAAGCTCCAGCGGCTGGAGTCGCTGCGCGAGCAGTTCGCACGGCTGCGCTTCGCGCTCGAATCCCTCTCGTTCACGTACGTGGTTCCCGGCGTGAAGGGCGAAGACCGTGCCTACGTGATCCGCCGCGGCGTCGTCCGCGCCGAGGGGCCGGCACCACGGTCGGCCGCCGAGCACGCGGCCCTCGAGGCAAAGGCCTTGGAAGCTCCCGGTGGACGCACGCGTGCGCAGGCCCAGACCGTGCCTGGCCATGAAGTGGACGAGGTCCTTCTCGTCGCCGGGTGGTTTCGCAAGCACGCCAAGGAGCTCGAGCGCACGACGCCGCTCGGCACTGCACTGGCCGCCCGCAGCGCCTGATGCCGACGCTGCGCTACGAGGAGTTCGCCGTCGACGCCGCGCTGCGGCCCTGGCTGCTCAACTACTGGCGGTTCTCCGTCGGCGCGCATGGACCGGACGCAGCGCCGCACACGGTCTGGCCCGATGGCTGCACGTCCATCGCACTGCTGGCGACGCCCTCGCCCGGCCCGCGCATCTTCTGCACCGGGCCGCGCGTCACCGCGATGCAACCACCGTTGCGGCCGCACAGCGTGATGTGGGGCCTGCGCCTCTGGCCCGATTGCAGCGCCGCCGTCCTGGGACTCGCTGCCGGACAGCTCCGTGACCGCACGGGCCCCGCCGATCCGTCCATCGCGACGTGGGCCGCGCCCCTGCTCGAAGCCTGCGATGCCCGCGAGGCTGCGCCCGTGGTGTCCGCCTTCGATGCGCTGCTGCGTCCCCGGCAGCCAGCCTGGTCGCAGCCCGATGCCGCCGTGCGACGCGCCCTGCGGTTCATCACGGCGCAGCGCGGGGACGTTGCGATGGCCACGGTCGCGTCGGAGGCGGGCCTCGGCTTGCGCCAACTCCAGCGACGCTTCGCCCAACTCACAGGCGTGACGCTGCGCGACTGGGCGCGCATCCGGCGCTTGCGCGAATCCATCGCCCTCCGCCTGCAGCATGAGGGCGGCTGGTCGGCGATCGCCGCCGAGACGGGATTCGCCGACCACGCGCACCTCACGCGCGAGTTTCGCGCCTTGGTCGGCCTCGCCCCCTCACACGTGGCGGAGCGACTCGACGCCATCGAGCACCGTAACGTACGCCCCTGAGCGAGATGTCGCGTTCGTTCAAGCGCTGTGCTGCGACGGTCCGCAGATTCTCGGCATCTTCCATCCGGAGCCTCGTCGTGCCGCTACGCACCGCCATCACTCTCCTTGCCGTCTCGGCCACCGCGCTCAGCGCGCAGGCGCCGGACCCCGCCGCACTGATGCGCCGCTCACGCGAGGCCCTCGCGCCGATCCAGCGCATCGTGGGCCAGTGGGAGGGCGATGCCCGGGCTTGGGAAGGACCGGGCGAGCCGATCGCCGTGCGGCAGCACGAAGACGTCGTCTTCGGTGCCGCCGGGACCGTCATCCAGATCCGCGGCACGGGTCGGAATCCGCAGAGCCGTGCGATCGTGTTCGAGGCGGCAGCCACCATCTGGTTCGATCCCCAGGCCAACCGCGTCCGCATGCGCACCCACCGCGACGGCAACTCGGTCGAGCCGGAGATCGAGATCCGCCCCGACACGATCGTCTGGGGATTCCCGGTGCCGGGCGGCCGCGTGCGCTACGTGATCGCCCTCACCGACAGCACCTGGCACGAAGTCGGTCACTACGAGCGATCTGGCGCTCGCCCGATCCAGACCATCGAGATGCACCTGCGACGGACCGCGCCGCCGCGCTGAGCACCGCGCATGGGGAGTAAATCCACTCCCCACCATGACTTGCGGCCTCGGGGGGGACTGGGGAACTTCCCAGTATGCGCATTCTCGTCGCCGACGACGATCGGCAGTTCTCCCAGCTCGCCTGCCAGATGCTGGTGGCCTCCGGCCATCAGGCCATCCCGGCATACGACGGCGCCAGCGCGCTGATGGCGGCGATGCGCAGCCCCGCGCCGGACATGATCGTGCTCGACCTGCAGATGCCCGCCGGCGACGGCACGACCACGCTGGCCAAGCTCAAGCAGTCTGCCAGGACCGCACTCATCCCCGTGCTCGTGGTAAGCGCCACGACGGACCCTGCGATGCACGACCGGGTACGGACGCTGGGTGCTGCGGGCTTTCTCTCGAAGCCCATCGACCCCGACACGTTCATCGATGCTCTTGAAGCGTTTGCCCCGCCCGCGAAGCCTGGCCCCCGTGCTCGCTAAGCGGGCCGCGGTCCTCCTCACCGCCCTCGTCGCCCTTTCCTCCGGCGCTGCTCGCCTGCAGGCCCAAGAGCCGGATTTCATCGTCCTCAGCGCGTACGTCGAGGACGCCGGTGGCGCGCCGACGTTGGCGCCGAGCCGCACGATCAACCTCGTCCTCATCGCCAACAACAGGGGCGAGGGCACGGCCCGCAATGCGCGCTTGCGCATCGAACTGCGCGCGCCGGGCGTGGCCTTCGTGGACGATGCCGGCGCCCGCATGCGCGAAGTCGTCCTCGGCGACTTTGGTGGACGCGTGAGCGAGCAGGTGTTCGTGCCGGTGGTCGCGACCGAACGCACGGGAAGCATCGACATCGTCGTCACGCCACTCTACGACGGCCAGCGCGGCGCTCCTGTTGCGCAGCCGTTCGGGTTCCCGACCGGATTCCCCGGCGCGACGGTCGCCACGCAGGCGCCGACTACACCCTCGACGCCCTCGCGGCCAGCCGCGAACCCGTCGACACCGCCCGTGACGCGAGGCGGCGCGGCTCCGCCGCGGCCGACGGCCGGGACGCGGCTTTCGCGCGCGCAGATCCTCGCGCTCGAACCCGACTTGTCGCGCGTGATTGCCCCGAACGAGCCCGTCAGCGGCACGCTGGGCAGCCAGAGCCTCCTGCTCGACGACGGCACGCGCGTCGGCGTGTGGTACTACCAGGGCTCGCGTGGCGAGCGCATCACGGTCACGCAGACCGCCGGGGGCTTCGACTCGTTCCTGCTCCTCGGCCGCCAGGGCGCGTCGCGCGTGCTCGCCTCCGACGACGACGGCGGCGGCGGGTTGAACTCCCGCATCCGCCAGACGCTCCCCGCCGATGACATGTACGTCATCATCGCGAACACCATCGGCAGCGACGCGTCGGGCAACTACACGTTGCAGGTCGAATCGGATCGCGTACCGGCGGCGGTCACCCAGGGCGCGGGCTCGAACGCCGACGCCCGCCGCGGCGCGGCACTCGGCGGCCTGCTTGGCGCGGCCGCGGCCAACACCGCGCGCGGCGGCGCATCCGCGGGCAGCGAGCGCGGCGCTGCCGCCGCGACGAGCGCGGCGCCGATGACGGCCGCGCAGATCTTTGCACTTCCGCTCGATGAGTCACGCATCGTGCGCATGGGCGCCACCGTGCAGGGCGCGCTCTCCGCGAGCGATCTCAAGCTCACCGATAACACGTACCTGGACGTCTACTACTTCAACGGCTTCCAGGGCGACAAGGTCTCGATCACGCTGCGCTCCCGCGCGTTCGATGCCTACCTGCACTTCGGCGAGCTGGGCGGCAGTGCGGCGATCGCTACCGACGACGACGGCGGCAGCGGCACCGACGCCCGCGTGAGCGTGACGCTGCCGCGCACCGGCACCTATGTGATCATCGCGAACGCGCTGTCGGCGGGCGGCACGGGTGCGTACACGCTCGAGGTGCGGTCGCCGTGATGTAGCGCCGCGGGCGGCTAGTATGCGAGCTCGACGAGCTCCGCGCTGGCCGCCCCATCGGCGATCGTCAGGATCGCCACGCAGGGCTTGAGGTCGAAGCGCCGCGGCCCGGCCGCGCCGGGGTTGATGACCAACCGCCCGTCGACGCGCTCGATCACCTGCTTGTGCGTGTGGCCGTACACGCACACGTCGGCTTCATAGGCCGCGGCGACTTGGGCTGGCCGCGGCCGGCCCAACTCGTGCCCGTGCTGCACGTGAATGCGCAGGCCGCCGATCTCGACGTCGAGCGCCTCGCGCAGCGAGGGATCCCAGGGGTCATCGCAGTTGCCGTACACGGCCTGCGTCGGCGCGATCAGCCCGAGCTCCACCAGGATCGTGTCGCTGCAGACGTCGCCGGCGTGCAGGATGCGGTCCACCCCGGCGAAGACCTCATGCACCTGCGGGCGGAGCAGGCCGTGCGTGTCGCTGATCAAGCCGACGCGGATCGGGGCGGTCACCATGCGCTCGGCGTGGTCGGCACGGGCACGTCAGTCGTTCGCGGACTCGCCCCAGCGCGGTGCGAGCGTATTCGGCACGCCGAGGTGATCCAACGCCCGCGCGACGATGAAATCCACCATCTCATCGATCGTCGTCGGCCGATTGTAGAACCCGGGCGCGGCCGGCATGACCGTTGCCCCGGCCATCGTCACGCGCCGCATGTTCTCCAGGTGGATCAGCGAGAGCGGCGTCTCCCGCGTCACCAGCAGCAGCGGCCGCCGTTCCTTGAGCGCGACGTCGGCAGCGCGCTCGACGAGCGAGCGCGAGGTCCCCGCGGCGATGCTCGCCAGCGTCCCCATCGAGCAGGGGCAGATGACCATGCCGCCCGCCAGCGACGAACCCGACGCCGGCGCCGCGCCGCGATCGCCATCGTCGAACACCGTCACGAGCCGATCGAAACGCTCCGCTCCGACCGCCGCACGCAGTCCCGCGAGATCGCCGACCTCGCTCTCCGTCCGGAGCAGCCGAAAGCCATGCGAGCTCACGATCAGCGACACGCGACGCTCGGCCACCAGCAGCTGCTCGAGCAGGCGGATACCATACGGCGCACCGGACGCACCGGTAATCGCCATCACCAACGGCGCGTCGGCCGAAGCGGGGCGCATCATGCGAGCAGCATCCGGTCCGCCAGCACGAACGCCAAGAAGGTCATCGAGATCACGCCGTTCATCGTGAAGAAGGCTGCATCGAGCTTGCTGAGGTCATCGCTGTGCACCAAGGAGTGCTCGTAGGCCAGCAGGATGCCGACCGCCGACACCCCGGCCCACGCGAGCCAGCCCAGCCCCGAGGCCCAGACCGTCGCCCCGAGGGCGAGCACGGTCACCACGTGCAGCACGCGCGCGATCACGATGGCGCGCGGGACACCGACGCTCGCCGGAATCGAGTGCAGCCCCTGCGAGCGATCGAACTCGATGTCCGGCAGCGCATAAAGCACGTCGAATCCTCCGCTCCACGTCATCACGCCGAGGGTGATGGCGATCAGCAGCCACCACGGCTGGCTCCACGCGCCGGTCACGGCCAGATACCCGCCCACCGGCGCGATGGCGAGCCCCAACCCCAGCACCAGGTGCGCGTACCGCGTGAAGCGCTTCGTGAACGAATAGAAGCAGACCCACGCCAGCGCCACCGGCGAGAGGTAGAGACAGAGCGGATTCAGCTGTGCCGCCGCCCACACGAACAGCGCCGCGGCAATCACTACCGTGATCCACGCGTCACGCACGTGGATCGCCCCGCGCGGGATCTCCCGCTGCGCCGTACGCGGATTCTTGCGGTCGAACTCGCGGTCCACGATGCGATTCACCGCCATCGCCACCCAGCGCGCCGCCGTGAACGCCAGCACCACCCAGCCCAGCATCGCCCAAGTGATCTCCCACTCCAGCGAGGCGATCGTCACGCCCACCATCGCGAACGGCAACGCGAACACCGTGTGCGGCAGCTTCACGAAGCTCATCCAACGCGCGATGCGCCCTTCGCCCGCGAAGGTCTGCCCTTCGCGTCCGCCACCCGTATGCGTCGCCGTCGCGCTCACTTCTTCTCGATCCCCAGCGAGGCCCAGTACGCGTCCACCTTGGCCTTGGTCGCAGCATCCATCTCGATCACCGTCGGCCAGTTCCGCGTGAAGCCCTCCTCCGGCCACTTCTTCGTGCCGTCGATGCCCATCTTCGAGCCATAGGTGAACGCCCGGCTCGCGTGATCGAGCACGTCCACCGGCCCCATCGTGAAGCGCGTGTCGCGCTCGGGATCGATGTTGTTGAGCGCCACCCACCAGGCCTCCTGCGGATTGCGCACGTTCACCCACTCGTCCACCACGACGATCACCTTGGCCAGCGACATCAGGCCCGCGCCCCAGAGCGCGTTCATCGTCTTGTACGCGTGGCCCGGATACTGCTTCTTGATGCTCACCAGCACGAGGTTGTGGAACACGCCCTCGGCCGGCATGTGATAGTCGACGATCTCCGGCGTCGTCAGCTTGAGCAGCGGGAGGAAGATCCGCTCCGTAGCGTGCCCGAGATAGAAGTCCTCCATCGGCGGCCGCCCGACGATCGTCGCCGAGTAGACGGCATTCTTGCGCATCGTCACCGCGGTGACGTGCACGCGCGGGTACAGGTCCGCCTCGGAGTAGTAGCCCGTGTGGTCGCCGAACGGCCCCTCGACCACCAGCTCCTCCGCCGGATCGATGTAGCCCTCGATCACGATCTCCGCGTCCGCCGGCACTTCCAGATCGCAGGTCACGGCCTTCGTGAGCTTCACCGGCGCCTTGCGCAGGAAGCCCGCGAAGATGAACTCGTCCACGTTCGGAGGCAGGGGCGCACTCGCCGAGTACATCGATGCGGGATCAGAGCCGATGATGATGCACACCGGCATCTTCTCGCCCTTCTCCGCCATCTGTCGCCAATGCTCGGCGCCCGTCTTGTGGCGCTGCCAGTGCATCGCCACGTGCTTCTTGCCCATCTGCTGCACGCGGTACATGCCGACGTTGCGGATGCCGCGCTTCGGATCCTTGCTCACCACCGCCGTCATCGTGAGGAAGGGCCCGCCATCCTCCGGCCAGGTCGTGAGCACGGGGATCTTGTCGAGGTCGATCTCGTCGCCCTTCCACACGATTTCCTGGCAGCTCGGCGTGCCCGAGGCCATGCGCGGCGGGAACTTCGAGATCTCCAGCAGGCGCGGCAACAGCTGCAGCTTGCCAAGGAAGCCCTCGGGGACCTTGAGGTCCATCAGCTTCGTGATGCGGTCACCGTGCTCGTCGAGTTGCTTCACGCCGAGCGCGAGCGCCATGCGCGACATCGAGCCGAACAGGTTGATCGCCACCGGGAACTGCGAGACGGAGCCGTCGCGCAGGATCGGCTTCTCGAACAGCAACGCGGGGCCGCCGCCGGGCAGCTTCATCGTGCGGTCGGCGATCTCGCACATCTCGAGATGCACCGACACGGGGCGCGTGATGCGCACGAGTTCGCCGGCCGCGTCGATGGCGGCGATGAACTCCTGCAGGGTGTCGAGCGTCTGGGTCACGGCAGGGGGGAGTGGGGCTTACTTGGTGCCGACGTGCACGGCGGAGATGCCGAAGGTGAGCGTCTCCCAGGTCACGTCGCGGAATCCGGCAGCCGTCATCGCTGCGGCGAGCTTCTCCGTCTCCGGGAAGTTGGCCACCGACTTCGGCAGGTACGTGTACGCCGTCTTGTGCCCGCTGATGGCGCGGCCGATCAACGGCAGGATGCGGTGGAAGTAGAACAGGTACGCCGCCCGCACCAGCGGAACCCGCGGCGTCGAGAACTCGAGGATCACGAAGCGCGCACCGGGCTTCAGCACCCGATGCACTTCACGCAGCCCGGCGCCAAGGTCGGCGACGTTGCGGATGCCGAAGGCGACGATCGCGCCGTCGAACGCATCCTTCCGGAACGGCAGTGCCATCGCGTCGGCCACGACGGGCACCAACACCTCCCGCGGCGCCTTGCCCACCCCGGCCTGCAACATCGGCTGCGCGAAGTCCGCCCCGACGATCTTGCCCTCGAAGCCCTCGCGCTTGGACAACTCGGTGCCCACGTCGAGCGTTCCCGCACAGAGATCGAGATACACGCCGCGTGGGGACTGCGTCCAAGACAGCCGCTTGAGCGCGACCTTCCGCCAGCGGCGGTCGATGCCCAGCGAGAGCAGTCGGTTCAGCAGGTCATAGCGCGGCGCGATCTCGGAGAAGATGCGCTGCACGTACGTGCGCTTCCCCTGCACCGACGCGCCCTGGGCGGCGGCATCTGCCTCGCGCGCCTCTTGGTCGAGCGCTGTCGTCATAGAGGTGAAAGTTGCCCGGCGCGTGACGTACGGGCAAGTTTCTGTCCAGCGAATGGCGCGCCAAACTCTCGACCTGCCCAATCTCCCCGACGCGGACGTCGTCAGCCTCGCGCAGCGTGGCAACGAGAGCGCCTTCCGCGAGCTGATCCGTCGCTATGAGCGGCCGGTCTTCTCGCTCATCTATCGCATGGTGCGCGACAGCGCCGCCGCCGAGGACCTCGCGCAGGACTCGTTCATCAAGGTCCTGAATCACCTCGACAAGTACCGGCCCGAGTTCAAGTTCTCGAGCTGGCTGTTCAAGATCGCCAACAACGTCGCGATCGATTTCCTCCGCAAACGCCAGCTCGACACCATCTCCATCGACGGCTCGCCCCACGCCAGCACCGCCGCCGAGGTGGAGGCCACGTCGATCGAGCTCTCCGACAGCGCCGAAAGCCCGCTCGACGAACTCGCCTCGCGCGAGCTCGGGGCCATCATCGAGCAGGCCATCGCGCAGCTCCGGCCGGAATACCGAAACTGCATCATGCTCCGGCACGTCGAGGGACGGAGCTACGAGGAGATCGCGGCAACCTTGGACCTGCCGCTGGGAACCGTGAAGACCTACATCCATCGGGCCAGGCACCAATTGCGGGAAGCGCTGGAGCACCTGCGTGAATGAGTGGGAGATGGGAGAGGGATGTAGGGGCGGAGATGGAGAGACGGGAATGGGGGAGATGGGGGGGAGACGGGCGGGGTTTGGGAGAGGGCTGGAAGCCGAACTTAGACCGAACCCCTCCCGTCGGTCCCAACCTCTCCCAGAGAGACGTCTCCCTCCCCCCGCCCCTACCGCCCTCTCCCCTCTCCCAGCCCGCCAAATCGCGCTGAAACCGAAGCAAGACGAGAGACGTACGCACCACCAGGAGATCCCAATGCACCACCGCCACCTACTGCCCAACGAGCTCGACCTACTCGTCGACGGGGACGCCGGCTTCGGCCTGGCGCCCCTCAAGGCGCATGTCGAGACCTGCCCCGAGTGCGCCGAGCGTCTCTCGGCGCTCCAGGCCGTCGTCGGGCAGCTCGATGCCCTGCCTCACTTCGCCCCGCGACACGGCTTCGCCGACCGCGTGATGACCAACGTCCAGGTGATCGAACCTTGGCACGTGGCGCTGGTGGAGTCGGCGAAGCGGCTCGTCCCCGAGAGCACGGGAATGCGCGTGCTCGCGGCGACGGGTGCGGGGCTCGCGGCCACGACGATTTCGGGTGGCGCGCTGTGGCTGGCCTTCAAGGCCGATCTCCTGGGCTGGAGCGCCGGCGCGGCGCTCGAGCAGGGCGGACGTGGGGCTTGGGGCAGCGTCGCTGCCGCAGTCCGCACGATGGCAGGGGCGCTCGGCGATGGCACGACCATCGCGGCTGGAGCAGCGGCCCTCGCCGGATCGGCGATCTTCGCGATCCTCGCCTTCCGCCGGTTGGCTGCGGCGGCCCGCGCCAATCGGGGCTGACCCGATGCGCATCCTCAGACTGCTCGTCGCGACCTTGGCCCTGGGCCCGGTCGCGCTGTCGGCGCAGGTGTCCAGCGCCGCCCTCGATGACTCCACCCGCCACGCCCTCCGAGTCCTCGGCCTCACCACGGATGGGCTGCAGATCCGCGGCGATTTGACCTACGACGACACCGCGCGCGTCGCCGCTGGGGATACCCTGCGCGGTCCGCTGGTGGTGATCCGCGGGGATGCCGACATCCGCGGCACGGTGTTCGGCAACGTCACGGCACTCTTCGGCGATGTCATCGTGCGGGAGGGCGCCGACGTGCATGGCTCGGCCACTGCGTGGCGTGGGCGCGTGATCGTCGAGGGCGGACGCGTACGTGGTGCCCTCGGCGCGCGGCCCGTGGCAGCGACCACGGTGGCTAAGCCGCCGCGCACCACCGGCGAGGCCCTCGCGCTCGCCGCGGGGTGGGCGGCAATGCTCCTCGTGGTCGGCCTGCTCGCGCTGGTGCTTTCGGGGCGTCAGCTCGACGACACCGTGCGCACGCTGGAACGCGACTTCTCCAAGGCCTTCGCCATCGGCGTCGCCGCGGAACTGGGCTTCCTGCCACTGCTGCTCCTGACCATTACGGCTTTGGCGGTGACGCTCGTCGGCATCCTGCTCATTCCGTTCGTGCTCGTCGCCGCGCCTGTTGCCCTCGTTGGCCTCATCACGCTGGGCTGGCTGGCCACGGCGCTGATGATCGGTCGCGCGGTGTTCCGAAGCGCGGCAGAGAACGATCGCGGGGCGCTGCTCCGTGCCCTGCTGCCTGGCGCGGTGCTGCTCTTCGCTCCGTGGTTCATCGCCGCCGGCTTGCAGGCGTCGGGCAACGCCGCGGTCATCGCGCGCGCGGCCGCGTTCGCGATTGCCTGGGTGGCCGCGACGGCCGGGTTGGGCGCAGTCGTGCTCGCCCGTGCGAGCCGCCGCAAGGCGCCGCGTCCCGCCGCAGCCGCCGCGGGGTGGCAGACGCCGACGCCGATCGGTGGCGTCGCGACCGCACGTCGTCCCGTTCCGGCACGTCCGGAGACGACGCCCCGGTGAGCTACCAGGGCGGCACCGCGGCGTAGTCCGCCGCGGTCGCCACCGCCGGGTTGAGCCACTCGATGACGGCGGCCCACCCCAGCGACTCGGGGTCGAACTTCAGGTACCCCGGCACCACCGCGAGCACGTGGAAGCCGCGGTTGATCTGGAACGAAAGCGTCGGATCGCGCAACGAGCGACGCACGACGCGGCGCACGTACTCCTCGGCGCCCATCTGGGCGGCGTACTTGTGGTAGTTCCGCAGCCGCGCGCCGGCGCGGATGCGCAGGAGCCCGAGGCGCTCCGCGAGCTCACGTCGCGCCTCGTACAGGCGACCGCCCACCCCGCTCCCGCGCACCTCGGGATGCACCATCACCTCGGCGCCGTAGAGCGTGCGCCCGCGCCCCGGATCGTGGTTCGTGAACATCCCGCCGTCGGTGAACTCCTTCCACCGCGACTCCATTCGGTAATCGTCCCAGAAGACGATCAGGCTCGCGGCGTATCCGACGACCTCGTGCCCGCGGTCGACGGCAACGAGCTGCCCCTCGGGGAAGATCTCCAGATGCCGAGCGAGCTGCGCCGCGGACCATGGCGGCGCGCCCGGATACGTGCGTTCGCAGAGCGCGATGATTCCCGGGAAGTCGTCCGGACGCACGGGGCGCACCTTCACGTACCTGCGCCGCGACGGGACGTCGGGGCTGATGCTCACAGACTCACCTCGTCCACCTCGGCGACGACGCTGGCCGTGCGTTCGGAGTCGAGCAGCGGCAGCACCGTGCCGCTCGAGCGCGCGCGCTGGATCGCGCCCATCTCGAGCTCGGCGATGACCATCGTCTCCTGGTTCGGGATGCCCTCGGCCAGGATACCGTCGCGCGCGAAGGGGAAGTCGCTGGGCGTGAGGATGGCCGCCTGGCCGTAGTTGAGCGACACGGCGGGCACCATCGGCAGCGAGCCCACCGTGTGCGACGTGAGCACGTACATCTGGTTCTCGATGGCCCGCGCCTGCGCGCAGTAGCGCACGCGCAACATGCCCTGGCGGTCGTCGGTGCAGCTCGGCACGAGCAGGATCTTGGCGCCGCGGCGCGCCGCGGCGCGGGCGATCTCCGGGAACTGCACGTCGTAGCAGATGGCGATGGCGATCTTGCCGAGCTGCGTATCGAAGAGCTTGAGCCGATTGCGCGGCTTCACGATCCACTCCTCGGCCTCGAAGCGCGTCATGTGCAGCTTGGGCTGCACCTGGTGCGAGCCGTCGGGGCCGAAGAAGAAGCTCTCGTTGTAGATCTCCGCGCCGTCAGCGACGGGAATCGTGCCGGCGCAGATGTAGAGCCGGTGCTTGGCGCTCAGCTCACGGAAGAGCTCGACGTAACGGTCCACGAATCCCGCGAGGCGACGCACCTGCTGCCGGATGTCGGCGCGCACGTCGCCCAAGGTGAGCAACTGCAGCGTGAAGTACTCGGGAAAGAGCACCAGCCTGCACTTGTAGTCGGCCGCCGTCTCGACGAGGCCGCGCACCTGCGCGGCGAACTGGTCGAAGGTCTCGACCTGGCGGATGTGGTACTGCAGCGTGGCGACGCGGATCCGTTCGTCCATCCCAGCTCCGGGTTGAGGTCAGGCCGGAGCGCCCACCCCCAGTGCGGAGATGATCTTCCCGGCAACGTCGTTCAGCTTCTTCGCTGCCGTGGAGGTCGGGCCACTCACGACGATCGGCGCACCGCGGTCCGCGCCTTCGAGCACAGGCGGATACAGCGGCACTTCCCCGAGCAGGGGCACCTGCAGCTCATCGGCGAGGCGCTTGCCGCCGCCCGTGCCGAAGATGGCCATCGGCTTCCCCGTCTCCGGGGACTCGAAGTAGCTCATGTTCTCGACGACGCCCAGCACGGGCACGCCGACGCGCTCGAACATCTTGGCGCCGCGGAGGGCGTCGCCGACGGCGACTTCCTGCGGCGTGGTGACGATGACGGCGCCGGCCACCTGCGTGGCCTGCACCAGCGAGAGCTGCGCGTCGCCGGTGCCCGGAGGCATGTCGACGAGCAGGAAGTCGAGCCGACCCCAGTTCACGTCGCGCAGGAACTGGGTGATGATCTTCATGACGATCGGCCCGCGCCAGATGGCGGGCTGGTCACGCTCGATGAGGAATCCGAGCGAGATCACCTTCACGCCGTGCGCGAGCAGGGGCTGGATCTTGTCGTCCTGCACGGGCGGCGCCTCGTCCACGCCCATCATCCGGGGGATGTTGGGGCCGTAGATGTCGGCGTCCATCAGTCCCACGTGATACCCCAGTTTGGCCAAAGAGATCGCCAAGTTGGTGGTCACGGTGCTCTTGCCGACGCCGCCCTTGCCGGATGACACGGCGATGATGCGGCCGAGCTGCGGATAGCTCACGGGCTGTGGTGCGGCCGGGGCCTTCGGCGCGGTGTCGGCACCCATGACGGGCAGCGCGCGAGACTTGGCCTCGCCGCCCTTCGGCGGGGCGTAGTTGGCATCTGCCGCGGGTTCCGCGGCGTCCTTCACGTCCACCCGCACCTCGGTGACGCCCTCGACCTTCTCGAGGGCCTGTCGCACCTGCCGCGCCAGCGTCGGGTCATCCTGGGCCGCGAGCAGCAGGGTCACGCGGACCTTGCCCTCTCGGGTCGCGGCGATGTCGCGCAGCTGCTGCGTCTGGTAGAGCGAGGCGCCCGTGCGGGGATTGGCGATCGGGGCCAGGGCCTCGGCGAGGCGGGCCTGGAGAGTGTCGGTCATGGTACGCGGATGGTGGCGGCGAGGCACGAGCGTGCCCCCGAGAAGTCTAGTGACCTACCGCACGAATCACGACCCGCCGGCCCGGCGCCGTGCCACGATGTGACAGTGCGGCGTTGCCCACCTAGTGGCGCATACGTACCTTGACCATCCAGACGCAGTCCGAGCGCGTGACGGGGCCATGGCCCGGTCGTCCTGCTGTCGGGGTCCGTCTTGCCCGTCTTTCCGAGGTTGCCGCATGCCGAGAGGTGCACGCCCTGCGTTCACGCTGATCGAGCTCGTGATGGTCATGGTCATGATCGGTCTGATGGTGGCGATTTCCGCGCCGCGCATCGACATCATGGGCTACCGGGCGAATACGGCGATCCAGGTCGTCGGCACGACGGTCTTGGCCGCGCAGCGCCAGGCGCTGACGCAGCAGCACAACGTGATCGTGCGCTTCGACACGGCGAATCGCCGCCTGCGCGTGCACCAGGACCGCGACAATGACGGGGCCGTCGACCCGGGTGAGCAGTTGCGGGCGGTCCCGCTTGGCGAATCGATCGTGTTCGGGCTCGGCAGCGCGCCGGCGCGCGGCTCGCTGACGACCGCGATCACGTTCACGCTCACGTCGAACGGGGATCCCGCGGTGACCTTCCACCGCGACGGCTCGGCGAGCGAGGCCGGGGGGTTCTACATGACGACGACCCGCGCGATCGCGGGGGGCGACAAGCCGGAACACAGCCGACTGGTCGTGGTCGAGCGCGCGACGGGCCGGTCGGCGTCGTATCGATACCTGGGTGGCGAATGGAGGAAGGTGTACTGATGGCGAAGCGAGCGGGCTTCACGATCGTGGAGATTGTCGTGGCACTCACCATCCTGATGGTGGTGATGCTCGCGCTCATCACGCTCACGGGGCGTACGATGCACATCGCGGTCATCGCGGACCGTGAGCAAGCGGCCTTGCAGCTGGTGACGGACCGGACCGACGAGATCCTGACCGACCCCCGCTACGATGCGCTGGACTCGCTCTACGGCGGCACGGACAGCAGCTTCGCGACGTTGGCGGGCCTCCAACGCACCACGACGGTGCTGCACGTCGTCGACACGATCCAGGACTACAAGCGGATCACGGTGTCGGTGTCGGGGATCGGCCTCAACGCGCCGATCTCGCGCACGATCGCGGTGGCGGCCCCGTGACGGCGCAGGCGCGCCGACGCCTCGCCACCCGGCGCGGCATGACGTTGATCGAGATGATCGTCGCGCTGACGATCTTCTCGTTCATCATGGCAGGCGCGCTCTCGATGCTGCGCAGCGAGAGCAAGCGCTTCCAGCTCGGCGGCGAGCGCGCCGCGATGTACCAGAACGGCCGCTTCGCGATGAACGAGATGGAGAAGGACCTGCGCACGTCGGGGGCCGGGGCGCCGGACATCCAGCCGCAGATGGTGTACATCTCCGACAGCGCGATCGTGTTCAACGCCAACTACTGGACGAATACGCCCGGCGACGTCGAGGCGGTGTACTACGTCGCGACGGCGCCCGACAGCGCCGTGGCGGCGATGCGGACGACGGGCAAGATCACGATTCCCTACACCGCCATCCAGTATCCGGACACGAACTACCTGGTCGGCGGCGTCAACTCCTCGGCGGAGACCATCTCGTTCTGGTTCCGGCGGGACTCGTCGACGACGCGGACGGACGATTTCATCCTCTGGCGGCGCATCAACAACCTGCCGCCGGAGGTGGTGTCGACGAATCTCTTGCGGACGTCGGGGGAGCCCTTCTTCCGCTACTTCCGCCTCAGGGCGACCGCGACGGCGCAGTCGCTGGATACGGTGCCGCGCGCCTCGCTGCCGTGGCGCCATACGCGACCGATCCACCTGGCCGCCAACGACACCGGGACGGCCGCCCGCATCGACAGCATCCGCGCTGTCCGCGTGAGCTTCACCGTGACCAACGGCCGCTCGGGCAGCGACGAGCAGCTGCGCTCCATCTCCCGCCTCATCCGGCTCCCGAACGTCGGCATCGCGAACACCAAGACCTGCGGCGACGCGCCGATCTTCAGCGCCACGATCAACATCCTCGCCGACGTCGATCCGGCCGACAGCGTCCGCTACGTCCGTTTGTCGTTCCTGCCGTCCGTCGACGAGAACGCCGGCGAGCGGGACGTGGAGCGCTACGTCATCTTCCGGCGCTTCGGCAGCGCGACGGACTGGGGAGACCCATTCGTGACCATCCCAGGCGGCGACACGCTCTACATCTACAACGACCGCACCGTCATCAAGGACAGCACGTATCGCTTCGCCGTCGCGGCGCAGGACTGCACCCCCTCGCTGTCCTCGCTGCGCCAGACTTCCACGGTGACCATCCCATGACCTCCACCCGTCGCTCGCAGCCGCATCGGCTCAAGGCCCGCCCTGGCATCGCGCTTGTCATCGTGTTGATGGTGTTCATGGCGGTGGCCGCGATCGCCGCCGGCGCGTCATTCCTCGGGCTGAACACCTCGCTCATCTCGAGCTATCACAACCGCCTCTCGCTGCTCGAGAGCGTCGCGGATGCCGGCCTCGAGCAGGCCCGCTCCGCCCTGAACGGCAACCGCGCGATCTATCCCGACTCGGGTTACACCGTCTACGAGAACTCGGCCGCCGTGCTCGATGCCGCCGGCGCGACGATCCCGGGTGTCACCCGCAGCATCTACTTCGGCCCCACCGGCATCAGCACCGGCCAGTACGGCGTGTTCGGCAGCATCGTCACCGTCGTCGCCGACCAGTTTGGCAACCGCATCGTGCGGCGCATGGAGATCGTGCAGGAGAGCTTCGCGAAGTACTCCTACTTCACGGACATCGAGGGCACGATCGTGTTCGGCGCCAACGACGTGCTCTACGGACCCGTCCACTCCAACGACGACATCATCATCCAGAACGCCGCACCGGGCGCGACATTCTGGGGTAAGGTCAAGACGGGCGGCACGATCACGAACCGGAACCGTGGCAACTACATGGCCGGGTACGAAGAGAACGCGACGCTGATCGACTTTCCGGAGACGGCCGAGCTCACGCGCCTGCTCGCGCAGGCGACTGCCGGCGGCACGAACTTCACCAGCTCGACGGCGGGCGGTGATGACCAAGCCTCGATGCGCATCGAGTTCGTTGCGCTCGACCTCAACGCCGACGGCGACTCCACGGATGCGGACGAGGGGTTCTTCAAGGTCTATCGCGTCACGAACACGGCCAACGCGTGGTTCGTGACGGCAGACACCACGGGCAACTGGGGCACCAACGGCCTGCGTGACTCCCGCAACTGCGGACACACGCTGTCGAGCGGCACTGGAGCTCACTCGCACTTCCTCACATTCGACCGACACACGGGCACCACGAACTCGTCCGACCAACGCCCCTGGGCCCCGAACAACGGGCAGAATCGGCTCTGCTACCTCGGCGGCGACGACCGGCTGAACGACAACATCAACACGGTGGCCAATCCGCGGAACACCTTCCGCGTCGCCGAGGGCGCCACCGTCGCCGGTACGGACGACTGGGGCTACGGGGGCTGGCTGCAATGGACGGGTACGATCGATCCGCGCGTGACGGCGGTCCGGCCGCGTGACGCGGCCTTCCTGTGGCCGCTGTCGCGCGCGTTGAACCCGAACTTCAAGGGCGTCATCCACGTCACGGGCAAGATTGCCATCTCGGGGCGCGTCCGCGGCAAGGTCACACTGGCGGCGACGCGCAACATCATCATCGCCGACAACCTTCGCTATGTGACGAATCCCGGAGGCACGACTCCCTGCAACTCGCCGGAGCGAGACATCCTCGGCCTGTTCAGCGGCGAGGACGTGCTGATGGCGCACAACCTGCTCAATTCGCCGTCGCGCCCGGGCCCGGGCACGACCGGCTCGTACCGCACGTGGAACAACCGCGGTGGCGACGAAGTCGTGCATGCGGTGGTGCTGGCGCTCGACCAGTTCCGTGCCGCCTCACATGACCAAGGGCCCGACGACGCCGAAGACTGCCAAGGCGCGAACAACGAGCGCGGCTGCCTCTTCCTCACCGGCGGCATCATCCAGAACACGCGCGGCCCGGTGGGCATCACCGACGGGCGCGGGTACATCAAGCGCTACCAGTACGACGCCTGCTCGGGCAACAACCCGCCACCCTACTTCCCGACCACGGGCCACTTCATCCGCTCGCACTACTACGAAGTCGAGCCGACGAACTTCGACATCGACACCTACTGGGCGAGTCTCGTCCCGGCGCCCTGAGCGCCTAGAGGGTTGGCGAAAGCTCCACGTGACGGCGCGCGGCCTCGAGGACGCGCGCCGTCACCGCGTCGAGGGTCCCCGCGACCAGCGCGCCGGAGGCGCGCGTGTGCCCGCCACCGCCGAACTCCCGCGCCAGCGCGTTCACGTCCACGCCCGCGCGGCTGCGGAACGACACCTTGACCTTGCCGTGCCCGAGGTCCCGGAACAACATCGCGAGGCGGACGCCTCGCACGCTCCGCGGGTACTCAGAGATGCCGTCGAGATCCTCTGACGACACACCGAAGCGCTCGAGCGCGCCGGCCGCCACCCGCACCCAGGCGATGCCGTGGGCACTGTCCACCTCAAGGCTCTCCAGCGCCTCGCGCAGCAAGTGCAGTCGTCCCAGCGGTACGCTGCCGTAAATGCGATGGTACATCTCCTCGGGATCCACCCCGACCGTGAGCAGGTCCGCCGCCACCGCGAGACAGCGCGGTGATGTGTTCCCGAAGCGGAAACCGCCCGTGTCCGTGACGAGCGCCGTGTACAGCGACTTGGCGATCGCCGAGCTGATCGTCAGGCCCCGCTCGCGCGCGAAGTCATACACGAGTTCGGCGGTGGCGCAGGCCGCCGTGTCGCTGAGCATCGTCTTGCCCGGCGGCTCCTGCCCGGGCAGGTGGTGATCGATCACCAGCGCGTCCCGGGGCATCTGCCGCACGGCGTCGGCGAGCGCGCCGAGGCGGCCGAGGTCGGAGATGTCCAGCACGATGACGCGATCGACACCGGCGAGGGCCTTGGCACCCTCGGCCGACCGCTCCTCGACGTCGTCACCGAGCAGCCAGCGGAACAGCTCCGGCCACGGCGTCGGGTTCACGATGATGGCGCGGATCCCCATCTGCCCGAGCAAGCGGGCGAGCGCGGACTCCGATCCGCACCCGTCGCCGTCGGCGTTGATGTGGGTGCAGAGGGCGACCTGCATGCCCGGCCGCAACTCGGCAGCCAGCCGCGCGATCGCTTCGCGACGCGCGGCTGGCACCGTCAACAGGTCATGGACTTCGGGACTCAGGGTCAGCTCCCGGACTGCGCCAGCTTGGAATGGCGGCGTCCGTACAGGAAGTAGATCGCCAGGCCGAGGGCCATCCACACGGCGAGTCGCAGCCAGGTGTCCGGCGGCAGCGAGTACATGAGATAGCCGCAGACGATGATGCCGCCCAGCGGTACGAAGGGGACCAGCGGCGTGCGGAAGGGCCGCTCGAGTTCCGGCCGCTTGTAGCGCAGCAGCAGGATGCCCGCGCAGACGATCATGAACGCGAACAGCGTGCCGATCGACACGAGGTGGCCGAGGATGCCGATGGGGAAGAGCCCCGCGAAGAACGAGGCGAAGAGACCCGTGATGATCGTCGCGAGCCACGGCGTCTGGTACTTCGGGTGCACCTTGCCGAAGATCGGCGGCAGCAGGCCATCGCGCGACATCGCGTAGAAGATGCGCGGCTGGCCCATGAGCATGACGAGCACCACCGACGCGAGGCCGGCGATGGCACCGATGTTCGTGAGGTACTTGAGCCAGGCCAGCGACGGGCCAGCCGCGTCGAGCGCCACGTACACCGGCTCCGCCACGTCCAGCTGCGGATACGGCACCATGCCCGTCATGACCAGCGCCATGAGGATGTAGAGGACGGTGCAGACGGCCAGGGACGCGAGGATGCCGATCGGGAGGTCGCGCTGCGGGTTCTTGGCTTCCTGCGCCGCGGTCGAGACGGCGTCGAAGCCGATGTAGGCGAAGAAGATCACGCCGGCGCCGGCGAAGATGCCGCTCCAGCCGAACTTGCCGTTGATCAGGTTGCCCGCTTCGTCCGTGAGCTGCGCCGGGATGAAGGGGCTCCAGTTGGCCGCATCCACGTAGAAGAAGCCGAAGCCGATCACGAGCAGGACGATGCCGACCTTCACGTAGACGATCGCGTTGTTCAGCTTGGCGGATTCCTTGATGCCGAGCACGAGCAGCGTGGTCATGAGGAGCACGAGCAGCACGGCGGGCAGGTTGATGATCGCGCCCGTCCGCACGATGGTATGCGTGCCCTCGAGCGTGAACGGCGCAGAGGTCAGCGCGGTCGGCAGGTCGATGCCGATGTCGCGCAGCATCTGCGTGAAGTATCCGGACCACCCTACCGCGACGGTGCTCGCCGCGAAGAGATACTCGAGGATCAGGTCCCAGCCGATGATCCAGGCGAGGAGTTCACCGAGCGTGGCGTACCCGTAGGTGTACGCCGAGCCGGCGATCGGGATCATCGAGGCGAACTCGGCGTAGCAGAGGCCCGCGAAGGCGCAGCCCAGCCCGGCGATGAGGAACGAGATCACGATGGCCGGTCCGGCATGCTGCGCCGCGGCGGTGCCCGTGAGCACGAAGATGCCCGCGCCGATGATGGCACCGATGCCGAGCAGCGTGAGGTTCATCGCGGTGAGGGAACGCTTGAGCGTGTGCTCCCCGTCCCCGCCCGCCTCCTGCATCAGGACGGACAGGGGCTTGGTGGTCCACAGTCCCATGGTTACACCGAGTAGTTAGGCGCTTCGCGCGTGATGGTGACGTCATGCGGGTGCGACTCGCGCAGCCCCGCCGGAGTGATGCGCACGAACTCCGCCTGGGTGCGGAGCTCGTCGATCGTGCGGCAGCCGGAGTAGCCCATCCCGCTGCGCAGCCCACCGACCATCTGGTACAGCACTTCGCCGACAGGGCCCTTGTAGGGCACGCGGCCCTCGATGCCCTCGGGCACGAACTTCTTGGCGGACATCTCGCCGTCCTGGAAGTAGCGATCGGCGCTGCCGTCCTGCATGGCGGAGAGCGAGCCCATGCCGCGGATCATCTTGAAGCGGCGGCCTTCGGCGAGAATGCTCTCGCCCGGGGACTCCTCGGTGCCGGCGAGCATGGAGCCCATCATCACGGTGTGCGCACCCGCGGCGATGGCCTTCACGATGTCGCCCGAGTACTTGATGCCGCCGTCGGCGATGACGGGGATGTCGCCGGCGCCGGCGCAGGCGTCGAAGATCGCCGTGAGCTGCGGCACGCCGATGCCGGTGACGACGCGCGTCGTGCAGATGGACCCGGGGCCCACGCCGACCTTGATGCCGTCCACGCCGCGCTCGATCAGCGCCTTGGCCGCGGCTTCGGTGGCGATGTTGCCCGCGACGAGTTGGATCTGGGGAAAGGTCTCGCGGACCTTGGCCGTGGCGTCGAGCACGCCCTGCGAGTGGCCGTGCGCGGTGTCGACGATGAGCGCGTCGACGCCCGCGTCGATGAGCGCCTTGGCGCGCTGCAGGTAGTCGCCGCCGGCACCGATCGCCGCCGCGACCAGCAGACGGCCCTCGCCGTCCTTGGCCGCGTTCGGATACTGGCGGCGCTTGTGGATGTCCTTCACCGTGATGAGGCCGACGAGCTTCCCGTCCTTCTCGACGACGGGCAGCTTCTCGATGCGATGCTTGCCCATGATCTGCTCGGCTTCGTCGAGCGAAGTGCCGACGGGCGCCGTGATCAGGCCGTCCTTGGTCATCGCCTCGCTGAGCGGGCGGTCGAGCTGGCGCTCGAACTGCAGGTCGCGGTTGGTGATGATGCCGACGAGCTTGCCCGCGCCGTCCACCACGGGCACGCCACTGATGCGGAAGCGCGCCATGAGGCCGACGGCTTCGCGGAGCGTGGCGCTGGGCTGCAGCGTGATCGGGTTGCGGATCATGCCGCTCTCGGACCGCTTCACGCGGTCCACTTCGGCCGCCTGGCGGTCGATCGCCATGTTCTTGTGCAGCACGCCGATGCCGCCGGCGCGGGCCATGGCGATGGCCATCTCGGACTCGGTGACCGTGTCCATCGCCGCCGACACCAGCGGCACCTGGAGCGTGATGCCGCGCGTGAAGCGCGTGGCGGTCGTGACGTCCTTGGGGTGGACGAGGGAGTGCCGCGGGACGAGCAGTACGTCGTCGAAGGTCAGCGCGGCGTCGGTGCGGACACGCGTGGGAGCCATAGCGAAAGGTAATCGAAGGCTATGGCTTGGCTCCACCCTGGGAGAGGGGAGACGGGGGTACGGGCGGGGGTGGGAGAGGGGATGGGGGAGAGGTTGGGACCGACGTCTCACGACCCCTCACATCTGCCCCCCGTCTCTCACATTAGCGTATCACCCTCTCCGCCCGTGTCCCCGTCTTTCGCGCCGTGCCCCCGGTTGTTGGGCTACGGTTTGTTCTCCGTCGGGGGCACGACGGACTCAGTCGGCGGCTTCGCCGCCGTCGTCTTCCCCGAGCCGACGATATCGCTGGCGACGCTGGCTCCCGCCGCCGCGACGCCGGACAGCACGTTCATCGCCTTGCTCATGAAGCCCATCGCCTCGGCGACCGTGCTGGCCGAGAGGTTGCCCGCGCGCAGGGTGTCTTCGACGCCCTCGGCGAAGCGCTGGAGCACGTTGGGCGGCGGGGCTTGGCGCTCGGCGTACTTCGACTCGACGAACTCGATGTAGTCGAGGACTTGGTAGAGTCGCTGCTCGGGCAGCGCCTCGAGACGGCGGAGAATCCGGTCGCGCAGGATATCGTGCATGCTGAATACTACGGGCGCGGTGGGCCCGTCGGTTACTGGACGCCCCAGCGGGCGCGCTCCCCACGGGCGTCGACATGCACGAAGGGGCCCGCCGCGCCGGTCGCGCGGTACACGCCGATGCCGCCGATCAGGTCCGGATACGCGGCCTCGACGGCCAGCACGATGCGGACGAGATACCGCGCATCGTTGAGGTCCACGCGGCCGTCCCGATTCAGGTCGTCCATGCGGCCGTCGCCGTTGGCGTCGACGATGACGTCAGCGGCGTCCCCGTATTGATGCCGCGAGTCGGGGGCGCTGGCGGTGCGCGCGTTCCGCAGGGTGACAGACGGCGTGCGGAAGCCGGACAGCACCTTCAAGCGCGGCGCGACGTGCCCGGAGTCCCGGAGGGCCGCGAGAATGAGCTCGAGCTTGTCGACGAGGCGCAGGTCGAGCACGAGGGCCCGGGGCCAGACATCCCGCTGGTCGCGCAGCGAGGCGAAGTCGCCGAGCGTCAAGTGTGAGGACACCGGCAGGGACAGCATCTCGGGAGTCAGCGCAATGAACCCCTGCGGCACGCCCCACTCGCGGTGCCGGCTGTTGCGGCGCTCTCCAGGGAACCGGCCCACCGCGTACGCGCCGACGCGACCGTCCTGCTTCTCGGCGAAGGGGATCAGTTCAATGAAATGGAACAGTCCCCCGGTGCCGCTGTCGGCCATGGACCACAGGGCTGGCATGCGCGGCTGGCGAGGGTCGGCGTCGGATCCGAGGTCTGTTGCCTCGGAATCCGAGGCCGCGGGAAGCAGGACGGCCGCGCGCAACTGGCCGCTGCGGCCCCGCAGCGAATCCGGCACGCTGGGTTCTGACGGGGCCACGCGCTTGGCTGGCCGCGAGGCCATCGCGCCCGATGCCGTCGAGACAGCAATCAGGACGGCGAGGAGGATAGGCCGGGGAAAGAAACGCACCGGCTCAAGGTAAACTTGTCTGCTCGCACGGCGGGAGTGCAGAAACTAGACAGCGAGCAGAAAATCACGCACTAACCGATAGGTCAATTCAGGGTTGTGCGATGGATACTAGCTCGAGAATCGGAGCCCCAGTCGGATTCGAGCGACCCGTTCTTACCCGAGCGGTCAGGATGACATTCGCGAGTGTAGGTATGGCTCGCGCCTCGTTCATAAGTGACGGTGGCACCGTCACATAGATCGTGGCGTCCTCTCCCGCTGGACCGATCGCGAGCAGGAAGGGCTCGTTCGGGCGCATGTCGCGACGCAATGGGTCGGCTGTCTGCATACCAACAACCTGCACGCGCCAGCGCACCAGTTTACCACGGTGGCCCTCGGGATCGGCGCGCAGGTCCGCCGCGCTCAGGGTAGCGCCAAACGAGGTGTCAGCCGGAACGAAGTACGACTCAGGGACCCAGCCGTCTATCCGGACTCGTACCCACCCTCGGTCCCGAGCCTGGGGAGACACGACGACGCCGCTGTCCAGCATCGCCAGTACCTGACCGTTCGGTCCAACTCGCAATGGGACCTCTCGGTCAGTCCGGAGGGACCCGGCGGCACCGGAGGCTGGCGCGGTCTCGACCTGCGCTGTGGTCGGCTGCCCAGCGGCCGCGGGCTGCTGGGTGGTCGCCGTCGCTTGTGGCTCCGATGCCGCCGCCGCTCGAGCGGCCGGCGGACGCGGAGCCGGGGTCGGCGTAGCCGGGCGGGTCGCCGTCTGGACGGAAATCGCGGCGCTCGGAACCCACACCTCACGCTTGATCCGTGCCCAGGTGTCTCGGCGCTGGAGGATGGTCATGCCAGCCCCGGCGCGGAAAGAACCCAGAATCCGGCCATCGAGTGACGGCTGCTCGCGGATGCGCAGGTTGGCCGACCCGCCGATCGTCACCGGAAACGAGTCGCGCCCGGCGCCGAAGCGCGACGCGTCCACCCAAGCTTCGATCGTGACAGCGGTAAAGCCCCCGCGCGTCGCCCCGGTGGCCCACGTGGTCCCGGCGCGCAGCTGCCCGACCACGGTGCCGTTGGGTGCAGACCGCACGTCGGTGTCGGCCGAGATGCGGCCTTGCTGGGCGCCGAGCGGCGCGGCGATCAGCAAGAACAGAGCGAAACGGGAGAGGCGGCGCAGTGGGCCCATCGCTGGTAGGGGGGCGAGAGCGAGAATAGATTGCGCGAGCGGTCGTGCCGTCGTTCTCGCGCGTCGCAGAACCGAAGCTATCACCACTTACTGGCACGGGCCAACCCTCATGGCATCTCGGGTAGACCGCCCCGTTGTGCTCGTCGTACTCGACGGCTGGGGCTACCGCGAGTCAACCGTCGGCAACGCAGTCGCGCAGGCGCGCACCCCCACCTGGGACCGCCTGTGGGCGCGCGCGCCGCGGACGCTGCTGGACGCCAGCGGGCTCGCCGTGGGATTGCCCGAGGGCCAGATGGGCAACTCTGAAGTCGGGCATCTCAACCTCGGCGCCGGCCGCGTGGTGATGCAGGACCTCGTGCGCATCGGCGAGTCCATCCGGAGCGGTGCGTTCTACCAGATCGACGCCTTCCGCCACGCCTGCGCGCAGGTGCGCGCCTCCGGCGGGACGCTGCACCTGCTCGGCCTGGTCGGCGATGGCGGCGTGCACGGACACGACGACCATCTGCTCGCACTCGTCGAGCTCGCGACGCGCGAGCGCGTGCCGCGCGTCGCGCTGCACCTCCTGCTCGACGGCCGCGACACCCTCCCGCAGAGCGCGCTGGGCTACGTGCGCAGCCTGTTGGCGAAGACGGCCGGGCGCGCCGTGGTCGCCAGCATCGGCGGGCGATACTTCGGCATGGACCGCGACCAGCGCTGGCCGCGCACGCAGAAGTGCTACGATGCGGCCGTCCGCGGCGTGGGCCCCAGCACGCAGGACCCCATCGCGTTCATCACCGGCAACTACGAGCGCGGGGTCACCGATGAGTTTATGGAACCGGCCGTTGTCCATGACAACGGCCGGCCCGTGGCGGCTATGCGCGACGGCGATGCGGTGATCACGTGGAACTTCCGCTCCGACCGCATGCGGCAGATCGTGCGCGCCATGGCGCTCAAGGAGTTCGACGGCTTCGACGTCGACGACCGCCCGCGCCTGCACGTCGCGACGATGACGCAATACGACCAGACCTTCGGCCTGCCGGTGGCCTTCGAGCCGTTCTCGATGGCGAAGATCGTCGCCGAGGTGCTCGAGGACGTGGGCATGGGCACCCTGCGCACGGCGGAAACCGAGAAGTATCCGCACGTGACCTACTTCTTCAACGGCGGCAACGAAGTCCCGTACGCCGGCGAGGAGCGCATCCTGGTCCCCAGCCAGAAGGTCGCGACCTACGACCTGATGCCGGAAATGAGCGCGCCGGGTATCACCGACGTGCTGTGCAAGGCCATCGAGACAAAGTCGCATGAGTTCACGCTGTGCAACTACGCCAACGGCGACATGGTGGGCCACAGCGGCAACTTCGCGGCGACGGTGCGCGCCTGCGAGGTCGTCGACGAGCAGCTGGCGCGCATCGTGGCCTCGGCGCAGAAGGCGGGCGCACGGCTGCTCATCACGGCCGATCACGGCAACTGCGAGATGATGATCGATCCCGAAACGGGTGGGCCGCACACCGCCCACACGACCAACCCCGTTCCCTTCCTCATCGTCGAGAATGGCGACGCGGTGCCCTTGCGCAGCGGTGGAGCGCTGTGCGACGTGGGGCCCACCGTGCTGTCCATGCTCGGCGTCGAGCGGCCGTCGGAAATGACCGGCCGCGACCTGCGACTCATCGGAGTCCCCGCGTGACCCTGTCTTGCCGTCTGCTTGCGACGCTGCTCGTCGCCGCTGCCCTGCCCCTGCGCGCCCAGGTCGTCGGACACCTTCCGACGGAGAGCCCGTTCACCGACGCGTTCGGCCGGCACATCTGGTCCGGCTACGTCGGCTACCTCACGAGCGTCGACGATCCCGCGGGCGTCGGGCCGAAGGGCAGCGTGCTCGCGGCCGTCACCTACGACTATGACTTCCCGAGCGCGTTCTACCTGACGACGCGCATCGGCGTCGCGCCGTCCGCCGAGCGCGCGGTGCTCGACCCGCTGTTCGACGGGCCGCAGCGCAACGCCGGCACCCGTCGTGAGCCGCTGATCGTGATGGACATCGGCCTGGGTGCCTCGCTCACCGGCGAGAAGGCTTGGCGCGGCATCTCACCGCGCGTCGTCGGCAGCGTGGGCTACATCGGCGCGACGAATCCGGACTACGACATCGGCCAGTACCGCTTCGGCTCCAAGTTCACGCTGTCCACGGGCCTCAACATCCGTGGCGTGACCGGCAAGCGCTGGGAGTGGCGCGCGGACCTCACACGCAGCTTCTTCCGCATGAGCTATCCGGCGCTCTACCGCGGCGGCCGCGCGACGACGGGCGACCCGATCATCTCGGGCGGACCGAGCAACCCGTGGACGGGACAGACCTTCGTCGCGATCGGCATCGCGCGCGTCTGGGGCTACTGAACCGATGCGCGCCACCCTCACCCGCCGCGTCACTTTCTCGGCCGCGCACCGCTACCGCCGCCCCGAGTGGACGGACGCGCAGAACGCGGCGGCCTTCGGGCCCTGCGCCCATCCGAACTGGCACGGCCACACCTACAACGTGGACGTGACGATCGGCGGGGAGATCGATCCGCAGACGGGCTTCTGCGCCGACCTCTTCGCACTCGACACCGCGCTCAAGCGCGAAGTCTTCGACAAGCTCGACCATCGCAACCTCGTGCTCGACGTGCCGGAATTCGCCGAGGGCAAGGCGATTCCGTCGAGCGAGAACCTCGCGGTGTGGGTGGCCGAGAAGATGCAGGCAGCGTTGGGCAGCGGCTCGAAGGTGATGCGCGTGCGAGTCTCAGAGGCGCCCGGACTCTGGGCCGAGGTCGAGCCGGGATGACGCGATTGCCGGACGGCGCGCCCCGCTTGGACGCGGTGGACGAGGTTCCCGTCTGGCTCGAGGTGAATGGCGAGCCGGCTGTCACGTGGATGTGCACACCCGAGCAGTTGCCGGAGCTCGTCGTCGGCTGGTGCTTCGGCGAAGGCTACATCGACAGCAAGGCGGACCTGCTCTCGATGCGGCCCTGCGCGAAGGAGCCAGGCTTCTGGGTGACGGTGCCCGAGGAGCGATACCAAACCGTGGAAGGCCAGGAGCGCCGCCGCGTGCTGGCCTCAGGCTGCGGCGCGGTGACGACGATCCTCGGATCGCTCTCCAGCGTGCCGCGCCGCACGACGCGTCCCGCGCTGCCAGACCTCGCGCAGACGCGCGCCCTCTTCAAGGAGCTCTTCGCGCGCGGCGAACGCTACCAGGAGACGGGCGGCATCCACGCCGCGGCGCTGACGGATGGGCACACGCTGCTCGCGCACGCCGAGGACATCGGCCGGCACAACGCCGTCGACAAGGTGCTCGGGGCTCGAATCCTCGGGGGCGACCGGCCGGACGACCTGATCCTGCTCGTCACGGGCCGCATCTCTGGCGAGCTCGCGTTCAAGGCAGCGCGCGCGCGAATCGCCGTGGTGGCGACACCGAGTGTACCGAGCACGATCGCGGTGGAGATTGCCCAAGCGGCGGGCATGGTGCTCATTGGCCGCGCCGTCTCGGGCCAGCCGCAGGTGTGGCAGGGGCCGGCAGCGTGAGCTGCACCGGCGTGATCCTCGCGGGCGGGGCGGCCTCGCGCTTCGGTGGCTTGCCGAAGGGACTGGAGCGCGTGGATGGGCGGCGGATCATTGACCGTGTCGCCGCGGCGTTGCGTGAGGTGTCCGACGACCTGCTCCTGATTGCGAACGCGGCCGAGGCATCGACCTGGCTTCCGGGCGTGCGCACGGCAGCCGATGTGCGTCCGGGCCTCGGTGCGCTCGGTGGCTTGCATGCCGCGCTCGCGCAGGCCGGGACCGACGTGCTGCTCGTGGCGTGGGACATGCCCTTTGTCTCGGCGGCGCTGCTCGGCGAGCTCCGGCGCATCGGAGACGGCGGTCCGGATGAGAGCCGCCACGAGCTCCAGTTGGTGGACACGCCAGATGTGGTGATTCCCGAGAGCGATGGCTCGCGGCGCGGCGTGGAGCCGCTGTGCGCCTGGTACTCGCAGCGCTGCCTCGGTGCGGTGGGGCGCACGCTCGATGCCGGCGACCTGCGGGTCATCGGGTTCCACGAGCAGGTGCGCGTGCAACGGCTTCCGGTGGTACGCGTGCGGGACTTCGGCGACCCGGCACGGCTGTTCTCGAACGTGAATACGCGCGACGAGCTCGCGGCACTGGAAGATGCCGCAGCAGCGCTTGGGCGCACGCATGGCTGACGCGGCGCGCCGGCTCCCTCCGATGCTCGGCATCGTCGGCCGCAAGCATGCCGGCAAGACGACGCTCGTGGTGCGCCTCAGCGCGGAGCTGACGCGTCGTGGACATCGCGTGATGACGCTCAAGCACGGCACGCACACGTTCAACATCGATCCGAGCACCACAGATACCTACCGGCACTACCACGAGGGCGGCGCCGAGCGCGTGGCGATGGTGTCGCCGGACAAGTTCGCGTTGATCGAGCGCTGGGCGGAGGAGCGCAGCCCCGAGGACATCGTCGCGGCGCACCTGGCGGACGCGGACGTGGTGCTCTGCGAGGGATTCAAGCGGCATCCGATGCCGAAGGTGGAGATTCACCGGCGCGCGGCGCATGCAACGGCGCTCTGGCCCAGCGAGGCGGCGCATCCCGGGGCATGGCGCGCGTTCGTGACGGACGATGTTCCGACGGGCTTCGCCGGCGCCGTGTTCGCGCTGCAGGACGCCGAGTGGCTCGCGCGGCTTGCCGATTGGGTGGAACGCGAGGTGATGCGATGAGGCGACTCGCAACGCTCGCGCTTCTCCTCGCGTGCACGGGATCGCTGCGGGCACAGGCGACTCCGGCGCCGGTCGTGAACCCCACGCGCGTCGGGCTCGCGGCCTTCGCGGACTCGCTGCTCGACGCGCCGATGTTCCGCAGCGCGCAGTGGGGCGTGTTGATCGTCGACCCCACCCGCGGCGACACGCTGTACTCACGCAACGCCGGCAAGCTGTTCGTCCCCGCGTCGAACACGAAGCTCGTGACCGCCGCGGTGACGCTCGCCCAACTGGGCTCCGACTACCGCTACACGACACGCGTGCTGGGGCGCCCGCCGCGTGCGGGCACCATTGCGGGCGATCTCGTGGTGGTCGGCAGCGGCGACCCCACGGTGTCGGATTCCATCAGCGGCAACGCGATGCTGCCGTTGCTGGCCCTTGCGGACTCGCTGCACGCGCGCGGCGTACGGCGCATCACGGGCGCGTTGGCGTCAGGAGCGAACGCGTTTCCCGGCGACACCCTCGGGCTCGGCTGGGCCTGGGACGACCTCGACGACGGCTATGCCGCGCCCGTGGATGAACTGCTGTTCAACGAGGGATTCGCCCGCGTGACCGTGGTCGGCGGCGCGCGACCGGGCGCCCCGGTCAGCGTGCGTACCGCACCGGCGGCGACGCTGCCGCAACTGGGCCGCATCGACGTCGTCACGGAACGCAATTGCTGCATGCTGCGCTCGCGCGTGACGGCAGCCTACGACCTGCGAGGCCCGCGTCCGCTCCTGACGCTCGCGGGCACAGTACGGGCGGGCGACTCCGTGACGGTGGCCGTGGCGCTGCGTGCGCCGAACACGGCATTCCTCGAAGCCTTCCACGAAGCGTTGCGCGGGCGCGGCATCGAGGTCGTGGGCGGCGTGCGTGCCGACAGCCTGGCTGACACGACGGGACTCGTGACGCTGGCAACGCGCGTGTCGCCACCGTTGCCGAGTGTCATCACGGCGTTCCAGAAACCCTCGCAGAACCAGATCGGCGAGATCCTGTTGCGGACCTTGGGACGCGAGAAGACCGGCGTCGGGACCGCCGACAGCGGCCTTGCCGTCGTGCGCCGGCAGCTCGCGGCATGGGGCATCGACTCGTCACTCGCCGTGCTCCGCGACGGATCGGGCCTCTCACGGCACAACTTCCTCGCGCCTGAGGCGATCGTGCGGCTGCTCGACCTGATGCGGCAGCGGCCGGACTTCGACGTCTACTATCAAGCGTTGCCCGTCGCGGGCGTGGATGGCACGATTCGCGAGCGGACGCGAGGCACCTTGGCGGCCGCGAACGCGCGCGCCAAGACCGGCACGCTCGACAAGGCACGCGCGCTCTCGGGCTACGTGACGACGGCGGACGGCCAAGTCCTGCTGTTCTCGATGATCGCCAACAACCACACCGTCCCGACGCGTGAGGTGGAGCGGGTGCAGGATGCCCTCCTTGCCTGGCTCGCCGGCATGTCGTTCCGACTCCGCTGATGCTGTCCGTTCCGGATGCCGCCGCGCGCATCGTCGCCGCCGTTGCTCCCCTGCCCGTTGCGCCGGCGCGGCTTGAGGAGGCTGTCGGCTGTGTACTTGCCGCCGACGTCGTATCGCCCATCACGCTGCCGCGCTGGGACAACTCGGCGATGGACGGCTACGCCCTGCACGGCGCGGATGTCGTAGGCGCCACGGCGTCGGACCCGCGACACTTGCCCGTCATCGGCAGCGTGGCGGCAGGCGCGCCCGTGCCGGCGGCGTTGCCGCGCGGCGCGGCGATGCAGATCATGACCGGAGCGTTCATGCCGCCGGGCGCCGATACGGTGATCCGCGTCGAGGACACGGACGGCGGCACGGCGCAGGTCGCGATCCACAAGGACCGCGACATCGGCAAGAACATCCGCCGCGCGGGGGAGGATGTGCGCGAAGGGCAGGTCGCGATCCCCGCCGGCACGGGCATCGGCGCCGCGCAGATCGGCGTGCTCGCCAGCATCGGCTTCGCCACCGTGCCCGTGCACCGCCGTCCGCGCGTGGCCATCCTCGGCTCCGGCGACGAGCTCGTGGAGCTCGAGGGGTTCGCCGAGGTGCTCGCCGGGCGGCGGATCGTCAGCAGCAACCGTTACACGCTCGAGGCCTTGGTGCGGCTGAATGGCGGTGTGCCGATGGCACTGGGGCACGCGCCGGATTCGCTCGACGCGGTGCGCGCGTTACTGCAGCGCGCGGTGGACGCGCAGCCCGATTTGATCGTGACGAGCGCCGGCGTGTCGGTGGGCGAGCACGACCACACGCGCACGGCGATCGAGTCGATGGGCACGGCGCTGGACTTCTGGCGCGTGCGCATGCGTCCGGGCGCACCGATCGGCTTCGGGCGCGTCGCGGGCGTGCCGTGGATCGGGCTGCCCGGAAATCCGGTGAGCGCCATGGTTACGTTCGAGCTTTTCGTGCGGCCGACGATTCGGCGGATGCTCGGCCACACGCAGGTGCATCGGCGACCGGTGCCCGTGGTGCTCGACGAAGCGGTGAGCATCGGCGCGAAGCTCACGCACTTCTACCGCGCCGTGGTCGCGCCCGGCGACGACGGACGCCTCCACGCGCGCCTCACCGGGCCGCAGGGGTCGGGCATCCTCACGTCGATGTCGTTGGCGAATGCGTTGTTGATCGTGCCGGAGGACGCGAGCACGGTACCGGCTGGCGAGACGCTGCATGCCTTGCTGCTCGGTGAGGACGCAGCGCTGAGCGAGCGTTTCGCGCTGTGACGCTTCCGGCGGACGTCCCGGCCGAGCTCGCGCGGCGCTACGTGCTGACCACTCAGGCGGTGGCGCTGCCGGACTTCACGGTGACGCTGCTCAAGCCGCGCAACGCCGATGACCTGATCTCCGAGGCCGACTACGTGCGCGACGAGCGGCTGCCTTATTGGGCGGATCTCTGGCCGTCGTCGGAGGTATTGGCGACCTATCTGCTCTCGCCGGAGCTCTGGCTCCGAGGCGTGCCCCACGCGGCCCGGGAGTCGGTGGAGGGCGCGCGACCGGCGGCCATCGAGCTCGGCTGCGGGCTCGGCCTTCCAACCGTCGCCGCGCTGCAGCGGGGCTTTGACGTCCTCGCGACCGACTACTACGAGGATGCGCTGCCGTTCGCCATCTACAACGCGGAGCACAACGTCGGGCGGCGGCCGGAGACCCTGATGGTGGACTGGACGGCGATGCCGCACGACCTCGGCACGTTCGCGTTGGTGCTGGCGGCGGACGTGCTGTACGAGATGCGCTATGCGCCCATTCTCGCCGACGCGGTGGTGAAGGTCCTCGCACCGGATGGCGTGTTCCTGCTGGCGGACCAGGGGCGCATCGCGCTATCGTCGTTCCTCGAGGAGGCCACGGCGCGCGGCCTCGAGTGGCACGCCGCGCTGCGTCAGGAGCCTCCGCCGGGCGTGGCCAAGCCGAGCATCACGATCTACGAACTGCGCTGGAGGTCCGCGTGACCGAGAAGGTGGTGGCAACCATCGCCGCGATCGTCATCGTCGCCGTGGCCGCGTACGTGATGCGGCGCGCAGGGAATGCGCTGCGCGACCAGATCAAGGGCGGTCGCAAGTAGCGGCCGGCGCGCGGCGTCCCGCCGCCCGATCGGCTCGTCCCCCGGACGGTGCGACTGGACCGCATTGCGGACGACGTCCGTGCCCAAGCGCTGCAGATTCGAGCATCTCCGCGCGTCATCCCTTCCCGCTTCCGGTGCTTCCGATGTCCATCCGTGCGATTGCGCTGCTCCTCCTCGTGGCGTCGACGCCGCTCGCCGCGCAGACCGCTGCGCCTTCTCACGACGTGTCCCGCGCCGGATGGGTCAGCGGCTGCTGGGAGCTGCGCGCGGGTGCCCGCGTGACGCAGGAGCAGTGGATGGCGCCGTCCGGCGGAGTGATGCTCGGGATGAGCCGGACAACCGTGCGCGACACCGTGCGCGAGTGGGAGCACCTGTACCTGGGCCCCACCGGCGGGCGCGTCGCCTACGTCGCGAAACCATCTGGCCAGGCGGAAACCGCATTCCCCGCGGTGCAGCTCAGCGATTCGATGCTGGTCTTTGAAAACCCTGCGCATGACTTCCCGCAGCGGATCGTCTATCGCCGTCGTGGCAGCGACTCGCTGATTGCGCGCATCGAGGGGCCGCGCGGCGGGCAGATGCGAGGCATCGACTTCCCGTACGCACGCGTCGCCTGCGGCGGCGGGCGCTGAGCTCTCCCGATGGCGCTGGCCGCGGCGCTGGCGGCTACAGCCAGCGCCGCGCTTGCGTCAGGTAGCGTTCGTACTCGGCGCCGAACTTGCGGAAGAGGTAGCTCTCCTCGCGCGCGATGACCCAGCTGTTGGTCGCGGCAATCGCCGGCACCGTCATGAGCAGCACGGCGAGCTTGTCGCTCCACAGCCCGATCCCCACCTGGAACAGCGCGAAGCCGAGGTAGATCGGATTGCGCGTGAGCGCATACGGACCATCGCTCACGATGGCGGTGGTCGGCTTCCACGGGCGCACATCGGTGCGATGGCGCTTCAGCGCGAACCAGGCCCAGGCAATGAGCGCGAGTGCGAGACCCACGAAGATCATCCCGAGCCCGCCCCAGCGGTCGGGGCGGGCTGGCATCGGCTTGATCCAATCCACGACCAGGCCGATGAGCATCGCCCACACGAAAATGAACGGCGGCTTGATCGGCAGATCCGGATGATCCGGCGGCAACTCGATCAGCGAGGGCGTCGCGGGCTCAGACATCAGACCAGCTGCTGCGCCACGACCTCGGCGATGTCGTACACCGGCACCTCGGCGCCCTGCGCCTTCACGCCGTCCGCCATCATCGTCATGCAGAAGGGGCAGGCCACGGCCACCGCATCGGCCTTCGTCGCCAGTGCCTCTTCCGCGCGCTCCACGTTGATGCGCTTGCCGACCTTCTCTTCCATCCACATGCGCCCGCCACCGGCGCCGCAGCAGAGGCCCTTGTCCTTGCTCCGCGGCATCTCGACGAGGTTCACGACCGGCAGCGCGCGCCTCAAGGTCTCGCGCGGGGCGTCGTACACGTCGTTGTAACGGCCGAGGTAGCAGGAATCGTGGTAGGTGAAGGTGCGCACGGGACCGTGCAGCTCCTCGCGGATCGGCACGCGGCCTTCGGCCATGAGATGCTCGATGTACGTGGAGTGATGGATCACCTCGTACTCGCCACCGAACTGCGGATACTCATTGCCGAGCTGGTGGAAGCAGTGCGGACAGGCCGTGACGACCGTCTTCACGCCGTACTTGCCCAGCGTTTCGACGTTGTCCTTGGCAAGCATCTGGTAGAGATACTCGTTGCCCATGCGGCGGGCCGGATCGCCGTTGCACTTCTCCTCTTGCCCGAGGATCGCAAACTTGACGCCCGACGCCTTGAGGATCTGCGCGAAGGCGACGGTGGTCTTCTTCGCGCGATCGTCGAAGCTGCCCATGCAGCCGACCCAGTACAGCACTTCCGGCGATTCCCCACGCTCGGCCATCTCGGCCATCGTCGGGATCTCCATGCCCTCCGCCCACTTGCCGCGATCGCCCGGATCGAAGGCCCAGGGGGAGCCGCTGGTCTCCAACGACTCGAAGGCCGGCATCATCTCCTCGGGGAAGCGCGACTCGGCGAGCACGAGGTTGCGGCGCAACTCGTTGATGACGCTGAGCTGGTCGATGGAAACCGGGCATTCGTAGACGCAGGCGCGGCAGGAGGTGCAGGCCCAGAGTTCTTCGTCGGTGATGTAGCCGCCGAGCAGCGGCTTCTCGAGCAGCGCGGCGGGGGCATCGGCGCGGAGCGTCGCGAAACCACCGTCGGCACCGGGCTCCATCCACGGCATCTTGGCTTCGAGCCGCTCGCGCACGTTGATCATGATCTTGCGCGGGCTGAGCAGCTTGCCCGTGGTGTTGGCGGGGCACACGCTCGTGCAGCGACCGCACTCCGTGCACGCGAAGCCATCGAGCAGCGACTTCCAGCTCAGGTGCTCGACGTCGGACGCCCCGAACTGCTCGGCATCGCGGCCCTCGAAGTCCAGGGCGCGCATCGTGCCGACGGTGCCTGGGCCGCTGGTGTTCGACAGGAACGTATTCGGCAGCGAGACGACGACGTGCAGGTGCTTGGAGTACGGCAGGTAGTTCAGGAAGCCGAGCACGAGCAGCGCGTGCGACCACCAGAACACCGAGTGGGCCAGCGACGGGCTCGGCGCGAAGTCTGCGCCGAACATCGTGATCATCAGCGCGCCGATCCAGCTCAGGATGAGGAGCGGGTCGTTGGGATGCGTCTCGGCGCCTTCGAGGCGCGGCACACGGCGCGTCAGCCGGCGCCAGAGGGCCATGGAGACCATCAGCAGGACGATCGCCGCGAAGCCTTCCTGGCTCAGGCGGTACAGGCGGTAGGCCGGCTCCGGCAGGAAGCGATCGTAGCCGAAGCCCGGGAACACGCCCTCGATGAGGAACTCGGTGGTCGAGGCGCCGAGGACCAGGAAGCCCCAGAAGATCAGGGCGTGCATCGGTCCCGCGATGGAGTCGCGGAAGATCTTCTCCTGGAAGATGCCGATGCGCAGGAAGTTGCCGACGCGGGTCGGGATCTGCGTCCATCGGACGTCGTCGAGGCGACCGAGGCGGAGGTAGCCGATCAGGCGCTGGACGTTGTAGCTGAAGAAGCCCAGCGAGAGGACGATGATGCCGAGGAAGAAGCCGTTGACGGGGGGCATGGTCGAAAAGCTAGCCCGTGCCGACGGGGCGCACCACGCCCTAGGCAGATTGCGAGTTGACCCTCCGGACGTTTTCTTAGCGCGTCCCCTTCCCCCGAGCGCGCGTGACGGTCGGACAGCGTCCAAGTCCTGAGTTCCTGGCGTTGCAGGCGGCGGTGACCGGCCGCTATGTGCTTGACCGCGAGATCGGGCGCGGGGGGATGGGCGTGGTGTTCCTGGCGCGGGATGTGGCGCTGGAGCGGGTGGTGGCCGTGAAGTTGTTGCCGCCGCATCTGGCCAGCGACCCAACAATGCGCGAGCGATTCCTCCGCGAGGCGCGGACGGCGGCTGGTCTGTCGCACCCGAACATCGTGCCCATCCATGCCGTCGAGGCGCATGACGACCTCGTGTTCTTCGCGATGGGGTTCATCGAAGGAGAGACACTCGCCGAACGCGTCACTCGCCTCGGCCCGCTTGCGCCCCAGGATGCCGTGCGCATGATGCGTGACGTGGCGTGGGCGCTCGCATACGCGCACGAGCGCGGCGTCGTCCATCGCGACATCAAGCCGGAGAATATCTTGCTCGAGCATGCCAGCGGGCGGGCACTGGTCACGGACTTCGGCATCGCGCGCCAGGCGACATCCGCCGCGCTCACGGACGACGGAGCACTCGTCGGCACGCTGTACTACATGAGCCCAGAGCAGGCAGGCGGAGAAGCTGTCGATGCGCGCGGCGACCTCTGGTCACTCGGCGCGACCGCCTACTTTGCGCTCTCGGGGAGGTCGCCGGTCGCAGCGCCATCGCTGCCCGCCGTGCTGACGAAGCTGTTGAGCGAGGACGTTCCCAGCATCTCCCTCGTACGACCCGGGGTGCCGGGTGCGCTGGCCGACGTCGTATCGGCATGCTTGCAGCGCGACCGGGCGCATCGGCCCGCTGGCGCCACCCAGGTCGCCAACACGCTTCGCGCGCTGGAGCAGCGAGCACCCGCCGTGCGTCCAGAAGTTCGCGGATATCTGCGGGACCTCGCGCAGGCGAAGGTGTTCTTGGTCGCCGGCCTTGCGACGGGCGCGCTGGGAGTTGTGGCCTCGGAGGCTGGCATCCTAGAGCGTGACTTCGCGCTTCCGGTGGTTGTGGTGGGCGCTGTGCTTCTGACCCTCTTCGGCGTCGGCGTGTGGGGAAGCACGGCCGTGCTGTGGCGCGAGGGGCTCCGCGCGGACGAGATTGTCCGCGGCATCACGGCAGAGATCCTCGAGTTCAACGAGCGGGTGGACCGGCAGAGCACCGATCTCGCCCTGCAGCGCACGGCGCGCGTGGTCGGCGGGATGTTCGTTGTCCTCGGGGTGTTCATCGTGACGCTGACCGTGACGACGCTGGCCGTGCATCCGGTGCTCGGCTCCGTGTTCGGCGTGGTCGGCGCGCTGTATCTTGGCGTCGGCATTGGGCTCGTTCGGGCAGCGCGGCGACTGCCGCGCTGGGTTCGCGCCCTCGTGCGTCCCGGACGCGGCACGCAGGATTGGGTCCTCATTGGCGTGCGGTGGCTGTTGAGCCGCCCGTGGGTCGCCCGCAGGTTCAATCGCACGCCAGAGGAACCACCCGCGACGAGCGTGCCGACCGCCACCCTGCTCGCTCGGCGGGTCGCGGACCTCGTCCAGCACTTGCCGCCAGAGACGCGTGATCGGTTGGGCGGCCTCTTGCCGGTGGCGAACGAACTGGAGCGGTGCAACGCCGACATTCAGCGGAGACTAGGCGTGCTGAATCAAGCGATGGCGGAGCTGCCGGCGCCGTCACCGGCGCGCAGCGAGTTCGCGGCGGCCAAGGCCCGACTCGAGCAACGCCAGGCCGAGTGTGTGGCGGCGCTCGATGTCGTGCGGGTGGATCTCCTGCGGATCAGCGCAGGCTTGGCTGCGCCCGATGGCCTGACGGACGCAGTCTCGAAAGCACGCGAGCTCAGCGCCGCCATCGACGCTGAGCTCCACGGACAAGCCGAAGTGAAGAAGCTGCTCGGCTGACTACGCCTTCGCCTTCTTCACCGCTTCAGTGAGCACCGGCAGGATCGTCAGCACGTCCCCGACGATGCCATAGTCGGCAATCTTGAAGATCGGCGCGTCCTTGTCCTTGTTGATCGCGACGATCGTCTTCGAGGTGCGCATGCCGGCGAGGTGCTGGATCGCGCCCGAGATGCCGCAGGCCACGTAGAGGTCCGGCGACACCAAGCGGCCCGTCTGGCCGATCTGGTCCGAGTGCGGACGCCAGCCGTCGTCGGTCACGGCGCGCGTGGCACCGACGGCTGCGTTGCCGAAGGCGGCGGCAAGGTCCTCGACGAGCTTGAAGTTCGCCGCCTCCTTGAGCCCGCGACCGCCGGAGATGATGACCGGGGCTTCGCCGAGGTCGAGCTTCGCCGTGTTGCCCGCCGCCGTCTCGGTGACTTTCACGCGCGAGGCCGACGGATCGCCGCTGGGCGCCAGCGTCTCGACCGCGCCGGCCTTCGCGTTCTCCTTCGGCAGGAAGGCACCTGGCCGCACGCTGACCACGGCGGGATTCGCCGTGAGCGTCACGGTCTGGATGACCTTGCCCGTGTAGCCGGGGTGCGTGCAGGTGATGCCATTGCCGCTCACGGTGAGCGAGGTGACGTCGGAGGCCATCGGCACGCCAAGCTTGGCGGCGACGCGCGGAGCGACGTCCTTGCCCGTGGCGGAGGCCGCGAGCACGACGCCCGCATAGCCACCCTTCACCTTGTCGGCCAGCGTGGCGCTCACCGCTTCGGGATTGTTGTGCGTGAAGCCGGCGTGCTCGACGACGAACACGACGTCGGCGCCATGCGCACCGAGCGCGGCCGCGTGCTTGGAGATGCCGGCAGTGCCGAAGAGCACGGCGTGCACCTGGCCACCCTTGGCGTCGGCAATCACGCGGGCCGCGGCCACGGCTTCGAGACCGGCGCGGCGCAGCTCACCACCGCGCGTCTCGGCGAATGCAAGAATGTTCGACATTAGAGAACCTTCGCCTCTTCCTTGAGGAGACGGACGAGCTCGGGCACCGCATCCGGGCCCTCGCCGATGATCTTGCCCGCCGCACGCTCCGGCGGCAGCGCCATCGCGTCGAGCGACAGGCGCTCGGCGGGCAGCTGCGCGGGCTTCACGTCCAGCGGCTTCTTCTTGGCGGCCATGATGCCCTTGAGCGACGGGTACCGCGGGCGGGCGATGCCTTCGTCGATGGTCACGACGGCCGGCAGGGCGCATTCGACCAGCTCGTAGGCGCCTTCGAGCTCACGGCGCATCTTCGCCGTGCGGCCGTCGAACTCCAGCTTGGAGATGGCCGTCACGCAGGGCAGGCCGAGCAGCTCGGCCACGATGGCGCCAGTGGCGCCGTGTGCGGTGTCGATGCTCATGCGGCCGAACATGACGAGGTCGTAGCCGCCGTCCTTCAGCTCGGCGGCCAGCGCCGTCGCGACGGCGTAGGAATCCACTGACGTGCCGTCGTACTTGAGCTGTACCGCGCGGTGGGCGCCCATGGACATCGCCTTGCGCAGGGTTTCCTGCACGACGTCACCGCCGAGGGAGATGACGGTCACCTCGCCGGCGTTGAGCTTCTCGGTGATCTGGATGGCGGCTTCCACGGCGTAGCCGTCGAAGTCGGACATGTCGAACTTGAGCCCCGTTTCGTCCACGGACTTGCCGGAGGGGGCGATCTTGAATTTCACGTCCATGTCGGGGACGCGCTTGAGGCAGACTGCGATCTTCACTTGGAATCCTCGTGAGGGACCCCGAAAGTTAATCGCCCACCTACATCAACGGTGCTAGTTCGGTGGCCGTCAGGTGACCGCGGTACCGGGCCAGCACGGCGAGCGAAAGCAGCGCCACACCGAGTCCCGCCCAGGCGAGAGCGCCCAGTCCAAGACCGGTCCAGAGCAGATACCCGCTCCCCAACGCGACCGTGATCTGTCGCGCCGTCTCCAGCGTCCCGGCCCAGCGGGCGCTCTCGAAGATCCCGCCCACCCCAGCCAGCGCCACGGCAATGAAGAACGCCGCGATGCCGCTCACCCACAGCGGCAGCGCCTCGGCCTTGCCGAGCAGCACGAAGGCCGCGAGCAGGGCAATCGTGAACTGCGTAAACGCATACCACGCCAGCGGCGCCGGCACCGGCGGATCGTACTTCACGAACGTGTCGGCGCTCACTTCCTGCGGGCGCTCTATCGCTCCGAGCTCCGGCGGTCGCCAGCCCGGCCGCCCGAACACGATGCGCAGCTTGTCGCGCCAGCGCTCGGCCCGCCATGCGTCCTTGGCGATCTGCACGAAGACGTGGACGTTGGCCCACAGCGGATTCCAGCTCTTGAGCGGCTTCGTGATGCCGTAGACGGGTTCCTCTTCCTCGACCTGGAACGTGCCGAACCAGCGATCGAAGACGATGAACACGCCGGCGTAGTTCTTGTCCTGATACTTGGGATTCACGCCATGGTGCACGCGGTGGTGCGACGGCGTGTTGAGGACGTACTCGCCGAGCGGCGAGAGCCTGCCCACGGCCCGCGTGTGGATCCAGAACTGGTAGATCAGGTTGAGCGCGTTACAGGCCACGAACATCCGCCACGGCACACCCATGAACGCCAGCGGCATGTAGAACACCCAGCTCATCAGGCCATGCAGCGCGCTCTGCCGCAGCGCGACAGGCAGGTTGTATTCCTCGCTGGAGTGGTGCACCACGTGCCCCGCCCAGAGGATGTTGATCTCGTGCGCGTAGCGGTGGCTCCAGTAGTAGCAGAAGTCCACCAGGACGAACACGGCGCTCCAGCTGAGTAGGGCGGCAACGTCCACGCCCAACCACGGAAACCCCGCCACGGCGAGAAACGGCGCGCGCTCCGGCCACGCAGGCATCGCCGGCAGCCAATGCTGCACCGCCCAGCGGTCCGCCACCCAGATGAAGATCCCGATCGTGAACAGCTTGGTGAAGATCCCCGCCAGTTGACTCAGGATGCCGCAGCTCAAGTCACTGAGGGAGTCGTTCATCCGCATCACGCGCCGGCCCGTGGCCTTGCTCCACAGGAGCTCGGCCGCAATCAGCAGGAAGAACAGGGGGATCGACGCCTTGATGATGCCCATCGCCCGAGAATGATAGATTAGGCCCGTGACCAATACCAATCAGGCATTCTCCCGGCCGCTGGCCTGCGTCACCGGCGCTTCCGCCGGACTCGGCCGCGAGTTCGCGGCGCAGCTCGCGCAGCGCGGCTTCGACCTCCTGCTCGTCGCGCGCGATCTCGATCGCCTCACGGCGCTCGCTGACGAGCTCTCGCTCCAGCACGGCATCTCCGCCGAACCGTACCAGTGCGACCTTTCGCGCGACGAACCCATGCGCGCGCTGGCCGAGCGCCTGAGCAAGGAAGAGCGCCTGATGGTCCTCGTGAACAACGCCGGCTTCGGCACCAAGGGCAAGCTGGCCACGCGCCCGGTCGGCGAGCAGGCGACGATGCTCGAGTTGCACGTGATGGCGCCGATGCTGCTCACGCGGGCGGTCGTCCCCAAGATGATCGAGCGCCGCGAGGGCTTCGTGATCACCGTCGCGTCGGTGGCGAGCTTTACGGCCAGCATGGGCAACGTGAACTACTGCGCCACGAAGGCCTACCAGCGTGTGTTCATGGAAGGCCTGGCGATGGAACTCTACGGCACGGGCGTGAAGGTGCAGGCGCTCTGCCCGGGGTTCACGCACACGGAGTTCCACGACCGCATGAAGATCGACAAGACCAAGGGCATCCCGAGTTGGGCCTGGCTCAATGCGGACCGCGTGGTGCGGGAGTCACTGGAGAACGCGTTCGGCGGCGGGCCGACGGTGGTGATCCCCGGCAAGCGCTACAAGGCAGTGGTGTTCGCGCTGCGGCACATGCCGATGTGGCTGCGCGGGATGATGCAGGAGCGGTACGGGCGGGCGCGGGTGTAGGTGTGCCGCACCCGACGCCGGCCTACCACGCGCAGCGGGGCGCCCCTTCCCGCCAGCCGCGCGGCGGCGCAAGCCCGACGTACATCCCGCAGGTGAAGCCAGTCGCCGACACCACACCAGCGCCACGCCAGGCGCGGCCGTCCGCATCGATGATCTGCAGTCGCATCCCCGGCGGCATCTCCAGCGACAGCGAGTCTGCACGCGCGGTGTAGCGCCCGGCGGTCGCGTAGTGCATCTCCTGCGCGACCACGGCGTTACGCATCGAAGACATGAGCGTGCCGCGCTCCGACGAGTCGATCGGCGCCGCGCCGGCGCGAGCGCGCGAGGGCACGACGTCGGCCGGCCGCGCGAAACGATACACCACCACGCGCTCGAGCCCGATCGAATCGGCCAACAGCCCGACCACGCGATCGGCGCGGAATTGCATCGGCCGGTAGTTCGCTGGCAGCGTGATGCGCCCCTGCGCCTCGCGTCCCGCGTAGGCCATCCACTCACGCAGCGCGGCATCGCGGTTCACCCAGAGCAGGGCCGTCTCGTCGAGGAATCCGAGCTTCATCGCCGGCATGGAGTCCGCCAGCGCGCGCAGCAGGGACGGGGCCCACTCGGGGACCAACCCCTCGCCGAGCACGATGACGCCCGCGTGCGCCCACGCGGCGTCGCCGAGCGAGTCCGGCAGCACCGTGATCTCGGCGCGAGCGACGTGGACCTGGGACCACCGGGACTGTGACGGATCCCAGACCGCCACAGCGTCGTCGGCCAGCCGCGCGAGCGAGATCTGCCCGGCGAACTCGCCGGGCCCGCGCCCCTTACGCCCGCGCCTGCCGAGCGGCGCCCCGGTCGAATCGAACAGGAGCACCGCCGACGCGCCCGCGTCGGCGACGGCCAACGTCCCATTCGGCAGCAGGCGTACGTCCGAGACCCTGCCGAACATCGCGCTGTCGCTGTCCTCGGTGTCTCCCACGGCGAGCACAGGCGTGAGGTCGAGCTGCCAATCCGCCGGACCAGCCGCCGACCGATCGCTGCGACTGCAGGCGCAGGCCAGTGTGAGGAAAAGCGTTCCGACGAGCCGGAGGCAGCGAACGGATGAGGGCTGGCGCATGGGCGTAGTGTATGGGTTATCCAATACACTATGCCTGACCAGGCGAGCCCGCAAGACTCAGGGCTCTCCGCACGAAGCGCGGGCGATCCGCCTGACGGCGGCAGCGGGCCGCGCAGGCCATCGTGAGGCTGTCCCCTTCGGAGGAGCCCGTGACCTACCGTCGCCTCATCGCCACGTGGGCGGTCCTTGCCGTCGCGATGCCGCTGAACGGCGCGCTGCGCGAGTTCGGCTTCAAGCGTATCGTGTCGCAGGCGACGGCGGAGACGCTCAGCGTCGTGTCGGGCATCGCCGTCATCCTGCTCGTCACACGCCTGATGTTCCGCATTCCCGCGGCGACGCCGACGCGCCAGCTCGCGCTCTACTCGGTCATACTCGTCGCCCTCACGGTCGCGTACGAGTTCGGCATCGGCATCGCCGGTGGGCGGTCGTGGCCGGAGATGCTCGAGAACTACGCCCTCTGGAAGGGTAGGCTCTGGCCGCTGGTCCTCGCGGCGCTCGCGCTCACGCCCTTTCTCTGGCGGCCGGGCCGGTCCTGAGCGATACTCTCGGGACTTTTTCGGGAGACTGTTCCGTGATCCGCCTCGCGTCACTGCTGGTCCTTGCGGCCGCCCCCACCCTCTTGGCGGCGCAGGCAGCCGCCCCGGCGACCTTCGCGGCGGACCCGCGTGTGGATTCGATCTTCGCGGAGTTCACCTCCCCGGGCAGCCCCGGATGCGCGGTCGGGGCGTATCGCGACGACCGCCTCATCTACGCGCAGGGCTACGGCCTCGCCGACCTCGAGCGCAGCGTGCCGATCACGAGTCGCAGCGTGTTCGACATCGGCTCGACCAGCAAGCAGTTCGCCGCCACGGCGATCGTCCTGCTTGCGCAGGAGGGCAAGCTGTCGCTCGACGATGACGTGCGTCGCTTCATCCCCGAGCTCCCGGTCTACGAGCGGCCGATCACGATCCGCCAGATGCTGCACCACACCAGCGGCCTCCGGGACTACATCGGCCTGCTGGTCCTCTCCGGTCATCAGATCGACGACGTCACCACGCCCGAAGACGCGCTGCGGATCCTCAGCCGCCAGCGCGCGCTGAACTTCCTGCCGGGCGACGAGCATCTCTACAGCAACTCCGGCTACTTCCTCCTGTCCATCATCGTGCAGCGCGTGACCGGCAAGTCGCTGCGCGAGGAGGCGCAGGCGCGCATCTTCGAGCCGCTCGGGATGCGCAACACCGAATACCTTGGCAGCTACGACGACGTGATCGCGCAGCGGGCGCTGGCCTACGAGCCGCGAGGCGATGGCTATCGGCTCGACGTCTCGCGCTGGCTGCAGCTCGGCGACGGCGCCGTGTTCACCACGGTCGAGGACCTGTTGCTCTGGGACCGCAACTTCTACACGCCCACCGTCGGCGGCCGGGCGCTGCTCGACACGTTGCAGACGCGCGGCGTGCTCACCAACGGCGAGCGGATCAACTACGCGTTGGGGCTGATGCACGGTGAACTGCGTGGCGTGGCGACCGTACGCCACGGTGGCTCCTGGGGTGGATACCGTGCGGAGTTGCTGCGCCTGCCGAGCCTGCACTACGCCGTGGCCGTCCTCTGCAATCACGGCGGGAGCAATCCGAGCGCACTGGCCGATGCCGTCGCCGGCGTGCACCTGGGCAGTGCGCTGCGCGCCGAACCTGCGGCGGCGGCAGCCCCATCCGCGCGCCGCGCGAGCACACCCGGCCTGCGCGTGCCGAGCGCCACGCTACAGCGTTACGTCGGGACCTTCCGCGCGCCGGGCGCCACGATGCTCTTCACCTTCGTGCAGGACAGCACGGGCCTGCGACTGACCTCGCCGGGTCGCTATGGCCTCACGGCGCTGAGCACCACGCGGTTTCGCGTCGAGGGATTGCCGTTCGAGGTGAGCTTTGAATTCCACGCGGCACCCGGCTCGGGGCCCATCAACGCCGCAACGCTCCGGGAACCAAACAGTCCCGAACAGACGATCCAGCGGATCAGCATCGTCACGCCAAGCGCGGCAGAACTCGCGGCCTACACGGGCACCTTCGAGAGCGACGAACTCGATGGTCGCTGGCAGGTATGGGCGGATAGCGCTGGGCTGCGCGTCCAACATCCCGGGGCCGCCGCGATGCGGATGCGTGCCCTTACCAAGGACGAGTTCTCGGGCGGCGGACTCACCATCCGCTTCCAACGCAACGAGGGCGGCACCGTCATCGGTGCCGCCCTCGATCAGGGTCGCGCGAAGAACATCGGACTCCGGCGCGTCAGCAGCCCGTAGCGCCGCGGCCGCTCAGCCCCCGAACGCGTTCATCCCCGTCACGGCCTGCCCGAGGATGAGCGAATGGATGTCGTGGGTGCCCTCGTAGGTATACACGCTCTCGAGGTTGGCCATGTGCCGCATCGACGCATACTCGGCGACGATGCCGTTCCCGCCCAACAGACGCCGCGCTTCGCGCGCGATGTCGGTGGCGATGTTCACGTTGTTGCGCTTGGCGAACGACACCTGCTGCGGCGTGAAGGTGCCCGCGTCCTTCATGCGACCGAGGTGCAGTGACACCAGCTGGCCCTTCACGATTTCCGTGAGCATGTCCGCCAGACGCACCTGCTGGATCTGGAAGCCGCCGATCGGGCGCCCGAACATCACGCGCTCCTTCGAGTAGGCCAGCGCCTCCTCGTAGCAGGCGATGGCGGCACCCAGCGCCCCCCAGGAGATGCCGTAGCGCGCCTGGGTGAGGCACATCAGCGGGCTCTTGAGGCCGCCGCTCTTCGGCAGGATCGCATCGGCCGGCAGATGCACGTTGTCGAACACGAGCTCGCTGGTGTCGGACGCGCGCAGCGAGAGCTTGCCCTTCTGCCCGTTGGCCTTGAAGCCCTTGGTGCTGGTCGGAACGATGAAGCCGCGGATGCTCTTGCCCGAGTCATCGTTGTCTTCGGTCTTCGCCCAGACGATCGCGACCTGCGCGGTCGAGCCGTTCGTGATCCACATCTTCGCGCCGTTCAGGATCCACGAGCCGTCCTTCTGCTCCTTGGCGCGCGTGATCATGCCGGCGGGGTTCGAGCCGTAGTCGGGCTCGGTGAGGCCGAAGCAGCCGATGATCTCGCCCTTCGCCATCTTCGGCAGGTAGTGCTTCTTCTGCTCCTCGCTGCCGAAGGCATAGATCGGGTACATCACCAGCGAGCCCTGCACCGAGGCGAACGAGCGGATGCCCGAGTCGCCGCGCTCCAGCTCCTGGTTGATGAGCCCGTACATGACGTTGCTCAGCCCCGCGCAGCCGTACTCCTCCGGCAGGTTCGCGCCGAGGTAGCCGTTCGCGCCCATCTCGGCGATCAGCTCCTTCGGGAAGCGACCGTCCACGTAGCACTGCCCGATGATCGGCAGGACCTTCTCGTCGACGAAGGCGCGGACGGAGTCGCGGACGGCGCGCTCCTCTTCGGTCAGCGCGGCGTCGATGTTGAAGAGGTCGCCCTCGCGCGGCTTGAGCTGCGGCGAGGCGAGAAACGACTGGGTATCGAGATCGGAGGCCATCGGGTCGTGGGGAAAGAGACCCTGTAATCTAGCGAAAGCGGGTGCCGCGCGTCCCAGCGGCGCGGTAGCTTGCCTGTACAGCGTCCGACACCTCGCCTCACGCCCGCGTGCCGATGCCCCATAGTGTCTCCCTGATCTCGACCATCGCCGGCGCCTTCGTGCTGGCCCTGATCCTCGGCTACATCGCCGTGCGCCTGCGCATGCCGGCCCTCGTCGGGTATCTGGTCGCGGGTGTCGTGATGGGCCCGTTCACCCCCGGATTCACGGGCGACCTGGAGCTGATCCAGCAGCTCGCCGAGATCGGCGTCATGCTCCTCATGTTCGGCGTGGGGATGCACCTCTCGCTCGAGGACCTGCTCTCGGTACGCCGCATCGCGGTGCCCGGCGCGGTCCTGCAGATCGCCGTCGCGACCGGGATGGGGTACGCGGTGGCGCACTACTGGTGGGGCTGGGACGTCGGCGCGGGTCTGGTGTTCGGCCTCTCGCTGTCCGTCGCGTCCACCGTCGTGCTGCTCCGTGCCCTCGAGGCCCGCGGCTCGCTCGAGACGCTCACGGGACGCATCGCCGTGGGCTGGCTGGTGGTCGAGGACATCGCGATGGTCGTGGCCCTCGTGCTGCTGCCGCCGCTCGCCGCCGCGCTCACCGGCGACGGCACGCTGCCCGGCGAATCGCTGGGCAAGCAACTCGCGCTGACGCTGGGCAGCGTGGTGCTGTTCGTCGTCCTCATGTTCGTGGTCGGCCGCCGGCTCTTCCCATGGATCCTGCTGCGCATCGCCGGCACGGGCTCGCGCGAACTCTTCACGCTCGCCGTCATGGCCGCCGGCGTCGGCATCGCCTACGCGGCCGGCGTGATCTTCGGCGTGAGTTACGCGCTCGGCGCCTTCTTCGCCGGCATGGTGATGCGCGAGTCCGAGTTCTCGCATCGCGCCGCCGACGAGTCGCTGCCCTTCCGCGATGCCTTCGCGGTGCTCTTCTTCGTCTCGGTCGGCATGCTCTTCAATCCGGCCCTGCTCTGGCAGGAGCCGCTGAAGATCCTGACGGTGCTGTTCATCATCATCATCGGCAAGTCGATCGCGGCGTTCGGGCTCGTGCTGATGTTCCGCTACCCGCTCAACACGGCCCTCACCGTCTCGGCGGCGCTGGCGCAGATCGGCGAGTTCTCGTTCATCCTCGCGGGCATGGGCGTGTCGCTCGGCCTCCTCTCGCTCGAGGGGCAGAACCTGATCCTCGCGGGGGCGGTCGTGTCGATCGCGCTCAACCCCGTGATCTTCTCGGCGATCGAACCGGCCCGGCAGTGGATCCTGAAGCGATCCCGCCTGGCGCGGCATTTTGCGCGTCCCAACGACCGGCTGGCCGAGTTGCCGCACTCCTACACGCCGGCCAAACTGACGAACCACCTGCTGATCGTCGGCTACGGCCGCGTCGGCCGCCGCATCGGCGAGGCGCTCACGGCGCAGGGCCTCACCTTCGTCGTCGCCGAGCAGAACCGCGAGATCGTCGCGCGCCTGCGCTCGGAGGGTATCGCCGCCGTCGCGGGCGATGCGACGGAGCCCGAGGTCCTCATCCAGGCGCACGTCGCCCGCGCGCGCGCCCTCGTGATCGCCACGCCCGACACCGTCGGCGTGAAGGCCATCATGGACATCGCGCACCGCCTGCGTCCCGAGCTACCGGTCATCGTGCGCACGCACGGCGACAAGGAAGCCGAGGAGCTGCGGCACGAGCCGCGCGTCGAGGTGTTCATGGGCGAAGAGGAGCTCGCCAAGGCCATGATCGCCGCGCTGCTGCGCGAGGTGCGGCCCTCGGCGCAGGCGTCGTAGCGCCAGCTTAGGCTGGCCGCTTCGCCCGCGGCACCGCCCCGACCTCGCGGCACTTCCGGCGGAAGTCGAGGCCGTGGTCGATCGGCAGCCCGTTCTCGTGCTGCCACTGGTGCACCATCTCGTGCAGCAGCGTCTCGACGGCGCTCGCGAAGCCGTCGCGCCGGATGTGCCGGGCGCTGATCGCGATCTCGGCGCCGCCGCCCTCAAGGCCCGGCGCGTAGTGCCCGAGCCGCCGCAGCATCCGCCGCGACACGCGGATCGGGATCTGCTTGAGCTGTGCCCCGAAGCGCTCGCCGTTCAGGCGCGTATGCCACTCGGCCAAGCGCTCGGCCAGCGGCTCGTCCTCGGGATGCGTGCGCTCCGGCGCGCGGGGCGGCTTCGTGTGCTTGGGCAACGGGTACGCGAGGATGGCCTGTCGCGCCGTATTCCGCTCCCAGGGCTTCTTGGCCATGACGAAGCGCACGATCTGCGCGTGCAGCTCGCGCGGCGCCGTGCAGAAACCCTCGTGCACGCGCAGCTCATAGCCCTTCAGCGACACCACCACGCTGCGATTGCGCGTCAACACCAGCGAGCGGATGTGCTGCAGTCCCATGCCGCGCAGGATGCCCAGCAGCACGTCCGCCGCGCGCGCGGCGTCCTCCGCGTCCTCTTCCTCCTGCTCGGCGATCGCCGCCGCATCGAGGTCTTCGTCGATCGGCGCCGGCTGTACCGCCAGCACGCTCTCGCGACTGCCCTCGATGGCGGGCTCCGGCGCGAAGAACAGGCCGAGCTGATCCTCCTGCGCGCGGCGCGTCATCGCGGGAACACCCGGTCGTTGCGCGGCGCAAAGTCCTTCGCGTCGGCGTCCCACACGCAGGCCCGCACGACGAATCGCGTCGGTTCGACCTCGATCTCCTGGAACGCCGCCGGCAGCCCGCCGCGCGTGCGCTCGCAGAAGCTCGTGCTGTGCGACACGACCATGCGCCGCCCCGTCAGTTCGATGGCCTCGATGCGCGTCTGGTGATCGTGCCCGTTCAGCACCAGGTCGGCGCCGGTCTGCAGCGCCTCGCCGATGCCGTCGGCCTTGTTCACGAGCCCCCAGCGCCGCGAGAGGTCCCCGCGCAGCAGGTTGTGGTGGAACACCAACACCTTGAGGTCACCGGCGGGCGCCGCGTCGAACGCGCGCTTGGCCTTGGCCCACTGCTCTGGGCGGATCGCGCCGACCACGGAGAGGTCGCGTGCCCGCGTCGTGATGGTGTACGTGCGCACGCCGTGGCAGGAGTTGAGCCCGACGATCGTCACGCCCGGCAGCTGCAGCGTCGGCTCCAGCTCGGCGTCGATCCACTTGCGGTATCCCGCAAGCAGCGGGGCCTCGACGCCGACACCGACCGGCTTCCACCACCACGCCACGTCGTGGTTGCCCGGCACGGTGAGGACAGGGGCGTGTGCACGCATGGCATCCAGCCACTGCTTCGCCGCGCGGAACTGCTCGCGGAAATTGCGCTGCGTCAGGTCTCCGGCCACGACGACGGCCGCATAGCGCCCCGCCGCGACGCGTCGGACCACCGCGTCCGTGTACTCGGCGACCGCATGGCGGCCGAAGTGCACATCGGAGACCTGCAGCAGCCGCATGCGAGCGTCAGCCCCGCGCGAGGCGGGCAATCACGGCATCGGTGTACTGCTCGGTGGTCGCCGAGCCACCGACGTCGCGCGTGACCGTCTTGCCCTCGCGCAGCACGGATTCGATGGCCGCGCGGATGCGATTCGCGCGTGCATCGTCACCGACGTGATCGAGCAGCTGGCAACCGGCGAGCATGACCGCCGTCGGATTCGCGATGCCCTGCCCCGCGATGTCCGGCGCGGTGCCATGCACGGCCTCGAAGATGCCGCAGTCGTAGCCGATGTTCGCGCCCGGGGTGAGGCCGAGGCCGCCGACGAGCCCGCTCGTGAGATCCGAGAGGATGTCCCCGAAGAGGTTCGTCGTGACGATCACGTCGTACTTGTCCGGGCGCATCACCAGCTCCATGGCGCAGGCGTCGACGATCTTGTCGTCGCTGGCCACGCGGCCCTCGTACTCCTTGGCCACCTGGCGCCCGACCTCGAGGAACAGGCCCTGCGAGTACTTGAGGATGTTCGCCTTGTGGACGATGGTGACCTTCTTGCGCCCGTGCTTGAGCGCGTACTCGAAGGCGTAGCGCACGATGCGCTCGGCGCCCACGCGCGAGATGATCGCCACCGACTGTGCCACCGCGTGCGGATCGCTGCCGATCTTCACGTAGTTCTCGACGCCCACGTAGAGGCCTTCCGTGTTCTCGCGCACGAGCACGACGTCGACGTTCTCGAAGCGGCTCTTCGGCAGGATGGTCTTGGCCGGCCGCAGGTTGGCGTAGAGGTCGAACTCCTTGCGCAGCGCGACGTTGATCGACCGGAAGCCCTTGCCGACCGGCGTCTCGAGCGGGCCCTTGAGGGCGAGCTTCGTGCGCTTGATGGACTCGAGCGTGGCCTCGGGAATCGGGTCGCCGTGTTCCTTCACGGCGGCCATGCCGGCGAGCTGGCGGTCCCAGGTGAACGACGCGCCCGCGGCCTCGAGGACCCGCACGGTGGCGTCGGTGATGGCGGGGCCGATGCCGTCCCCGGGGATGAGCGTGACGTCGAGCTTCTTGGACATGGTTCTCGGGGGGAGTGTTACGGGTCTACAACGAGATCGGCGAGCCGCGCGGCGAGCCCGGCGGCGGCTTCCTCGCGGCCCGCCGCGATGAGGTCGGCAGCCCAAACGACCGTGCGCGCACGGGTATCGGTGATGACGAGCCGCAGCACGGCCTCGTCGCCGTGCCCACGCAGCTCGACGGGAATGAGCGCAAATCGCGTGTCGCCCAGCGCCGTCACCGTGCGGAGGTTGTCCGCCACGAGAGCTGGCACCGCATCACCGACTTCCGGCAACGTACGGCGCCAGGCCCCGGCGCCGAGCGCGGTGGGATCGGCGCGGAGCGTCGGATTGCGACGGGCACTGCGCACGACGTCGCCGGCGAAGGCCCAGCGCGTGGCCATTCCGCGCGAACGGAACTCGCGGGCGATGGCGCTGTCGAGCTGCGCCCGCAGCTGCCCGCCGTCAGCGCTCAGGCTCCATCCCGTGCTGTCGGATCGCCAGAACTGCACCGGCGTGACCGCCATCCGCTCCGACGCGAACGCCGCCAAGGGACGGGCGCCGGGCGCGACCCCCTGCGCAGCCAGCAGAACCGGCGTCGCGAGCAGCGCGAGAGAGGCGAGGAAACGCATCCATGCAATCTAATCGCGTACCCCGGATGCTCCCACCCGCTGGGCCGCACGAGGCCGTCGCGGCGCGATCGCGCGACGCCCTTCCGCCAGACCGAGGGAATCGCGTAGGATTGGCCAGCGACAGACAGGCGCCGTGCCCCACGCGGCCGCCATTCGGGACCTCCCCCTCTTCCCCTCCCCGATGCCCCGCTGGCTCTCCGCCCTCGTCTGGGCCGCCGTCTCGATCGTCGGCGCTTCCGCGTTCGCCTACCTCGGCCTTCGCCGCGGCGAGACCATCTCCGCCGCCTGGCTAATCACGGCCGCCGTCTGCACGTACGCCGTCGGATATCGCTTCTACTCGAAGATCATTGCCGCCAAGATCTTCGCGCTCGATGCCACGCGCGCGACGCCCGCCGAGCGCCTGGCCGACGGCCGCGACTACGTGCCGACGAACAAGTGGGTGGTGTTCGGCCACCACTTCGCGGCCATCGCGGGCCCCGGCCCGCTCGTCGGACCGACGCTGGCCGCGCAGTTCGGCTTCCTGCCCGGCGCGCTGTGGATCATCGTCGGCGTGGCGATCGGCGGCGCGGTGCAGGACTTCGTCATCCTCTGCGCCTCGGTGCGTCGCGACGGCAAGTCGCTCGGTCAGATGGCCAAGGAAGAGATCGGCCCCATCGCCGGCTACACCGCACTGGTCGCGGTGATGGGCATCATGATCATCCTGATCTCGGTGCTCGCGCTCGTGGTCGTGAACGCGCTGCGCGACTCCGCGTGGGCGACCGTGACCGTCGGACTCACGATCCCCATCGCGATGCTGATGGGCGTGTACATGCGCTACCTGCGGCCGGGCGCGGTGCTCGAGACGTCGCTCATCGGCCTCGTGCTGCTCGCCGTCTCGCTGTATGTGGGTCGCTGGGCCGCGGAGCACGCGGTGCTCGGGCCGATGTTCACCCTGAGCGGCCCGACGCTGGCGTGGGCGGTGATGATCTACGGCTTCGCGGCGTCCGTGATGCCTGTGTGGCTGCTGCTCGCCCCGCGCGACTACCTGAGTGCCTTCGTGAAGATCGGTGTCGTGCTGGCCCTCGCGATCGGCATCCTGCTGGTGCTGCCGCCGCTGCAGATGCCCGCCGTGACGCAGTTCGTGGATGGCACGGGTCCGGTGTTCGCGGGCAAGCTGTTCCCGTTCGTGTTCATCACGATCGCCTGCGGCTCCATCTCGGGATTCCACGCCCTGATCGCGAGCGGCACGACGCCGAAGCTGCTCGATAACGAGGCCGACGCGCGCATGGTCGGCTACGGCGCCATGCTTACCGAGTCCCTGGTCGCGGTGATGGCCCTCATCGCCGCCTGCGTGCTGACGCCGGGCATCTACTTCGCCATCAACGCACCGGCGGGCATCCTCGGGACCACGGCAGAGAGCGCGGCGGAGGTGATCCGCACCTGGGGCTTCACGCTCAACCCGGCGGATCTCACGGCACTGGCCGCACAGGTCGAGGAGAGCTCGCTGCTCTCGCGCACCGGCGGCGCGCCGTCGCTGGCCGTCGGCATGGCCAACATCTTCGCCTCGGTGCTCGGCGGCGAGGGCGCGATGGGCCTGTGGTACCACTTCGCCCTCATGTTCGAGGCGCTGTTCATCCTCACTACGGTCGACGCCGGCACCCGCGTCGGACGCTTCATGCTGCAGGACCTCGGCAAGCATGTGTGGGCGCCCTTCGGCAGGGTGAGCTGGTATCCGGCGGTGGTCGCCGCATCGTTCATCGTCTGCGCGATGTGGGGGTGGTTCCTCTATCAGGGCGTGACTGACCCGCTGGGCGGCATCAACTCGCTGTGGCCGCTGTTCGGCATCTCCAACCAGTTGCTCGCCACGGTGGCGCTGTGCGTCGGCACGACCATCATCATCAAGATGGGTAAGGCGAAGTACGCCTTCGTCACGGTGATCCCGATGGTGTGGCTGGTGATCGTGACGTCGACGGCCAGCCTTGCGAAGATCTTCGACCCGAATCCGCGCATCGGCTTCCTGAGCCACGCGCAGTGGGTGCGTGACAAGCTCGCGGCCGGCGAGCCGATTCCCGGCGTGAGCGATGCCGCGGGCGCCGCGCGCCTCATCCTCAACGACCAAGTGAACACGGCGGTCGCCGCGTTCTTCCTGATCGCGACGTTCATCATCCTCGTCGACTCGGCGCGCACGTGGTACGGCGTGCTCAGCGGGCGTCAGGCGGCCGTGTCGACGGAAACGCCGTACGAGCGCTCAGCGCGGGCTGTGGCGCGTGCGTAAGGCTTTCAAGAACTTGCCACAGAGACGCAGAGACACGGAGCCTTGCGCAACGCGCCTCGGAGTTCGACGCGGAAGCGTTCCACGAGTCCGGTCTCGCTGAACGCAGTGCGCGGCACGCAGCCCTCCGTGCCTCTGTGTCTCTGTGGCAAAGTCGTTCCCATCCCAGAACCCGATGCCTGACATGCGTCGTCTCCTCGCCCTCGCCCTGATTGCCGCCGCGCCGTTGGCTGCGCAGCAGCAATCCACGTTCGACCTCTCGGTGCGCAACATCATGCGCGGGCCGGAGCTCTATGGCCGCGAGCCTGCACAGGTGCGCTGGACCGCCGATGGCCAGTGGGTCTACTTCCGCTGGCTGCCGCCGGGCAGCGCCTGGGACGCGCAACTCAAGCCGTACCGCATCGCGCCGCGTGCCGGTGCGCAGCCGGAACTGGTCAGCGACGCGCACATGGACTCCGTCGCGCCCTGGCTCGCGAGCGGCCCGCGCTCGCGCGACGGCCGCCTGCGCGTCGTCGCCGCCAACGGCGACATCTGGCTGCAGCAGCGCGATGCCCAGCAGCGCATCACTCTGCGTCGCGTGACGCAGACGGCCGCCAGCGAGAACGCCCCACGCATCGCGCCGGATGGTCGAACGCTGTACTTCGTGCGCGACAACAACGCCTTCGCGTTCGACCTCGCATCGGGCCTCACGCGCCAGCTCACGGACATCCGCTCTGGCACCGCACCGCGTGACCCCGAAGCCCCGAAGGGGCAGCGGGCCGCGGTCGCCGAGCAACAGAAGCTGCTGCTCGAGTACGTGCGCGAACAGCTCCGCGCCGATTCCATCCGGCGCGCCGAGCGTCGTGAGGCGGAAGCCCGTGCGCTGCCCGTGGTCTGGATTCCGCAGGCTGAGCGCGTGACCGGGCTGTCGGTCTCGCCGGACGGCCAGAGCGCGCTCATCTCGACGTTCCTGCCGGCACAGGGCACCAAGGGCTCCGACGTCCCGGACTACATCACCACGGATGGCTATCCGCGCATGATCCCCGGCCGCACCAAGGTCGGCGATGCGCAGGGCACGGCGAAGGTGGGCCATCTCGACTTCGCGTCGGGCAAGGTGACCTGGCTCAAGCTCTCGCCGGACTCCACGAGCGCCGCGGGAGGCGCGCAAGTTGGGGACTGGAGCGCCGACGGTCGCTTCGCCATCGTCTCCGTGACGAGCGCGGACTTCAAGCATCGCTGGATCTGGAGCGTCGCCTCCGCGGCCGGGGCCACCGTGCTCGTGGACGCGCTCCGCGACGAGGCGTGGGTGAACGGTCCGTGCTTCAACTGCACCGGCTTCACGCCCGATGGCCGCATCTGGTTCGTCTCTTAGCGCACGGGGTTCTCGCACCTCTACACCGTGCGCCCCGACGGGTCCGACAAGCTCGCCATCACCAGCGGCCGCTGGGAAGTGCTCGAGGTGGCCATCAGCGAGGACGGGCGCAGCTTCGAGCTGAGCACATCGGAACCCTCGCCGTTCACGCGCCAGGCCTATCGTGTCCCGCTCACCGGCGGACCGCGCAGCCGCATCACCGCGGGCGATGGCGGCCACAGCGTGACGTTCGCGCCCGACGGACAGCGCTATGTGTCCGTGTACTCCGAGGCCAACACGCCGCCCGAGCTCTACCTGGGTCGCGTCGGCCAAGCGGCGACGACACGCCTCACGACGTCGACCACCGAAGAGTTCCGCCGCCATGCGTGGATCAAGCCGGCCATCGTGATGATCCCCGGTGAGGATGGCACGCCCGTCCCGGCGCGCATCTACCGCCCGCAGGATGTCGGCGCGCAGCCGAACGGCGCCGGCGTCATCTTCGTGCACGGCGCGGGCTACCTGCACAACGTCCACAATTGGTGGAGCACGTACTCGCGCGAGTACATGTTCCACCACCTGCTCGCCGCGAAGGGTTACACGGTGCTCGACATCGACTACCGGGGCTCGGCGGGCTACGGTCGCGACTGGCGTACGGCGATCTACCGGCACATGGGCGGCTGGGACCTCAACGACCACGTGAGCGGCTCGATGTACCTCAGCGCCAACTTCGGCATCAACCCCGAGCGCATCGGCATCTACGGCGGCTCCTACGGCGGCTTCATCACGCTGATGGCTCTGTTCAACAAGGCCGAGTACTTCGGCGCCGGCGCCGCGCTGCGCTCCGTCACCGACTGGGCGCACTACAACCACGGCTACACCGGACGCATCCTGAACCTGCCGCAGGACGATACGCTCTCGTACCGTCGGTCGTCGCCGATCTTCTTCGCCGAGGGCCTGAACGATCCGCTGCTCATCGCCCACGGCATGATCGACACGAACGTGCAGTTCCAGGACGTCGTGCAACTCGCCCAGCGGCTTATCGAGCTCGGCAAGGAAGGCTGGGAGATGGCCGTGTATCCGGTCGAAGACCACGGATTCGTCCGGCCCAGCTCGTGGACGGACGAGTACCGCCGCATCCTCGAACTCTTCGACCGCACGATCGGCCCCAACGGGAGCAAGGCGCGGCCGTGATCGCACGCCTCGCGGCCATCCTGCGGCGCATCATCGGGGCGCCGGACTACGCGGCCTACGTCGCGCATGTCCGCGCGCACCATCCGGAGCGCGAACCGCTCGGCGAGCGCGAGTTCCTCGCCGAGCGGCTGAACGCCCGCTACGAGAAGCCCGGCGCGCGCTGCTGCTAGGCGCGTTGCCGGGGCACCACGACGGCGAAGAGCAGGCTCGAGAGCGCAGCGATGCCGGCGGCCATCACGAACGCCGACTCGGCACCGTACGCATCCCAGACGATGCCGAAGATGATGCTGGCCGGCAGCGCGGCGATGCCCACGGCTGCATTGAACCATCCGAATGCCGCACCGCGCCGCGCAGGGGGCGCGAGATCCGCCACCAGCGCCTTCTCCGTGCCTTCGCTCAAGCCGAAGTACAGACCGTACACCACGAACAGCGCCCAGGCGTGCCACTGCACCGAGGCGACCGCGAAGCCGAGGTACACGAACGCGTAGATGCCCCAGCCGCTCAGGATGAGCGGACGTCGGCCGAATCGGTCGGACAGGGCGCCGCCGACGAACGAGCTCGAGGACTTCACCACGTGCAGCGCCGCCCAGAGAATGGGGATCATCGCCTGCGGCACGCCGAGCTGCGAGGCACGAAGCAGCAAGAAAGCATCCGTGGAGAGGCTCAGCGTGAACAGGAAGATCACGGCCAGCATCTTCCAGAACGCGGCGCCCAGCGGTTCGTCGCTTTCGCGGTGCAAGGCCGGCACCGGCGGGCCATTCACGTCCGTCCCTTGTTTCACGCTCGCGGCCGCCACCACGCGCGGCGTCGTCAGGCTTCGCGGCGCCTCTCGCACGAAGAGCACGAGGAATAGCACCGACAGCAATCCGGGCACCGCCGTCCAGAAGAAGAGCGTGCGCAAGTCCGCCCACTGGTACGTTAGCGCCGCCCACGCGATCAACGGGCCGAACACCGCGCCGAGGTTGTCCGACCCGCGGTGCACCCCGTAGGCGTATCCGCGCTGCCCGACCGCCACCGAGTCCGCGATCAGCGCATCCCGCGGCGCCGTGCGGATGCCCTTGCCGAACCGATCGCTCATGCGAATCGCCAAGACTTGGCCCGCGCCTTGGGCGAAGCCGATGAGCGGACGGGAGAGTGCCGCGATCGTGTAGCCGATGACCACCAGCGGCTTCCGCCGCCGCGTCCGGTCACTCCACCATCCCGCCGGGAGCCGCAGCAACGACGACACGCTCTCGGCGAACCCTTCGATCACGCCAAGTCCTGCGGCGCTGACGCCCAGCGTCGTCGTGAGGAACACCGGCAGCAGCGGATACACTAACTCGCTGGCTACATCGGTGAGGAAGCTCACCGCAGCCAGGATCTTGACGTTGCGGGGGAGCTTCACGTCAGCCATCGGACGCCCGCCGACGGCTGCAGCCGCAACCATTCGCTCTTCGCCGCGCGCGCCGGATGGCTGCTCGCGTACAGCGCGCGCCAGCGGTCCCGCACCGCATCGGCGTCGGCGGCGTCGCAGATGGCCCACACTGCCCCGCCGAATCCTGCGCCGAAGGCGGACGCCGCATGCGCGCCGGCGCTGAGCGCGGCCCGCGCGAGGAACATGGTCTCGGAAATCTGATTGCGGAGCGCCAGCTCCGCCCCCTGCTGTGACTCCACGGCCCAGCGCCGCAACGCGCTCGCATCGCCGTTCCGCATGGCCGCGAGCGCTCCGGGCACGACGACGTCCACCTCGCGCTGGAACTGCGTGAGTCTCACCGAAAGCAGCGGCGCATCGCTCGAGGCCTGCACGAGGCGATCCAGCCGCGCCCGCGCATCGGGGGCTGACGACAGCGCGGCGGCCAGCGACCGGTCGTGGCGGCGCTCTACGGCATTCCAGCGTGTCAGGAGGCCATGCACGAGATCCGCCGCGCGGTTGTAGTCCGCCTGCGCCGCACCCGTCTTGGTCGCGCGCACCCCGCTGGTCGCGACGAGCAACGCCCAGTGCCTGGGGAACGCCGCGTCGCCCACGGCCCGCGCCGGCAGGTAGCCGTACACGCCGACGCGGCCGTCCGCGTTGCAGAGGATCGCCACGTGGTCCTGCGCGCCGCCTCGCGTGCCGACGCCGCGTTCACCGCTCCACGGACCGAACGCCCCGCCGGTCTCCACCGCACCGCAATACTCCGCCAGCGCCAGCGGCTCGCCGAGATACCGCGTCCAGTCCGGTCGCGAGGTGAGCTCGTTCGCCTCGGCCACGGCGAGCGTCAGCATCGTCACGAAGGCGGACGAGCTCGAAAGCCCCGCCGAGCGCGGTAGCGTGCTCTCGGAGACCACGCGCACGCCGTGCCGCAGCGGCCCGAAGTCCCGCGCCAGCCGTCGGGCGACGGCGGCGATGTACGTGCCGCCGTGCGCGCCGCCGGGGCGGGCGTCGCGGCGCAGCGGCACGCGCGCGCGACGGCCCGTACGCCGGTCCTCGAGGTCGATCACCGCCACGTCGATCCGCTCGACGTCGGCGGTGATGCCTTCCTCGATGGCACAGGTCATCGAGATCCCGCCGCCGTAGTCCACGTGCTTGCCGAAGAGCTCGATGCGGCCCGGCACGAAGAGCTGCCGATTCACGGCTTCGGCACGCGGCCGGCCAACCGCGCCTCAAGCGTCGCGATGTCCCGACGATGCGTGAGGTCGAACACCGCCTCGGCGCGGCGATGCACGGCGAAGCGCTCGCCGCGCCGCATCGCCTCGCGCACGGCGTCGGCCAGCTCCAGCTCACCGCGCGGCGACGGTGATATCGCCGTGCAGGCGTCGAAGATCGTGTCGCGGAAACGCCAGAGGTTCATCGAGACCCAGCGTGGCGTGGCCTTGAGCAGCGGGTGACCCTGCTCGGGCTTCTCGACGATGTCACGTAGCATGTCGTCGTCGCCGATGTCGAGGAGCGCGAATCGCGACACGCGCTCCGCCTCGATGCCGCTGTCACGCACGAGAGCGTCCGCGTCGTACGCGATCACTCCGGGGCCGCGCGCGTCCACCAACGCCTCGATCGCTGGCGCTGCATACAGGTTGTCCGCGTTGCACATGAGGAAGTGCCGACGGCCGCCGGTATCCGAGGGCGCACCAAGCGCGGCGCAGACGGCCTCACGCGCCGAGAGCAGGGCCTGTGCGGTGCCGCGCGGCTCCTCTTGCACCGCGAAGCGCACCCGGAGGCGCGCTGGCGGGTGTTCGACATCGTACCGCGTGCGCAGCGGGGAGTCTCCCGGCGGGACCACGAGCACGACATCGCGCACGCCGCCCTCTGCCAGCTCGTGCAGCACGAAGTCGAGGAGCGGGCGACCGGCCAATGGCACGAGCCCCTTGGTGCCAGCCGAGGCCGCGGCGGCCTGCCCGGCATCGAGCGCGGTGCCGTCATCGGCACGCAGGCGCGTGCCGAGCCCACGGGCCAGGATGACGGCGAGTGTGGCACGCATCAGGCGGTCGCTCGGAATCCCTGCACGATGCGCCACGCGCCTGCGCCGCTCACCACGAACACCACTGCCCAGACCATCGCCAACGCGGAGTTCGCCATCAGCCATGCACCCACGCCAAACAACGCCGCGTACACGAAGAGCACGCCGCACACCCAGCCCAAGAGCGCCTGCGCGAACGAGTCGGGCGAGGCGGTGAGTCCCGCGGCCGCGCGCACCTGCGTCCAGCCAGGACCCGCAGGGCGCACCAGCTGATAGAAGCGCTGCAGCACCGCCGCGTCCGTGCGCGGCCCGAGGAACGCGGCCAACAGCCAGATGACGGTCGTCGCGCCCACCGTCACGAGCAGCGCGTGATGCGCCGCGACCTCGACGCCCGCGCGGCGCGCCAGTTCGAAGCCCAGCGCGATCGCGAACGACCCGAGCATGGCCGCGATCTCTGCGGCGGCGTTCACGCGCCACCAATACCAGCGGAGCAAGTAGAGCAACCCGGTGCCAGCGCCGATCGAGAGCAGCAACGTGAATCCGGCGCGCGCGGTCTCCAGGTAGAACGTCAGCGCCGCCGCGACCACCATCAGGCCGGCGGTGACGAGCCGGCCGACGAGCACGTAGTGCGCCTCGCTGGCCTCGGGCTTCACGAAGCGCCGGTAGAGATCGTGCACGAGGTAGCTCGTGCCCCAGTTGAGATGCGTGACGATGGTGCTCACGTACGCCGAGAGCAGGCCCGCCACCATGAGCCCCAGCCAGCCGACCGGCAGGAACGTGAGCATGGCCGGGTACGCGATGTCGTTGCCGATCAGGGTGCGCGGCACGTCGGGGAAGGCGCGCGCGATGTCGTCCAGCGACGGGAACACGAGCATCGAACTCAGCGCGACGATGATCCACGGCCAGGTGCGCAGGCCGTAGTGCGCGACGTTGAAGAACAGCGTGCCGAACAGCGCGTCCTGTTCGCTCTTCGAGGCGAGCATGCGCTGCGCGATGTAGCTGCCGCCGCCGGGCTACGCACCCGGATACCACACCGACCACCACTGCACCGTCAACGGCAGCACGAACACCGTGAGCGCCACCGTCCAGTCGGAAAAGTCCGGCAGGAAAGTGTAGGCCTGCGCCGGCAGCTGGCTGAACAGGCCCATGAGCCCGCCGACTTCCGGCCGCTGCAGCGCGAAGTACGCCGCGGCGAACGACCCGGCCATCGCGATGCCGAACTGGATGAAGTCCGCGACGAGCACGCCCCAGAGCCCGCTCACCACGGCGAACAGCACGTTGAGCACCGCGCACACGGCCAGCGTCTGCCACATCGGCCAGCCCAGCAGGATGCTCGCGATCTTCGCCGCGGCGAGGTTCACCGTCGCCATGATGACGACGTTGAACACGAGGCCGAGGTACACGGCGCGGAAGCCGCGCACGAGACTCGCGGCACGGCCCGAATACCGGATCTCATAGAACTCGAGATCGGTCAGCACGCCCGAGCGCCGCCACATCCGCGCGTAGAAGAACACCGTCGCCATGCCGGTGAGCAGGAAGGCCCACCACACCCAGTTGCCGGCCACGCCGCCGCCGCGCACGAGGTCGGTGACGAGGTTCGGCGTGTCGGTGGAGAACGTGGTCGCGACCATCGACACGCCGATCAGCCACCATGGTGCGGCGCGACCGCTCGTGAAGAACTCCGTGGTGTTGCTGCCGGCGCGGCGTGCGAGCAGCAACGCGGGCACGAAGGCGACGGTGAGTGACAGGACGACGATCGTCCAATCCAGTGCGGTGAGTCTCACTTGGCCCATTCCCCGCGCGTGAAGTCCGGGAACTTCATCGGCTGCGAGCCCTGCGCCACGCTCATCTGCGAGAGGGCGAGCGGCGCGCTCCACGCAGCGGCGTCATAGACGTCGAAGTCCGGCGGCAGCCCTTCGCGGATGCACTGCACCAGGCGCCACATCATCACGAAGTCCATGCCGCCGTGGCCGCCCTTGTTGCGCGCCAGCTCACCGATGCGGGTCCACAGCGGGTGCTCGTGCGTGGCCTTGTACTCGTCGATCGCCGCCCAGCGATGCCCCGCCCCGCGCCCCTCGACATAGATGCGCGCCGGGTAGTCCTCGAAGGTTCCCTTGGTGCCGCTCACGTGATTGAGCCGCGAGTACGGCCGCGGGCTCGAGACATCGTGCTGCAGCAGGATGGTGCGCCCGCGCTTGGTCCGGATCAGCGAGGTGTTGAGGTCACCGGTGACGTAGCGCTCGCGCCACTTCGGATCGCTGCGGTCGCTGACCGTCGCCTCGCGATGCAGCGTCAGCCCGCGCTCCTCCGTACTCATCGAGACCATGTAGTCGAAGGCATCACCTTTATGGATGTCCATGTACCAGGCCACCGGCCCCAACCCGTGCGTGGGGTAGAGATTGCCGTCGATCTTCGTGTGCCAATCGCGGCGCCACAGGCCCTCGTCGCGATTCTCGAAGAGGATCGTGCGCAGGTCGTGGATGTAGGCCGCGGCCCCGTGCTGGATCTCGCCGAGCACGCCATCGTGCACGAGGCGGTTCACCAGCATCTCGTTGTAGCCGTAGTTGCAGTTCTCGAGCTGCAGGCAGTGCCGGCGCGAGCGTTCGCTCTCGTCCACCAGCGACCACAGATCCTGCAGCGTGATGCCCGTGTTGCACTCGGTGCCACCGTGCTTGCCCGCGCGCATGGCCGCGAGCATCACCGGCGTGTGCCATTCCCACGGCGTCGCGGTATAGACGAAGTCGATGTCGTCGCGCTGCACCAGGCGTTCGTAGTCGCGCGGGCCGTTGGTGTACACCGCCGGCTCGGCGCGCCCGGCATCGGTACACATCTTCACGGCGCGGGCGGCCTTCTCCGGCGCGATGTCCGCGACCGCGACGATCTGCACGCCGTCGATGGCGAGCAACTCCGAGAGAATCGACCGTCCGCGCAATCCCGTGCCGACGATCGCGAAGCGCACCGTATCGCGGCGCTCGAACGGTACGCCCTTCATCGTCGAGGCGCCGGCGGGCCGCGGGGGCGCCGCCTGCGGGGCGCGGATCGCGTCGATCGACTCGGCGATGCCCGGGAGCGGGGTGAGGGCGGAAGCAGCGGCCAGTCCTGCGCCTGCCGCCAGCGCCTGCTTGAGCAGGTCGCGGCGATCCATCGCGTCGGTCACGTGCGCTCCGGGGGCTTACTGTGGATTGCTGACCCCGTGAATCTGCGTCGCCCGGCGTCGCAACGGAACCCAACCGCACTCACCACGAAGCCACGAGCGGAGCCGCGACAGTCCGCCGCTAGCGCCGCACCTCGGCGTCGTCGCCCAGCGTCACAGCGCCGGCCACCCCCTCAAGCATGACGCGATCGCCGAGCATGGAGTCATGCAACGAGCAGCCGTCCAGCGTGCCCTTGTCACCGACAATGGTATCCCGCAGGGTGCAGCCCTTCACCGACGTCCCCGCCCCGATCACTACGTTCGGCCCCACGGTCGACCCCTCCACCACCGCGCCTGCCTCGATGCGCACCGGCTCGATGATCTTCGAGTCCGTCACGGTGCCCATCTGCGCCGCACGGCCCTTCTCGAGCATCGTGCGGTTGGTCTCCAGCAGCGTGTCGAGCTTGCCCGCGTCGTACCAGCCGGCGACGTCGATCACGCGGATCTTCGCGCCCTTGTCGATCATGTACTGGAACGCATCGGTGAGATAGTACTCGCCCTTGTTCGCCGGCTGCTTGAGCACGTGGGCGATGCCCTCGTAGAGCAGCTTCCAGTTCTTGACATAGTAGAGCCCGATGTTCGCCCGCTTGCTGATCGGCGTGCTCGGCTTCTCGACGATCTTCGTCATGTGGCCGTTGGCATCGGTGACCACTACGCCGAAGCGCTGGTAGTCCTCGACTTCCTTCGTCCAGATGATGCCGTCGTCGTCACTCGACTCCACCACCGAGAGGTCGGCGTCGAAGATCGTGTCGACGAAGATGATCAGCACCGGCTGGTCCACGTACGGCCGCGCGAGGTCGACGGCGCCCGCCGTGCCGTCCTGCACCTTCTGCTCGACGTACACGCCGGGAATGGCGTACGCCGATTTCGCGTGCGCCTCGACCTTCTCCTTGAGGTGCCCCGTGATGTAGACGACCTGCTCGACGCCCTTGAGCTTGGCGACGTCGTCCATCACGTAGTCCATGACGGGCTTGCCGGCCACCTTGAGCATCGGCTTCGGCACGGTGTGCGTGTGCGGCCTGAGGCGCGTGCCCTTGCCGGCCAACGGAATGATCACCTTCATGGCGTGCTGGTCCCCTCGCGTCCGTAGCGGTCAGTGAGCCGCACCACGTCGTCGAGGTGCGGCGTGGAAGCCTCGAGCACGTCACAGTCCGTGACGGCCTCCATCTGGTGGATCTGCCCCGGCGTGTTGCGGAAGCTCTCGCCGGCCTTCAGCGGAAACTCCTCCAGCCCGTTGCCGCGGTCGATCCGATAGATCATCTCGCCGCGCAGCAGGTGCAGGGTCTCGTCCTTCAGGTTGTGGTACTGCACGGACAGCGCATGCCCCGCCTTCACGTGCAGCAGCTTGCCGACGTATTGCTCGGTATGCGCCCAAATCACTTCGTGGCCCCAGGGCTTGGGCACGATGCGCACGTGGTGTGGTCCGGATCCGGGCTTCATCAGAGCATCTCCAGAGGCCGCGCCACCAAGCTCGTCGGCGTCGTCACGCACGCGTTCAGGCATTGGCCACAGCCAGTACAGGCCGCGCCGATCACCGGGCGACCACGGTCATCCATCTTCAGCGCGTCCTCCCCCACTGGGCAGACCCGCGCGCAGATCCCGCACTCCACGTCGCGATACGTGATGCACCGCGACACCTCGATCTCGACCTGCGCCATCTTCGCATCGCGCCAGCCCCAAGCCGGCACGTCCAGCGCCGGCGTCGGGCAGGCCGCCGCGCAGGGCATCGTCTCGCACATGATGCACGCCGTCACCGCCACGTCGAGCGTCGGCGTACCGGCCGCCAAGCCCGCCGACGGCGGCAGCTTCGTGATGGCATGCACCGGGCATACATCGGCGCAGGCCCCGCAGCGCGTACACGCCGCAAGGAACGCCGCCTCCGGCAACGCGCCCGGCGGCCGCACGTACTGCGCCTGCACCACCTTCTGCTCCACCGCACCCACGATCTCCCGCAAGGCGCGTGTCAGGCCCTGCGAGAAGAACGAGCGGCGGTCCAGCGGTCCCGAAGAGTCCGTCACGGCTGAAATCTGCCCATCATGCCCCGGAAGCAATAGAGGGCCGCTCCTCGGGAACGGCCCTCTGAACCTGCCCGTGCCGCCTGAGGCGGCCCAGCGACGCGTGAGCCGACGCGACTCAGCGCGCGCCCACCAACGCCGTACGCAGCTTGCCGAGCTTGCGACGCACCGAGCCATCCATCACGGTGTCCCCGACCCGCACGACGACGCCGCCGATGATGCGCTCGTCCACCGTCAGGTGCGGCACCACCGTCTTGCCGATCGCCGCGCTGAGCGCCTTGGTCAGCGACTCCGTCGCCGCGGCATCGTAGGCCCGCGCCACGGTCACGCGCGCATGCACGCGGCCTTCCGCGGCGTCGAGCAGGTCGTGGTACTCGGTGGCAATCGCCGGAATCAGCATCTGGCGACGGTTGTGCACCAGCTTCTGCACGAACAGCACGAACGCACGCGGCGCCTTGTCGGCCAGCGCCTTGCCCAGCACGGCGCTCTTCTGCGCCGCGCTGATCTGCGGCGCCTCGAGGAAGTGCTGGAGGTTCGCGTCGCCGCTCACCGCGTCGCCCAGCGCGCTGATGAGGGCGCCAAAGCCCGCGGTTTCCTTGGCCTTGCCGGCCAGCGCCAGCAGGGCCTCGGCGTAGTTGCGGGCGATCGAGGTCTCGCGCATTTACTTCTTCCCGAGCGAGGCGAGGTACTGCTCGACCATCTGGCGGTCCGTCGCGCCGTCGAGCTTCTGCCCGATGAGCTTGCCGGCGCCGGCCAGCGCGAGGTCCACGGCTTCGCGGCGGAGCTCGTCGATGGCCTTGGCCTTCTCCGACTCGATCTCCTTGCGCGCGCGCTCGAGCAGTTCGGCCTGCTGCTGTCGCGTCTGTTCGAGCATCTCCGAGCGCATCGACTCGGCCGTCGCGCGGCCGTCGGCGATGTAGCGCTGCGCCTCGTTGCGCGCCGCTTCGATGGCGGCCTTCTGCTCGGCGACGAGCTTGGCGGCCTCGTTGCGGTCACGCTCGGCCGACGCGATCGCGTCGAGCAGCGCCTGCTCGCGACCCTGCACGGCCGCGAGGATCGGACCCCACGCGAACTTGCGGAGGAGGAAGAACGTCGCAAAGAAGACGACGATCGTCCAGGTGATGAGGCCGTAGTGCGGGTCGAGGAGGCTGACCTTGCCGCCCTCGGCCGCGGCGAACGCCGGCGAGGCAGTGAGGAGGAGCAGGGCAACGGCAGTGAGAAGCGTGCGCATCGGAGTATCCGAGTGGAAATCGGCGAGAGGCCGAGGGAAGTCGCGGAGTACAGCGTCGGAAGGGGTGGCGAAGCGGAGCGCCGGTCGGCGCCCCGCTCCACCGGACCAGCTTAGAACTTGCCCTGGATCGAGAAGGCGACGACGATGCCGAACAGCGCGGCGCCTTCGATGAAGGCGGCGAGAATCAGCGCGGCCGTCTGGATCTTGCCAGCCGCTTCCGGCTGACGGGCCATGCCTTCGACGGCCGAGCCGCCGATGCGGCCGATGCCCATGCCCGCGCCGATGACGGCGAGGCCGGCGCCGATGCCGGCACCGATGAGGGCGAGGCCCTGGTTGTTGTTGGCGACCGCCGTGGCGGCTTCCTGGAGCATCGGGACGAGCGTGATCATTGGAGGAACCCTGTAGGTGATTGGTCCAGCGTGGTCCTGCGCGTCTTGCGACGCTACTCGCCGGCGAGTCTTGCGACTCAGCGAGATTCACCCGGCGCTCGCCGGGCTACGTAACGGCAGTTGGAAGTTGTGAGTTGGAAGTAGTGAGAGGTGTCGTTGCAGTCCCTCCCAACTCCCAACTGCCAACTCCCGACTGCCGTCTAGTGGTGCGCCTCCCGGATCAGCCCGATGAACACGCTCGACAGCAGCGTGAACACGAAGGCCTGGAGGAACGCCACGAACAACTCGAGGAACATGATCGCCACGGCCATGCCCAGCGGCGCCACGCCGATGGGGAGACCGAAGCTGAAGAACAGACCCATCATCGCGAGCAGCACGATGTGGCCGGCCGTCATGTTGGCGAAGAGACGGATGGCCAGCGCGAACGGCTTCGTGATCTTGCCGATCAGCTCGACGGGCGTGAGGATCGCGAACATCAACGGCCGCATGACCATCGGCAGGTCGTTGTTCCAATAGAAGATCGTATTGAGGTAGCCCCAGCCGTTGGCCCGGATGCCGGCGATCTCGACCGTGAGGAAGGTCAGGAAGGCCAGCGTCGCCGTCACGGAGATGTTGCCCGTGGCCGTGGACCCGTAGGGCACGAGGCCGAGCAGGTTCAGCGTGAGGATGAAGAAGAAGACCGTCAGCAGGTAGGGCACGAAGCCCTCGCCGTGATGGCCCACGTTCGGCAGGATGACCTCGTTGCGGATGTAGAGGATCATCGCCTCGAAGCCGTTCGCCGCGCCCTTCGGCGCGGTGCCCTGCGCCGCCGTCTTCGCGTGCGAGCGCGCGACCAGCGTCATCACGGTCACGAGCAGCGTGGCGCCGATCAGCAGGAAGTACACGTGCTTGGTCGGCGAGAGGTCGATCATCACGCCGCCGACGTGGAACTGCAGCGCCTCATACTTCGGGAGATGGATCTCCTTGAAGAAGGGCGGCAGGATCCACGGGATCTCCATGTGGTCGCCGTCGGTGATGTGCGGCGTGATGATGTCCACCTTCTCCGCGGCCTGCGGCTCCTCGGCGCGCAGCGGCGCAGCGAAGAGGACGAGAGCGGCCATCACCGTCAGTATGCGTGCGATCTTCATTGCTTCAGGAAGAGAGGCTCAACCAGCATCGTGACGAACAGAAATCCCACCAGACTCATCAATGCGGGACCGGCGGCGAGGCCCAAGGCCTTCGTGCCGACCACCGCGTAGAGCACCAGCACCAGCATCCGCAGCAGCGACCCCAACCCCCACCCGGCGATCGGGTTGGTCGCCACGAACGGCTTCGCGATCACGAACGAGAGCAGCTGCACCCCCAACGCAATCACCGCCGACGTCCAGACCGCCCGGGCGATCTCGGGCTCCGGCCGCAGCGCGGTGATGCCCCAGGCACCCCCGAGCGTCAGCAGCGCCGCGATGGCGAAGAAGGCCAGCGCCTTCTTCACTGCCCCGCCCCGCCCGTCCGCTTGGCCTCGGCGCGCTCCCGCGCCTCCGCCTCCTCCGCCCGCTTCTGGTCGGCCATCAGACTCCGATAGATCGAGTAGAACGCCGCCCCAAAGCCCAGGAACGCACCGACCAGCGCGAAGATGCCGTTGGTCCCGATGCGCCGATCCACCCATTGCCCGAGATACAGGAAGAGGAGGATCGAGAGCGCGAACTGGAGACCCAACCCCGCGTACTTCCCTGCCGCGCCTAGGGAGCCGATGCCCCCCGAATGCTGCGCCAGCTTCCTCAGGGGATCCTCGCCCGATGGGCGGGGGTCCCGCGGTACCCCAGAGGGCGGTTCGGACTCCATTTCAGCCTTGAAAAATAGGAGCTTGTGAAATTTTTCGCAAGCAAAAACCCGGGGCAGAATCGCGCCGCCGTTACCTCTCGCTCGGCGGCGCGTCTTGGCGGCAAGACCCTACGGTCCTGACAGCTGTCCAACCCCGTACTTCGGGTTTTCCACGCCCTGTCCAACTGGACCGAACATTCGTGATGCCACGGCAAGTATCCGTCCGACAGGCAGTTAGCCGTGACCTAGCATTTGACGAATCGTCCAGCTGTTGATAAGTTAGTCACCACCCCCACCGGTGCTGTCCAGATGCGTGAAAAGGTGCCCTTCACTCTCGTGTGTTTCGCGGTGCTCGCGTTTGCGTGCGGACCGCGTCCACGAAGCGAAGCGGCAACGGAACGCAGCACCGTGAATCGCAGCGCGCCGGTCGATGCGCGCGCACCGTTGGCCCCGACGCTCGACATCGACGTCAACAACGGCGTGCACTTCAGCTTCGACGTCGTCAACGCAAGCGCGCGCAAGCTCGAAGTGCTGTTCAATGACGGACGCACGCACGACATCATCGTGCTCGACACGCTCGGCCGCGAAGTCTGGCGCTGGAGCGAGAACCGCATGTTCACGCAGGTCGTGCAGAGCAAGGTGCTGCGCGCCAGCGAGTCGCTCACGTTCGCCGAGTCGTGGACGGATCCGCAGCCGGGCAGCTACGTCGCGGTCGCGACGCTGCCGTCGCGCAACTACCCCGTCGAGCACCGCGTCGCCTTCGTCGTGCGCTGAGCGCGACGCTATTCGGTGGGATCCTCGCCCGCCGCGGTGAAGCGATAGCCCACGCCGCGCACCGTGTGGAAGTGCCGCGGCCGATCCGGCTCGCGCTCGAAGCGCTTGCGGAGCTTCACGATGAAGTTGTCGATCGTGCGTGAGCTCGGCAGCACTTCCCCGCCCCACACGCGCTCCAGCAGGTCCTCGCGCCACACCACGCGCCCGTCGCGCTTGGCCAGCTCGGCGAGGATCAAGGCCTCCTTCGGCGTGAGCTGTTGGTCCTGGCCGTCCCAGCTCCGGCCGCGGAAGCTCGTGAAGTCGAACTCGTTGCCGCCGAACTGCAGCGTCTCGCGGCTGCCGAGCAGCGTGTCGAAGCGCGTGCGCCGCCGCACGATGGCCGCCACGCGCAACAGCAGCTCGCGCAGGTGGAAGGGCTTCGGCAGATAATCGTCGCCGCCCGCCTCCAGCCCGCGGATGCGGTCGTGCGGCCCGCCCTTGGCGGTCAGGAAGAGCACCGGGGTGTCGTTGCCCTCGCGGCGCACCGTCTCGCAGACGGTGAATCCGTCCATGCCCGGCAGCATCACGTCGAGCACGACGACGGCGTAATCGTTGGCGCGCATGCGCGCGAGCGCCGTGACGCCGTCGCTGACCAGCTCGACGTCATAGCCCTCGTGCACGAGGTTCTCGCGGATGCCCCGCGCGAGATTCGGTTCGTCCTCGACGAGCAGGACCTTGGCTGGCGATGCACTCACGAACGATCCTCCGCCGGCCGCGGCCAGCGTACGGTGAAGACGGCGCCGAGCCCGTGGCCGGCGCTCTGGGCGCGTACGCGACCGCCCGCATGCGTGACGAGTCGCTCCACAAGGTAGAGCCCGAGGCCAGTGCCCTGCATGCGCCCGCGCCCGTCGCCCTCCACGCGGTAGAACTGTTCGAAGAGCCGCGGCGCCTCCTTCGGCGCGAAGCCGACGCCGTCGTCGCTGACCTCGAGCAGCACATCGTGCAGGTCGGCCTCGCCGCGCACCTGCACGACGCCGTCCCGCGGGCTGGCCTTGATGGCGTTGTGCAGGAGATTGCGCACCACGGTGCGCACGCCCTCGCGATCGGCGTGCACGGTGAGCGCATGCGACATCTGCGCCTCGACGCGCACGCCGCACTCGGCGGCAAACTCCCGCAGTTCCTCTGTCATCTCGGCCACGATCTCATCGAGGGCGACACGCTCGGGGAACGATTCGCCACCGCTCGCGAGTCGCGACGTGTCGAGCGTGTTGGCGACCATGCGCTCCAGGCGGCCGAGCTCGACGACGATGCGGCGCACGAGCTCGGCGCGTTCCGCCGGTGCCGGATCGCGCAGCGACAGGGTCTCCACGGACAGTCGCAGCGACGCGAGCGGACTCTTGAACTCGTGCGACACCGCCGCGAGGAACTGCTCCTGCCGCCGGCGCAGCTCGGCTTCTTCCCGCAGCGCCTTCAGCACGACGGCCATCGCCGCGATCAGCACGGAGAGGAAGAACGCGCCCTCCCAGGCATAGCGATTGAGACGCTGCGCCCGCTCCCGCGCCAGCTGCGCGAGCTGCTCGCTCCCCGCACCGGTCGCCGTCAACGCCGCCGAGAGGCGTTCGGTCATCAACGCCGTGTAGCGCCACTCGTCCCACATCCAGAAGGCGAGCTGCGCGGCACAGACGAGCAGGAGCAGGAAGAATCCGACCTGCACGCTGCGCGTCGAGGGCGAGTGTGGTCGTGCGCGGCTCACGGATGCACCAAGCGGCGGCGCAGGTCCTGCGCGAGCTCGGGTTCGGCCACGGCGAGGAACTCCGCCGCGGCCTCGGGACCGGCGCTGGCGGCCAAGTCACGCAGCCCTCGCGACGGAATGTGCGCCAACTGGTGCGAGAGGCTGGCCGCCCAGCGGCGCAGCGCCTGGCGCTCCGTGTCGTCCAGCGTCTTGAGTTCCTGCGTCAGGATGCGCTCCACTTCGATCTGCGCGCGGTCCGCATAACGTCGGCGCAGCTCCACGATGGTTGGGTCCACCAGCGCCGTCCACGCGCGCGACCGCCGCTCGTCGAGCGCGGCATCCACGAGTGCACGGGCCTCCCCCAGCGCCGCCAAGGCCTCCTCGCGGTCGGCCTCCGCGGCGCGGGTGATGTTGTCCATACCAATGTGGGCCATTCCGGCCCGTTCCGCCTCCTCGGGCCGCAAAGACGGCGGCACCCCGAGGTCGACGACCAGCGGCGGCAAGCCGCGCGTACCGCGCTTGGCGAGCCGCTGGCAGTCCGCGTCGGAGAACAGCGGCTCGCTCGCGCCCGTGGCCAACAACACCGCACTCACGAGGTCGGGTGAGAGTCGGAACGCCTCCAGGGAGCGCACCTTCACGCCTTCCGGCGCCACGGCCATCGCCCGCTCCACGCTGCGATTCACCAGCAGCGTGGGGATGCCCCGCTCGACGAGCGCGTTGGCGCAGTGCAGCGTCATCGGCGAGACACCCACCAGGGCGACGGCACCCGGCTGCGTCTCCAGGCGCGCGAGCACATGGGAGAGCGCGATGTCGGCCAGCGAGGCACGCCCGACGTGTCCGTCCGTCACCGGACGCACGCGGCGCGCGACGCGGAGCGCGTCATCCACGAGCGCGCGCAACATCGGTCCGAGCAGCCCCGCGGCATCGCACTCGATGGCCGCGGCCTTGAGCTGCCCCATGATCTCGCTCTCGCCGGCGCGTGCGGAGTCGAGGCCGCTGGCCACGAGATACAGGTGTTCGATCGCCCCTTCACCCGCCCAGGCGCGCAGCACCCGCGGCTCGACATCGGCGCCGAAATGCTCGAGCAAGCGCGTCCGGCGCTCCGGGACCCCGAGCGCCGCACCGCCGGCGAACGCGATCTCCACGCGGTTGCAGGTCGCGACGTAGAACAACTCGTCCACCTCAAGCGCCGCGGCGAGGGCCCGCAGGCGCGTGCCGCGATCCTCGCGGCCGAGCGTGAACTGGGCGAGCCGGTCCGCGCTGGCGTGGCGCCAGGAGATGCCGACTAGACCGAGCGAAAGCCGTTCGGACTCAGGTGCAGCCATGCCGTGCAACCCGGTCAGGCGACGGCGAGTTGCGCCAGCGAGCGAATGAACGCCGGGTGCGTATCGACGGCCGGCACGCGGATGAAGCGCTCGCCGCCGGCCTCCATGAAGCTCTCGCGGCCGCGGTCGCCGATCTCCTCGATGGTCTCGAGTCCATCCGTCACGAAGCCCGGCGTGATCACCGCGACGCTCTTGATGCCGCGGCGCGGCAGGTTCTCCAGCACGGCGTCGGTGGCCGGCGTGAGCCACTTCTCGGGGCCGAACTTGCTCTGGAACGTCAGCGTGGATCGTTCGACCGGCCACTTGATGGCTTCAAGCAGCGCCGTCGTCGTGTGGCAGCAGTCCGAGGAATACGCACGGCGTTCGTTGCGGTCGTATCGCTCGGGAATCCCGTGGTACGAAATGACGATGTGATCCGGCGGGGCGGGTTCGTCGGCAATGGCCTCGAAGAAGCGATCGGCCTGTGCCTGGATGTAGCCGGGGTCGGTCGCGGGAATCACGCGGTCGATCACGGGGACGCCGAGCTCGAGCGAGACCGCTGACTCGAAGGCGCGGCGGAACGCCGTGCCCGTGGTGCTCGAGGTGCGCTGCGGGAAGAGCGGCACCACGACAATGCGCTCGACACCCGCCGCCTTGAGCCGCGCCTTCTCCGACCCGATGCTCGGCTCGCCGTAGCGATACGCCGCGCTCACGGTGAAGCGCCCATTGGATTCGGCGCGCAGCTGCGCGACGATCCGCTCCGTGCTGGCGCGCAGCGGCGAGCCCTCGGGCGTCCAGATGGACTCGTAGGCGTGCGCGACCTTCTTGGGCCGGGTGCGGAGGATGATGCCCTGCAGGATGGGCTGCCAGAACCACTTCGGAAAGTCGATGACATCCGGGTCGGACAGGAACTCATCGAGGAAGCGGCGCACCGACTCCGGGGTCGGGGCGTCGGGGGTTCCGAGGTTCACAAGCAACAAATGGGGCAGGGCCATGCGTATATGATCGGCAGGGCATCGGCGGTGAGTGTCATAGAACTGTCACCGCGCGTTAGATTGCCGAACCCCCGCCGGACCCCATTCCGAGAGAGCCTGTGAGCCAGACTGGAGGGCGCGACGCTGCGGCGGACGCGCGAGACCTGGAGCTGTTGGCGCGCCTCGCCGAGGCGCGGCGCGAGATGGGGCGGCAGATCGCCCAGCGCATCGTGGGCCAGACGGACATCGTGGACATGCTGACGTCGGCCGTGCTCGCCGGCGGCCATGTGCTGCTCGTCGGTGTCCCGGGGCTCGCGAAGACGCTGCTCATCCAGACGCTGAGCCAGGCGCTGGACCTCGAGTTCAGCCGCATTCAGTTCACGCCGGACCTCATGCCCAGCGACATCACGGGCACCGAGCTGCTCGAGGAAGACCACGGCACCGGCAAGCGCGCCTTCACCTTCGCGCGCGGTCCGGTGTTCGGCAACATCGTCCTCGCGGACGAGATCAACCGCGCGCCGCCAAAGACGCAGGCGGCGCTGCTGCAGGCCATGCAGGAGCACACGGTCACGGTGGCGGGCAAGACGTATGCGCTGCCCGAGCCATTCTTCGTGCTCGCGACGCAGAACCCGATCGAGCAAGAGGGCACCTACCACCTGCCCGAGGCGCAGCTCGACCGCTTCATGTACGAGTTGCGGATCGGCTACCCCAGCGTGGCCGAGGAAGAGGCGATCGTGTCCAGCACGACGGGCGTGCAGAAGGGCGTGGTGAAGCCTTCGCTGAACGCCGCCGAGGTGCTGGAGATGCAGCGGCTGGTGCGCCGCCTGCCGGCACCGCCGTCGCTGGTGAGCTACGCCGTGGGCCTCGCGCGCTCGACGCGTCCGGGTGAGGACGGGGCGTCGCCTGCGGTGCGGAAGTACGTGAGCGTCGGCGCCGGCCCGCGCGCCGGCCAGAACCTCGTGCTCGGCGCGAAGGCGCGTGCGGCGATGGATGGCCGTGCGGTGCCCGACCTCGAGGACGTGGATGCCGTGGCGTTCAGCGTGCTGCGGCACCGCGTGGTGCTGAACTTCCAGGCCGAAGCCGAAGGCGTGGGGATCGAGCAGATCCTCGGCCTGAAGAAGTAGGCCTCTAGCGAGCGCCGCCGGGGGGCGGCATTGTAGGAGCCCGGCCGTCCGGTGACGGCCTGGTGACGGCCGCCCCCTGCATTCGGAGCCATGGCGCGCGCTGCAGTCCCGTCCGACCATGTCGTGGTCCGCGTCCTCGGGGCGACCGAGTTCACCGTGGGCACGCGCCGGATCGGCATGGGCACCGAGGCGCTCTTCGCGCTCGGTCTCTACCTCACGACCCGCGCCGGCGACCGTGTGTCCCGGGAGGACGTCCTCGACACCTTCTGGCCCGGTGGCGACGAGGATGCGCGGCGCCATGCCATGCGGCAGATGCTGTATCGGCTGCGGCAGAAGGGGATGGCCTTCCTCGAGGACGGCGACATCCTCACCCTCGATCCCGCCAAGGTCGACAGCGACTTGCGCCACTGTCTCGCGGCCGGGTGGCCCGAGAGCGCCACCGCGCAGGAGGTCGAGGGCGCGCTGACATTCGGCCCGACGTTCAGTTCGCGCCTGCCGCGCGCATTCCTCGACTGGTGCGACGGCATCCGCAGCGAGGTCAGCCACCAGGCGCGCAAGGCCGCCATGCAGCTGATTGCGAGCGCCCGGTCGCAGGGCCGCTGGGCGGATCTCGACCGTTGGGCCAAGGCCGTGTTGCAGACCGATCCGCTGCACGAGGAAGCCACGCTCGCGCGCGCCGAGGCCGCGTCGATGTCAGGCGCGAAGACGCTCGCGCTCGAGATCCTCGACGGCTATCTCGCCGAGGTCGGGACCGGGGACGGATCGGTCGGGAAGCCCGCGCTCCAGCTGCGGAAGCGGATTGCCGAGCGACGGGCGAGCTGGGTTCCGACCGGGCCGCGCGAGGTGCCGTTGGTGGGCCGCGAGGAGGAGATGTCGGCGCTGACGCAGGCGGTGGAGTCCGCGTTGCTGGGGCGGAGTCGGTCGGTGCTGCTGGTGGGGCCGTCTGGGTACGGGAAGTCGCGGTTGCTGGCGGAGGCGCGGGAGTATGCGGCGCTGCGGGGGGTACGGTGTGTGGCGGTGCGGGCGGAGGCGACTTTGGCTTCGCATCCGTGGGCGGCTGTTCGAGATCTCTGCCGACTTCTCGTCGAACTACCAGGGGCCGCTGCGATTGACCCTAGAGCGATGTCCGTTGTGAGGTCCATGCTCAGGGAAGACGCAGTCCAAGAAGGTGACATGAGCTTCGGGCCTGCGACTACCGCAGAGGACATTCGAGCATCGCTAGTGGCCCTGACGAACGCAATAAGTCATGAGACACCCTTGCTGGTCACTCTCGATGACCTACAGAACGCAGATCCGCGGTCAGTCGCCACTATGTACTCGCTGCTCATTGATGTTCAGTCGGGTCGGTGCAGCTGCTTGGCAGCCACGCATCCAGCCGCGCACCATCTGACGGAGCGATCTGACGGCCGACGCGGCTCCCAAATTGTGCGATTGACGCCACTCAAGGCTCAGGCATCCCGGCAGCTCGCTGCTTCAACCGCGAATGCGCACGGCAATGCGCTATCCGACAAGGTCCTAGATCACCTTGCTCGCAGATCTGGCGGACACCCACTGTTTGCAAGAGAACTAGCGCTGTCATTCGCACGTGGTGAGCCTCTTGATTCGCTTCCGGCGACTTTGGCGGATGTAGTGGCAAGAAACCTGTCCACCCAGTCTCCCGATGCAGTTCGAGTGCTCCGCGTAGTCGCCCTCCTATCGAGCGCCGCCACCGTCGGGCGCGTGCAGTCTGCGTCCAGGCAGGATCGCCGCGTCTTCCTTTCACTAGTTGATTCGCTTTCCCAAGAGGGAATTCTGCACCTAGACCCGTCTCGCGTACTACGGCTTCACGACAGTTGGCGCGACTCAATTCTATCCGGCACCCCCGAGACGGTATCCGCCACACTGGCCTTGGAGTGTGCTGGCGTCCTCGAGGCGGAGGAGGACGCGGATGCAGTTACTACTCACGGATGCCTTGCGGACCTCTATCGCGTGGCTGGGGACATCAACCGCGCGACCCACTTCAGACTCCGAAGCATTGACTCACTGATCTCCGCGGGGCTCTACGAGTCAGCCCTGAACAGCCTTCAGGGGTCATCTTCAGCCGGCTTCTCTCCTGCAGTCCGAGCACGCTTTCGGGTTCGCGAGGCCGTGGTACTACTCGCAACCGGGAACCCGGTTCGAAGCCTTGAGCTCGCGAACGACGTTTGGCGATCGCGAGTGCTTCAGGCTGGCGCATTGATCTCAGAGCATGTGCTCGCTGTCGGTGTCTCAGCTGATTGCCACATCAAGCTCGACGCCGCAGACAAGGCGCCATTCGACGAGCTCTTGGCACTAGCCAACAGCGGCAAGCTCTCTCCGGGGGACACGACCAGGGCGTGCCTTTGGGGCCTCCGCCTGGCGAGCAACGCAGCTGACAGCGCAGCGTTACGAAAGTTCATCGAGGTCGTGAGGAACACGACGCGTAGTGCAGGGCCGTCTCCTGCATCTGCCTTGAGCGAGCTAATCTTTGCAGCTGAACTGGGATCAGCGGTCGACATCGCGACGGCCTACGACCAGGTGCGCTCGATGGATAAGGCCGGCCTCTCCGTAAGCGACCAATGCCTCCTGTTGAGGTGCTCAGCTCACGCGCTGCGAGTCGGAGGGTTCATCGACGAAGCATCTGCCACCGGAGAGGCGTCATTCCGGCTCGCACAAGAGCATGGCATGAAGCACGCTGCGCGCCTTTCGCTCGAACTTCTCTGTAACATGCACCTAGACTTCGCCAACACAGTTGAGGCGTCTCGGTGGCTCGAACTGCTCGCTGAACTCACAGCCAGCGGAGGGCACGGCAACACGCAGACCTCGTTCGAGCATGTTCGTGACCGTCTGAATTTCTCGCGCGGACTCACGAGCGCAGCGACCAGCGACTCTCTGGGCCGCCTTGATCTCGTCAAGACATTCGGGAAGACTCATGGCCGAGCCGGCGAACTGGCACTAGCTGCTGCTGCGGCAGCCGGCCGCGGAGACAATGAGGCTGCCGCGGCACTCATGAAGGAAGCGCTGGACGGTGCTGTGTCGTTCCTCGGTCGACCGGTCGCCGACTTCATTCTCGACACTTGTCTCGAGACTGGGCGCCTCATCGGACGGGAAAGTCGTGCGGACGAGGTCGCGGCAGAGCATCTCTCCGCCAGGTCCTCACGCGGCGAGATTCCAATCGCTCCGGCATTCAGGAACCTAAGGAGCCTAGCAGATCCCTCAACGCGTGCCTAGCTGTCGGTTCTAAGGAGGTTGTTCACTGAGGCATAACTGAGGAAGCTGGAGGTGCGAGCCACCCAACCTTCAGCCAGAGGCCTCAGTGAACATCCACAACAATGCGCGATTGACCGCCTGGGGGCGAGCCGAGCTCGTTCGCCGGGTGGTCCTCGACGGCGAACCGGTGCGCGCCGTCGCCGCCGCCCTCCACATCAGCACGAGCACGGCGTACAAGTGGCTGCGGCGCTTCGCGGCCGGCGGCTGGGCTGCGCTGGCCGATCGCTCGTCGCGGCCGCGGCGCTCGCCGCGCGCGACGCAGCCCGCGCAGATCGAGCGAATCCTCCGGCTCCGGGCGAAGCGCCTGACGGGTCCCGAGATCGCGGAGCGACTCGGGCTCGCGGTCTCGACGGTCGGCCGGATCCTGACGCGCGCGGGCCAAGGCCGGCTGAAGGGGCCCGGCGCAACCGGCGGGCCGCGCTACGAGCGCGAGACGCCGGGCGAGCTCCTGCACGTCGACACGAAGGCGCTCGACCGCTTCGTCGCGGCGGGCCACCGCGCGCACGGCAACCGCTCGAAGGTCGGCCGCCGTCGGGGGCTCGGCCAGGACCACCTGCACGTCGCGGTCGACGACGCGACGCGCCTCGCGTACGCGGCGCTGCTGCCGACGCAGGACGCGGCGGCGTGCGCGCGCTTCCTCGACGCGGCGCACCGCTGGTTTGCACAGTTGGGCATACCGGTCCACGGCGTGATGACCGACAACGCGAAGGCCTACACCAGCCACGCTGTGCAGGCGATGCTCGCCGCGCACGGGATCCGGCACCTGCGCACCAAGCCCTACCGCCCGCAGACGAACGGCAAGGCGGAGCGCTTCATCCAGACCGCGCTCCGCCGCTGGGCCTACAAGAAGCCCTACCGCAGCTCCCGCCACCGCAACGCGGCGCTACCCGACTTCCTAGATTGCTACAACGTCGAACGGCCGCACCGGTCGCTCGGCCGCGTCCCCCCGCTGCTCCACTTCCTCATGCAGCGTGAACAACGTCCTTAGAACCGACACCTAGCGCCACAAACTCACCGGTGTTGCCCGGCACCAACCCGCCATAGGTCAAGCGCAGTTCAGTAGCGGGCAAGTCAAGCTGCGCGCGCAGAATGGTCTCGCTGATTGCGCTCCATGCCCGCTGAGTGGTGATGGCATCAGCAAGCGCGGGATCGAACTGGCGGCCACTCTCTGCCGCAATCTCAGCTCGGACCTTTTCGAGCGATAGTCCTTCTCGATATGGGCGTGACGTCGTCATCGCGTCAATCGTGTCGGCGATTGCTATGACTCGCGCTGCCAGCGGAATACTCTGGCCCGCAAGCTGATCCGGGTAGCCCGCTCCGTTCCATGCTTCATGATGGGCGCGCACAGGTGCCACAAGGTCAGCGAAGTGGGACACCTTCGCGACAAGCTCTGCACTCCGAATTGGATGGAGCTTCATCATGGCGAACTCTTCGTCAGACAGCCTTCCTGGCTTGCGAAGAATATGCGCAAACTCCTCATGGATCTTGCCCACATCGTGCAATAGCGCAGCAATCTCCACGCGCTCGATCTGGCGGGGCGGGAGGCCAACCTCCTTTGCGATGACACGGGCGTATCGCGCGACTCGCTGAGAGTGACCCGACGTATAGGGGTCACGCGCTTCAATTGACGCGACCATGAGCTGAAGCAGCTCCTCGTTCACCTTCTCGAGAGCGTAGACAGTCCGGTATAGCTGCCGAATGCCAAGCATTGGCAATGCGAGAATCGCCGTCCAGCCGGGGCCGAGCCGGGCATAAGCAATGGCGAAGAAGATGATCAGAGGCATCGAGAGCGCGTCGTACAGCGCCGAACCTCCGATGCTCTTGATCCACAGTTGCAGAGTGCCGGATCCGGAGGACGCCGCCACAACCGTACTCACCGCAAGCTTGTTAACGATGAAGTACGTCGCGACGAGGAGCACAAACGGCAGAATCTGTGGAGCCCCAGTCAACACCGATTCGCCACCGACCGCGAGGTATAGCGCAATGCCCACCGCGACGGAGAACGTGTGCTGGGCTGTGTTGAACACAAGCTTGAGCGGCGGTCGTCTGTGTACGATCTCGGCAAGGAGCGTGCTCATCAACACTGCGAGCAACGCTGCCAGATTCGGCGAAACCAGTGCGACACTCAAGAACGGCAGAAAACTGATAGTTCCAGCAGTCGACTTCGACGTGTTGTAAGTCAACGCCGCAGCCAGGACTCCGAACACCGTGAAGAATGCAGCCGCTCGCCACTCACTGGTGGTAGGCGGTTCGCCAAGAGCGGCGAAAGCCGCAAGCACCACGAGGGCACCGGCGGCTACAGTTTCGACGATTCGAAGTACGCGCTGCTGGCTCATGCTTTCTCTGGAGATACCTGCAAGAACCGGAGGACCCCTCGCCCTCGCCAACGAGCCGGCCTAGACGACTAGACCCAGCTCGAAGAATCACCCATCACAAACGCCGCCATAGCAGCAATCAGGCTGGTGATATACGTCATCGAGACTCACCTCCCTTCAATGAGATCACCCTTTTGGGGTGTCCATCATCTACAGGTCGGCTCCGCTCTCGACGTCCTTACGACGCCACCACTGGTGTCCTCTCCGCTCTGAGAGAACGAGGGGTACCTCGTTGGTCCTTCAGTTGTCGTCCTACCGTCCTGCCCTGCTCCTGCAGAACCCGCGGCTCAGCGCGAACTCCGCCGATCTTCCATCACAGGCAGTCCCTCGCCCGATGCAATCGTCGCCATCCAACGGTTCGTGGCATCCAACACGGCGAGCACGGCCGCCGTCTCGGCGCTGTCCCGGATCTCGGCGCTTCCCGTCAGCAACACCTGCTCGCGCCCGCTCCGCGCCATCACGGCGGCAAACACGAACTCGCGCTCGAACGCGGTGATGACCTTCGCGCCCTCCAGCGAGAAGATGCCGCCGGTCGGCCCGGCCAAGCTCAGCGCCATCAGCGCCGCCCGCGCACTCACATCCACGCGGCTACGGTCGCTCTGTACCGTCTCCTCCGCCTCGGCGGCGAACTGCTCCCCGCCGATCCGGAGCGTCACCTTGCAGGTGACGCCACGCACCCGAGAGCCGCGCACCTCCACGTCCTCGAAATACACGGGACGACCGCTGCTGCCAGGCTTCGGCGCCGACGGCTGCTCGACGACCGGCTGCTCACCCGTCACCGGCCGACGCGTGGTCGCGGCGACCGAAATCTTCCGATGATCCACCTTGAGCCCGAGCTGCGCCATCAGCGCACTCTCGATGTTCCGCACCACCGCCTTCGCCGGCGTGTCGCCGGTGACCAGCACGTGGATCGTATCCACCGACCCGTTCTCAGTCGCCGTGATCCGGGCCGACACCACGTCCTTCAACGTCGCGATCAACTCCTCGGCACGCTGCAGCGGAAGCACGCTCCCAGCTATCAACGAACTGGCCTCGCTCGAGGCGGGCTGATGCGACGGAGTCACGATGTCCTGGGGCGAGACGGTGGGAGTCGGCCTAGGCACCTAAGCGGACAAGTCCGCCTAGCACGCCTCATTCTGTGCAATATCTGGTGAGTTGGGAAGGGGTCCGGGACAGAATTCCCGGAATTACTCCCCGAACTGTTCAGGAACTTGATACTCCTTGAGCTTTCGGTAGAGCGTGCGCTCACCGATCTCGAGGATTTCAGCAGCCTTACGACGATTCCCCTTCGTCTCACGCAACGCGGCGAGGATCGCCGCCTTTTCGATCTCTGCCATCGTCATGCCGGGCGTGATGGTCACGGTCGCCGTGGGCATGGCGCCCGGTGGCTCGATACCCGCGCCAAGTGCACCCACTGCGGTCGGCGGCCCAGCCACCGCCCCACCCGCACCAGCCTGCGCCGCCCAGGCATCACGCTCCGCCCGCACCTCGTCCACCCGGCGCCGCAGCTCCTCGAGCTGCAGCTTCACCTCAACCAAGCTCCGGACGATGAACTCCAGTTCCCGGCCCTCCGCCCGGCTCTCCTCGCGGAGGATGGCACCGACCGGTACGGGCAGCAGCCGCTCGGCTCCGCCCTCCCGGATCGCCGCCGGAATGTCGGCGATGCCGATCTCGCGGCCCGTGGCCAGCACGACCATCGATTCGATCAGGTTCCGCAGCTCACGGACGTTGCCGGGCCACGCATAGTTGGCCAGCGCCCGCATCGCCTCCGCGGAGATGCCGTGGAACTCTCGCCCGTGCTGCTGCGCAAACTCCTGCACGAAGCGCCGCACGAGCAAGGGAATGTCCTCGCGCCGCTCCCGCAGCGGGGGCAGGTAGATCCGCAGCACGTTGAGCCGATAGAACAAGTCGGAGCGGAACCCGCCCATCGCCACCGACTCGCGCAGCGGACGGTTCGTCGCCGCGACGACGCGTACATCCACCGGGATCACCTGCGTGCCGCCGACGCGCGTGACCTCTCGCTCCTCCAGGACGCGCAGCAACTTCACCTGCACGCTCTGCGGCACCTCGCCGATCTCGTCGAGGAACAGCGTGCCGCCGTCGGCGAGCTCGAAGCGCCCGATGCGACGCTCCGCCGCGCCCGTGAACGAGCCTTTCTCGTGGCCGAACAGCTCGCTCTCCAGCAGCGTTTCGGGCAGCGCGCCGACGTTCACCGCGATGAACGGCTTGCTGCGCCGCGGCGACATCTTATGGATGGCCCGCGCGACCAACTCCTTGCCCGTGCCGCTCTCGCCTTCGATGAGCACCGTGCTCGACACGGGCGCCATCTGGCGGATCGCCTCGAGCACCTGCCGCACGGCATCGCTCTCGCCCCAGAGGCCCGTCTCGCGCGTGATGCGGGCGCGCTCGAGCAGCTCCTCGACGCTCTGCCGCAGCGCCTCCGGCGTCACCGGCTTGGTGAGGACATCGGCGAAGCCGACCGTCTTGAGTTTCTGGTCGAGCTGCGGGTCACCGATGTCCGCGAGCCCGAGCACCGCCGCCCCACCCCACATCTGCTCGCGCGCGATCGCGAGCGTCTGCGGGTCGAGCAGGCTGCCGGTGAACACGATCACCTCGGGCCGCGCCTTCCGCACCTCGCTGGGGAGGTCATCCAGCGGTGAGACCAGCCAGGTCTTGACGTCATCCGCCTCGAGCAGTGCGTTGAGGCGGACGGCGGGCTCGACGTCGGCGAGGGTGATCAGGACGCTCATGTCAGCGCTTGACCGTGCCGTGCTTCCAGAACGGGAACGCGGTGATCGTGCCGACCACGCGCTTGCCGCGGATCTCCACCTCGATGGTGTTGCCGTCCTTCGCATGGGCGGTCGGCACGTAGGCGGTCCCGAGCCCGCATCCGACGCTGGGGCTCATGATGCCGCTCATCACCACGCCGCTGGGCTGGCCGTTCACGAACACGGGATAGCCGTGCCGCGGGATCGCCTTCTCCTCGAACGTGAAGCCGACCAGCTTCCGTGCGACGCCCGCCGCCTTCTGCGCTTCGAGCGCTGCACGGCCGACGAAGTCGCCCTTCTTCATCTTCACCAACCAGCCGAGGCCCGCCTCGAGCGGCGTGATGGTGTCGTCGATGTCGTTGCCGTAGAGCGCCATGCCCATCTCCAGGCGCAGCGAGTCGCGGCAGCCGAGTCCGGCGGGCGCGATGCGACCGGTCGCCATCAGCGCGGCCCAGAGCTTCGCCGAGTCCTTGGCGTCGTGGTACAGCTCGAAGCCGTCCTCGCCGGTGTAGCCCGTGCGCGAGAGCGTCATCGGGATGCCCGCGACCGTGGTCTCGGTGAACCAGTAGTACTTGATCTCGTCGAGGGCCTTCGGCGTCAGCGCCTGGAGGATCTCCTGCGCCTGCGGGCCCTGCACGGCGAGCAGGCCGATGTCGTCGCTCACATCCTCGAGGGTGCAATCGAACTTGCCCTTGTACCGCTGGATGTGCGCGAGGTCCTTGTCCTTGTTCGAACCGTTCACGACCATCATCAGGTGATCGGCGGCGTAGCGGTACACGAGGCAGTCATCCACGAAGGTGCCCTGCTCGGTCAGGATGCCCGAGTAGTGGACCTGGCCGTCCTGCAGCGCGGCGACGTCGTTCGACGTGACGTAGGTGACGAAATCGATGGCCTGCTTGCCCTTGATGATGAACTCGCCCATGTGCGACACGTCGAAGACGCCGCAGGCCTTTCGCACCGCGTTGTGCTCCGCCGTGATGCCCGTGGGATACTGGATGGGCATCTCGAAGCCGGCAAACGACACCATCTTGGCGCCAGCGGCGACGTGGATGGCGTGGAAGGGCGTGCGCTTGAGCGTGGCAGAGCTATCAGACATCGCAGGTTCCTGAGGGGAATGAGTGGACTGCGTCAGACTCTCAATATGCCGAATCGGCAGGGCCCGAACCAGCGGCGCCTTCCCCGATTGACGGGCACTCTGGAAGCGGGGGTACATTCCGAGATGCCGACTTATGCCGTCCTTCTGTTCGCGGCGCTCCTCGACACCACCGGCGCCGGCGTGCCGGTAGAACCCGCGCAGCCGCGCATCCCGACGCCACTGGAACTCGCGCGGACCGCGAAGGCCCAAGACGACGAACCGTCGGACTGGTACTATCGCCGGCTCAAGGTGCACCGCGTGTCGAGCTACGCCATGCTGCCGCTGTTCGCCCTGCAGTACGCCGCCGGCGCGCAACTCTATGACAAGGGAGAAGACGCCGCCGACTGGGCGGAGGATTGGCACGGCGTCGGCGCCGCGACCATCGCCGGCGTGTTCGCCATCAACGTGGTGACGGGCGTGCCGAACCTCATCGAGATCTGGAACGAGCCGCGCGACCGCAAGCGCCGGCTCTTCCATGCATCGGCCATGCTCGTTGCCGCTGCAGGCTTCACCGCCACGGGCATCATTGCGGATGAAGCGGAGGATGGACCCTCGGGGCGCCGCCTGCACCGCAATGTCGCCATCGGTTCCATGGGCGTGGCGACGGTCGGCTACCTGTCGATGCTCGACATCTTCCGCCGGGATTGATGGTGACGCAGGCCTGTGAGACCTGCGCGGTCGCCGAGGGTCGGCGCGCGTTCGTGACCAAGACGCTGCTTGCGGCGGTCGGTGCGTGGGTGCTGCAGGGCTGCGGCGACGGCGACATCGGTGGCCCCGGCGCTCCGGACTTCGCACCGCCCATCGCCGGCGGCAGACTCGTCGTCAGCCTCGCCAGCTTTCCGGCGCTGGCCACCGTCGGCGGCATCGCGCGCGTCGACGCCGGCGGCACCGCGCCCATCGCCGCCGTGCGCATCGCCAGCGAGACCTTTCTCGCCGTGTCGATGGTCTGCACGCACGCCGGATTCCAACCGATCGAGATCCGGCCGACCGGCTTTCGTTGCCCGAACCACGGCGCACAGTTCGATCGCGAAGGCGCGTGGGTCGGAGGCCAACCCACGGGCGACCTGTTCCAGTATCCCGTCGCGTACGACGCGACGGCGGGGACGGTGACGATCGGGTGACGCGCGCAGGCGACGCGCGTCGCTGTGCGATTCTTCATCAGCGTCTAACATCGGAGCAGCGGACACGGTCCGAAACGTGACGGCCGATACTGCGTCTATGAACAGTCTGCCCTAGGTGTAGTGGCTCAGCACGTTGTTGACAGGTGCTGGGCGAGCCGCATCGCCGGGGTCGTGTTGCCGAGGGCGCTGTGCCGCCGCTCGGTGTTGTAGAAGGAGAGATAGTGCGCGAGCGCCCGGGTCCGCCAGCCTGAGCGCGCATACGCCCGGTTGTAGGCCCATTCAGTGATCAGCGTGCGGATGAAGCGCTCCGCCTTCCCGTTCGTCTGCGGCCGGTAGGGCCGCGTGAAGCGCTGGCCGATGCCGAGGGCCAGGGCCTGCTCGCCGAAGGGCAGCGCGCGGTAGCAGCTGCCGTTGTCGGTGAGCACGCGCTCGACCGTGATGCCGAGCGCCGCGTACCACGCGACCGCCCGCGCGAGGAAGCCGGCCGCGGCTTCCGCGGTCTCCTCCGGCAGCACCTCGACGTACGCGAGGCGCGTGTGGTCGTCGATCGCGACGTGCACGAACTCCCAGCCGCGGCCGTGCGTCCGCCGGGTGTAGTCACCGTGGATGCGGTGCCCCACGCGCGAGATGCGGGCAAGCTTCTTGATGTCGAGGTGCACGAGCTCGCCGGGCCGGTCCCGCTCGTAGCGGACGATGCGCCGCGGCCCGTCGACGCGCGGCAGGCGGCCCAGGCCGAGGCGGCGCAGCTCGCGGCCGACGGTCGAGAGCGGGATGCCGTAGTGCTGGGCGATGCGGCGGCTGGACCAGCGCTGGCCGCGGCGCTTGCGGATCTGCCGCCGCCAGCGGCGCGGGATCCGCGTCGGCGACCGGTGCGGGCGCGACGACCGGGTCTCGACGTCGTGGGGGCGCTCGAGCCACGCGTAGATCGTCTGGCGGGAGACCGCGAGGTCGCGGGCGACCTGCGCCACCTTCGCGCCGGCGGCGACGCGGCGGCAGGCCTCCCGTCGCAGATAGGGCGTCAGGCGTGCATTCTTGTGGGTGTTCATGGGGCCTCTGGCGTTGCCGGTTGAGTGGACTCGACAACCCCAGCTTGGTGAGGCTACGCCCTGTGAACAACCTCCTGAGTCACTACACCTAGGCTTCCGTTGTAGGGAGGCGGGGCTGTTCCCACCCAGTATCGCCTGAGGCAATGTCAGTCCTGATCCTCTCACTCGCGCTTGCCGCGGCCGCCGCGTGCAGCGCGTGGCTCTATCGTCGCCTGCGTCGCCTCCAATCCGAGTTGGACGCGCAGACCGCCGGTGCCGCCGCGGCCCTCGTGCAAGCCGAGGGACGCCGCATCGCGCAGCGCTCCAGCGGCGAGTGGTTGCTGCTGCCGGCGCGCAGCGCGCAGGAAGCCCTGTGGGACTGGGACCTCGCCGACGATCGCATCCGCTTCTCCGCGCGTTGGCGCGAGATGCTTGGGCTCCCTCCCGAAGAAGTCCTCACCGTGGCCGATGAGTGGCGCAGCCGCGTCCACCCCGCCGATCGCGCCCAGGTGCTGGTCGACATCGCCGCGCAGACGGCGGGCACCGGGGACCGCTTCAGCTCCGAACATCGCGTGCGCCACCAGAGCGGGCGCTGGCTCACGCTGCAGTGGTCCGGCCTCATCGTGCGCGATCACGATGGCAAGGCGATCCGCGTCGCCGGCTCGGTGCGCGACGCGACGGCGCAGCGCAGCGTGGAGGAACAGGCGCGGCGGGATGCGTTCTACGACACCATTACCGGCCTGCCGAACCGTGCGCTCGGACTCGACCTGCTGCGTCGCGCCATCACGCGCACGCGGCGGCAGGGTGAACGGCGCTTCGCCGCCTTGGTCGTGGACATCGATCGCTTCAAGGCCCAGAACGATGCGCTCGGCCACGGCGCGGGCGATGCCCTGCTCCAGGCTTTCGCCCGCCGACTCGGCACCGCCGTCCGTCCGGGCGACGTCGTGGCGCGGCTCGGCGCCGACGTGTTCGTGCTCGTGCTCGATGCCGTGCACGAGCCCGACGAAGCCGAACGCGTGGCGGACCGCGTGCATCTGCTGCTGAAGGAGCCGTTGCGCGTGCTCTCGCATGACCTCGTCATCACCGCTAGCATCGGCATCGCGCTGCACGACCCGTCGACGGAGACCGCGGCCGACTACGTCCGCAACGGTGAACTCGCGATGCTCGAGGCCAAGGCGCTCGGCGGTGCGCGGCACGTGGTGTACCGTGCCGAGATGCGCGAAGGCGTGCGGCATCGGGCGTCGCTCGAGCACGACCTGCGGACGGCCATCGCGCGCGGCGAGATGATGGTGTGGTACCAACCCGTGTTCTCCGCGCGCGATGGCGCGACGACGACGCTCGCCGGCTTCGAGGCGCTGCTGCGATGGGCGCATCCGTCCCGCGGATTGCTCGGGCCGGGCGAGTTCGTGCCGGTCGCCGAGGAGACCGGGATGATCGTGCCGCTCGGGACCTGGGCGCTGGGCGAGGCCTGCCGGCACCTGATGGCGCTCGCGCCAAACGGCCCGCATGCGCCCTGGGTGAGCGTGAACCTCGCCGCCAAGCAGCTGGCGGATCCGGCCCTCATCGAGATCGTGGACCGCGCGCTGGACGTCTCAGGGCTCGAACCGCGACGCCTGCGCCTCGAAGTCACCGAGAACGTGATCCTGTCCGACGAAGACGGCGCGCGGCGCGCGCTTGAGACGCTGCGCGCGCGCGGCATCGGCATCCTCATGGATGACTTCGGGACCGGCCACGCCTCGCTGAGCTACCTGCACCGCCTGCCGATCGGGAGCATCAAGATCGACCGCTACTTCGTCGGCCGCATGGACGTGAGCGCGGAATGCCTGGAGATCGTGCGCTCCGTGATCACCCTCGCGAAGTCGCTGTCGATGGACGTGGTCGCCGAGGGCGTCGAGCAGGAGGCGCAGCTCACGCAGCTGAAGGCCTTGGGCTGCGAGCACGTGCAGGGGTTCCTGCTTTCGCACCCGCTGCGACCGGAGGAAACGCGGGCGATGCTGGCCCCGGCGTTGCGGGTCGCGGCGAGCTAAGCGCTACCAGCTGTGCACGAGGGCGTCGCGGAAGGCGCCGGCGTCGGGATAGCGGTCCGCCGGTTCCTTCGCCATGCCTTTCTCGAGCACGCGGGAGACGGCTTCGGGAATCTCCGGCCGCACCTCGTGCGCCGGCGCCGGCATCTCCGTGAAGTGCGCGACCATGAGCCGAGCGCCCTTGTACTCGGAGAACGGCGCTCGGCCCGTCAGGGTCTCATAGCCCACCATGGCTAAGGCGTAGACATCGGCGCGGGCATCGGCGGGATCGTCCGCGTGGAACTGCTCCGGCGCCATGTAGCCCGGCGTGCCGACGGCGAAGCCCTTGTCGGTGAGGCGACCGGCCGCGCTCGCGAGACTCTTCCGCATCTCGCTCAGTGACGCGCCACTCGACGAGCGCATCATCTCGAGACGCGCATGCGCCACGCCGAAGTCGCCAAGCACGGCGTGCCGACCCTGGAACAACACGTTGGCGGGCTTGAGGTCGCGGTGCACGACGCCGATGCCGTGCGCGTGCGCCAGCGCGTCGCTGAGCTCGTCGATCACTTCGAGGCCTTGCTCGATCGGCAGCGCGCCCGCCCGCAAGCGCTCCTCGAGCGAGGCCCCCGCGATGTACGGCATCACGTACCACATCATCTGGTCCGTCGCGCCCATGCCGATGATCGGCACGATGTGCGGATGCTGCAGCTTCACCAGCACCGCGATCTCGCGCTTGAAGCGCGTCAGCGCCACGTCGCCGGCGAGCTCCGGCGGCAGCAGCTTGATAACGACTTGCCGCGGCAGTTCGGCGTCGGACGCGAGGAACAACCGACTCTGCCCCCCCGCCGTGAGCTCGCGCTCCACGATGTACTTCCCGTGCAGCGCTGCCTGCAGCGTGGCGAGGAACGCGTCCGTCATGCCTTGATTCTACGACTATTTCTTTCGAGCCGCACGAGGCGCCGCGCGGACCACGGCCTGGGCCGGCGGAGGTTCCGGCTTCCCCAGCAGAAAGGCATTCACCGCCGCGGCGTGGCCCTTCTCCTGCACCTTTTCCCAGACGCGTTCGACGCGGCCCTCGGCGTCAATCGCGAAGGTCGTGCGCATCACGCCCATGTACTTCGTGCCGTAGAGCTGCTTCTCCTGCCAGACCCCGTAGGCTTGGCAGACCGCCGCATCCTCGTCATTGAGCAACGGAAACGTGAGTCCCTGCGCCGCCGCGAACTTCGCCTTTGACCGCAGCGTGCCGGGCGCGACGCCGAGCACCACGGTGCGCCGGCGCTTGAGGCGCGGCAGGTGCTCCTGGAACTCGCAGGCCTCCGTGGTACAGCCGGGCGTGGAGTCCTTCGGATAGAAGTAGAGGACCACGCGCTTGCCTCGAAACGACGACAACGTGACGGGCGAGCCGTCGGGCGTGGGCAAGGTGAAGTCCGGCGCGAGATCGCCCGGACCGACATTCGAATAGCGCAGCGGCATCACGGTGCGCCGGCAGGGGCGCGTTCGCGTCCCCGCTGGGCCTCGGCAAAGGTCTGGAAGGCCTCGGCGGACGTCTTCTGCGGCGTGTAGCCGAAGACCTCCTTGAGGCGGCGATTGTCTAGCACGGGCCGGTAGCGCAGGAAGTCCAGCTGCTCCGGCCCGTATCGGCTGAGTCGGAAGAACCGCCCGATCCCCAGCGCCTGACGGATGACAAACGCCGGCAGCATGCGCGTCGGTTTCCCAAGCGCCTCGGCGATCTCGTGGATGGTCATGGCCCCATCCCCGGCCAGGTTGTAGACGCCGGTGCGGTCTCCCCGCACCCCGTGCAGGATCGCACCCGCCACGTCCTCATCCCAGATGAACACGAAGCGCGAATCGCTGCCCCGCACGCCGAGGATGCGGCGCTGCTGGAACAGCGCGGTGATCTGGTTCTTGGTCGTCGCGCCGAGCACGGTGCAGATGCGCAGCACGAGCTGGCCAAGCTGCGGCGCGAGCTGGCGATACCGCGCAAGCAGCTGCTCGACGACGCGCTTGTGATAGGCGTACGCGAAGCGCTCGCTGGCGCGCAGCGGATGATCCTCGGTGATCCACGCCGGGTTGTCGGCATGGTAGCCGTACGCGGCGCCGGAACTGGACACCGTGAGATGCCGCACCCCTGCATCGACGGCGCACGCGACGACGTTGTTCGTGCCGCCGACGTCGATGTCGTAGTCCGTCTTGCGATCCCGACCGCCTTCGAGCACGGCCGCCAAATGGATGACGTGCGAGATGCGCAGGTCCGCCATGAGGTCGCGCAGGCGCGGGTCGCGGACGTCGAGCGCGACGATCTCGAATCCGAGGTCACTGCGCGCCCGGAGGTCCGCACCGACGACGAAGTGCTCGGCCGCCAGGCGTTCGCCGACGATACGCCCGACGTAGCCGCCGGCACCGGTGATGAGGATACGCTTCTCAGGCACGCGGCGGCCTCGCCCCCCAGTAGGCACTGAGCAGCAGCCCACTCACGAGGTGCCACACGCCCCAGAACGCGGTGATGAGCATCATCGAGCCGGCGGTCGGGAAGAACGTGAAGAGGATCGCCAAGCCGAGGCCGGAGTTGTGGATCCCGACCTCGATGGTCACGGCGCGCGTGTCGGCGTCGTCGAGCCGGGCGAGGCGCGCGACGCCAAGGCCGATGCCCAGCGCCATGGCGTTCTGCAGCACGACGAGCCAGAAGAAGCTCCCGAAGCGCTCGACGAACAACGCGCGGTTCTCCCAGAAGGCGCCGGCGATGAACGCGATGAGGATGAGGAAGCTGAGTTGGCGCAGGGGCCGCTCGAGGCGCTGGGCCACGCGCGGCGCCCGCGTGCCCACGAGGACACCCGCGATGACGGGCAGCGCGAGCACCAGCGCGACCTGCGCCAGGATGCCGCCCACCGGAAGCTCGACATCGCGCAGCAGCTCGCGCGTGCGCGGGTTGAGCCAGCCGTACAACGCGAAGTTGAGCGGCGTCAGCGCCGTCGCCGCGAGACTCGACACCGTCGTCATGCCCACCGAGAGCGCCACGTTGCCGCGCGACCGCCAGGTCAGCACGTTGCTCAGCGCCCCGCTCGGGCAGGCCGCGACAAGCATCATGCCCAGCGAGAGCGCGGGGTCCACCTTGAACACCCAGGTCAGCAGGCAGGTCGCAGCGGGCGTGAGTACCGCCTGCGCCGAGAGCCCCGCGAAGATTCCCGCCGGCCGGCGCACGACGCGCCGCAGGTCGTCGAGCCGTAAGTCCAGCGATGCGCCGAACACCATGAGCGCAACGATCGCGTTCAATGCGACCAGGCCCGACGGGTCGAACTTCAGCGGCAGCGCGTCGTCCATGCTTGCCTAGCCGCGCAGCGCGCGCGTGTGTCGCCGCAGCAGCTTCAGGTAGCTGTCCTTGTGCACGTAGTACGCCATGCGGTCGAGCTTCAGGTAGTTGAAGCCCCCGTCCACTCGCTCGCCGAACTTCGCGCGCTTCTCCGCCTGCAGCGCCAGCGCCGCCGGATGCCGCTCGGCCAGTCGTGCAAGGTACAGCGCCACCAGCTCCGCCTGCTCGTAGCGCCCCTGCCAGCCCAAGCCACTGGCTTCGACCATGCCCATGAGGAAGAGCGTGTCGTCCGTCGGGTGCATGACGTTCAGGTACAGCGATGGCGCGGCGGCCGCGGCTGGCCAGTTCAATGCCTCGCGCGCGATGAACGGATAGTGCAACGCATAGCCCGTGGCTTGGAGGATCGTGTCGTAGTCCGCGCTCCTGCCGTCGGCAAAGGTGACGCCATGGCCCTCGACGCTCGCGACGTCTGCGCGCGGCGTGATGTCGCCGTGCGCCAGATGATGCAGCAGCAGCGAGTTCATCACGGGATGCGACTCGTACAGCCGATACTCCGGATCCGGCAGTCCGTAATCCGACGGCTTGCCGACGACCATCCGCACCATCAGGCCGTCGAGCCGCTGCTTCAGCGGACGTGGCAACCGGATGAGGCCGCCGAAAGTGTCGATCGGCTTTCCCTTGAGGAACTTGGGCAGGAACCAGTATCCGCGGCGTACGCTCAGGTCCACCGACGCGGCGGCACGCACGGCGTCCACGGCGATGTCGGCCCCGGAGTTGCCGCAGCCGACGACCAACACGCGCTGGCCGCGCAGCTGCTCGGGCGACTTGTACTGCGCCGAGTGCATCACGGTGCCGGCGAATGCGCCGGGCAGCGCCGGCTGGAACGGATGATGCAGCGTACCCGTGGCGATGAGCACGCCCGCGAAGTGCCGTGTGCGCTCCGTACCACCGCACGCGGTCGTCACGTTCCAGCCGCCCTCGGCCGCCCGGGCGACGCGCAGGACCTGCGTCGAGAACTCGTAGTGCCGCGTGAGGCCGAAGTGCGCGGCGAACTCGACGAAGTAACGCTTGAGCTCATCGTGCCGCGGGTACGGCGCCACCTCGGGCCGCATCGGAAACTCGGCGAACTCCGTCATCCGCTTCGACGAGATCAGGTGCGCACTCTCGTACACCGTGCTCTGCGGATTCGCGATGTCCCAGAGGCCGCCGACGCCGCTGTGCAGCTCGAAGCCCGTGAAGGGCAGGCCGTGCTTCTGCAGCACGCGCGCCGTCGCGAGCCCCATCGGTCCCGCGCCGATCACGGCGTACATGGCGGTCAGCCCAGCGGCTCGCCGCCCATCAACACCGCCATCACGGCCTTCTGCACGTGGAGGCGGTTCTCGGCTTCGTCCCACACGCGGCTCTGGGGACCGTCGATCACCTCCGCGCTCACTTCCTCGCCGCGATGCGCCGGCAAGCAATGCAGGAAGATCGCATCCTTCCGGGCGCGCGCCATCATCGGGCCGTTCACCTGGAACGGCGCGAAGGCCCGCTCGCGGATCGCCTGCTCCTTCTCCTGGCCCATCGACGCCCACACGTCCGTGGTGACGACGTGCGCACCATCGCAGGCCGCATGCGGATCGCGCAGGAGCTGCACGTTGCCTCCTGTCGTCGCACGGGCGAGAATCGTGGGGTCGGGGTCATACCCTTCCGGGCAGGCGAGGCGCAGGGTGAAGCCCAGCAGGGACGCGGCATCGCACCAGCTGTTGGCCATGTTGTTGCCGTCGCCGATCCACGTGATGGTCTTGCCTTCGAAGCTGCCGAGGTGCTGCTGCACCGTCAGCAGGTCCGCGAGGATCTGGCAGGGATGCTGCAGGTCCGTGAGCCCGTTGATGACCGGCACCTGCGAGTGGCGCGCGTACTCTTCCACGTCGGCGTGCGCAAAGGTGCGGATCATCATGCCCTGCACCATGCGGTCGAGCACGCGGGCCGTGTCTGCCACGGCCTCGCCGCGACCGAGCTGCACGTCGCGCGGCGAGAGGAACAGCGCGTGGGCGCCGAGCTGCCAGGCGCCGACTTCGAACGAGACGCGCGTGCGCGTGCTGGACTTCATGAACAGCATCGCGAAGGCCATGCCCTCGAGCGGACGCTTGCGGTACTCGCCGCGGCGCATCGCGTCGGACAGCCGGAACAGGGCGCGCAGCTCGGCCGCCGAGAAGTCGGTCAGCGCGAGGAAGTCACGATGCGGCTTCACGGGAACCTGCACTCCTCGGGTTCGTCTTTCCACGTCGGTAGCGAATCGGGGTTGGGCTGGCCTTGCTGCGGGAAGCGCTCCCGCAACGAGAAACGGCGCACCGCGACGGCCGTGCGCGCCGAGAGCACCTGGCGATTGCGCAGGCGCACCGACGGCGCGTAGGTGACGGCGAGTCGCCAGTTTCCGCCGCGGTCGAACTCCACGACGGTCAGTGCGAATCCGGAGCCTTGGACGGAGAGGCAGTGCGGCGTCGCGCCCGTCTCGTTGCGCATCTTCGTCGCGGTCTCGAACCACGCGGCCATCGCGGCGCTGTCGGACGCCAACTGCTGCGTGGCTTCGACCTCCAGCACCTGCACATCCTCACGCGGCCACGACTCGTCGCCGGTGCCGTCGTAGCCCTGCACCGAGTACACCACGTCCCACTCCCCGATACGCTCGCGGTATCCCTCGAGCGGCGACCGCTCGACGGCCCGCCGCATCGCCCGCACCTGCCCGGCCCGCAGCTCGGCGATGTTCATGCCGCGCAGCTGGTCGTAGGGGGCCAGGTTCGCCGCCAGGTCCGCGATGTCGCGGCGCTCGCCGCAGCCCGTCGCCGCGCCCGCCGCCAGTGCCAGCGCCAGGCCGGCCAGTGCTCGCCGCTGCATCGTCGTCCTCACAGGATGTACTTCCGCAGGTCTTCGTCCTCGGCAATCGCACCGAGTCGCTGCTTCACCACCTTGGCATCCACCACTTCGGGTGCCGTGCCGCGGTCAGGCAGCTCGTAGAGCAGGTCTTCGAGCAGCGTGGTCATCACCGTGTGCAGGCGCCGCGCGCCGATGTTCTCCATCTTCGCGTTCACCTGCGCGGCGATGCGCGCGATCTCGGCGATCCCATCGGCCGAGAAGGTGAGGTCGCAGCCGTCCGCCTTGACGAGCGCCGCGTACTGCTTGGTGAGGGCGTTCTCCGGCTCGGTCATGATGCGCACGAAGTCCGCCTCGGTGAGCGGCTTGAGCTCCACGCGGATCGGGAAGCGGCCCTGCAGCTCGGGGATGAGGTCGCTCGGCTTGCTCACGTGGAACGCGCCGGCCGCGATGAACAGCACGTGGTCCGTCTTCACCATGCCGTGCCGCGTCTGCACGTTGCTGCCTTCGACGATGGGCAGCAGGTCGCGCTGCACGCCCTCGCGCGAGACGTCCGGCCCGCCGAAGTCGCCCTTCTGCCCGGCGATCTTGTCGATCTCGTCGAGGAAGATGATGCCCATCGTCTCGACGCGCTCGATGGCGTCACCGATCACGTCGTCGAGGTCGATGAGCTTGTCGAACTCCTGGTCGAGCAGGATCCGCCGCGCCTCGGCGACCTTCACCGTGCGCTTCTTCGTGCGCTTCGGTAGCAGGTCGGCGAGCATGTCGGTGAAGTTCTGCATGCCTTCCGGCGCGCCGGGCTGCGAGAGCTGATCCATCATCGGCGGCTGCTGGGCGACTTCGACCTCGACTTCCCGCTGCTCGAGCTGGCCGTCGCGCAGCAACTGCTTGAGCTTCTCGCGCGTGCGCTTATGCCGCTCCTCAGCCAGCGCCTGCTCCTGCTGCACGTTGCCTTCGGGGCCGGCGACGAACACACGGTCCGTGCCGCTGGACGGGGTCGCCGACGACTTGGGCGGCGGCGGGAGGAGCAGGTCCAACAGGCGCTCGTCCACGCGGTCGTTGGCGAGGTCCTCGACCTCCAGCTCGCGCTCCGTGCGCACCATCTCGATGGCGCTGTCGACGAGGTCGCGCACCATGCCTTCCACGTCGCGGCCCACGTAGCCCACTTCCGTGAACTTCGAGGCCTCGACCTTCACGAACGGCGCGCCGGAGAGCTTGGCCAAGCGCCGCGCGATCTCCGTCTTGCCCACGCCGGTCGGGCCGATGAGGATGATGTTGTTGGGCGAGATCTCCTGGCGGATGCCCTCGGGCGCGCGCTGCCGGCGCCAGCGATTGCGCAGGGCGATCGCCACGGCCTTCTTGGCCTCCGCCTGCCCCACGATGTACCGGTCCAGCTCGGCGACGATGCGCCGCGGCGTGAGATCGGCAAGGCGGGCCAGCGCCTGCTCCGTCCGCGGACCCGCCATCAGGCGCTGGGCTCCACGACGGTGATGTGCGTGTTGGTGTAGACGCAGATCTCGCCGGCGATGGTGAGCGCGCGCTTCACGATCTCCGTGGGCGGGAGATTCGTCTCGCGCACCAGCGCGCGGGCCGCGGCCAGCGCGTACGAGCCGCCGGAACCGATGGCGAGGATGCCGTCGTCCGGCTCGATGAGTTCGCCGTTGCCGGAGATCACGAAGCCGTGGTTCACGTCCACCACCACGAGCAGGGCCTCGAGGCGGCGCAGCACGCGGTCGGAGCGCCATTCCTTGGCCAGCTCCACGGCAGCCTTGGGCAGGTTGCCCGGATGGCGCTCGAGCTTCTCCTCGAACTTCTCGAAAAGAGTAAAGGCATCGGCGGCGGCGCCGGCGAAGCCCGCCAGCACGCGCCCGCCCTTCAGGGCGCGCACCTTCACGGCGCCGGCCTTCATGACCGTGTCGCCGACGGAGACCTGGCCGTCGCCGCCGATGGCGACCTTGCCGTCGCGGCGAACGGCGAGGATGGTCGTGGCGTGGAACGTGGGGAGCGGCATAAGAGGGGAAATATACTCCCGCCTACGCCCGCGGATGCGCCCCGCGGTACACCTGCTTGAGCCGCTCCACGCTGGTATGCGTGTAGATCTGCGTCGTGCTCACGCTGGCATGCCCGAGCAGCTCCTGGACCGCCCGCAGGTCCGCCCCGCCGTCCAGAAGGTGCGTGGCGAAGGTATGCCGCAGCGCGTGGGCCGAGAGCCCCGCGCCCTCGTCCACCTCGCCGAGCGCGGCGGTGACGGCGTTGTGCAGCGTCTTCTGGCTCATGCGCTTGCCGCGGCTGCTCAAGAAGAACGCCACGCGATCCGCCTTGGGGCCCACCTGCGCGATGAGCTGGTCACGCAGGCGCTCGTACTCGCGTAGCGCGCGCTGCGCCGGTCCGCCCACGGGCACGATGCGCTCCTTGCGTCCCTTGCCGCGCACCTTCACGGAGCCGGCAAGCAAGTCGAGGTCGCGCCGATCGATGCCGCGCAGCTCCGAGAGGCGGAGACCCGTGGAGTAGAACAGCTCGAGGATCGCCAGGTCCCGCACGTCGTTGAAGCGCCCCTCCTGCGCCCGCGTCGCGGCCGCCTGGAGTAGCGTCTCGACCTGCGCACGGTCCAGGTGCCCCGGGAGATGCTTCTCGAGCTTGGGGGAACTCACCGCGCGCGCGGGGTTCGCCTCGACGAGATCGTTGCGATGCAGCCAGCGGAAGAACGAGCGCGCCGCCGAGAGCGCCCGCGCACTGGACCTCTTCGAGAGTCCGCGGCGCGAGAGATGCGCCAGCCATGCGCGAAGGGCGAGCCGGTCCACCGTCGCCCAGTCCACGCGCTCCACGCCGAGGTGCCGCGCCAGCACGGACGCCAGCTCGTCGAGGTCGCGCGCGTACGCCGTCACCGTGTGCGGCGAGACGTCGCGCTCCTTCTCGAGATGCGTCAGGAACTCGGCGACGAGTGCGTCAGCCATGCCGCGGCGTCGCCGACTCGCCGAAGTGCGCCCCGAGCGACGAGAGGAACGAGTCGATCGTGCGATGCTTGCCGCGCAGCTGCATCACCGTGCGGAAGATCGGCGAGTCTACCCAGCCTTCCTCGGTGATCGTCACTTCCGTGCCGGAGGGCGTGTCGCGCACCTCGTAGTACCAGGTGCCGCCCCACCCCTGCGCCTCGGCGTTGAGGATGTTCACGACCATCTCGCGCGGCGGATTCACGCTGGTGATCTCGATCTCGATGCTGCCCATGGCGCCCATGTCCTCACGCCACGATTCCCGCGGCGCGCCCTTGATGCGCTCCACCGACACGACGTCGTTCCACCACGTCGGCGACGCCTCGATGTTGCGGATCACCTTGAACACCGTATCCGCCGGCGTGACGAGCACCAGGGTGCTCGTCACCACATGTTCGCGCGGCAAGCGGCGTCCGTAGAGGTACGCGCCCCCGACGACCACCAGGGCGACGACCAGCACCAGCTTGATGAGGAACTTCATACCGAGGCTCCGGAGGGAGAGAGCGAGACCACGCCATACTCCTGACGCCACGAGGCCAGTTCCTGTAACGCCCGCTCGGCGTACCGCTCCCGCTTCAGGGCCTTGTCGCGCGGCGGGTCGGCGAGCTCCTCGAGCAGCCCGAAGTTGGCGTTCATCGGCTGGAAGTGCGCCGGGTCGGCCTCGCGCAGGTGTCGGTACAGCGCCCCCAGCATCGTGGTCGGCGGGGGCAGCACGGGCCGCTCACCCCGCAGCAGGCGGTCGAGGTTGATGCCCGCCATGATGCCGGTGGCCGTGCTCTCCGTGTACCCCTCCACACCCGTGATCTGCCCGGCGAAGAGCGTCGTCTCCGAGTCCTTGAGCGAGAGATGTGGTGAGAGCGCCTGCGGCGCATTCAGGTACGAGTTCCGATGGATGCTGCCGAAGCGCAGGAACTCCGCGTTGCCCAAGCCGGGCACGAGGCGGAACACCTTCGTCTGCTCCGGATACCGCATGCGCGTCTGGCAGCCCACGAGGTTCCACATGCGCCCCGCCCGATCCTCCTGGCGCAGCTGCAGCACCGCCCACGGCCGCTTGCCGCTGCGCGGGTCGCGCAGCCCCACGGGCCGCATCGGGCCGTGGCGCAGCGTCTCGGCCCCGCGGCGCGCCATCTCCTCGACGGGCATGCAGCCCTCGAAGTACGGGATGTCCTCGAACTCGTGCGAGTGATACAGGTCCGCCTCGACCATCGCCGCGATGAAGGCGTCGTACTCCTCCTTCGTCATCGGGCAATTGAGATACGCGCCCTCCGGACCGGCCTCGGCCATCGTCTCCTTGCCCCAGCGCGCGGCGCGGAAGGCGATGCTCGTATCGATCGACTCGGACGATATCACCGGCGCAATCGCATCGTAGAAGGCCAGCGACTTGGCACCCAAGCGCGACGCGATGCTTGCGGCCAACCCATCGCTCGTCAGCGGGCCCGTCGCGATGATGCCAACCTCCGGCAGCGCCGTGATCTCGTCGCGCACGACGGTGATGTTGGGATGCGCCAGGATCCGCGCCTGCACGGCCGCCGAGAAGATGTCGCGGTCCACTGCGAGCGCCGTGCCGGCCGGAATGCGCGCCGCATCCGCGCACTCGAGGATCACCGAGCCCAGCGCGCGCATCTCCGCCTTGAGCAAGCCGTGCGCGTTCGTCGCGTCCGTGCTCTTGAAGGTGTTCGAGCACACGAGCTCGGCCAAACTCTCCGTGCGATGCGCCGGCGTGCCTTGGTTGCCCGGCGCACCGCGCATCTCGTGCAGCACCACGCGGTGCCCACGCTCCGCCAACTGAAAGGCGGCCTCGCTGCCTGCGAGGCCGCCTCCAATGACGTGGATCTCCGTCCGCGTCGTCACGCCGTCGCCGCCTCCGTGGCCTCAGTGCCTTCCGGCGCTTCCACATCCCACTCGTTCGCGCACTTCAGGCACTTTCGGTAGTGACCGCGGGTCTTGTTGCTCTTCGCTTCCGCGCCCACGTTGCCGCACTCCGCGCACTTCTCGGCCACCGGCTTGTCCCAGCAGACGAAATCGCAGTTCGGATAGTTCTCGCAGCCGTAGAAGGCCTTGCCGCGCTTCTTCGAGCGCCGCGCCGCGATGTCGCCGCCGTCCTTCGGGCACATGACACCCGTCGGCATGGACTTCGTGCCCTTGCACTTCGGGAAGGTCGAGCAGCCGAGGAACTCGCCCGAGCGCGAACGACGGATGACCATCGGCTTGCCGCAGATCGGGCAGGCGTACTTGGTCATCACCGGCGGTTCCTTCTTGCCCTTCAGCGGGCGCGTGAACTTGCAGGTCTTGGGATGGTTCTCGCAGGCCACGAACGGCCCGAAGAAGCCACCCTTCGGCAGCAGGCGTCCGCCGCACTCCGGGCACTTCTCGTTGTCGAGCGCCGAGAGATCGTGCGCCTCGCGAATCAACGCCTCGGCGTCCACGCTCTCCAGCGAGTGCTCGAAGGGCCCCCAGAACTCCTCGAGGACGTCCTTCCAGCCCATCTCGCCTTCCTCGACCTTGTCGAGTTCGCCTTCCATCTGCGCGGTGAAGCCCACGTCGAACTCACGCGGGAACTGCTTCACCATCACCTTCTCGACGCTCTCGCCGAGTTCGGTGGGGAAGAAGCGCCGCTGCTGCAGCTCGGCGTAGTGCCGCTCGGTGAGCGTCGAGATGATGCTCGCGTAGGTGGACGGACGCCCGATGCCGCGCTTTTCCAGCTCCTTCACGAGCGAGGCTTCGGAGTAGCGCGGCGGCGGCTCGGTGAAGTGCTGCGAGGGATCGATGCCGCGCACCGGCGCGTGCTCGCCCGGTTCGATGGCCGGCAGCGCCTGCTCGTCTTCGAGCGCCTTCGAGTCGCCTTCTTCACGCGCTTCCTTGTAGAGCGCAAGGAAGCCCTGGAACTTGATGACCGAGCCCGTGGCGCGGAACAAGTAGCGCCCGAGGTCGAAGTCCACCGTGGTGGTGTCGAACACGGCCGGCGCCATCTGCGAAGCCATGAAGCGCTGCCAGATCAGCGTGTAGAGCTTGAGCTGTTCGGGCGAGAGGTACTTGGCCACGCTCTCCGGCGTGCGGGCCGGATCCGTGGGGCGGATGCCTTCGTGCGCGCCCTGGGCGGCGTCATCCTTGCCGGCGGGGAAGAGCCGCGGGGCGTCGGCGAGGAACTCCTTGGGATAATGCTTGCCAAGGTAGTCACGCGCGGCCGCAGCGGCGGTCTCCGCCACGCGCACGTGGTCCGTGCGCATGTAGGTGATGAGACCGACCGCACCTTCGCTCTTCCCGAGTTCGACGCCTTCGTAGAGGTTCTGCGCGAGACGCATCGTGCGCTTGGAGCCGAAGCCCAGCTTCTTGGCGGCTTCCTGCTGAAGCGTGGACGTCTTGAACGGCGCCTCGGGGTTCTTGCGACGCTCGCGCCGCTTGATGTCCGTGACGTCGAAGTGCTTGCGACCTGCGAGGTCCTTGAGGATGGCGTTGGCCGCGGCTTCGTTCGGGATCTCGGGCTTCTCGCCGTCGAGATGGTGCAGCTTCGCGACGAATTCCTGCCCCTCATGCTCGAGGCGCGCGGCGATCGTCCAGTACTCCTTCGGCTTGAACGCGCGGATCTCGCGCTCACGCTCCACGAGCAGGCGCAGCGCCACGGTCTGCACGCGACCGGCGGAGAGGCCCTTCTTCACGGTCTTCCACAGCACGGGCGAGGCCTTGTAGCCCACCAAGCGATCGAGCACGCGCCGCGCCTGCTGTGCGTCCACCTTCTTGCTGTCGATCGCGCGGGCCTCGGTCAGCGCCTTGCTCACCGCGTCCTTGGTGATCTCATAGAACAGCGCGCGCTTGATCGGCGCGCCGGTCTTCTTGATCTGCGACTCCACGTGCCAGGCAATCGCCTCACCCTCGCGGTCAGGGTCGGTCGCGATGAACACGGCCTTGGCCGTCTTGGCCGCGCTCTTGAGCTCGGCGACCGTCTTCTCCTTGCCCGGGATCGTCACGTATTCCGGCTCGAACCCATTCTCGGGGTCGATGCCGATGCTCTTCACCGGCAGGTCGCGGATGTGGCCGACCGTGGCCTTCACCGCGTAGGCGGAGCCCAGGTACTTGCCGATCGTCTTGGCCTTGGCCGGCGACTCAACGATGACGAGCGACTTGCCGGCCGCCGCGCGGGCGGCCTCCTCGTCATGGGGAAGCTCGGGCTCCGCGCTGCGGCGCCGCGCCTTTGTGGGGGCGCGCTTCGCGACGGCCTTCGTCTTGGTCGCCTTCTTGGCGGTGGTTTTCTTGGTCGTTGCCATTAACTCGGAGGGTCGAACGGAACAGGGAGGTCATCCTAGTTCCGAGTTCTCCCCGTCGCAAGCGCAACTATATAAGAGGCGACCTCGTCCGGCGACATCGAATCTACGCTAACTGTATGCTGCGATTGCAGATACAGCCGCTCTCGCCGCGCCAGAAGTTCGCGCAGCTTTTCGAGGGGATTCGGGCCCCCGACCAGCGGCCGCCCCCCACCCTGGGCCGAAATCCGCGCCGCTGCGACCTCCGGCGAGACCTGCAAATACACAGCGATTGACCGGTGAAGCATCTCCGCCACCGCGTCCTTCAACTCGATCCAGCCGCCCCCAGTCGCCACCACGATCCGGCCGCTCGCCGCGACCTCCCGCGACACCGCCCGCTCCAGCTTCCGGAACGCCGCCTCGCCCTGCCGCGCGAAGATCTCCGGGATCGTTCGGCCAGCCTTCGCCTCGATCTCCGCGTCGAGATCCACGAAGCCCCAGTCATGCTCGCCCGCCGCGTCCAGCTGTGCGCAGACCAGCGGCCCCACCGTGCTCTTCCCCGCGCCCGAGAGCCCGACGAGCACGATGCGCTCCGGCGCAGGAATCATCCCAGCCGCTCGGCGACGCGCTGCAAGTAGCTCGCGTGGTTGCGCTGCAACTCACCGAGGGAGTCACCGCCGAACTTCTCCAGCACCGCGTCGGCGAGCACCAGCGCGGCCATCGCCTCGGCGATCACGCCCATTGCCGGCACCGCCGTCACGTCACTGTGCTCCGCCGCAGCGGCCGCCGTCTCGCCGGACTTCACGTCCACCGTCTGCAGCGGACGCATGAGAGTCGAGATCGGCTTCATCGCCACGCGCAGCACCAAGGGCTCGCCAGTGGTCATGCCGCCTTCGAGCCCGCCGGCGCGATTCGTCACGCGCCGCACGTTGCCCGTGCGGGGATTCCCCGGTGCGGGAACGATCTCGTCGTGCACCTCCGCACCCGTGCGCCGCGCCGCCTCGAAGCCCATGCCCATCTCCACGCCCTTCACGGCCGGAATCGAGCAGATGGCGGCGGCGAGGCGACCGTCCAGCTTGCGGTCCCAGCTCACGTGCGCGCCGAGTCCGACAGGCAACCCAGTGACGACGACTTCGCAGATGCCGCCCAGCGTATTGCCGTCCTTCTTGGCCGCATCGATGCGCGCGATCATCTCCTGCTCGGCGATGGTATCGAGGCAGCGCAGCGGCGAGGCGTCCGCGGCGGCATTCAAGTCCACCGGGAGTTCGGCGGGCACGGCGGCGTCTACGCCGCCGAGGTGCACCAGATGGCTGCCGATGCGCACGCCGAGCGCGGCCAGCAACTGTCGCGCAACGGCGCCCGCGGCGACCCGAGCGGTGGTCTCGCGAGCCGAGGCGCGTTCGAGGATGTCGCGGGCGTCGTCACGGTCGAACTTGAGCAGGCCCGTGAGGTCCGCGTGCCCGGGCCGCACGCGCGTCACCTGGCGCTTCCGGCCCTCCGGCGTGTCGTCCTCTGGCCGCGGCGCGGGATCCATGATGGCTTCCCAGTTGGCCCAATCCTTGTTGCGCACCAGCAGTGCGATGGGCGAGCCCAGCGTCTCGCCGGCGCGGACGCCCGCGAGGAACTCGACGTGGTCCGTCTCGATCACCATGCGCCGCCCGCGGCCGTAGCCCTGCTGGCGCCGCGCGAGCTCTTGGTCGATGTGCGCGGCGAGCAGCGGCAGCCCGGCCGGCACGCCTTCGACCAGCGCGACCAGGGCGGGGCCGTGCGATTCGCCGGCGGTGGAGAAACGGAGGTGGGGCATGGAAGAAAGGAGGAAGGGGCCGCCCCGCAATATCGCGGAGCGGCCCCCGGTCCTGCCATCGGGACTGCGTCAGGGACGCGGCGTCATCGCATTGTTGCGGACCGCTTCGCCTTCGTCGACGATGTGCGGCGTGACGAGGATCAACAGGTCCTGCTTGCGCTCGATGGTGCGGTCCTCGCGGAAGAGGCGACCGATCCACGGCAGCTTCATGAGGTACGGGATGCCGCTCTCGAAGCGCGACACCTGCGTCTGCGTAAGGCCGGCGATGACCGCGGTCTCACCGTCGCCGACGAGCACTTCGTTCGTCGACTGGCGCTCCGAGATTTCCGGACCGGCCACGGTGATGCCGAGCACCGACTGCTGGATGGCCTTGATCTCCATCGTAATCTGACGGTTGGCCGTCACGCGCGGCGTGACTTCGAGCGTGATGCCGACCTTCTGGCGATTGATCGTCGGCGTTACCGGCGCGATCTGGCCGGGAATCACCGGCGGCGTGAGCAGGTACGCGATTTCCGTACCGGCAAACAGCGTCGCCTTGCGGTTATCGATGGTCGTCGTGCTCGGCTCGGCCTGCACGTCCGACAGATTCTGCGAACTGAGGGCGTCGAGGAACGTCGTCAGGCTGTTACCGCCCATCACGACGTTGTAGATGAGGTTCAGCGAGCTGGTTCCGGAGAACGACCGGTTGGCGTTCGCCACGCCGATGAAGGCATCGCCGCCCAGGCCGATAGTGAACTCGCCCGTCGACCCCGGCCGCGTGAACACCTGGTTGCTGAAGTTCGTCGGCGAGCCGAAATCGTAGCTGATGCCGAGTTCCTGCGTCGCCGTGCGGTCCACGGCGATGATCTTCGCCTTGATGGCGACCTGCGGCGTGCGGAAGTCGAGGTCACGCACGTAGCTGACGATCTCCGGGAGGCGCGAGACCGTCTCGGTGATCAGGAGGACGTTGGTCTTCTCGTCGAAGGTCACGACGCCGCGGCCGCAGGTCTGCGGCTGGGCGGGGTTGGCAGAGCCGGCCGCGGCGGGCGCCGCCCCGGCGGCAGCAGCTGCCGGATCGGGCGTCGCCGCGACGTCGACGACCGTGCTTTCGGCGCCGACGGAACCCGACGAGCAGGCCGCGATGAGCTGACGGATGGTCGCGGCGAGGGCCGATGCGCGCGCGTAGTTCACCGGCACCATCTGGGTGACCAGCGGCTCGGCTGCGACGCGCTGTGCGAGGTTGCGGTAGCTATCGACCGTGATGATGCCCGTCGAGTCCTGCACGGCCTGCAGCCCATTGGCCTGCAGGACCTTGCTGAGCGCGACGTCCCACGGCTGGTTGACGATCTCAGTGAAGCGCACGGTGCCGGTGACGCCCGACCCCGTGATGAACGTCCGGCCCGAGAACGCGGAGAAGTGGGCGAGGACGTCGAAGATGCTCATGTTGCTGAACGTCACCGTGATGCGCGGCTGCTCGGTGGCCTGCTGCACCGGGGTGGCGGCGCGCAGCGGCTCGATCATCGGTGCACTGGCCACCTCGCGCACCGGCGCGGGTGCCACCGGCGACGGCGCCACCGGCACCTGCGGGACCGCACGGGCGGCCTCGATGCCGCTGGACCACGGCGAGAAGCTGTCGCCTCCCCGCACGCTCACACGCACTTCGGAGTCGGTCCGTGTCACCTCGTAGGCGCGCGGGCCGTCGACATCGAGCACGAGGCGGACGACGTTCGCATCGAACTGGCCGAGGCGCACGTTGCGGATGCCCGCGCGATCGACGCGGTCGTAGGCCGGCGCCCGCGTCTGCAGCGTGGCGCCGCGGAGATCGACGACGATGCGGTGCGGGCCCTCGAGCGTGAAGTGGGCGACGTCGAGCTCGCCGGCGAAGGACAGCACCACGTCGGCGCTGCCGGCACCGGGCACGACCGTCACGGCCGTCACCCGCGCGGCGGCGTCCGAACGCGCCGGCGGGGCCGCGGACAGCGCGGTCGCGCCGAACAGGAGTGCACCGGCCGCAAGCGCGGACAGCGAATGATTGCGCCTCATGGCGTCCTACCTCCCCCAGCGGAAACGTTGATCGACAGGGTCTCCTGCCGCGTGTTGCCAAACTCATCGATCGCCAGCACGACCTCGCGCTGGCGGATCGCCACCACGCGCATGCGCCCGAACACCGAACCGACGCGCACACGGTAGATCTCGCTGCTCGACACATCGCGGAGCGTCGCGATCGACTGGCGATCCGTCGGCGCGAGCGTGATGGCGACGACTTCGAGGTCCTGCAGCATCGGGCGGATGTCCCCGCTCTCGATCAGCGACGAGAACGGGTCGCGGCGTCCGGACAGCGGGTAGCTGTAGACTTCGCGGTTGAAGATCACGTTGCCCGCCGAATCGCGCTTCAGGCCGTCGGTCGGCACTTCCACGCGCGCGCTCGCCGCAGCCGCCGGACGACGGCCACCCTGGGCGCCGCCGAGCATGGGGACGGCCACGGCGACGAGCACGGCGGCGATCGCCAGAATGCGACGGTTCATGGGGTCCCCCCGTCTTCGGCGTCTGCGGCACGGAGGACGTAGGTCTGGATGTCGAAGTTCGCACTCAAGACCTGCTGCCCGCTGGCGACGCGCAGGCGCGAGCTGCCCTGCGGGGCCGGCGTCAGACTCACGCCCACCGGGGCCATGATGCGGCGCAGCGACCCGACCGCCGTGAGCATCTCGGCGATCTGGTGATAGGTCCCGTTGAACGAGAACCGGTAGCGGTAGGTATCGAAGGTCTCACCGCGGACGACGGCGCCTGGCACGAAGCTATCCTGCTCGAGCCCGACGCGACGAGCCGCCGCGAGGATCTGGTCCAGCAACGCCGGCACTTCGTTGCCCGCGGGGATCAGTGTGCGAATGAGCGCGAGGTTGTCGCTGAGTACCTTCGCCTCCTCGCGCATCTGTTCCACCGTGCCGCGGGCCAGCATCGCCTTGGCACGGTTGTTGGTCTGGTCGAGCTTCTCGAGGCGCGCTTCCTGGGTCGCCAAGGTCTCGGCCTTGGGCGTGTAGACGAAGTTCCAATACGCGGCAGCGCCGAGGATCCCGACGATGCCCACGACGAGCATCACCTGGTCGCGCTGATTGGTCGGCATTCCGGCCATGGCTTACCTCACCGCGATCGAAAGGGGAACCGTGCGGATCGCGGTCGAATCCGGCTTCTGGTACATCAGGTCGAGCTGGAACTGGTGGACATCCTTTCCATCCACCGTCGCCGACTCCGAACTCGAGATCACCACGTTCTCGAGGAACGGCGAGGCCTCGAGGTTCTTCATGAAGATGGTGACGGCCTGCAGGTCCACGGTGTACGCGAGGATGCGGATGGCGACCCGCCCGCCCCCATTGGCCGCGACGTCTTCCGGCGAGGCGGCAGCCGTCTGGTTGGACTGCTGCAGCTGACGCAACCACGTGTACGTCGGAAGCGCGCGCGCCACCTCGTCCAGCACGTGCGGCCAGACGAAGCGGTCACCATCGATCGCGGAGATGATGGCGATCTGACGCAGCAGCGAGTCGCGCTGCGCCTCTGCGGCACTGCGCTGGGCCAGCACCGCCGCGTAGCGCGTCGAGTCCTGGACGGCGATGCGTTCGCGCTCGGCGAGATCGGCCGTCTTGGTGTTCTGTGAATACCACATGAAGCCGGTGATGGCGACACCGAGAAGCAGCCCACCGACCGCGACCATCAGCCACGGATCCTTGAAGCGTCCACGCAGCTGCTCGAGGAGCGCCCCGACGTTGATGGAGGCACCCTTCGACGCGCCCTTCTTCCGGCGCGCGCCTGGGAGGAGATTGATCTCGATCATCGGCTCGTCCAGTCCATCATGCGGGCGTCCGCAGGGCCAGGCCCAACGGCAGCATCAGCAGGGGGGCTACCTCGTCCGTGACGAGCGATCCGAAAGCGCCGTCACGCACCACGAGGTTGGCCAAAGGGTTCGCCGGCTGCACCGGCAGCCGCAGCCGGTCGCCGAGTGCATCCACGAGTCCCGGCGCGCGCGAGCCGCCACCGCAGACGAAAACGCTCGCCAGCTGGCCACCCGACCGCGACGACGACGCGAGGAACGCGACGGCGCGCTCGATGCCCACGGCGATCTCTTCGCCGCGCGCCTCGAGCACCGCATCCAGATGCTCCGACCGGTCGAAGCCGCGCAGCAGCGCCTCGGCTTCATCCGACCCCAGGCCGCGGTCGCGCTGCAGGTCCTCGCGCATGCGCCGCGTGCCGGTGGAGATGTCGCGCGTGAGGATCGGGATGCCGTCCTCGACGATGTTCACGTTGGTGACTTCGTGCCCGATGTTCACGAGTGCGACCGTCCCGGTCATCGCATCGGGATGGTTCATCTCGAAGGCGTTGTGCAGCGCGAAGGCATCCACGTCCACGGCCACGGGGGTGAGCCCCGCGTCCGTCAGCACGCGCACCTTGCCTTCCACCAGTTCTCGCTTCGCGGCCACGAGGAGCACGCTCATTTCCGGATCCGTCCCGTCGGGATCGAGGATCTGGAAGTCGAGTTCCACGGATTCCATGTCGAAGGGCACGTGCTGCTCGGCCTCCCAGCGCATCAACTCACGCGCCTGGGACTCCTTCACGCGCTCAATCTGGATCTTCTTGATGATGACGTCGCGGCCACCCACGGCCGTGACCACGTCCTTGGTGGTCACGCCGGCCTCGGCCAGGGCCGCCGTGATGGCGTCGGCCACGATCCCGGGATCCATGATCTCGCCTTCGACGATCGCGTCGGCAAGCAGCGGCGCCACGGCCAGCCGCACGAGCTCCGGCTGCGCCTTGGAGTGGTCGATCACCGCGACCTTGATCAGGCCGGAACCGATGTCGAGACCGACGGTTGTCTTCTTGCGACCGAAAAGCGCCATGGTGTTCCCGTCACCGACAGGGGCAGAGAGACTTGGGTCGCCTAAGTTGCGGACGTCCCCGGTCAGGGTCAATGCGACACGGCCATACGTCTTGCGGAATAACACGAGTGGCCGTGCCGCAAGGTAACGGCCGACCGCGACTTCGTGGTCGGGGGATGGCCGACGGTCAGCCTTCGGGATGTCCGCCCAGCCAGTCGGTGCCGGCCGGCAGCAGGCGCGTCGCGCGCGGGCAGCCCACCCACGGCTCGGCCGCATCTATGGTATCTGGCCGCATCCAGCCGAGGCGACGGTGCCGGGCCCCGTGCATTCCCACGCCCACGAGTTCCACCCGGACGACGCCAGGGGCAACCGCCCACCAGCGGCGCTCGACCCGCCGTCCGTCGGCGAATCGCTCCACCGCCTCCACAGGGTGCATCGGCGGTTGCAGGCACAGCCAAGCGAGATCTGGGGGATTGCCGAGCCCGTCGATGCCCTGGAGTACGGCGGCGCGCGCGCGAGCTTCGTCTTCGGCGAGCGTCGCGGCGCGCGAGACCTGCAGGGCGTCGGTCAGCGCGAGCGCGCTGAGCAGGGCGAGCGCCACGAGCACCAGCAGCGCCATCGGGAGCGCGATGCCCCGCCGCAGGCGCAGGACACTCACGGCCACACCAGCGCGCCGGCACCCCGTCCGCCCACACCCATGGCCCGGAGCTCCCATCCATTATTAGTGAGTGCGTGCGCTGCGGAGACGCGGAAGCCGCCCGCACCCGCCGAGCGGAGGGGACCCGCCACGGGCTGGATGGGCCCGCAGGCTCCGGACCACGGGTGGCAGCGCCGCCAGCCGAGCATCCATTCGCCGCGGCCCGCGTGGTACAGCGCGAAGCGACCGCGGCGGTAGAAGCGCACCTCGGCGCCGGGTTCGATATCCACGGGCACCGAATCGACAAGCACGACGCGCAGTAGGGGCTGCGCCTCTGCCAACGGCGATCGCCAGCCGTCGGCCGCGCGACAGCTTCCGCTCACCACGCGCGGCCCGCTGGAGTCCACGACGGCGTAGTGCCAGTCCTCGGCCGCCACAGGCCTGTTCCGCACGGCCACGAGATCGTCGGCGGTGGGCATCGTCGGCAGCGTCGTAAGGCCGGCCGCTGCTGGCCACGGCAGCAGGAGCTCGCGCGCCCCGACAGCGCAGGCGACGCCGGCACCAAGGAGCAAGTCCAGCTCGACGGCGGTGTCACCGCGCGCGAGCACCGCCGCCCCGGTGGCGAGGGCGCGGCGCACGACGGCCACCGCCTCGCGCTCGGCGCGGCCCCCGATGTCACGCGCTTCGGCACGCTCCAGCGCCGATCGCGTGGCCCCCAGCGTGAGGGCGGACGACACCGCAAGCAGGCCGCCGAGCGTGAGGGCGCAGAGCGCCTCAACGAGCGTGTGCCCGTGCTTCAATCGCATGGGCGGCTCGTCACGATATGGGTCCGCGCGGTGCGCGCCCTGCTCCCGCGCGAGCCGTCGAGCGTCAGGACGCGCAGGTTGCCGACCGCCTGCACGCCCCAGCGGGCCTCGGGCCCGTCGGCGAGGCGCGTCACACCCGCGGTGTCGCCACCGGCGCAGGCCGCAGCTTCGAACCAGGCCAACCGATCGAGCAACATGCCCACCAAGGCTTCGCGACGGTCCGCGTCCAGTCGGAGGCGCGCACTCGCCAGGAGCGCGTGCAGCGTGCCCGCCACGCCGACCGCCAAGAGCGTGGCGGCCACGAGCACTTCAACCAGGGAGACTCCGCGGCGTTGCATGCCCCAAGCTCGGGCCTGCGCCGCGAAGCACCGCCATCATTTCCGTTCAGCTAGGCGTGAAAAAACGGTGGGCCGGGGAGGAATCCCCGGCCCACCGCCCAACTGACGGGATCGTCAGATCAGTTGCAGACCGGCTCGCCGTCACGGGTGCCCGTGCCGACTTCGATCGTGCAGGACACGCCGGTCGCCGTGTGGTCGACCGTGGCGATGAAGTAGCCCGTGCCCACGGCGATCGTGAGGTTGGTCACGCCCGTCGAGGTGCGGTACTGATCGGCCGTCAGCGTCGTCGTGTAGACGGCGTTGTCGGAGAAGTACGCCTCTTCAGCGGTCACGAGGTTACGCAGGTCGGCCTTCATGGCGGCGACGTAGGCCTTCTCCTTCGTGTTCGAGAACTTCGGGATCGCGATCGCGGCGAGAATGCCGATGATCACGACCACGATCAACAGCTCAATCAGGGTAAAGCCCTTGCGAGACTTCATCATGTGGAGAACTCCAGGTACGGGAAGGTGAGGGACGACGACCAAACCGCCATCGCGGTGTGGGACGAGCTTACTACAGGCAAATATCAGGCCACAGAAAGAAAACGCACAACCCGTTCAAAAGTAACGACTTACGGAGCACGTCCTGTGCTGGCCTGGTTGTCCGGTACCGCAGTTGCCTGCATCTCTTGCAGTCTGCGGCGTAGGGAAGCTGACCAGACGCGACCCCGGGCCATCGTCAGGAGAAACCGCCGCTCGCTGCGGTCGAAGGGCCGGCCCTCGCGCGCCCAGCGGTTGCGCGCATCGATCGTGTCGGTCGCCACGAGCAGCGAGTCGGTACTCCGGCGGAGACGCCGAAAGAGCCCGTAATTGATGTCCTGGGCCTGCGCGTCGAGGATCGCCAGCCGCGCACTGCTGTACTGCCGGGTCGCCAACAGACAGGAGACCAAGCCCAGGTGCGCGGACGTCGCATCGGGCATCACCTCCAGGAAGCGCCGGAAGATCGGTGCCGCCTCGTCGAAGCGGCCCACCCCTTGGAGGAACAGGCCGTAGTTCAGCTCGATGAGCCGATGCCCGGGGTCGAGTTCCATCGCCTTGCGATACATCGAGTCGGCAGGCTCGGCCCGAGCCACCATGTTGTAGTACTCGGCAAGTGCCGCCCAGGCGCGGGCATTGGTCGGCGTGTCGACGGTCATCTGGGCGAACACGGCGGCGTTGTCCTCCCACGCCGGAATGCGCTCCAACGTCCGGGCGCCGCCGAGCACGAGGACGCAGCCGGCGACGGCGACGACCGTCATGCGGAGCACGCGGAGCGGGGCGAGGAGGCGCAACACCGCAGGCGTGAGCGCCCCGAGCGCGAGCGCGATGCCGAAGCTCGGCAGGAACAGCGTGCGCTCCGCGATCAGCACACCGCTGCGGAAGAAGATGTTGGAGACGGGCAGCCAGGCAATCGCCGCCCACAGGATGCCGACCGTGATCGCCGGCGCCCGTCGGGCCGCATACCACGCGCCGACGACCAACCCAAGGAGGATCGCCGCGCCGGCCGCGAACGCCCCGTCGAGGTCCGTCGTGGCGCTGATGAACTGCGGGGAATAGTCCGCGGCGAGATGGGCCGGCCAGAGCAGCAGCCGCATGATCGTCGGCAAGAGCCGCAGCATCACGATGCTGCGCTCGACGACCCCGAAGTCGCGGATGTCCCACTGCGAGCTGTCGCCGGTGGAGATCTCCGCGCGGACGGCGACGAACACGGCGGCCGCGATACCCGACGCCAGCACGATGACGCGCGCCGACGTCGCCTCCGGGCGCAGGAGTCTCCGCCAGCCGACGCCGTAGCCGCACTCGTACGCGAGTAGCAGCGCGGGCAGGACAATGGCGTGTTCCTTGAACGTGAGCGACACCGCGTACGCGCCGACGATCGCCGCGAGGCGCATCGGCCGCAGCGTCGGTTCCCGGCGCGCCTCGACGTAGAGCAGGAACGCAATCGCCGTCCATGCGAACACCCAGAGTTCGGCCTGTCCGACCACGTTCGCGACCGCCTCGACGTGCAGCGGCGTCACGGTGAACGCGAGTGCCGCGACCGCCGCGCCCACCGGGGCGAGCATGCTGCGCGCCATCCCGTAGGCCAACGCGCAGCAGATGCCGTACAGGACGGTCGCGACGAAATGGAATGGCCAGGGAGAACCCGAGCCGATCATCCATTGCACCGCGAAGACCCGCAGCGTCATCGGGCGATACGCCGACTCGACGCTGGTGCTCGGCCCCCAGTAGCTCGAGCTGAAGTAGCGCAGCAGCCCCTCGAGCTCCCGCACGATCGGGTTGTTCGCGATGATGGGGATGTCGTCGAACGCGAAGCCGTTCCGCAGGCTCGTCGCGTAGAGACCCGCGCCGAGCGCGAGACAGGCGGCCGTGAGCCAGCTGTCGACGCGCCGGTGCTCCGCGGCGTCCACGAAGGCCTTCATCGGGTGAAGGACGCTCGCAGGATGTGCCAGAAGGCGGCCACGCCGTCGCGCCACCCGATCTTCTTGCCTTCCGCGTAGGTACGGCCCGCGTACGAGATCGGCACTTCGTAGATGCGCGCCTTCGCCTGCGCGAGGCGTGCCGTGACCTCCGGTTCGAATCCGAAGCGGTCCGACGTGAGCGTCAGGCTCCGAGCCAAGTCCCCGCGGATGGCCTTGTAGCAGGTCTCCATGTCCGTGAGGTTCAGGTCCGTCATCATGTTGCTGAACGTCGTGAGGACGCGGTTCCCCACCGAGTGCCAGAAGTGCAGCACGCGATGCTGCCCGCCGAGGAACCGGGAGCCGAACACCGCGTCGGCGCGGCCATCGACGATGGGCGCCAGCAGCACCGACCAGTCGGCCGGGTCATACTCGAGGTCGGCGTCCTGCACGATGACGACGTTGCCGGTGCTCGCCGCGAGCGCGGTGCGTATGGCCGCGCCCTTGCCGCGATTCACCTCGTGCAGGCGCAGGACATCGATCTTCCCGGCGGCAGACAGGCGCTGGAGCTCCTCGCGCGTGCCGTCCGTCGAGCAGTCGTCGACGCAGATCACCTGCGTGCGGATCGGCACCGCACGCACGGCGTCGAGGATCGTCTCGATCGTGGAGCGCTCGTTGTAGACGGGGATCAGCACCGACAGCACGATCTCATCGAGCGGCAACGGCGTGCGTCCCCGGATGTGGGACGGGACGGGCGGGAGTGACATCATCATGGTTCGTTGACCAGGAGGAAGGCACGCACCCGGAAGCCCCGGGGCGTGAGTTCGAGAAACCTACGGGACGGGCCGAACGACGTCTGGGCGTAGGCCTGCATCTGCGGACTCGTGGCCATCACCACGTAGGCATCGGGGGCGTAGAGGCGATCGATGGCTTGCAGCATCGCGCCGTGGTCCTCGACGGACTTCTGCCGGAGGTGATCGCGCACGTCGAGGCGGTCGATCGGCAGCACTTGCTGGCCGGTGTAGAGCGCGACCATCGGGGCATACTCCGTCGCCAGGCGCCTGCCTTGCAGCCGCGTGTCGGCATTGACGTAGCGCACGAGGATCTCGGCGTAGGCCGACACTTCATGGGACGCATTGCTCGCCCAGCCGAGCGCGAGCCCCCGTCCGTTGTAGGTGCCGTATCCCACCAACAGGAGCGCGCCGACGCCGACGAGCCCGACGGCGGCGCGCGGCCGCCCGGCGCCCCGCAACTCCCGCAGGGCTTCGCGGAACCCGACGAAGGCCAGCGCGACGACGATCGGCCACAACGTCCAGACGAAGCGATGCACGGTGAACGGCCACACGAGGACGATGGCCATGTAACCGGCGAACGCGAGCGTGACCACGCGCGACGGCGAACGGCGAAGTCCGAGCGCCAGCCCCCCGAGCGCCAGCGCGAACGCGATGATGCCGGCACCCGTCCCGAGCGCGCTCGCCTCGAGTGTCGAGGTCAGGACCACCTTGGCGTACCACCAGAGGTCGCCGACGTTCTTTTCGAAGACGGCCGCGACGAACGGCAGCCCGTTCTCGCGGTACCCGGCACCGACCCATGACAGGTAGTTGCCGTAGGCGCCGACGAGTTCGGGCGGGTACGCACCCGCATGCTTCGCCACGAACAGCTGCCACGGCAGGAGCAGGATGCCGACGAGCAGCCCATAGCCGAACAGCGCGCGCCACCGGCGCTCGAGCACGAAGACCATCGACGCCGCCATCACCACCGACGCACCGATGGTGCGCGTCAGGATCAACGCGGCGGCGAGCGCGGCCGCGAGGAGGATGGCGGGCAGGTCGTCCCGGCGGCGCAGGCGCTCGGCGGCGAAGACCGTCGGCGCGAAGAGGGCCACGAACATCGGCTCGGAGATCACGACGTTCGTGAGCACCAGCATCGGCAGGCTCACGGTCGAGGCGAGCATCACCACCGCGGCAACCCACGGCGCGAGACCGAACCAGCGGATGATCCCGAGCGTCATGCCGTACGCCGCGATGGCGAGCAGCACCGGATTCACGAACTTGATCCAGGCCAGTCCCGCCGCGAACGACGGCGCGAGCTTGAGCACGCCGGCGAGCAGCAACGGGAAGAGCGGGGGGAAGTGGATCGCCGCCGGCGTGCCCGGGAGGTGCGGGTTCACGAAACCCTGCCCTTCGGCCACGGCCTTGCCGATCAGCACGTAGACGGCATCGTCGTGAAAGACGCCGATCAGGTCCGTGGTCAGGGTCAGCAGTCCCGCGAGCAGGGTGATCACCGCCGTGAGCAGCGCGGCGCGCGTCGGGGTCACCTGGTCGAGACGCGCGCGGATGCTCCCCGCCATCATGGCGATCCTCACGCCTCGCCTCCGTACCGCGACAGCTTGCGGTGCAGCGTGGACGGATCGATGCCCAACACCTCGGCCGCGCGGGTCTTGTTGCCCCCCTCGCTCTGCAGCACCCATTGGATGTACGCCCGCTCGATCAACTCCAGCGTCGGGTTGGCCGCGATGCGGTCGGCGATCAGCGGCTCGCTGCGGCGTTCGGTGATGCGTTCCGGCAGGGCGCTGAGTTGGATGGTCGGCCCATGCGTGAGGATGAGCGCGCGCTCCAGCGCGTTCTCGAGCTCGCGCACGTTACCCGGCCAGTTGTACTCGCGCAGCGCGTCACCCGCCTCTTGGCTCAGCTGCTTCGTCTCGCCCCCGCGCAGCGCGGCGCCGCGGCGGAGGAAGGCCTCGGCGAGCAGCGGGATGTCCTCCCGGCGCTCGCGCAGCGGCGGCAGGTGGATGGCGATGACGTTGAGGCGATAGAACAGGTCGCGGCGGAACGCCCCGCGCCGGATCTCCTCCTCAAGGTCGCGGTTCGTCGCGGCGATGATGCGCGTGTCGATGGGCACCGCTTCGGTGGCGCCGACGGGAATCACTTCGCGGTGCTGCAGCACGCGCAGCAGCTTCACTTGGGTGGCTGGCGTGGTCTCGCCGATCTCGTCGAGGAAGAACGTGCCGCCGGCCGCCGCGGTGAACAGGCCCTCCTTGTCCTTCACGGCGCCGGTGAACGAGCCCTTCACGTGCCCGAACAGTTCGCTCTCGAGCAGGCCCTCGGGCAACGCGCCGCAATTGATGGACGCGAACGTCGCCTCGGCGCGCATCGAGAGCTCGTGGATGTAGCGCGCCACGACCTCCTTGCCCGTGCCGGACTCGCCGGTGATCAGTACCGTCGACTCCGTGTGCGCCACCGCCTCGGCGAGCGACAGCGCCTCGATCCACGCCGGGTGCGCGCCGACCGGGGCCGGTGCGTTCTTCCGCTCGCGCCGCTTCATCTCGCGCTTCAGCGACTTGTTCTCGAGGCGCAGCGCGCGATGCTCCGCCGCCCGCCGCAGGATGGCCAGCAGCTCGTCGTTGCGGAACGGCTTCTGGATGTAGTAGAACGCGCCGGCATTCACCGCCTGCATCGCCGTCTGCAGCGTGGCCTGCGCGGTCATGAGGATGACGGGCACCTCGGCGTCGTGCTCGCGCGCGGCGTTCAGCACCTCGACGCCGCCGACTCCGGGCATGCGCACGTCCGAGATGATGATGTCCGGCGTGAGCTGCGGGATGCGCTCGAGCGCGGCCTTGCCGCCGTGGGCGGTGTGCACGTCGAAGCCCTCGGCGCGCAGCAGGATCTCGAGCGTCTGCAGGATGCCTGTCTCGTCATCGACGACGAGCACGGTGGGGCGGCGGGATGGATCGGTCATAGGGACGCTCCCGAGGGGTCGTCGTCGGTGGGCAGATACACGGTGAAGCGGGTCCCGGCGCGATCGCTGTCGACGAGGATCACACCGCGATGCGCTTCGATGGCGCGATGCACGACGGCGAGGCCGAGGCCGCTGCCGCCGGACTTGGTCGTCGCGAACGGTTCGAAGAGGCGGTCCTGGATGTCCGGCGGGATGCCCGGTCCGTCGTCGTGGACCTCGAGGGCGTACGAGGCGCCGGCGAAGGGCAGCCCCGCCAAGCGATCGGCCTCGCGCACGGCGCGCAATGAAACCGCGACATGGCCGTGGTCGCCCACGGCTTGGCACGCGTTCAGCACGAGGTTGAAGACCGCGCGATGCAACAGGTCTTCATCCCCAGCCAGCGGCGTCGGCTCGGACGGCAGGTCCACGTCCACGGCGACGGTCGCGCTGCGATCGGGATGCGTTCCGGCCAGCGCGACGGCCGACCGCACGACGTCGCGGAGGTCCAGCTCTTCGCGCCGTTCCGCCTGCACGCGCGAGAAATCGAGGAACTCCGAGAGCAGGCGCGACAGGCGGTCGGACTCGCGTGTGATCAAGGCCCCGAGGGTGCGCTCATCGTCGGTAGCCGTGGCGCGGCGGGCGAGCTGCTCCACCGAGGAGCGGATGCTCGCGAGCGGATTCTTGATCTCGTGCGCCAGCGAGGCGCTGAGTTCGGCGACGGCTTCGAGGCGCTGGGCGCGCAGGCGCAGCGCCTCGAGGCGCTTCTCGTCCGAGATGTCCTGCACGATCACGGTCGTCGCACCCCCGACGGGACGCAGGTCGCCCGAGACGGCCGTCGTGGTGATGCCGAGGGGGATGGTCCGGCCCTCACGGGCGAGCGCCCCTTCGATGCGGGCGGCCCCGTGCCGGCCGGCAATCGTGGCCTCGACCGCGTCGGCGACGGCGGGCGAGACCGTCTGCAGCTGCCGCAGCACGGGCTGCCCCCCCAACGCCTCGAAGGGCACGCCGAGCAACCGCGACGCCGCCGGATTGGCGTAGAGCAAGCGCCCGAGGTCGTCGACCGTGATGATGGCCGCGCGGATGTTCGCGAGGATGTCCGCGGCGCGCACCTGCGCGCTGGCCAGTTCCGCCTCGAGTTGCTCGCGCCCCTGCCCCGCTTCCTGCAGCTGCCCGGCGATGTAGCTCGTCCCGACCACGACGAGCACGAACACCACCAATTGCAGCAACAGGGCGATCGAGATCTCCCCGCCGCTCACCAAGAAGGCATCGCCCGCGTACAGCACGCTGCCGAGCAGCGCGAGCAGCAACGAGCTGCCGATCGGCAGCAGCAGCGCGGCGGTGGCGTTCACCAGGATGTAGAGCGCGGCGAACTGCGAGTCACCGCCGCCGGTGAGGTGCACGACCACGGTCACCAGCAGGAGGTCGTGGACGAACTGCGCGTACAGGAAGCCGGGCCCGGCGTGCCGACGGTTGATTTCCGTGCGGATATAGGACGTCGCCGTGAGCGCCATCGCCGCGACGAATGCCGTAGCGGCGATGACGGTGTTCATCGGGTTCGCGAACAGCGCGAACATCACCGCCCACGCGAAGTTGGCACTCGCGACGAGCAGTCGACCGACGTATATCCCGTTCAGCAGACGCCGCGGATCCAGCACGGCGAGTATGCGCTCCGGGGTGCGGACTCGGTTAGGCGTCAGGTCGGGCTCCGGTATTGCATTTCACAAGAGTTCTAAGGTGACGATTACTCTCGCATTCTGCAACACCAGGTGGCCTCGTGGCGACGCCTGATCTCTGGGACGAGGAGGGACGCCTCTTCGTCAACGCCCGTGTCCGGATACCCGCACAGGAACTGGTGGTCCGTGCCACCAAGTCCGGCGGGCCGGGAGGCCAGCACGTCAACACCAGCTCCACGCGCGTCGAAGTCCAGTGGAACCTGCGCCAGTCCACGGCGCTCGACGACGACCAGCGCCAGCGGCTCGAGGCCCGCCTCGCGACCAAGCTCGATGCCCGGGGCGGTCTGCGCGTCGTCGCGTCCGATACGCGGAGCCAGACCCAGAACCGGGCCCTCGCCCTCGGTCGGCTGGCGGCCCTGGTCCGCAACGGCCTGACGGTGCCCAAGGCGCGGCGGGCCACCAAACCCAGCCGCGGTCAGCGCGAGCAGCGGCTCGACGAAAAGAAGCGGCGCTCGGGCGTGAAGCGCGAGCGCCGCTGGCGAACGGACGACTGATCCGGGACAGCCTCAGCGACGTCGCTGCCCGTCGAAGCGGAAGGTGACGCCGATCGTGATCGTGAGCAGGTCGGCACGCGTGTTCTTCGGCTTGATGAGGATGTTGCCGCCCGCATCCTCGGAGATGCCGCCGGGTGTCAGGTAACGCACCGACTCGCCATTCCACGTGTAGCGACCGCCGATGTCGAAGAGCACTTCACCGCCCTTCAGCGGCAGGTACAGGCCCGCGAGCACATGCTTCGAGAACGCGTTGTCCGAGGAGTTCGTCGTCGACGCGAACGGCTCATCCTCCGAGTTCGAGCCCTCGGCGCGCGTCACCGTATTGAAGTTCGAGAACCCGAGCATCCCGGCCAGATAGGGCTTCGCGCGGCCGCTGGGCATGCCGACTTGCGCGCCGACGCTGCCGCCGACGATCGCGTTCGTGGTGGTCACGTCCACCAGGATCAAGCCGAGCACACCGCCGCCCAACGGCACGCGCCGTGACTCGCTGCCGTAAATCTGGAGGTCGAAGCCCGCCCGGACGCCGAACTCCGACGCGAGCGGAAAGAGACCGGCCACGCCGAAGCCACCGGCGATGCTGACGTTGTTCGCAAACTCCCCTTGTGGGAGACCGACCTGGAGATTGACCGGGAGTCCGCCTTGGGCCGCGGCAGGAACTGACGAGCAGACGAGGGCGGCGAGGGCCGCGAGGGGACGCAGGGCGCGCATGGGCGGAGTTGAGGGGCGGTCGAATCCGTCCTACCGTGGAGTCCGACCCGGTGTTTCACCCAGCGAAAGTTGCGGGGTTCCCGTCGCCACCGCGAGCGTGCCGAGCGCCCGGGCGCGCCGCGCCACCAACGCCGCAAGCCGCAACCGCTCGTCGAGCAGCGCGCGCTCGCGCAGGTTCACGACGAGCAGCGTGCTCTCGCCGGCGGCGAAGCGCTGCTGCTCCGCCGCGAGCAGCCGCTCCTGCAGCGTGACCAAGCTCTCCTGCCGCACCAACTGCGAATCCACCGTGGTGAGCTCGAGCAGGGCGCGGCCCGCCTCGATCTCCACGTCGCGTCGCACGCGATCGCGTTCGAGCTGCAGCACGCGGGTCCGCTCCTCCGCTGCCCGCAGGCGACCGACCTCGCGCCGCGGGAACAGCGGAAGCCGCACGTTGCCGCTGAACTTGCTCTCCTCGCCGCTCAGCGACGGGGGATTGATGTCCCCGAGCGTGCCGCCGGCCGACAGGCCGCTCAGCTCGACGCTGGCGCTCGGCAGGATGCTCACCGCCGCGAGACGACGCGCCGCCTCGGCCTGCCGCCACCGCGCGGTCGCCTGTTGCACGAACGGATGCCGCGCGACCAAGAAGCGCAGGCCATCGCCCGAGACGCGGTCCTGCAGCATCGTTTCCTGCGCGAGCATCGCCCGCGGCGCCGCGACCGCGCCGTCCGGCAACCGATCTGGCGTACCGTCCGGCCGCCACAGCCATCCCTCGGCGACGAGCCGCGCCGCGGCCGCGGCGGCCTGTGCATCGAGCCGCAGGACTTCGCGCGAACGCACTTCGGCCAACGCTTCGATCGTGTCGATGGCAGCGGCATCGCCGGTCTCCACGCGCCGCCGCAGCGCCTCCAGCCGGAAGCGCGCCAACGACACGCCCTCGGCCGTGATGCGGGCCCGGCGTTCCATCTCGGACCACAGCCCCCAGTCCCGTGCGGCCGACTGCAGCACGCGCGCCACCGCCGCGTCGCGGTCCGCGTCCGCAGCCTCTTGGGCGATCTCCGCCTGACGCAGGGCGGTGCGACGCTCGTCGGTCAGGATCCGCGGACCGATCGGCAGCGAGACGCCGAACGACAACAAGCCTTCAGTCGGCGTGGCGCGCTCGGGGTTGATGATCTGGCCCGCCGCGCGCTCCCACCCGAGCTTGAAATCGACGCCCCAGGGCGTAGGCAGCACCAGACGCGCGTCCAATTCATCGTAATAGCCGATGCCCTTGAAACGCTTGGTGTCCCACATCGCGCTCAGGTAGGGGTCGAACCCTCCGCGCGCGGTGAGCGCATCCGCGTCCGCCTGCCGGCGCGCGGCCTCGGCCTGCCGCACCTGCGGATGCTGCGCGATGACGCGGGCCAGGAAGGCTTCGAGCGTGATCTCCGGACCAGCGGAGGCCGCAGCCTGCGCCCGCGCCGTCGCCGACGCGAGCAGCAGGCCCACCACCGCGGCCAACGCCGCGCGTCTCACGGGGCGGACTTGGCTGGCGCCGGGCTCGCCGCGTTGCGCGTGCCCGAGTACCCGCTGCCGCCGCTGGTCGGCGTGAGCCCCGACTGCGGCACCGCCGGCGGAAAGCCGTTGATCGTGCGCCAGACCTCGAACCACACGCGCACCTCGCGGAGCATCGCCCAGCCGCGCACGCCCGACCCCATGAGCAGCTCCCGCGGCCACGCGGGCTGCGCGGAATCGGGCGCAACGAGCACGCGGTAGTAGCCGTTGGGCAACGCCACCTGATCCACGACGGCGACGCGGCCGCCAAAGGTGCCGAGCGAGGCGTTGGGCCAGCCGCTGAACTGCAGCGCCGGCCAGCCCGCAAACTCCAGCCGCACCTCGTCACCGACGCGAATCAGCGGCACGTCGCGCGCGTTCACCTGCAGCGCCACCGCGAGTTCGGGGTTCGCGGCCTGCACGGTCGCGACCGCTTCGCCGTCCTTCACGACTTCGCCGATGCCCGCCCGCAACGCCCGCACGACGATGCCGTCGCGCGGGGCGCGCACCATCAGGAGGTCCTGGCGCTCGGACATGTTCGCCTCACCCGTCGCGAGCTTGGCGATCTCGGCGATGCCGTCCGCCACCTCGGCCAACGTCGCGCGGCGATCGCTCTCCACCTTGGCGATCTTCTCGGCATAGTCGGCATCGACCGCCGACCGTTCGGCGCGCACCGTGAGCAACGCGGCGCGCTGCTCGATGGCCAGCGCCGCCGCACGCTGCTGCCGCTGACGGGCCATCTCCAGCTCCGCGCGCGACCGCAAGCCCTCGCGCTCCAGCTGCTGGATGCGCTCGGCCTGCACGGTCGCGATCGAGTCCTCGAGCTGCGCCGCCGCCAGCGACGCCGTGATCTGCTGGATGCGGTTGTCCGCGCGGATGCGGGCCAGCGTGCGCAACGAGTCCAGCGCGATGGCCTGGTCGGCGAGGGCGGCGGCCTTGGCCCGCTTCTCCTCGACGGAGCGCCGCTTGGCCGCCACCTGCTCGCCGAGCCGGTCGAGCGTGAGCGGATCGAGATACTCCTGCTTCACCTCGGCGAGGGCGACGATCGGATCGCCCACCTTCACCGAGTCGCCTTCCTGCACGTACCACTCGCTGATGCGCCCACCGATGGCCGCGACGGCCTCCTGCGGACGGTCGGCCGGCTGCAGTGCCGTCACCTCGCCCGCGCCCGCGACGTTCTGCTGCCACGGCAGGAACGCGACGATGAGCATGATGCCGAGCACGCCGCCGATCCACATCAGCAGCGTGCGCAGCGAGGGCTGGCGCGCGAGCAAGCGCACGCTCTCGAGCGAGGCGTCGCGGCGGTCGAGGAGGTCAGAGGTGGTGGCCATCAGGCGACGCTCCGGCTGCTGGGCACGAGCTCGCGCACGAAGATGTCGCTCGCGAGGTCCTTCCAGGGCTTGGCCGCATGCGTCACGCCATCGCGAAGCACCAACACCGTTTCCACCGAGGCGAAGACCTCGGGATCGTGCGACACGATGAACAGCGTCCACGGGGCGTTCGGTCCCGTCAGCACCTGGATGAGTTCGTGGCGCGCCGCCGGCTCAACCGTCGCGAGCACCTCGTCGAGGACGATGAGCCGCGGGCGCGCCACGATGGCGCGCGCAATGAGCAGGCGCACGCGCAGGGTGGACGGCAGCCCGCGCCCGCCGCTCGCCAACGGCGTGCGCAGCCCCAGCGCCAAGGCCTGGACGTCATCGGCCGCGCCGACCGCTTCGAGCGCGCGCATCACATCGGCCGTGCTGATGCCCGCACGCCCCAGCGACACGTTCTCCTCGACCGAACCTTCGAACACCTCGCCCGGGCCGAGCACGAGCCCGATGCGGTCGCGTAGCGTCGCCGGATCGACATCGCGGAGCGTGATGCCACCGACCTGCACGACGCCGCCGTAGTGCGGCAGCAAGCCGGCCACGATGCCGAGGACCGTGGACGATCCCGCACCGTCCGAGCCGGTGATCGCCACCTTGCCACCCGGGCGCACGTCGAGCGAGATGCCCGACAGCGCCGGCCGGTTGGCCGCGGGATAGCTGTACGAGACATCCTGCAGCTTCACGGCGATGCCCGTGCCGTCGTCCGGCAGGGTAAGTCCGCCCACCGGCTCCAGCGGCAGATCCGTCACGCCGCCGAGCTTGTAGACCGCGGTGAGCAGGTCGTAGACCTCGTCGAGCGAGTCGACGAGCTTCTCGACGCCCGCCAGCACCGTCACCACCACCAACTCGGCCGCCACGAACTGGCCCAGCGTGATCTGGCCCTGGATCACCAGCACGCTGCCGATGATCAGCAGCGAGCCGGTGATGAGCGCCTTGAGGCCCACGGCCGAGAGTGCCTGCCACACCAGCACCTTGAAATGCTTCTGGCGGTACTTGAGGTAGCCGCTCACGTGCTCGTCCATGCGGGCCAGCGCCGGCGTCGCGCGGCCGGCCGCCTTGAACGAGGCCACCGTGCGCGCCAACTCCTCGAGCCAGTGCACGGCGCGGTACTTGAACTTGCTCTCCATGAGGCTCGTCTCGAGCCCCTTGGGATACGTCAGTTTCAGCACGCCCCAGAGCAGCACCACCATGCCGATCCAGAAGAACGTGAAGTAGTAGTGGTAGAACGTGAGCAACAGCAGGCCGAAGAGCACCTGCAGCAGCGCCGTCGTCGCGCCGGTGAGCAGCTTGCCCAACGACTTCTGGATGGTCACCACTTCGAAGAAGCGGTTCATGCGCTCCGGCAAGTCGTCCTTGAGCCACTGCTCCACACTCACGCGCGGCACGCGCAGCGAGAACTCCAGCGCGATGCGGGCGAAGATGCGCTGCTGGATGCGCTCGACCGCGCTCAGCTGCAGCACTTGCAGCACGCCGGTCGCCGCGGTGCCGAGGATGACGAAGGCGATGAGGATGACGATCGGCTGCAGGAACAGGCCGCCCGACACGAGCCCGATGATCGCCTGCACGCCGAGCGGCAGCGTGAGCGAGAACAGGCCGACCAGCGTGGCGTAGGCGTAGACCAGGCCGATGTTCCCCTTCTCGAGGACCAGCAGCTCCCAGAGGCGCTCCATCGGCGTGCGGTCCGCGGCATCGGCGCTGGGGCCCAGCACCGCTTCCGGCAACACCTTGGCGGGGAACAGCACGCCGACAACGCCGCTGCTGCCGGCAAGCCGCTCGAACAGGGCATCCCAGCCGAAGCGCTCCTGCTCACCGATCCCATCGGTCGTGAGGATCCGGGCAATCGCGACGTCACCGTCGACGGCATCGACCACGGCACCGCAGACGCCGCTCGTCGGCTGCTGCGCCACGATGGCCAGCGGCGCGGTGACGTCACGCATCGCGGAGCGGAACTCCGCCGCCGCGTACGATTGGCGGAGGAACGCGACGCCGCAGCGCCGGCCACTCTCCACGATGGCCTCGGCGAGGTCTGCGGCGCTCTCTTCCGGGAGGTGCAGGCGACGGAGATCCTCGCGCCAGGCGGCACCGGGATCGTCGAGCCCAAGACGCTGGGCGATGTGCTGTGTCAGGCGCACAGCGCGCGGAAGGGTCCTCATGACGTCGTCGGCATTTCAGGGACTAAAAATGTCGGTCTTGCAATTTGTTCCCATGGCACGGCTTTCCCAAGAGGGGAAAATCCGTTCCGTCGGGGAGAAATCTGCGCTTGTACCGCCCAGAGGCCGCCCGGGTTCCCCCGGGACCGCCCCCAGCGCTACGGGATGACGGGGAGGCCGGCCTGGATCGCGAGCGCGATGCGCTCGTGATTCGTGAGGCGGCCGCCCGTAATGACGACGACCAGGTTGTTGTTCGTCACCATGAGCATCGGAGGCGCGAACGGCGTGGTCTGCCCCGGAGGCGCGGCCGTGAGCGAATCCAGCCGGTCGGTGATGCGTCGGCGGGCCACGGAGTCCGGGTAGATCCACGCATAGACCGTCCCGCCCCCGGCCAGCAGCCGAATCGGCGGCTGTCCCATCCAGGCGGCGTCCGGCGCGGGGTCGGGGTTCGCGCGTGGCGCGACGCCGGCGCGCAGGAGGCGATCCATCACGTGCGCCTCCGTCCACAGCCCGTCGCTCGGCAGCGCCGCCGCTTGCCGCGCCGTGGTCTCCGCGGCGGCCATCTCCTGGCGCACGGCGCGCTCGGCCGCGGCCTGTTCCGCGGCGGGATCGCCGCAGGCACCCAACCCGAACAGACCCGATACGAGCACGGCACGGCGAACGCCCGCGGCCGTCAGCATTAGCTTGCATTCATGCACGACGAGAACGCCCCCCTGCGGACCGACCCGGTCCGGCTCGACAAGTGGCTGTGGGCGGCGCGCTTCTTCAAGACGCGCTCGCTGGCGGCCGACGCGGTGGACGGTGGCAAGGTGTACGTGAACGGCGACCGTGCCAAGCCCGCGAAGTCCGTGAAGCCGGGCGACGAGCTCCGGCTGCGCCTCGGGCCGTACGAACACATCGTCGTCGTGCGGGGCACGTCGGAGCGCCGCGGGCCGGCGCCGGAGGCGCAGCGGCTCTATGAGGAGACCGCCGCATCGCGCGAGGCCCGGGAGAAGCTGCATTGGCAGCTCACGAAGGCGGCCCCCGCGATGGAAGCGGCGCCTGGCCGGCCGACCAAGCAGGACCGCCGCGCGCTCGAGCGTTTCCGCGGCCGCTGAGATGCCGCCGTCCCCAGTGGCGGGAACGCCCCGTCAGTCGTTAGCATTCGGCTCCTGAACCTCCTCACGTGGAGCTGCGAATGTCGAACAGCGGGACTGCGCACGATCCCAACAAGCTCGGGTGGGGCTTCGCCGCCGCCATCATCGTGCTCGCGATCGTCGCCAACGTGGCTGCGTTCTCGATTCACAAGGCCACCTACCAGAAGCCCGACAAGCCGAAGGCCGAGGCCGCGGCGCACTAAGCCGCTGGACCGCGCGTTCGGTCGTCATAGCCGGTAAGCGATGAGGGGCGCGCATCCATGCGGATGCGCGCCCCTTTCGCGTTCCCGGTGGCGTCGATCAGTTCTTGTGGCGGAACGTGATGCGGCCGCGGCTCAGATCGTACGGTGAGACCTCGACCGTGACGCGATCGCCCTGGAGGACCCGGATGCGGAACCGCCGCATCTTGCCGGCCATCGTCGCGAGCACGTCGTGCCCGTTCGACAGCAGGACGCGAAAGGTCGCGCTGGGCAACACTTCGCTGACGGTCCCTTCGAGTTCGATCGCTTCTTCTTTCGCCATACGGTCCGGTTGGAGTGGGAACCCCTCAATCTAGTCGGAGGCGCGGGGGGGATTCAACGCCACGGCTTGATTTACTGACGGGTCTGCCCTGCCCCGAGGTCACATCCGCGGGTGCCCGCGGCGGCCCGCTCGAGCAGGCCGACGACCTCCGCGACCGTGCTCGCACCGGCATCCGACGCGTACCAACTCGCCTTCTGGGCGGCGAAGGCGGCGGTGCCGCCCCCGGCGCCAGCGGCCATGGCGATGGCCTGCAACGCCGCAGGCCGTTCGATCCAGCATCCCGCCTCGGCCCCCGACTCGTCGAGGACGATGACCGTGGGCGTCGCGGCTCGTCCATCGGGCGTGCGCCGTGCCTCCATCAGCGCGCGGCCGGCGCGAGGCGAGATCACGCGCATGTCGAGTTGCGGGACGGCCGCCACCAACTGCGCGAGGAACGGGATCGTGTTGACGGAGTCGCTGCAGGAGTCCACGGCGACCACGAGCAGACGCCAGCGGCCCGGCAGCGCGCGCGCCCGCGCCACGGCATCGGCCGGCGCCAGCGGACGCGCGGCATTCTCGAGCCACTGCGCCCGCCGGGCTCGCGCCGCGCCGAGGAACTCCGTCCACGGCTGACCCGCGTCGTAGAGCGCGACGAGCGTGGAGTCCCGGGTCTCGTCGGCCGACGGCGCGGGCGCAGGCTCGCAGCGGACCGCGACGGTGGGGGACGCCATCGAGAGGGAGAGCAGCAACGCCAGCGACAGCACGCAGGACCTCGGCGGGAATGGACGCGCGGAAGATGCCGCCTCCCGCGACGCCTTGTAAACGGGGCCCGACGGGGATTAGCCTCCGCGCATGGATCCCCTCGAGTGGGTCGCCGCCGGCTTCGGCGTCGTGAGCGTCTGGCTCAGCACCCGCGAGCACATCGCGAGCTGGCCGACGGCCCTGGTCAACACGGCGCTGTACTTCGTGGTCCTGGGGCGGGCCCAGCTCTACGCCAACGCCGGACTGCAGGTGTTCTACTTCGCGCTCTCGCTCTACGGCTGGTACGCGTGGAAGTTCGGCGGCGCCACGCACACCGGCGTGCAGGTGACGCGCACCCCGGCGCGCCTCGGCGCGTTGCTGGTGGGCATCGCCGTGATCGCGACGCTGGCGCTGGGCGCGGGACTCGCACGCTTCACGGATGCGGCCTCGCCGTGGCTCGACGCGGGCACGACGGCCGTGAGTCTCGTGGCGCAGTGGATGCTCACGCGGAAGCTGCGCGAGAACTGGGCCGTGTGGGCGGTGGTGAACGTCGTGTACATCGGCTTGTACGCGTCGCAAGGCTTGTGGCCGACCGTGCTGCTGTACATCGCGTTCTTCGGGCTCGCGCTGCAGGGCTGGCGGCGCTGGGGCGCGACGTTGGCGGCACGCGAGGGGGCGCTGGCCTGATGGCACACGGCGGCACGCAACATGTCACGATCATCGGCCCGGAGAGCAGTGGCAAGACGACGCTTGCCGCGGCGCTCGCCGCGCAGTTCGGGGCGCCGTGGGTACCCGAGGCGGCCCGCCGATTCGTCGAGACCGACCCCACGCCGCTCTCCGCCGCGACGGTCGAGCCGATCGCGCGCCTCGCGATGGCGCTCGACGACGCGGCGCGAGCGGCGGATCCGCCGCTGCTCTTCCATGACACCGACCTGGTGAGCACGGTCGTCTACGCGCGGCATTACTACGGGAGTTGTCCGCCGTGGATCGTCGCGGAAGCACAGCGGCGGCGTGCGCAGCTGTACCTGCTCTGCCTGCCGGACCTCCCGTGGGAGGCGGACGGCGTGCGCGACCAGCCGCATGCCCGCGCGGAGTTGTTCGCGACATTCCGCGAACAACTGGACGCGATGGAGGCCGCGTATACGGTGATCGGCGGCAGCGGACCGGCGCGTGAAGCGGCGGCGGCCGCCGCCGTCCGGCGTCGGCTGGTGACGGCCTAGCGCGGCGGCCAGCCGGCGACCGCGACGTCGAGACGCGTCACGAACGCCGCGATCGTGCGGGCGGCGTTGTAGTACCAGCCGGCATTGACCTTCTCGGGATCGTCCGTCGGCTCGTGATAGTCGGCGTGGTCTTCGACGCCGAAGTACACGAAGGGAATGCCCTGCGCGTGGAACGCACCCTGGTCGGAGAGGGAGGTCCAGTTGTCGCGGCCGGTCCCGGTGTCGTAGCCCATCTTCACCGTGACGCCGCTCGCCGGGACGAGGGCCTCGACGATCGGCTTCATCACCGGATGCGGATTGGTCCCGACCGCCCAGAGCGTGCCGTTATCGCCGCGGGCGACCATGTCCATGTTGACGTTCGCGGCGATCTGCGCGAGCGGCACGGGCGGGTTCGCCACGAAGGCGCGGGCCCCGAGCAGGCCCATCTCCTCGGCGTCGAAGAACGCGAAGATCAGCGTGTGCTCCGGCTTGTGGCGCTGGAAGTGCGCGGCGAGTTGCAGCAGCGCGGCGGTGCCGGAGGCGTTGTCGTCCGCCCCGTTGTAGATGTTGCCGTTGCGCGGCGCGACGTGGTCGAAGTGCGCGCTCACGACGATGGCGCGCTCGGGGAAGCGCGTGCCGCGCACCTGCGCGACGACGTTCACGCCCCGCACGCTATCGGGCCGGTTGCGCCGCGGCATCGCGAAGGGCTGCTCGAACGACGCGCCCACCGGCGCGAGCCCGAGCCGACGCATCTCGGAGACGAGGTAGGCCCGCGCCTTCGCGTTCTCCGGCGTCATCGCCGCACGCCCGGCCATCGAGTCGTGCGAAAGCCGGAAGAGGTCGCCGAGCAGCTTGGCCGAATCGAGCGCGGGAATCGCATCGCGCGCGGCAGCCGGCGTGGACGAGGCCTGGGCACCGGCGCAGCCGGCGACGACGAGGGCGAGGAGGACCGAGGGGAGGCGCATTGGAGGAAGCTAAGTGACGGATGACGAAAGGCGGAAGGCGGGGAGGAGCCAAGCTCCCCCCCGCCTTCCGTCGTCCGTCTTCACTCAGAACGCGAGGACCGCTTCGATCATGAAGCCCTTGAACTTGCCGCCGTTGCGGGTGTCCGCGGCGCCGACGAAGCCCTTGTACTCCTGGTTGACCCACTCGGCCTTCATGAGGAGGCTCGGGGTGACGTACCAGCCGCCGCCGAAGTTGATGCGGGTGACGTCGGCGTCCGGCGCGGCCGCGCCGAGGTCGCCCGAGACGTTGTTCCAGCGTGCGGCGAGGTACGTGCTTTCGGTGCGGCCGAAGCGGTACACACCTTCCGCCATCAGCTGCGTCACCTCACGCTCCGTGGTCTCGGCCGCCGAGCGGCCCTGCGCCTGCTCGTACATGCCGAAGAACTCGGCGCCGCGGAACTTCACGAAGGGGTTGATCATGAAGCCGCTCTGCTTGTCCGTGAACCCCGGGTCGACGCGGCCCGACGTGGCCTGGGCCGATTCGGTGGCCGCGGTGTTCTCGAGGACGTAGTAGTAGCGCGAGCCGGCGCGGTCGCCCGAGTAGATCGAGTTGTTGATCGACGAGGCGGTCGTGCGATACGAGCCGCTGAGGCGGACGCGCAGGTCGTCGTTGAGCTGGCGATCGAAGCCACCCTTCACCATGTAGGCGGGGGCACGGTTGTCCGGCAGGTCCACGCGGCCCTTGATCTCACCGCCCGTCGCGGCGACGACGCCGAAGAGGCCGTTCTTCTGCACGATCGCCTCGACGCCGACTTCCGTCGTGAAGGCATCCATCAGGGCGTTGCCGACCAGCGGGTTGTACATCGCGTTGCCGTTGTCCGTACGGCGGAACTGGAAGTCGCCGTAGTTCACCTGGAAGTGACCGATCTTGAGCGTGGTCACCTTCATGATCTCATGGAACAGCGGCACGTCGAGCGGCGAGGCGTCCACCTGCAGGAAGCCGTCCTTGACGTACGTCTCCGGGTGGCGGCGCGACGAGAGGTAGGTCGTCAGCTGCACGCGGATGCCCGGGGCCACCTGGGCGTTCATGTACAGGTTGGCCGTGGCGTTGTTGAAGCCGTTACCAATCGGCTTGAGCGCCGTCGAGCTGGCCGTCTCGTGGCTGAGGCCCTGGAACTGCTGCGTGAAGGCCGCGCCCCACTGCAGCGCGAAGCCCGTGTAGGGCACGTTCTCGACCTTCGGGGTCTCGAACATGTTGATGCCGCGCTTGTCGTAGGGGCGCAGGTACTGGACGACGGTCGGCGGCTGGAACCGCGCTTCGTCGGTGGCCGGGGCCTGCTGCGCGGCGAGCGGCGCGGCAAACGCGAGGGCGGCGAGGGCGGGGAGGAAGTTGCGACGCGAGAGCATTGTGAGAGTCCTCACTGGATGTAAATCGGCAGACCGCCGATCAGGGTTGGAGCAAGAGGTCGAAGTTCACGGTGATGGTGTCACCGACTTTCAGCGTGCCCATCATGAGGCGCGGGGGTTGCACGCCCCACTGCGTCATCGCGAGCGGATAGCGGCCGGTCACGCGCAGCGCCCCGGCGGCGTTGGCGAACTGCACCGGCACGGTGATGGCGCGCGTCTGGCCGTTGATCGTCAACTGGCCCTGGAGTGCACCCGTCGTGTTCGCCGCGCGGGCGAGGGTGTAGTCCGTCAGCTGGAAGCGGATCGTCTGGTGCTGCGTGGCGTTCAGCGCGTTCCGCATGTGGTTGTTCATCGTCCGGTTGCCGTCCTGGCAATCGAGCGACGCCACCGGGAAGACCATCTCCACCGTGCGCACCGCCTTGCGCCCGTCGAGGACGGCGGCGGGAGCCGCAGCCTCGCCATCGATGGTCGCCTGCATCTGCGTCGCCTTGCAGCTCCAGTCGCGAACGGTTGACGTCCCGTCGAACCACAGGCGGCTTTCGGGCTTGAGGCGGAGGCTATCGAGCATGGGCGTCGCCGCCGCCACGAGGACGAGGGCGGCGATCGCGAGGGGCCAGCGAGGGGTCGGGACGCGCATTGGGAAGACTCCAGTCGGGGGACTGCGTGGCGAATCACCGATGCTGCGTGATTCGTGGATGGAGTATCCGCTCGGGACCGACCCCCGGCAGTAAGGCGCTACCGGAACCTTGGTGAGGTCAGAGATTGCCTTACAGTAGGGCAATCCCCTATGTGTCGCATGGCATCGCGCCAGGGTACCGGGGCGGACTCACCCATCCCTTCAGCAGTAGCGTGGTCGTGCCGAGCACGGGCATGCGGCTGACGATGCGCACCGGCACCCGGCAGTCCGCAGTATCGAAGTTCATCCGGATCGTCCCTACCCCGCGGAATCGCTTGGGGTCCCGCACATCCATTTCTACGATTCGGGTCCGGAAGACCCCCACGGGCGTCTCGACCAACTCCTCACCGCGGACGCGGATGACGGTCGGATTCCGGGCCGCGTCGAAGTGTCGCGAGACCTCGAAGGTCGTATCGCGGTCGAGCGGCAGCGTGCGCAGGAAGTAGATGAACGAGAGTTCGTCGAGCGGCGCGCGGGAGCCGAGCTCATGCTGCTGGTTCTCGACCTCGTCGCGCCAGGTGCCGGTGGCCTGTTCGATCGAGACCCGCTCCTCGCTGCGGCTCAGCGGGTGCCGCTCGGTCTTCTCGAAGCGCGTGATGCGGAAGCGCTGCGGCTCCAGCCACGAGACGGTGCGGTCCACCGCGCGGATCGGCCCGCGCCCGGCCTGCATGTCGAAGACGAGCTTCCACGTCACGACATCGCGTTCGACCACGGGGCCCTCGACGCGCATCTGCCCGCTGCCGACCGTGCCGCCCACGGACACGTGGACGCTATAGTCGAGCGCCTCGCCGACGGGAAACGGCGGACGGGTCGACGCGACCTGGGCCGCCGCACCGAGCGGCGCGAGCAGCAACAACGCGCAGGAAAGGACTCTCACAGCCGAAGGTTGGAGTTCGGGCAACGGTTCTGCCAGCGGGCAGGCGCCTGACGGCGCGTAGGGAAATGGAGGAGCGAGGAGCGAAGGAGACGCGCGAGGGAAGAAAAGCGAAGGGTGAAGGTCGGAAGGTCTGAGGGGGTCTCCCTCCTGCCTTCGGACCTTCACCCTTCGCGCTTCGGACTTCGCTCTTCCCTTTCGCTCTTCGCTGTTCTCCGTGCTACTGCACGGCGTTGATCATGTCGAAGATCGGCAGGTACATGGCGACGACCATGCCGCCGACGACGACGCCGAGGAACACGATCATCATCGGCTCCATGAGGGCGAGGAGGCCGCCGACGGCGGCATCCACTTCTTCGTCATAGAAGTCGGCGATCTTGCCGAGCATCTCGTCGAGGCCGCCGGTCTGCTCACCGACGGCGATCATCGAGATCACCATGGGCGGGAACACGCCCGACTTGGCCAGCGGGGCGGAGATCGTGTCACCGCCGGCGATCGAGGCGCGCGAGGCCATGATGGCGTCGGAAATCACGCGGTTGCCGGCCGTCTTCGCCGTGATCTCGAGGCCGTCGAGGATGCTCACGCCCGAGCTGATGAGCGTGCCGAGCGTCCGCGTGAACCGCGACACCGCCGACTTCTTGATGACGTCGCCGAGCACGGGGGCCTTGAGCAGCAGGGCGTCGATGTTGAGCTGGCCGTTGCTGGTGGCGTAGTAGCTCTTGAACGAGCGGAACGCGATGACACCGCCGGCGATGAGCGCCCACCAGTACGACTGCAGGAACTCCGAGAGGTTGATGACGATGCGGGTCGGCAGCGGGAGCGCGAGGCCCACCGACGCGAACATGCGTTGGAAGGTCGGGATCACGAAGAGCAACAGCACCGTGATGGCCGTGCCGGCCACGCCCATGATGACGCCCGGGTAGATCATGGCGCCCTTCACCTTGCGGACGAGGGCGTCGTTCTTTTCCATGAAGGTCGCGAGGCGCAGCAGGATGGTGTCGAGGATACCGCCCGCCTCTCCCGCCGCCACCATGTTCACGTAGAGCTCGGTGAAGGCGTTGGGATGCTTGGCCAGCGCGTCGGCCACCGTGTGACCCGACTCGACGTCGAACACCACCTGTCGCGTGACCGCCTGCAGCACGGGGTTCTCCGACTGCTTCGACAGGATGTCGAGGGCCTGCACGAGCGGCAGGCCCGAGTTGATCATGGTCGAGAACTGGCGGGTGAAGATCACGATGTCGCGCATCGCGATCGACCCCTTGGTCTTGGGCGCCGTCTTGGACTGTTCCTCGACCTTGACGACGTTCATGCGCAGCCGCTTGAGCTGGTTGACGACGTCTTCCTTGTTCGCGGCCTCGATGGTCGCGGACTTGAGCTCGCCGGTGGCGGTGCGCGCGGTGTAGACGAATGCTGGCATCTGGTATCCTCCTCAGGTCCTGACGATCAACGCCGCGTTCCCGCCACGGGCGCGGCCTTGGCCGCACCCGTGGGGCCTTCCTCGACCACCGACTTGCCGATCATGCGCAGGAACTCGTTGGGGTCGCCGGAGACGCGCAGGCACTCCTCCTCCGACACCTCGCGCGACTGGTACAGCGAGTAGAGGGCGTCGTTCAGCGTCTGCATGCCGTGCTTCTTGCCCGACTGCATCATCGAGTACACCTGGTGGATCTTGTCGTCGCGGATCAGCGCGCGGATGGCCGGCGTCACGACGAGGATCTCGGCGGCCATCACGCGGCCCTTGCCCGTCCGCTTGGGCAGCAGGGTCTGCGTGATGATGCCTTCCAGCACGAAGGCCAGCTGGGCGCGGACCTGCGCCTGCTGGTGGCTGGGGAAGACGTCGATGATGCGGTTGATCGCCTCGGCCGCCGAGTTGGTGTGCAGCGTGGCGAAGGCCAGGTGACCCGTCTCGGCGATGGTGAGCCCGGCGTGGATGGTCTCGTGGTCGCGCATTTCGCCGACGAGCACGACGTCCGGGTCCTCACGCAGCGCGTACTTGAGCGCCGAGCCGAAGCTCTTCGTGTCGGCGCCGACCTCGCGCTGGTTGACGATGCAGCCCTGGTGCTTGTGGATGAACTCGATCGGGTCTTCCACCGTCAGGATGTGGCCGCGGCGTTCGCGGTTGATCTTGTCGATCATCGCGGCGAGCGTCGTGGACTTACCCGAGCCGGTGGGGCCGGTGACGAGCACCAGGCCGCGCGGCTTCTCGGCCAGCTTGGCGATCACCGGCGGCAGGTTCAGGTCGGCGAAGGTCTTGATGGAGAACGGGATCTGTCGGAGCACGATCGACACGCAGCCGCGCTGCTTGAAGCAGTTGCCGCGGAAGCGCGCGAGGTTCTGGATGCCGAACGAGAAGTCGAGCTCGTCCTCCATCTCGAAGCGCTTCTTCTGGTTCTCGGTGAGCACCGAGTAGGCCAGTTGGAGGGTGTCCTTGGGCTGGAGGACGACCTCCTGCTTGGAGGGCACGATGTCGCCGTCCACGCGCATCATCGGCCGGGCGCCGGCAGTGATGTGCAGGTCGGAGGCGCCGCGCTCGATCATTTCTTCGAGCAGGGTGCGGAGGTTGACCTGCTGGGCGGCGGCGGGGGTGGGGGAGGTCATCTAACGGCAGTTGCGAGTTGTGAGTTATGAGTTACGAGTCACTGCCAACTACCAACTACCAACTACCAACTGCCAACTACCAACTGCCAACTGCAGTTGTCAGGCTGAGGTCTCGGTGATCACCTGCTCCAGCGACGTGATGCCCTTCCACACCTTCACCAACCCGTCCATGCGCAGCGTGAGCATGCCTTCCTCGATCGCGAAGTCCTTGATCTCGGCGGCGCCGACGTTGCTGAGGATGAGCCGGCGCAGGCCGGGCGTCATGTTCATGACTTCATAGGCGCCCTGGCGGCCGCGCGAGCCGGAGCCCTTGCACTGGTCGCAGCCCTTGCCGCGGAAGAACGGCATGTCCACGCAGCGGGTGTCGAGCGTGATGTTGGCGAGCAGGGGCTTCACGTCGTCCGGTGCACGCGCCTTGAGGCCGTCGATGGCATCCTGCTTGAAGCGCAGTTCGCGCAGCGTGGTCGTCTCCGTCCACTTGGCGCCGGCGACTTCGTCGGGCGTCAGCTTGTACTGCTCCTTGCAGTTGCCGCAGACGCGGCGCAGCAGGCGCTGGGCGAGCACGAGGTTGAGCGCCGAGCTGACGTTGAAGGGCTCGAGGCCCATGTCCAGCAGGCGCGTCACCGTCTCGGCGGTCGAGTTCGTGTGCAGCGTCGAGAGCACGAGGTGGCCGGTGAGCGCGGCCTTGATGGCGATGCCGCCCGTCTCGAGGTCGCGGATCTCGCCGACCATGATGATGTTCGGGTCCTGCCGGAGGAAGGCCTTCAGCGCGGCCGCGAACGTCATGCCGATCTCGTTGCGCACCAGCACCTGGTTGACGCCGAAGAGGTTGTACTCGACGGGGTCCTCGGCCGTCATGATGTTCGTCTCGACCTTGTTGATGAGCTTGATGCTCGAGTACAACGTGGTCGTCTTGCCCGAGCCCGTGGGCCCGGTGACGAGCACCATGCCGTAGGGGCTGCGCACCGCCGCCATCAGGTCGCGCTCGGCCGCCGGCTCGATGCCGAGCTTGTCGAGGTCCATCAGGTTGCTCTGGCTCAGGATGCGGAGCACCACCTTCTCGCCGAACAGCGTGGGCAGCGTGGACACGCGGAAGTCCACGACCTTGCTGGCGCTGAGCTTGAGCTTGATGCGGCCGTCCTGCGGGACGCGGCGCTCGGCGATGTTGAGCGCCGACATGATCTTGAAGCGCGAGATCAGCGCCGGCTGCATCTTCTTGGGCGGCTTCATCACTTCCTCGAGGTGCCCGTCGATGCGATACCGCACGCGGAGCTCCTTCTCGAAGCACTCGAAGTGGATGTCCGAGGCGCCCATCTTCACGGCGTTCGTGAGGATCGCGTTGATGAGCTTCACGACGGGCGCATCGTCCACCGCGGCGGCCAGCGCCGTGGCGGACATCTCCTCTTCCTTCTCCTCGACGATCTCGACCTCGCCGTCCTCGAGGCTCTCGATCTCGCTGAGCAGCGCCGACATCTGCTGCTCGTTCGACTCGTAGTGCTTCTCGATGACGTTGCGCAGCGTGAACTCGCCGGCGATCACCGGGAAGATGTCGTAGCGCGTGATGAACTTGAGGTCCTCGATGACGCCGAGGTTGGTCGGGTCGGCCATCGCGACGGTGAGCGTACGGCCGTCGCGCTTCAGCGGCAGCACGAGGTTCTTCGTCGCGAGGTCCGTCGGGACCAGCTTGATGATCTTGGTGTCGACCTCGAACTTCGACAGGTCCACGGCCGGCATCTTGAACTGCCGCGCCAGCGTGCGTGTGAGTTCGTTCTCCTGGATGAAGCCGAGCTTCACGAGGTTGTAGCCGACGCGTGTGCCGTTCTGGCGTTGCTCGGCGAGCGCCTGTTGGAGCTGCTCCCGCGTGATCAGCCCCTCCTTGACCAGGAGGTCGCCGATCCGTTCACCACCAGGATTCGCCGCTGCGGTCATGCGTTGGGCACGGGACGGGGCGCGTCCGGCCCCCCGGCGTCTCCCCAGGCGGTCCCGACGGCGCGTGACTGGGTGAAGGTGGACGGCGGGAGGTACAAGTGTCAAGGATGTGGGACGTCGCGTTGCCGACTCATCGCGTCGGCGCCTGACGCGGCACGCCGGAGAAGGTCACGAGCGGTGCCAAACGCGCGGCCAACGCAGGCCCGATGCCGCGCACCCGCTGGAGGCCATCGACGGAGCCAAAGGGGCCGTTGGCCTCGCGATCCTCGACAATCCGGCGCGCGAGCGCGGGCCCGATGCCGGGCAAGCGGTCCAGGGCATCGACGTCGGCCTGGTCGACGTCTAAGACGGCGCTGTCCCGCGAGAGCGGGGCCTGGGGGGCCTTGAGGGCCTGCGGGCCGGTGCGCGGTGGCGCGGCTTTCGCGCGCCGCGGCCGTCCGCCAGTCGACACGGCGGAGTCCACCGCCGCGATCTGCGCGGCGAGCGCCGCCGCGGGCGTCGCGGGTCCCTGCCCCGCCGCGACAACGCGCAGGCCGCGGACGCCGAGCCCGAGGGCGGCGACCGCCGCGACGAACAGCAGCGCGCGACGCTCGGAAGGGGTGGGCACCCCTGACACTCTCGATGCGCGGCACGCCGGCCCGCATCACCGCATCGCGACCCGCAGCGGCATCACGCCGCGGCATCACGCCGCGGCGTCAGAGCCCGCGGAGCACCGCGACGGCAACGTCGCCCACCGCCTGCAGCGTCTCTTGCGAGACCTTGTCCTCCGTGTCCTGCGGCGTGTGGTGATAGGCGTAGTTGAGGTCGATGACGTCGATCACCTTGAAGCCCTTCTCGATGAACGGCAGGTGATCGTCCGTGATGGGCTGGTACTCGCGCGTCGGAAAGTACGCCCCGTAGCCGAGCCGCTGCGCGGTGCTCCACACGCGCTGGATCACGTCCGGGGCGGCGCGCATCGAGTACGTCTCGTACAGGAACTGCGCGTCCGCCTTGCCGACCATGTCGAAGAGCACGCCGAACTCGGGCGCGAAGCCAGCCGGGAGGTTCGCGACGAAGTAGCGCGACCCGATCAGCACGTCCGTGAGGGTGTCGAAGTCGCCCCAGTCTTCGCCATCCACGAAGAGCAGGTCGACGCCCACGGTTGCCGGCTGCCGCTTCAGCGCATCGGCGACGCCGAGGAGGATGGCGACTCCCGAGGCGCCGTCGTTCGCGCCCGGCGTCGGCTGCGTCTGGGCCACGGCGTCCACCGCCTTCTCGGCGATCGGGCGCGAGTCCCAGTGGGCGAGATACAGCACGCGCCTGGTGGCCGTCGGATTGATCCGGGCCAAGATGTTCCGCATCGGCAGCCGCTGGCCGTCCGCCGTGGTGTGCGTCCACGCTTGGACGATGACCGTATCGGCGCGGCTCCGGAGCTCGGCGACGAGCCAGTCGCCCGTGGCGCGATGGGCCGCCGTGCCCGGCACCCGCGGTCCGAAGGCCATCTGCCGCCGCACGTAGCCCATGGCCGCCGCCCCATCGAACTCGCGCGCGGAGAGCGGCAGGGGTGTGGCCTCGGCCGTGTCTGCGGCCTCAGTGCCGCCGCAGGCGATGGTCAGGGTACCGGCCACGATCGCGGCCAGGCGACGGAACGGGAGCGAAACAGGCGTCATCTGGGGTAATATACGCCTCGTGAAGATCGTGCATCGTTACGTCCTGAAGGAGCATCTCGGACCGTTGCTCTTCGCCGTCTCGGCGTTGACCTCGCTCATGATGCTCAACTTCATCGCCAAGAAGTTCCCCGACCTCGTCGGCAAGGGACTGCCGTGGACGGTCATCGGCGAGTTCCTGATGCTCTCGTTGCCCTTCACGCTGGCGATGACCCTGCCGATGGCCGTGCTCGTGGCCACGCTGCACGCGTTCTCGCGCTTCGCGTCGGAGAACGAGATCACGGCGTTCAAGGCCAGTGGCGTGAGCATGCAGGTGCTGGTGCGTCCGGTGATCCTCTCGGCGGTGGTGCTGGCGCTGGGCATGGTGTGGTTCAACGACCAAGTCATGCCGCGGGCCAACCATCGCCTCGCGCAGCTGCAGCAGGACATCGCGCGCGTGAAGCCGACGCTGGCGCTCAACGAGCAGGTGATCAACGAGGTGGTGCGCGGCTCGTTGTACCTGCGTGCGGCCCGCATCGAGAGCGGCTCGAACCGCATGCACGACGTGACCATCTACGACCTCAGCGACCCAACCACGCGGCGGAGCATCCTCGCCGACAGCGGCCAGCTGGCGTTCTCGCGCAGCGGCACGGACCTCATCCTCACGCTGTACGACGGCCACTCGATGGAAAGCCAGGCCAACTCGCCCCAACGGCTGCAGCGGAGCTTCTTCGAGGAAGACCGGATCGCCGTGCGCGGCATCGCGGCCGGCCTGGACCGCGGCAGCTCGAACATCGGCTACAAGTCGGACCGCGAGTACACCATCTGCGAGCTCAACGACCGCGTGCGCGCCGCGCGCGAGCCGCGCGACATCGCGTGGCGCCGGCTGCACCTCGCGCGGAATCCCGGCGACTCGCTCGCCACGCCGCCGCGTGAGCGCTGGCCGCTGGCGGATTGGTACTGCGCCCTGCAGACGCGGCTGAGCGGGATCGGCGAGGTGAAGGAGGCGCAGGCCGCGACGCTCGCCGGCCCCGCCGCAGCGGCCTCGCTTGGCATCCTCCGCGCGGTGCAGGACCCGCCCAGCCGCAACGATGCCCCGCCGCCCGACTACGACTCCGTGGTCCTCGAGGGCCTGCGCTTCGAGTACAGCTCGGCGCAGTCGCAGATCGACCGCTATCGCGTGGAGATCGAGAAGAAGTTCTCGATCGCCGCGTCCTGCGTCGTGTTCGCCCTGCTCGGGGCGCCGATCGCGCTGCGGTTCCCGCGGGGCGGCGTGGGCCTCACGATCGGCGTCAGCCTCGGCGTGTTCGCCATCTACTACGTCGGCCTGCTCGTGGGCGAATCGCTCTCCGACCGCGGCTTGGTGGACCCCGCCATCGCGATGTGGGCCGCCAACGCGCTGCTGGGCGTGGTCGGCATCACCCTGACCGCGCGGCTCGGCAGCGAAGGCAGTACGCATCGCGGCAGCGAGTCGAGTGAATGGTGGGGACGGCTGGTCGAAGGCGTGAAGACGAAGTTCGCGCGGAAGGCGGCATGAGCACGGGCCACACCCGGCGGCGGCACTGGCTGCGGCCGCTCGACCGCTACGTCCTCAGCGAGTTCTGGAAGGTGCTGTTCGCCACGGCGCTGGGCTTCCCCCTGCTGGTCATCATCGTCGACCTCTCGGAGAAGCTCGACAACTACCTCGCGCGCGAGATCTCCGCCGGGGACATCGCCTTCGCCTACGTGCTGGGCATCCCCGAGACGATGTTCCTCGTCCTCCCGGCCGCGGTGCTGTTCGCGACCGTGTTCACGGTCGGCGGCTTCACGCGGCACAGCGAGATCACGGCGGCGAAGGCCTCCGGCGTGTCCTTCCACCGCTTCATCGCGCCGATCTTCGGCGGCGCGGTCGTCTCGACGATCCTCGGACTCGGGCTCGCCGAGGTCATCCCGCCGTTCAACGCGCGACGCCTCGAGCTCTTGCAGGAGAAGTCGGTGCGCGCCGCGAACCAGCGCTCGAACTTCGCATACGCGGCGGAAGAGGCGCGCGTGTACAAGATTGCCTATGCCGACGTGAACTCGGCGTCCATGCAGGGCGTGGAGGTCGAGCGTCGCGGCACGGGGCCGGACTTCCCGACCGTGCTCATCAAGGCCGAGGCCGGCACGTACCGGGAGGGCGAGGGCTGGACGCTCACCAACGGCTACGTGCACATCCTCCCGGATTCGCTCTCGAACCTGAGCATCCAGTTCGACTCGCTCCGGGACCGCTATTTCACCGAGCGTCCGCAACTGCTGATGGCGAACCCGAAGGCCCCCGCCGAGATGGGCTTCCGTGACCTCGGCAAGTTCATCGTGGCGATGGAGCGTTCCGGGGCCGACGTGAAGAAGCTGCGCGTGGAGCGCATGCTGAAGATCGCCATCCCGGTGACCTGCGTGATCATCATGCTCATCGGCGCACCGCTGGCGACGAGCACGCAGCGCGGCGGGACCGCCTACGGCGTGGCCATCTCGCTGGCGACGACGGTTATCTTTCTGGTGTTGCTGCAGTTGACGCAGGCCATCGGCGCCGGAGGCTTGGTGATGCCGGAGCTGGCCGCGTGGATGCCGGGGGCGCTATTCACGGCCATCGGCACCTTTCTCCTGGTCAAGGTCCGCACCTAAGGTGCATTCTCGCGTGGTCCCATAGCGTGGCTGGTCGTCCCACCGAGCAGTTTCCGATCGTGCAGCGCTCCGGGCTGCGGGCGTTCCGTGGCGTCGGCCGCGGGACGCTGGCGTTGTTCGGTGGCATCGGGGCGCGCGTGCTGTTCGCGCGCGAGCTGTGGCGGGCGCTCAAGGAGTGGCGCACGTGGAGTCGCGAGGTCATCCACCAGATGCGCGCCATCGGCGTGGACTCGCTGCCGCTGGCCATCATGGTCGCGGCGTTCATCGGCGGCGTCATCACCATCCAGATCCGCTACCAGCTGTTCCCGGGCATCCAGCTGAGCATCGTCGGCCTGAGCTCGCGGCAGATCGTCATCCTCGAGACGGGTCCGCTGCTCACCGGCTTGGTGCTGGCCGGGCGCGTCGGTGCGAAAATGACCGCCGAGATCGCCACGATGCGCGTCACGGAGCAGATCGACGCGCTGGAGACGCTGGCCTTCGACCCCGTGGCCTACCTGATCATCCCGCGGCTCATCGCGGCGATCATCATGCTGCCGATCCTCACGGTGTTTGCCGACGTCTTCGGCGTGCTGAGCGGTCTCATGGCGGCGGTGACGATCACGGACGTGAAGTACGCGCAGTTCATGGAAGGCGTGCGCCTCGGCTATGAGCAGTTCCAGGTGACCTATTCGCTGATCAAGGCGACGCTGTTCGGCGGCGCGATCGCGTACCTGTGCACCTACGAGGGCTACACCACGCGTGGCGGCGCCGAGGGCGTCGGCCAGAGCACGGCGAAGGCCGTGGTGGTGTCGTCCATCGCCATCCTCATCCTGGACGCCATCACGGCGATCCTCCTCGCCCCCTATCTTCAGGCATGAAGCGTCGCGACGAAGTCCTCGTGGGAATCGTGGCCACCGTGGCGTTGGTGCTCGGGGTCATCGGGTCCCTGCTGCTGGCCCGGGGTGGGCTGACCTCCGGGTATCCGGTCTATTCGGTGTTCGCCTGGGGCAGCGGCCTGCGGCCGGGCCAGCCCGTGCTGTTCTCCGGGGTGACGGTGGGCTACGTCGGCGACGTCAGCATGCGCCGGGACGGCTTCCTCGTCGTGGAGATGCGCATCGACAAGGAGTACCAGCTGCCGACGACCACGACGGCCCGCATCGTGCCCAACGGGGTGTTCGGCGACATGATGGTGGCGCTGACCGTGGGCGGGATGACGGAGGACGATTTCGCCGTCGGCGACACGCTCCCCGCAGGCCCGCCGGCCCTCGGCATCGGCGACGTGCTGGCCCGGGTGGACTCGATCGGCCGCGACGTGCAGTCGCTGACCACCGGGCTGAACCAGGAGCTCGTGCAGAACGGCGGCCTCGCCGAGCTGCGCGCGACGGTGCGCAACGCGAATGTCTTCCTCACGGAACTCACGCGGATCGCGCAGGCGCAGAGCGCCGAGCTGTCGCGTACGCAGGCGGCGGTGCGCAAGGTGGTGAGCGCCGTGGACTCGGCGGTCGTGGACAGCACTGTGAAGGCGCTTTCCGGCGCCGCCACGGCCATGGGCGCGCTGGCGACGGACCTGCAGGCGACGACGCAGCAGTTGAACGGCGTGCTGGCCAAGCTCGAGGGTACGGAGGGCTCGGCGGGCCTGCTGCTCAACGACCCGGGGCTTTACCGCGACACGCGGGCGCTGCTCACGCGGCTGGACTCGCTGACGGCGGACTTCCAGCGGAATCCGAAGAAGTACGTGAAGCTGTCGATTTTCTAACGGCAACTGCTTTCACCACGAAGGCACGAACGACACGAAGAGCTGCAACCGCATGTACTGGGGGTCCGCACCGACGTATCGGTGCGGACCCCCTAGTCTTTGTGGTGGTCGTGTACGCGGCAGCTGCTGTGCGCCCTGCGACCTCCGTAACGCCGTGCCTCTGCGGCAAATCCGTGCCGGTCCTTCGTGTGCTTCGTGCCTTCGTGGTGATTGCCGTTGCAGTCGGGGAGCAAAACAGACCGCCCCGGTAGCCAGCGTCGGCTACCGGGGCGGTCTGTGTTACGGTCCTGCAATCGGCCTTAGTTGAACGTGTAGCGGAGGCCGAGCTGCATGCGCCAGACGTCACCCGTGCCGGCGTTCTTCTGGAACGTGCGGTTGAGGAGCTGGCCGTTGACGACGCGCATGGTGTAGATCGCGCGGCCGCTGGCGTCTGCCGGACCGTTGCAAGGCGCCGCCGTCGAGCACGGCACGCCACCGACCGTACCCGTGGTCTGGAACGGACGCGGAATCAGCGGAGACGTGTTGATCACGCTCTGGGAAAGGCCCCAGTCGCTGTTGATCATGTTGGTGAAGTTCAGGATGTCGAGACGGACCTGCAGGGAGTTCTTCTTCCCGGCGAACATCGCGCTCAAGTCCTGGGCGATGCTGAGGTCCATGCGCGTCACCTGCGGCAGGATCAGGCCGCCACGCAGCGCGAACTGGCCGCGGCGCGTGCGGAGATGCGGGTCCTGGTTGATGTAGGCCTCGAAGGCGGCCTGCTGCTGCGCGACGGTGAACGGCGTCGTGCCGGTGATGGGCGCGAAGTTCATTTCGGACGCATCGCGCGGCACGTAGATGAGGTCGTTCGAGGTGCCGCCGTCGCCGTTGAGGTCGCCGCCGAACACGTAGCTGGTCTGGCCCGTCGTGAAGTTCTCGAGGAAGGCCGAGACCGTCGTGTTGCCCCAGCCGAACCAGTCCCGCGTGTAGCTCGAGACGAGGAAGGCACGGCGGCCCTGGTAGCCCGCCGCGTTGCCGATGCCCGGGTTGTTCGGGTCGCCCGGGTGCTGGTTGTTGTTCCACGAGCCAAAGGCGATCGAGCCGGCGTCCACCGTGTTCGAGGCGGTGCCGTAGGCGAGGGCGCCCTTGGTGTAGAAGCCGTTGCGGAACGAGCGCTCGATCGAGACCGAGGCGTTGTATGTCTCGCCGACGTTCTGGTTCTTGAGGACGATGGCGCTCGTGATGTTGCAGTTGAGGCGGTTGGTCTGCGTGCCGGTGAACTGCGGGGGAATCGGACCGGCCCCGTCCGGATCGACGGTCGGGCACTTGTCGCTGACCCAGCGCGGGCGGGCGCCCGGGCCGGTAAAGGCCGCGTCGGCCTCCGGCAGGTTGGCGTTGATGTAGTACACGCCGTTCACGTCACGGCCCCAGAGGAACTCGGTCGTCACGAGCCAGCCGCTCTCGAAGCGGTGGTCGACGGCGAGGTTGGAGCGCCAGACCTGCGGAAACTTGAAGTTCTTGTCCGTGAGCGCGAGTTCATAAGACAGCGCGGGAGATCCATTGACTGTCGCCGGCTTGTACCGCTCGGTGTTCGGGTTGAACGGGAAATTGGTCATCTCCGTACCGCCCGGACCGTCCTCCGAGGTGAAGCCCGTCAGGATGCCGTTGTTACCGATCTGGTTGGAGATCCAGACGTAGGCCGGGCGACCAGTGAAGATGCCGGTACCGCCGCGGACGATGGTCTGGCCGTTGCCGCGCACGTCGTAGTTGAAGCCGAGGCGGGGCGAGATGAGCGGTGTGGCGTCTGGCAGCTTCGCGGTGTTGTACTGCACCGTCCGGCCGTCCTCGTCGCGGAAGTTCAGGCCGTTGACCTGGGTATTCTCTGCTGCCGTGTTGCCGAAGCTCACGACATCGACGCGCACGCCGCCGGTGACCGTGAGGCCACGGCCGACGCGCCACTCATCCTGCACGTAGGCGCCCATGAAGTTCACTTCGAGCGGCTGCACCGGCTTCACCTGGCCCGGGATGTTCGTGTAGCGGACCTGGAAGCGGCGCGGGCCGATGCCGGCCGGCGAGGCCGCATACGCGGTGCAGGGCGTCGTCGGCACGCCGGTGCCGCAGGCGTTCACATAGCCGCGGGCGTCGGCGTAGAAGTCACCCAGCGTGTTGTACACGTACGCCGACTGCTTGCCCGGGAAGAACACGTTCTCGGACTCATACCCCTCGATGTTCACGCCGAAGGTGAGGTCGTGGCGGTTGCCGTAGATCGTGAAGTTGTTCTGCAGCTGCCAGTTGCTGTAGCGCAGCTCGTTGTTCGGCGTGAACGGCTCGGAGCCGAACGAGATGTAGGTCTGGCCGGCGCCGTTCAGGATGTCGACGAAGGGGAACAGGTTGCTGATCGCGCCGCGCGACTCGTCCTGCGCGGTGTACGTGAACAGCAGCTGATTCGACATGCGGTCGGTGATCAGCGAGTTCCACTCCGCCGCGTACGAATCGATGTTCTCGAGGATGGTGTAGTTCGACCCCGTATAGCTCATCGACTGCGCACGGTTGCGACCGAAGCCCAGCGAGCTGGAGGTCGACACCAGCACGTCCGTCTCGGACGCGAGGTTGGTGTAGCGGAACGAGAACTTGTTGCGGTTGCTGAGCGCGTAGTCGACGCGCGCCGTGAGGCGGCTCGACGGCGTCAGGCCCGGGTACCCCTCGAACTCGCCGGGGTTGTAGCCGAACAGCGCCTGCAGCGTGTCGCGCACGGCGACGAGATCCGAGCGCAGCACCGGCGTGATGTTGCCGCCGGCGGCCTGCGTCGCGTCGCGCGGCAGGAAGGTGTTACCCGGCTGCTCGTTCTCGTCCTGCTCGTACGACACGAAGAAGAACAGCTTGTCCTTGAGGATCGGGCCGCCGAGGCGGAAGCCGATCTGGTCGAAGGAGAACGTGCCGGGGTTGAACGTGCGGCGGCCGGCGTTGCGGCCGACGTAGTCCTGGTCGCGGACATTGTAGTAGAGCGAGCCCTGGAACTCGTTGGTGCCCGAGCGCGTGACGGTGTTGATCGCCGCGCCGACGAAGCCGCCCTGGCGGACGTCGAACGGCGCGATGTTCACCTGCACCGCCTCGATGGCGTCGAGCGAGATCGGGGCGACGCCGGTGCGGTCACCGGGCTGGCCGCCGAGGCCGAACGAGTTGTTGAAGGCCGCACCGTCGATCGTGATGTTGTTGAGACGGTTGTCCTGGCCGGCGAAGTTGTTGCCGGAGGCCTGCGGCGTGAGGCGCGTGAAGTCCGAGATGCGGCGCGAGATCGTCGGCAGCTGCTCGAGCGCCTCGCGGCGGACCTGCGTCGCGGCGCCGGTGCGGGTCGAGCTGAGCTCGCCGCCTTCCGAAGTCACCGTGACGGCCGAGAGCTGCGTCGCCACCGCGTCCATCTTGAAGACGAGGTCGGCGGCGGCACCGAGCGCGACCTGGATGTCGTCGCGGCTCTGGCGGGCGAAGCCGATCATCGTGGCCGACACCTGGTAGGGGCCGCCGACGCGGACGCCGGGGATCGTGAAACGGCCATCCGCGCGCGTCGCACCGATGTACTGGGTGCCGGACGGCAGGTGGATGGCCGTGACCCGGGCGCCCTCGAGCGGCCGGTTGTCGCTGTCGGTCACGAGACCGCGGATCGAACCCGTGGTCACCTGTGCCGACGCGATCGTGGCGGACGCCGCGACGGCGATTGCCGCCAGCGCAGTCGTCAACCGGAGGATCCAACGCTTCATCGGGATTTCCTCTGTGGGGTGGGAACCTTCAACGCGCCCTTGCCGGGCCGAGACAAGCCGTGGGGGGCGGCGGTACAACCTGGGAAAATGTAACGAAAACCTCGCCGGGCCGCCGCACCTGGGTCAACGGCGGTCCGGGACGGTTACGGAACCGTTATCTCTTGCGCCCGACTGTCAGGTGATACATCGGAATGCCCACGAGGCAGACGCCCAGGACGCCCGCGGTCTGCCAGCGGCTGGACTCGGCAATCAGCGCATTCGCCAGCAAGTAGAGGACCGCCGCCATGAAGAGCAGCGGCACCACGGGGTAGAGCGGCACCCGGAAGGTCGGCTGGTAATCCGCGCGCTTGCGGAGCCGGAAGATCGAGGCGACGGCCAGGAAGTAGAACGGGAGGAAGGCCGTCACGAACGCATCCGCGAGCTGTTCGAAGCTGCGCGTGAGGACGAAGATCGCGCCCAGCGTGGCGGTCATCGCGATCGCCACCCACGGCGTGCCCCAGGTGGGGTGCACCGCGGCCACGGGCTTGAAGAACAGCCCGTCCGCCGCCATGGCGAAGAAGATCCGCGGACTGGTGAACAGCACGGCGTTCAGGGTGCCGAAGGTCGAGATCATGACCGTCACGGACACGAACACCACGCCGGCGGGACCGATGACCCGCTGCGCCACGTCGGCGGCGACCAGCCGGCTGACCCGCATCTCGTCGATCGTCAGGACGCTCAGGTACGCGAGATTCGCCGCGAGGTAGATGGCCATCACGAGCAGGGTGCCGCCGATCAGCGCCTTGGGCAGGTTCTTCTGCGGGTCCCGGATCTCGCCGGCGTTGTTCGACACGTCGGCCCAGCCGTCGAAGGCCCACAGCGTGCTCACCAACGCCAGCCCGAAGGCGCTGATGCTCAGGCTGCCGGGCGGCAGCATGGGCGTGTAGTGCGCCACGCCGTTGTTCGGCACCCCCCAGGCGAACGCCACGATCACGATGAACAGCAGGCCGCCGTACTTGGCCAGCACCGTGAAGTTGGTGAACGCCGCACCGATCTTCGCACCGCGGATATTGAAGAAGGCGGTGAGCAGGATCGCCCCCGCCGCGGTGTAGCGCACCGGCATCGGGTCGCCCAAGTCCCAGCCCATGACGCGGAAGAAGTACTCGGCGCAGGTAATCGAGATGCCGCCCAGCGACGAGGCGCGGATCATCGCGAACTGCGACCAGCCGAACGTGAACGCCGTGCGGTCGCTCCAGCCTTCCTTGAGGAAGACGTAGATGCCACCGGTTTTCGGGATCGCGCTGGCGAGCTCGGCGATGGTGAGCGCGCCGCAGATGGCGAAGATACCGCCGGCCACCCACGCCATGAGCATGGGCAGGGGACCGGGCAGTTTGTCGGCGATGCCGGCCGGGGAGCGGAAGATGCCGGAGCCGATGGTCGACCCGATGACGACGGCCATCGCACTCCAGAGCCCGATGCTGCGAGCCAGCGTCGGCGACGGTGTCTGCTGCGGCGCAGTGCTGTTTGCCATCCCGCGAAGCTACGCGCGGCCACTGCCAACGGGGAGTGGAACAGGCGATAATTCTTGTCGGAATATGCCCAGCGCCCTCGCCACCGCCCTCTTCTGGTCCGCCGTCCTCGCCGTCGTGGCGGGGCAGGTCGGCATCCTGCGCTCGACGCAGCGGGCCTGGCGGCGCTCGGCCGCCGGCGTCCCGCTCGTGGAGCGGGTGTTCGCCTGGGCCCCCGCACTGGCGCTGGTCGCGGTGCTGTACCTCGCGTGGGCCGAGGCCACGCGGCCGCCGAGGATCGAGATCCAGATCGATCCGACGTCGCGCGAGATCCGGCTGTGAGCGCGGTGATGGCCGACGCGCCGCTCGCCAAGGACCTGATCGCCCTCACGAAGCCGCGCATCATCTCGCTGCTGCTCGTGACCACGGTGGCCCCGATGTACGTCGCGGGCGTCCCGAGTGTGCTGACGGTGCTGTTGGTGATGCTGGGCGGCTACCTGATGGCCGGCGGCGCGAATGCGGTCAACATGTACATCGACCGCGACATCGATGACGTGATGGCCCGCACGAAGTTGCGGCCGATCCCGAGCGGGCGCATGCATGCCACGGCGGTGCTGGCCTTCGGCGTGGGCATTGCGACCGCCGCGACGTGGATGCTGGCCGTGTACGTGAACGTGCTCACGGCGGCGCTGGCCTTGGCGGGCTTCTATTTCTACGTCTTCATCTACACGCGCTGGCTCAAGCGCAGCTCGCCGCAGAACATCGTGATCGGCGGTGCGGCCGGCGCCTTCCCGCCACTGGTGGGCTGGGCGGCCGTGGCGGGCCAGCTCGACCTCACGGCCTGGCTGCTGTTCCTGATCGTGTTCTATTGGACGCCCCCGCACTTCTGGGCCTTGGCGCTCAACAAGCAGCGCGACTATGGCAACGCCGGCGTGCCGATGGCGCCGCTGGTGTGGGGCGAGGAGGAGACCATCGCGCAGATGTGGTGGTACTCGGTGCTGCTGGTCGGTCTCACGGTGCTGCCGGTGGCGTTCGGTGCCTTCGGGCCCATCTACCTCGTGAGCGCCCTCGTCCTCGGCGGGCTGCTGCTGTGGGGTGTGTGGAAGGTGCGCGCCGCCGCGACGCCCGAGGCCCGCGTGAAGCCGTCGTGGTGGGTGTACGGTTATTCCCTGCTCTATCTCGCGTTGCTGTTCCTCGCGATGGCGATCGATCGGCGGGTGTTCGCGTAACTGCGTTCACCACGAAGCAACCGTGTCTCGAAGGTGAGGAGTTATGCCGTGGCGGGCCTCGGGGCCTGCCACGGCTGCTTCGTTTTGAGGATCGTGTTGCAGACGACGATGAGCTTGCGGCTGCAGGCGGTGAGCGCCTGCTTCGTCGTCTTGCCGCGCGCGCGCAGCCGCGCGTAGAAGGCCTTGAGCGCGGGATTGTGGTGCGCCGCCGTGAGCGCGGCCATGTAGAGCACGCGGCGGACGTCGGCGCGACCGCCGCGGATGTGCCGCCGGCCGTGCCAGGCGCCACTGTCCTGCGCGAGCGGCGCGACGCCGACCAGGGCGGCGATCTCGCGGCGCGAGAGCGTCCCGAGCTCGGGCAGGAACGCGAGCAGCGTCGCGACCGTCACGGGGCCGATCCCGGGGACGCTGCGCAGCAGCGCGGCCGTCTCGCGCCACTGCGGGTGCGCGGCGATGTGGGCCTGGAGCTGCCGGTCGAGGTCGCGCCCCTTCGCCTCGAGGAACGCGATCGTCTCCTCGATGTCGGCGACGACGGGCGAGTCGGGGAAGAGCCGCTGCTGGTCGAGGCGCAGCCGCTCGGCGACGAGCATCTCGTCGAGCTGGCGCCGGCGGGCGACGAGCTGCATCAGGGTGCGGTGCGCGGCGTCGGGGAGCGTGACGGCCTGCACGGGCCGCTCGGCCGCGAAGCGCGCGAGCATCCGCGCGTCGAGCACGTCGGTCTTCGCGAACTGCCCGTGCGAGCGCGCGTACTCGCGCACGCGCGCCGGCGCGACGAGGCTCACCGGCAGGGCCTGCGCGCCGAGGGCCATCAGCACGGGGAGCTCGTAGCCGCCGGTGGGCTCGAGCACGACGTGCGCAGGCCGCAGCGCCGCGAGGCGCCGCGCGAGCGCGCGCAACTCCTTGGCGCTCGTGCCCGTCGTCCACGTCTCGCCGCTCGGATGGAGCGCGACCACGACGGTCGCCTTCGCCACATCGATGCCGACAAACATCCGGACCTCCGCGTGGGGATCGCCGCCGGCACCGGCCTTCCGCATGCGGGCTCCACGTCGGGCGTGGGCACCACCCAACCGTCCGGGCTCTCGGCAATCGTGATGGGTGGGCGCGGCCCCTGCTCCGTGGCGGTCTTCACGAACCGAGGCACGACCGGGCTCGCCCCGCACCCTTGTCCCACGAACATACCGTCGAATCGACATAGAAGGCACGAAGGGTCCCGCGATAAACTCACGGCCCCGCGACTCCAAGAAGCAACGCTTCTTCGGGGTTGCGGGGCCGTACGATCGCGGCGGCTCCCTTCGTGCCTTCGTGGTGAACGTCCTTAGATGATGACGAGCTCACGCTGATACTCGACCGGCGTCACGACGAGCCCCGTGGGGCTCACGTAGGCGTTGACCTCGGTGCGCATGCCGAACTCGCCCGGGATGTAGATGCCCGGCTCGATCGAAAACCCGACGCCCTGAATCAACCGCCGCTCGTCCCTGGTCTCGAGGTCGTCGAGGTTCGGCCCCATCCCGTGCAAGCCGCGCGCATCTATGGAATGGCCGGTGCGGTGCGTGAAGTACTGGCCATAGCCGCGTTCGACGATCACCGCCCGCGCGGCCGCATCGGCCTCGCGACCCTGCACCGACTCGCCGGCCGCGAGCTTCGTGGAGAGCAGCGCAATCGCCGCATCGCGGGCATCGCGGATGGCCGCCCACACCTCGCGCTGCTTCGGCGTCGGCTCGCCCACCACGGCCATGTAGGTCTGGTCCGCCCACATGCCGCCAGGCTGCTGCTTGGTGGCCCAGAGGTCGATCAGCAGTACATCACCCTTCACGATGCGCCGCGCGTGCTGCGCGCTGGGCTCATAGTGCGGGTTCGCCGCGTTCTCGCTG